>JBOFDK010000045.1:0-32740 GCA_051646925.1 Cellulosilyticaceae bacterium | reverse complement strand
TAAAAGTACACTTTTTAATGCTCTAACAAAAGCAGGTGCGGAATCTGCAAACTATCCATTTTGTACTATCGAACCAAATATAGGTGTTGTATCTGTACCTGATACTAGATTAGAAACATTACGTCAACTATATAACTCTGAAAAAATATTACCAGCTGCTGTAGAGTTTGTTGACATTGCAGGTCTTATAAAAGGAGCAAGTAAAGGTGAAGGTCTTGGAAACCAATTCCTATCACATATTAGAGAAGTAGACGCTATTGTACAAGTTGTTCGTTGTTTTGAAAATGATAATATCATTCATGTCGATAAAACAGTTGATCCACTTCGCGATATTGAAACAATTAACTTAGAACTTATCTTCTCAGATATGGAAGTTCTAGAACGTCGTATTTCAAAATCAACAAAAATTGCAAAAAATGATAAAACAGCTGCAAATGAACTTGTTATCCTCAAAGAAATATATAAACTTCTTGAAGATGGTATTCCAGCACGTAACTTACTTGGCGAAGATGATGAAAAAGATAAATTCATTATTTCTTTAGGCTTAATCAGTGCAAAACCTGTTCTTTATGCTTGTAACGTTTCTGAAGATGATTTAGTTGTTGGCGATAATGCTTACGTTCAAGTTGTTCGTGAATATGCCGCATCTGAAAATTCTGAGGTTTTTGTAATTTGTGCGCAAATCGAACAAGAACTTGCTGACTTAGATGATGAAGAAAAAGCAATTTTCCTTGAAGATTTAGGCGTTCATGATACTGGTTTCGAACGTTTAATTGCAGCAAGTTATAAATTACTTGGATTAATCAGCTATCTTACTGCTGGTCCTAAAGAAGTTCGTGCATGGACTATTACAGAGGGTACTAAAGCACCTGGTGCAGCTGGAAAAATTCACTCTGATTTTGAACGTGGATTTATACGTGCCGAAATAGTAAACTTTGATGATTTAGTATCTTCAGGAACATATACTGCTGCTAAAGAAAAAGGACTTGTTCGTTTAGAAGGTAAAGAATACATCGTTAAAGATGGTGACATTATTTTATTTAGATTCAATGTTTAACAAAAAAAGTGATACAACGATTAACTATAAGTTAACTGTTGTATCACCTTTTTTTTCTATATATTTTTCACTACATACTTTTTATTATATATTTTTTAGTATACTCTTTTTTACTATATACTTTTATTATATATTTTTAGTATACTCTTTTTACTATATATTTTGTTATAACTATTGTTTTCAACTATTATTAATTATCTAAATTATGATATTCATCACTTTGTGCAGTTTTTTTCTTTTTAGTTTGCACATTATCATTTGGAACAATTTTTGAAACAACGTCTGGTATGTTAGAAATAATCCCTGGAACCATATCTATAATTTTACTTAAACTATCTTGAGATCTTATATTTATTAACTGAGTTGTCCCATTTTGAATTACAAGCATTGCACTAGGTGTTATCTTTGCACCTAATCCACCTGCACCGGCATCACTGCCACCATCAATTTGTTTTTCTTTATTTTTTGTTTTTTCTTGCATTTTTGCAGCTGCACTTGCACCTACACCAACTCCAAATGCTACATCCACTAATGGTACTAAAATAGTTTCACCTATATGAATTGGTTCACCTACTACTGTTTTTGTATTTAAAAAATTTTCTAACTTTTCTAATAATCCTTCTAAATTGTTATTAAGTTTAGATTCCATTTGTTTTTACCTGCCCTTTATCTAATATGATTTTTACATATTCTCTTACTTCTTTTTTTATAGCAAATTTAATAATTATTTTAATAAAACAATATAATCGTATACTTCCTTTTACCTCAACATCTCCCCATATACCCTTTTGAATATAATTTCCCTCAACAGTTCCATATTTATGCAACCATGGATATAAAATCATTAATTGCGCAATCAATTCTCCTGTGTCAGCAGCATTATCTTTTCCTATACATACATTAAAAAAGATATATTTTGGTTTAATTTGATTGAAAATATTTTTTATAAGTTTAAATACTTCCCGGAAAAAAATAGGTCTTTGTGGTTGTTGCCATACATCATATATTATTTTTATCCAATCTAAAACGCTTCTAGACATATCATCATTTATATCTTTATTTTTTGATTTACTTATTTCTTTCTTTATTTCTTTATTTTTAAACTTATATCTTTTCTTATTTACTTCTTTATTGTTAAATCTACTTTTTTCCTTATCTGGCTTTTTATTTGGGAAGCTACTCATCTCTTTATCTATATTTTTAGGCTTACATATTTTTTGATCTATCTTTTTATTTTTAAGCTTGCTTATTTCTTGATCTATCTCTTTATTTTCAAGCTTGCTTATTTCTTGATCTACCTCTTTATTTTCAGAATTACTTATTTCGTTATCTATCTTTTTATCTATTGGACTATTTTCTTCTTTATCTATATCTGTACTTTCGGCTCTACTTTTTTCTTTATGCCATGGTTGTTTTTTCAATTTTGACAAATCCCAATCGGTATTAGTTTCAGTAGGCATTGCTCCTAATGCTATTTTTTTTATTGAAATTCCAAATATCCGAATATCCATCCAGCCATTTGTTTCTTCATATTCATACTTAATTGTTATTATACAAAATAAGCTAATAGTACCCTCCGATGACAAGTTATTATATTTCTCAATAACAACATCATATCCAATTGGCAAAAAAAGTATACTTCCTATAATCGCAAATAGAATGATTAGACAGATTACTAAAAAATAACCTAGTATATTTACAATTATTCCTAGTATTGCCACTATACACCTCTCCCTACTCTGTTTTTAAACACTCATACTTTGTAGTTTGTTTTCTATACAAAGAATCTACAATATGAATAAGTTGAGTAATTATCCACTCCTTATCTTCACTAATTGCGATTAAATAGCAATCTGAATATTTCTTTGTTAACATTGTACCCTCTATAATTTCAAATAATTCATTTTTCATTGATGCAGTACAAAGCAAATAAACATTTTTTACCTTTATGTTGTTTTTTATTTTAAATTGCTTAAATTCCTTAAATGATAAGTTTTCATCTATTTTTAGATATTGTGACAAATACATTATTATTGTACCTCTTTATTCAATATTCTTACAATTAATTATAACATAAATTACTATTTTTTGCCTATAAAATACTTTGACTTATTACCGAATAATCTTTATAATAAATTCGGGTACTTGGCATACTATATCATAAAGATTTAATAGAAGAAAGGACTGTTTTATGTTTAATACTATTTTGCATATTGATTTTGCATATCAATTTTATGTTAAATTAGCTGTAGCATTTTTGATTTTCATTACATTTATTCTACTTCGAAAATTTATTAATAAATTTGTATTGCAATTTCTAAGAAAACGCACGAATAAATTTGGCGAACTTTTAGATGAAATGACATTACTTTTAGAACGACCTCTAAGTTATATGTGGTTACTATTAGGCGGATATTTCACTTTACTTGTTTCTCCAATAATTAGATTAACAAATACTACGCAGCCACCACTTGTTATAGGTGACTTAGAAATTGAACTCGCAATTATTCCGATACATTTACTAAATCAAGCGATGACTATTTTGTTCATCATTGGACTTATATGGCTTGCTTATTGTTTTGTAGACATTTATGAGAATCTACTTATTCGTATTGGCTCAAAATTCACACTACTTGATAATGCATTACTCATTCGCTTTACATCTAAACTATTCAAAGTAATTGTAATGGTAATTGGTGTAGGTATGATTATTGCTCAGTTTACAAACCTAGGTGATTTACTGACTGGTTTTGGTATTGCCGGTGCTGCGATAACATTAATTGCTAAAGATACTTTAACTAATGTTATGAGTGGTATTGTTTTAATGATTGATACTCCTTTTACTATAGGTGATTGGATTGCTGTTGACTCATTGGAAGGTATTGTAGAAGACGTAAGCTTTAGAAGTACACGTATTCGTACATTTGAGCAAGGTTTAGTTATTGTGCCAAACTCAACGCTAGCTAATGATAATATTTTAAACTGGTCAACTATGCCAAAAAGACGTCGCCGTATGAGTTTAGGCGTAACCTATTCAACATCTGAAGAATCATTAAAAGCATTTATTGATTCTGTATATGAGCAATTATTAAATATTAGCGCTATTGAAAATGATACATTGCTTGTATATTTTGATAATTATGGTGATTTTTCATTAAATATTATTATCCAATATTTTACTCCAAATGTTGATTTAAAAGGCTACTCTTCTGTAGTTCAAGATGTTAATTTTCAGTTAATGTCAATTGCAAAAATGCATAATATTGAAATTGCATTTCCAACACAGACACTTCATATTAAACCTGAAGGTATTAATGATTAACAAAAAAAATAAGACAGATTGCAAATGCAATCTGTCTTATTTTATAGTTTTTTCATCATACAGTAACGCATACTATCATCTGCATCCATTACTTCAACTACTTCAAATCCAAAATGTTTATACATCTCTACATTGCATGGATTTTGAGTTTCTAAAGTTATAGGGATATTTTTAGTTGATGCTTCATTAATAATATACCCTATAATTTGTTTGCATTTTCCATGCCCTCTAGCTTCTTCTTTAACAACAATTAAATCTAAATGAATATAATCACTTTCTATATTACTATTAATCCATCGTCTTGATACTCTTTTAAGTGACTTAAACATATGATAAATTTCACGTATATTCATAAATTTCAATAAATCTAGGACACGAAAAATACTACAACAACTATCTTTAATAATTATCCAATTATTTTTAAAACGCTCTTCATAAAAAATATATGCTAATCCACCTAAATCTTCAGAAGTTGCAACTACATCTCCATATTTACCATATATATCAATATATATTCTGAAAAATATTTGTAATATTTGCAACCGTGTTTTTTCATCTGGCAATACTTTTACATATAAAGGATCTTCATAAAACCCTTCTGCAAAACTTTTAGCTATTTTCTTTTTTGTGATATTGTTTTGTTTCAGCTTAATTAAAATAATTTCACCCTCTATATAAAATTCAATATAAAATTTAATACATAATTATCTAACATATATGTAACTTGGACGAATACTTACACTGTATTCTATGAATTTTTCAAGTTTTTTTAATATCTAAAATTCAGAAGCTATGAATATACATATTTTTTGATATAAGTTTTATTAAAGATTTAATAATATTATTTTGTATATTCTATATATTATGCAATAAGAGAGGGGTACCTGTATATTACAGATACCCATTTAATTTATTCTCCTACTGATGTTTCATTTTTAGGCTTTTGCACCAATACTTTATGTGATAAATTTGTACGTCCTTGTTTATCAATTTCAATTACTTTAACTTCTATTTCATCACCAACAGCAATTACATCTTCAACTTTTTCTACTCTGTCATGTGATAGTTGTGAAATATGCACAAGACCTTCTTTTCCTGGTACAAGTTCTACGAACGCACCAAAATTCATAAGTCTCATAACTTTTCCTTTAAATACTTCTCCAACTTCAATTTCTTTAGTTATTCCTTGAATAATTTCTATAGCACGTGCCGTATTTGTTTCATCTGTACCACAAATAAATACACGACCATCGTCTTCTATATCAATTTTAACACCTGTTTCATCAATAATTTTATTAATCATACGACCTTTTGGTCCAATAACCTCACTAATTTTTTCAGGGTTAATTGTTATTTGAATAATACGTGGTGCATATGGTGAAAGCTCTTCTTTTGGCGCTGAAATTGTTTTTCCCATTACCTCATCTAATATGAATAATCGTGATTTATAAGTATCCTCTATTGCACCACGAATAATTTCTGGTGTTAATCCACAAATTTTCATATCCATTTGAATTGCAGTAATACCTTTATGTGTTCCACCAACTTTAAAGTCCATATCTCCAAAGAAATCTTCAAGACCTTGTATATCAGTTAAAAGAACAAAATCATCATCTGTATCTCCCGTAACAAGTCCTACTGAAATTCCTGCTACTGCTGCTTTAATAGGTACACCTGCTGCCATTAATGCTAAAGACGATCCACATATACTTGCTTGTGATGTTGAACCATTTGAGCTTAGTACTTCTGATACTAAACGCATTGCATATGGAAACTCCTCTTCAGTTGGTAAAACTGGAAGTAATGCTCTTTCAGCTAACGCACCATGACCTATTTCACGTCTACCCGCTGCACGTGGTGTACGCGCTTCTCCTACTGAATAAGGTGGGAAATTATAGTGGTGCATATAACGCTTAGAAACTTCAAGTTCGTCTAATCCATCAATTATTTGTGTATCTGCTAGTGGTGCTAACGTTGCCACAGTCAATACTTGTGTTTGACCTCTTGTAAACATCCCTGATCCATGTACTCTTGGTAATAAATCTATTTCTGCACTTAATGAACGTAATTGATCTAACGCACGCCCATCTGGTCTTTTATGTTCTTTTAGAATCATACGTCTTACTGTTTTTTTCTCAAAGTTATAAAAAGCTTCACCTAGATGCTCAAGATATTCTTCTTTACCATCTTCTGTTAATTTTGCAATAACTTCTTCTTTTAATTTATTTATTTGTTCATTACGAATTTGTTTGTCGTCTGTAAAAACAGCTTCTTCCATTCTAATATCTCCAATAATATTTGTAATATCATTGTAAATTTCTTCTGGAATTCCTGCTTTAATATATGATTTTTTTGGTAATCCTATTTCATCTTTAATTGTTTGAATAAATTTTACTATTTCTTGATTTTCTTCGTGCGCTTTAAATATAGCATCTAACATAATATCTTCTGCTACTTCATTTGCGCCTGCTTCTATCATCATTATCTTATCTTTAGTAGATGATACTGTAAGTGCCATATCACTAATAGCTCGTTGCGCTGATGTAGGATTCATAATTAATTCACCATCTATTAATCCTACTTGCACAGATCCTACTGGTCCATAAAATGGTATATCTGAAATATCTACTACAAGTGACGCTGCGATCATAGCTGTAACTTCTGGACTACAATCTTGATCAACACTCATAACTGTTGTAGTAAGTACAACATCATTACGGTAATCTTTTGGGAAAAGTGGTCTCATTGGACGGTCAATTACACGTGATGTTAAAACAGCACGATCTGAAGGACGACCTTCACGTTTTAAAAATCCTCCAGGTATTTTACCAACTGCGTAAAACTTTTCTTCATAATTTACACTTAAAGGGAAAAAATCGATCCCTTCTTTTGGAGCTTCACTTGCTACGACTGTTGCTAAAATTGTTGTTTCACCATAAGATACTAATGCACTTCCGTTTGCTAATCCTGCCATTTTTCCAATTTCTACTTTTAATGGTCTTCCCGCTATTATTGTTGAAAAATTTTTAATCATTTTCATTCTCCCTTTCTTTTTATCCGTATCTGAATAGAGAAATATTACTTGCGCAATCTTAAACATCTTCTAAGTTACTAAAAAATGCTTAACATTGCACAATTAAGTTCATTTCTCTTTATTTTTTATTTACAAAAAAGGGCGGATACTGTCCACCCTTTTTATAAACTGAATTATTTTCTAATTCCAAGATCTTTAATTATGATACGGTATCTTGCGATGTCTGTTCTGATTAAGTAATCAAGAAGACCTCTTCTTTTACCGATCATAAAGAATAAACCACGACGTGAATGGTGATCTTTTTTATGTGTACGCAAATGTTCTGTTAAGTGATTAATTCTTTCAGTTAAAAGAGCGATTTGCACTTCTGGAGAACCTGTATCATTTGGAGTTCTTCCGTATTTTACCATGATTTCTTGCTTAAATTCTTTAGTCATTTTAATTTCCTCCATTATAAATAATAAATGTAACCAATCACTAAGTGGAGGTCGGAGTGTCCACGCACTGAGTAACGGCTTGTACTACTTTCATAGTATATCATACCTAATTTTCATTGTAAACTACTTCATTTTATCTTCTAATAAAAATCGTGCTTTTTCTTGATCTTGTTGAATTTGCTGTTTTAGCGCCTCAATAGATTCGAATTTTTTCTCCGCTCGAATATAGTCATAAAAGCAAACTTCAATTTGTTCGCCATAAATCATTTTATCAAAATTAAATAAATGTGTTTCAATCATTTTAATAGAATTTCCTATAGTTGGATTAAATCCTATATTAGTAACTCCCATATACTCAGTTTTATTTACTTTAACCATAGTTGCATAAACACCATTAGGCGGATATATACGATCTAGATCCGCTATAACATTTAATGTTGGAAATCCTATTGTTCGTCCAATTTTTTTCCCATGTACTACAGTTCCTACAATTGTATATGGATGTCCTAATAACTTTTCAGCTTCTACTATTTTACCATCTTGAATTAATTGACGTATTTGGGTACTTGAAATGATTTCTTGTTCGTTTTGAACTATATCAATAACATGTATTTCTATATTATGAATTTTTCCCATCATCTGTAAAAAATTAATGTCACCTTGTTTATTTTTTCCAAAAAAATAATTACGTCCAACAACAATTATTTTCGCTTTTAATTGCTCTAATAAAATTTCTTCAAAAAATTCACGTGGACTAATTTTTGAAAATTCTTTTGTAAATGGATATTCTATAAAATAATCCATTCCCATTTGTTGCATTTTATTTTTCCGATCGTCTCTTGACATTACAAGCGGTTTTGGGGCATCCATAAGTACTCTTGTTGGATGAGGATAAAATGATAATACTACTGTTTTATATCCTTTTTCACTAGCAATGTTCTTTGCTACCTCTAGTAGTTTTTGATGTCCTCTATGAACACCATCAAAATTTCCTAATGCAACAACTGTTTCTTTGTTCAATTCAATGTGCTCTTTTCCACAAATATATTGCATCCGCCAACCTCCTTTTAGTGATGATTTTTAATTTGTAATAAATAATCGTTCAACTATATATGTTGAATTTTCTTTATTTACATTGTAAATACCAATAAAGTTATCTGCTTCATCATATATACGAACCCGAGCTATGTCTCCATTTAATAACTCCGTAGTCGCATCAAAAGATACTGGATTTCCATTATATAAGAATTTCTCATATTCTTTTTTTACAACATATTTAGGATATTGTAAGAAAATACTATCTATAGGTTGCAATATATTTTCTATATTTCCATTTAATTGCTCAAGTTCTGTTAGCGTTATACTATTTTCATAGTCATAGTTATCAACTCTTGTTCGAACTAAATCACCCATATACGCTCCGCATCCAAGTTTTTTGCCTATATCTGTGCAAAGTGTTCTAATATAAGTACCTTTTGAACAATTAACTCGAATATAAAAACGTTTTTCATCCACCCATTTTATTATGTCACATTCATAAATCATAACATCTCTTGATGGCCTATCTACTACAATTCCTTGTCTTGCTAATTCATAAAGTCTAACACCATTTATTTTTATCGCAGAATACATAGGCGGCACCTGCGTATAATTTCCGATAAATGATTCTACTACATCTTGAATTTGTTGTTTTGTTACATTTACTTCAAAAGTTTCAGTTATTTCACCTGTTGCATCTTCAGTTGTCGTATACGCACCTAATATAACTTCTGCCTCATAACATTTATCTGCTTCAGTCAAGTAAGGAACAATACGAGTCGCCTTACCTATACATATCGGCAATACTCCAGTAGCATCTGGATCTAACGTTCCTGTATGACCAATTTTTCGTTCTCTTAAAATACCTCTTGCTTTTGCAACAACATCATGTGATGTAAAGCCTTTTTCTTTACGTATATTAATTATACCATGTATCATTTCTTCACCTGCTAGTTTTATTCTAACACGAGCAATGCCTCTTTTGTCATCTCTATAACCTGATTTAAACTACCTCTTAATGTAGCACCTGAAGCACGTTCATGTCCTCCACCATCAAATTGCTGACAAAATTCCGCCATATTATACGGCACGTCACTTCTCGTACTTAATTTATAAATATTGTCATCTTTTTCATATATAAATGCAATGACATTAATATTTTCTATACTTTTCAAAAATCCAACAACGCTTCCTAAGTCATCTGATTTAGCATTGACTTTTAGCATTTGTTCTTTTGTTATATATGAAAGATATATACCTTCTTTAACTTCAATCATGTTTTCAACAGCACTATTTTGTATTTTTATAGTTGTTAAACTTTTAGTACAAAGGAGATTATTATATATCATAGTAAAATCAAATTCTGTTTCCATTAATTCCGCTACAATATTGTGTGTTGATGACTGTGTGCAAGAATGTCTAAATCCTCCAGTATCTGATATTATACCCGTATACAATGCCGTTGCTATTTTAGGACATACTGCAACATGTGCATGTTTGAATAATTGATAAATAAGTTCTGATGTTGATGATGCGTTTGAGACAACCCAATTATATGTCCCATAACCAGTATTAGTTACATGATGATCAATAACAATAACTTTTTTTGCACTATTAACATATTCATTATATCCAACTAAACGCTCTACATTTCCACAATCCAACGCTAAAATACAATCAACTATTCCATCATATTTGTCAGTTGTTACAATATCTTCTAATAAAAACTCATATTTTTCATTTTTTTCTTCTAGCAAAACTGTATAATTTATTCCTTTAATTTTGCAAAAATGGCCCATAGCCACCATTGCCCCGACAGCGTCGCCGTCGGGGTTAGTGTGGGCAGTTATTAAAATATGTTCCGAACCTTCTAATTCACTTAGAATATCGTCAATTACCATACTTATTTAATCCCTTTCATAACAGAATCTATCATTTGACTCATTTTCATACCTTTTTCGATAGACTCATCTAATTTAAAGATAAATTCAGGTGTATTACGTAAATTAACACGTTTTGCAACTTCTCTACGAATGTAACCTGATGCTGCTTTTAATCCTGCTATAACATCTTGCTTTTTGTTTTCTTGCAAAACACTAATATATACTTTCGCAGTTTTCAAATCTGTTGTAGTTTCAACATCTACAACGCTAATCATTGCTTCTGATACTTTTGGATCTTTGATTTCTGATCTTACAATTTCTGATACTTCTTTTCGAATTGCTTCATTTATTTTTACAATACGTTGGTTAGCCATAAATTATCTCTCTTCCTATCTTGGAATTTCTTCCATAATAAATGCTTCAACAGTATCACCTTCTCTTAGATCGTTAAATCTTTCGAACATAACACCACATTCATAACCTGTATTCACTTCTTTTGCATCATCTTTGAATCGTTTTAATGATGTTAATTTTCCTTCGTATACAACGATACCATCTCTTACGATACGTACACCTGCATTACGAGCAATTTTACCATCAAGTACGTAAGCACCACCAACAGTTCCTACTCCTGATACTTTAAATGTTTGACGAATTTCTGCATGACCTGTTACTTTCTCAACGAACTCTGGATCTAACATACCCTTCATCGCTGCTTGAACATCTTCAATTGCATTGTATATAACACGGTATAGTCTAACGTCTACTTTTTCACGATCTGCAATTAATCTTGTAGTTGCCTCAGGTCTTACGTTAAATCCAATAATAATCGCACCTGATGCTGACGCTAACATTACGTCTGATTCTGTAATTGCACCAACTGCACCATGAATAATACGAATACGTACTTCTTCATTTGATAATCTCTCTAAACTTTGTCTTACAGCTTGAACTGATCCTTGTACATCTGCTTTAACAACAATGTTTAATTCTTTAACTTTACCTTCTTGAATTTGTGTAAACAAATCATCTAAAGATACTTTTTGTGTTGCTTGTATAAGATTTTCACGTCCTTGTGCTTTTACTTTCTCAGCAACTTGACGTGCTTGTTTGTCATTATTTGCAACATAGAATACATCTCCTGCTATTGGAACTTCTGAAAGTCCTAAAATTTCAACTGGCATAGATGGTGTTGCTTTTTTTACTTGTTTACCTTTATCATCAATCATTGCACGTATACGTCCATGCGCACAACCAGCAACTATTGGATCACCAATACGTAATGTTCCGCTTTGTACTAATACTGTAGCAACTGGACCACGACCTTTATCAAGTTCTGCCTCTACAATAGTTCCTCTTGCTTTTCTGCTTGGATTTGCACGGTAATCATTAACTTCTGCTACAAGTAAAATCATTTCAAGTAATGTATCAAGTCCTTCTTGTTTAAGTGCTGATACTGGAACACAAATTGTATCTCCGCCCCAATCTTCTACTAATAAACCTTGATCTGAAAGTTCTTGTTTAACACGATCAGGATTAGCTCCTGGTTTATCCATTTTATTCATTGCAACAATGATTTGTACATTTGCTGCACGTGCATGATTAATAGCTTCAATAGTTTGTGGCATAACACCATCATCTGCTGCTACTACTAAAATTGCAATATCTGTTACTTGCGCTCCACGCATACGCATAGCTGTAAAAGCTTCATGTCCTGGAGTATCTAAAAATGTAATTTTCTCTCCATTTAACGTTACTGAATACGCTCCTATATGCTGAGTGATTCCGCCCGCTTCACGTGTTGTTACACTTGAAGAACGTATTGCATCAAGTAATGATGTTTTACCGTGGTCAACATGTCCCATAACAACTACAACTGGTGGACGTGAAACTAATTGATCTTCTTGGTCAACAACTTCTCCAAAAATCTCTTCTGCTAAATCTCTTTCTTCTTCTTGTTCTACTAAAACACCAAATTCTTCTGCAACTTGTACTGCTAAATCATAGTCAATTTCTTGATTAATCGTTGCAAGTTTTCCTTGTTTCATTAAAATCTTAATTATTTCTGTTGCTGATGTGTCAAGTTTATCACCTAAATTTTTAACTGTTATCATACTTGGAATTTCTATTACTTTTAACTCTTCATCTTGTTGGCTTTCTACTTCATAACTATTATTTTGTCCCATATGGCCTGCCTTTTCCTGTTTTTTATTTTTTTTCTTATTATTATTTTTTGATTTTTTTTGCAAATTTGGTATTTGTGCTGGTTTCCCAGTATTCGTATTATTTGCATTTTTAGGTTTCGTTACTTCTTTTTTTACTTCTTTTTTTACTTGTTGGTTTTTATTTAACTCTTTTACTTCTTCTTTTACTTGTTCTTTTTCCAAATTTTGTTCAATAGACTGTGGTGGTTTAGGCTCTTTTTCTTCTTTTTGTTGAATTTCTTCTTTTTTATTGGCTTTATAATAATTTGTAATAAGATTAACTTCTTGATCTTCTATTGAGCTCATATGGCTCTGAACTTCACAACCACACTCCTTCAATTGGATCATAATCTCTTTTGTACTTATATTTAGCCTTTTTGCCAGTTCATATACTCTAATTTTCGACATGAATCCACCTCCATTGTTATTTTTCAGTTATCACATTCGATCATCTCTATAACTTTTTTTGCTAATTTTGCATCTGTAATACCAATTACAGCACGTGCATCTTTTCCAACACAACGCCCTAATTCTTCTTTTGTACTCCATTTAATAACAGATATCGAACGATACTGACATTTATCATAGAATAATTTTGTCGTATTATTTGAGGCATCTTCTGCTACTATAACAAGATGTACTTCACTATTTAATACTGCTTGCTTAACAGCAAATTCACCAGATACTAGCAATCTTCCTTTTTGACATATTCCCATAAGTTGATAAATGCGTTTATTATTCATTTTCATTGAACTCTTTTCTTAAGTTTTGATAAATTTCTTTTCCAACTGCTGTTTTAAATGAACGTTCTAATCCTCTTGTTTTTTCTGCATTATCTAAACATTCAGCTGTTTTGCAAAGATAAGCTCCTCTTCCTGCCTTTTTTCCCGTAAAATCTAAAGAAAAAACACCTTCGCTATCTTTTACGACTCTCATCAATTCTTTTTTATTTTTCATTTCATTGCACCCTGTGCACTTGCGTAAAGGAATTTTTTTAGTTTTCATTAAATCTACTCCTCTACTGGAGCCTCTTCTGGTGATGGCTCACTTTTAATATCTATTTTCCAGCCTGTTAGCTTTGCTGCTAATCGTACATTTTGCCCACCTTTACCGATGGCAAGTGTTAAAATATTGTCCGGAACAATAACTTTTGCATTACGTTCGCAACCTTTTTCAGTTTCCGTCTCTTCTAGCGTAACACTCATAACTTTTGCTGGGCTTAATGCTGCCTCGATAAATTCTTTTGGATCTTCGCTATATCGTACTACATCTATTTTTTCTCCTGATAATTCTTGGACAATAGCATTGATACGTTTTCCACGCTCACCTACGCATGCCCCTACAGGATCAATCGCAGGATCATTTGAAAATACAGCAATTTTTGTACGCGACCCCGCCTCACGTGCAATACTTTTAATAATAACAGTTCCGTCTTTAATTTCTACAACTTCTTGTTCAAACAAGCGTTTCACTAAGTCTGGATGTGTTCTTGATAATATAACCTGTGCTCCACCTTTTTGTTTACCTTCAGGTTTCATTTCATTTTTATTGAAATCTTTTACATTAAATACGTAGAAACTACGTTTCATCATCGCAGAAGCTTGATCTTCTTCATTATCAAAATTTTCATTCATCATTGCTTCTGAATATGGTAACGATGCTTCTGTATGTTCTAATTGAACAACATATCCATTCTTTTCTTTGCGTAATACACTTCCCTTTACGATATCATTTAGTTTTTCACTATATGCTTCATAAACCATTTGACGTTCTGCTTCTTTAATTTTTTGAATAACTACTTGTTTTGCATTTTGCGCTGCAATACGTCCAAAGTTACGTGGTGTAATCTCAACATCTATCATATCACCTAATGCCATAATTGGATTCATATTTTTTGCATCTGTTAAAGATATTTCAGCCGATGGTACTAAAACGTCGTCATCTTCCACTACTGTTTTAATAGCATATACATTTACATCACCTGTAACTTCATTAATATCAACACGAACATTTTGCTTTGTACTTCCTGTATTTCCGAAATGTTTTTTGCACGCCGCTTCGATTGATTGTCTAATCGCGTCAAATAATATTGCACGATTAATTCCTTTTGATTCTGCAATTTGATCAATCGCAGTAATAAACTCTTGATTCATTAATGTTCCTCCTTTATTTCACTTTACAACTACAATTAAAATAAAATCGCAAGTCTTACTTGTACTATATTTTTAATTGGAATTTCTATTATTTCATCATTTTCATCTGAAATAACCAACATATTACTATCTTTACTTTTTAATACACCTTGTATCTTTTTTTGTTTATTTATAGCTTCATATAATTTAACATCTACAACTTGTCCGTTAAAACGTTCAAAATCTGTATCTTTTTTTATAATTCTATCTAACCCAGGTGAACTTACTTCTAAAACGTAAGGTACTTCAATTGGGTCATTTTCATCTAATACAGCCTCAATTGCTCGGCTTGTTTTTTTGCAATCATCAATTGTAATACCTTCTTCTTTATCAATGTAAAGTCTTAGGTAAAATGTTGGACCTTCTTTTATAAATTCAACATCTACAATTTCATAATTAAAACCATCTGTAATAGGTTTTAAATAGTTTTCAACTCGTTCTACAATTTCTTTTTTATTCATCTAATCATCCTTCCTACTAATAGTTTTGCTGATTATTTATGAACTATTCATCTATGCATATAGAAAGAGTGGGCATACACCCACTCTTCTGTCAACATCACCATTTTATACTGAAAATTATAATATGAATCCTTTTAAAAATCAAGACTCTATTCACATAAATCCTTAATTTCTTCCATTAATGCTGAAATAAGTTCTTCTTCTTTTACTTTTCGAACAATTTCGCCTTTTTTGAAAATCAGTCCTTCGCCTTTTCCACCAGCTATACCAATGTCTGCTTCTCTTGCTTCTCCAGGTCCATTTACTACACACCCCATCACTGCTATTTTAAGTGGTGTTTTTATATGTTGCGTAATTTTTTCAACCTCTTGTGCAAGTTTAACTAAATCGATACATGTTCTACCACACGTCGGGCAGGCTATAATTTCAACTCCAAATTTTCGTAATTCTAGAGATTCAAGAATTGTTTTAGCACATTGTATTTCTTGAACTGGATTATCTGCTAATGACACTCTTATTGTATTTCCTATCCCTCTCGATAAAATAGCACCTAATCCTACCGATGATTTAACAGTGCCTCTATACCATGTTCCAGCTTCTGTTATACCAACATGCAATGGATATTTGTATTTTTCGGCAAATAATGTATATGCCTCCGTTGCTAGTGGAATAGTTGATGCTTTTAGAGAAACAATAATATTTTGAAAATCCATTTCTTCTAAAATATTTATGTTTTTAACTGCACTTTCTACCATTGCTTCTGCTGTTGGATTGCCATATTTTTTCAAAAGTTCTTTTTCTATTGACCCCGAATTTACACCTATTCTTATAGGCACATTATACCTTTGCGCTTTAGATACAACTTCAACTACACGTGCTTTATCACCTATATTTCCTGGATTAATGCGAAGTTTTTGAACACCATTTTCAATTGCCATAAGCGCTAATTTATGATCATAATGTATATCTGCCACTATAGGAACATGTACTTTTGTAATTATTTTTTCTAAACTTTTCGCGGCTCTTTCATCAGGAACCGCTACTCGTACAATTTCACATCCTGCTTCTTCTAATTCATGAATTTGTTTTATCGTTTCTTCTATGTCATGTGTTTTTGTATTTGTCATTGATTGAATAATAATTGGATTATTACCCCCTATAGACAATTTCCCAACGTTCACAACACGTGTTTTTTCCCGAGTATTAATCATCCAAATATCCTCATTATATCATTATATAATACAATTACCATTAATGTCATTAAAAGTGCAAACCCTACAAAATGAATCATTCCTTCTTTTTCAGGATTAATCGGTTTGCGTCTTATAACTTCTATTAGTGAAAAGAAAATACGTCCACCATCAAGTGCTGGAATTGGTAATAAATTAAATACACCTAAATTTGCTGATAATATACCCGCAATATATAACATATTCATAACTGCAGCAACTAAACTTACTTGTATTCCTTCATTCCAAACGTCTGATGTAATTTGGACTACACCTACAATACCAGCCAATTGATCTATACCAACTCGCCCTGTAATAAGTTCTATAAAACTTACAAATGTCTGTTTTATAACTAAGCCTGTCGTCTTAAATCCTTCTGTAATCATTCTAAAAATGTTGCCGTGTTCTCTTGCTGCTGTAAATCCAAATTTAGTAGTTCCATCATCCATTTTAGCTGCTTTTATCTGAATATAACGTTGTTCTTTATCTTGATTCACTACTGTAAATTCATATACTTTATCTTGATTTTTAACTTCTTGTATTATATCATCTAAAGAATTTACTTTTTGGCCATCAACTTCAATTATACGATCATCGGCTTTAAGTCCTGCACTCCAAGCCGGTGAATTTTCTTCAACTTTAGATACTTTATTGCTTATATAACCGTTATAACCTATTATCAATGTGAAAATAATCCATGCAAGTAAAAAGTTCATAATCGCACCTGCTGCAAAAATAATAAGTTTTTGCCAAGGCTTTTTCGAGAACAATGCACCTTTTTCTACAGACTCCCCATTTTCACCTTCCATCGCGCAAAATCCACCAATTGGCAATGCACGTACTGTATATAACGTTTCCCCTTTACGTTTTGACCAAAGCTTTGGTCCCATCCCTATAGCAAATTCATTAACATTTACTTTAAACATTCTAGCTGCTATAAAATGCCCCCACTCATGTACTACAACAATAAGTGCAAACATTAATATAATCATTATAATTTTTGCCATTGCCCCTCTATCCTCTCTTTCGAAAACTCTCTAGCCCACAAATCTGATTTTAATATTTCTTGAAGGCTTGGTTTATCTATACATATGTGTTCTTTCATCGCTTCATGAATTATTTGTGGAATTTTCGTAAAGGAAATTTTTTTATTTAAAAATGCCTCTACTGCAATTTCATTAGCGGCATTAAGAACCGCCGGCATAGTTCCACCACATTTTAATGCATCGTATGCATATTTAATACATGGAAAAACATCAATATCGGGTTTTTCAAAGTGCATGCTCTTTATCGTTGTCCAATCAAGTTTTGGAATATACGGCGCACTATGCCTATTTGGATAATATAATGCATGACTAATCGGATGTCTCATATCTGGCATTCCTAATTGCGCCATAGTTGAACCGTCTTTATATTCAACCATTGAATGAATTATACTTTCTTTATGAATAACAATTTCAATTTCTTCGATTTTAACATCAAATAGATATTTTGCTTCAATAACTTCTAAGCCTTTATTCATCATAGTAGCAGAATCAATTGTTATTTTATTTCCCATGCTCCAATTTGGATGATTAAGTGCATCTTCAACATTTACTTCTTCTAATTGACTTTTAGTATAGCCTCTAAATGGCCCACCTGATGCTGTTAAAATAAGTTTTTCAACCATCTCACTATCATTACCCCTTAATGCTTGAAAAATTGCTGAATGCTCACTATCTACAGGTAAAATTTTAACACCATATTCTCTTGCAAGTTCCATTACAAGTTCACCTGCTGTTACAAGTGTTTCTTTATTTGCTAAAGCAATTGTTTTTTTAGCTTTAATTGCCTCGATTGTTGGAACTAAACCTATCATTCCAACTACTGCGGTTAAAACAATATTGACATCTTCTATCGTTGCTACTAAAACAAGTCCATCCATTCCTGTTACAACTTTAGTTTCACATTGCTTTTCATTTAATCTTTTTTTCAAAATAGTTGCTTTTTCATTATTCATAACACAAACAAGTTTAGGTTTGAACTCTTCAATTTGTTTTTCTAAAAGCTCAATATTAACATTAGTCGATAAGCCTACTACTTCGAGTGTTTTGTCTTCTTTAATAACCTCTAATGTCTGGGTTCCAATAGAGCCTGTAGATCCTAGAATACTAATTTTTTTTCTTTCCATAACAATCTCCTGTTTTTTCCATCACTTCTGATGTTTCATTATATTTTATCCTATAATTTGAAGCATAAAATATATAAAAGGCGCAACGAATAAAATGCTATCAAAACGATCTAATACACCGCCATGTCCTGGAAATATATTTCCAAAATCTTTTGCTCCGATATTTCTCTTAATACTAGATGCTGCCAAATCTCCAATTTGTGAAATAATCGCTGCAAAAAATACTATAATTAATAATTGCACACTATGATTTACGAATAATTCAATATCTTTAAAATAATTACATACTGTTATATATATATATGCAATCACAACAGCTCCTAAAGCGCCACCAATAGCACCTTCTACTGTTTTTTTAGGACTTAATAATGGCGCTAATTTATGCTTTCCAAACATACTACCTGCAAAGTAGGCACAAGTATCGCTTCCCCAAGCACTTACAAAAATAAGCCATACCAAAAACACACCATAATCCATTCTACGTATTAGTACAATAAATCCCAAAAATACAGCAACATATATCGGTGCAAATAATGTAATACAAATATCTGCTATAGAATATTTAGGATGAAATATTACCATCGTAACTAATCCACTTAATACAAGAATTGTCATATACATTAAAAACTGATTAACAAAATATCCCAAAAATAATATATATATAATAGCCATTATATATCCTATCCATGGTATAGTATTATATTTTTGGTTCATCATATGGTAAAATTCATAAATACCAATAAGCGCTACTACACAAGCTGATAACTCTAAGTAAGGTGAGCCTATCGCCATTAATAAAATTACAAAAGGTATTCCTACAACGCTTGTTAATACACGTGTTATCACAATTCCCCCCCTATTCACTCTTTCCAAAACGTCTTTGTCTTTGTTCAAAAACTTCTAATGCATGATCAAATTGCTCTACTGTAAAATCTGGCCAAAGACATTCCGTAAAATAAAATTCACTATATGCTAACTGCCAAGTTAAAAAATTACTTATTCTTTGTTCTCCACTTGTTCTAATCATCAAATCTGGATCTGGTAATCCATCTGTATCCAAATAACTAGCGATATAATCTTCTGTAATAGTTTCAGCATCAAAATTTTCTTGTTTTGTTTCTTGTGCAATTTTTTTCATTGCACGAACAATCTCATTACGTCCTCCGTAATTAATTGCTAGATTCACAGTCATTTCAGTTTTATCTGCTGTAACGTTTTCAAGTTCTATTATTTTCGCTCTAATATCTGCAGGTAATCCTTCTTTATCTCCTAAAATTTTAAACTTAATATTATTTTTTTTTGCATCTTTAATATGATTGTTTAAATATTTTTTCAATAATTTCATTAGTCCTTGTACTTCTTCTTCTGGACGTTTCCAATTTTCCGTTGAAAAAGCATATACTGTTAAAATTTGAATCCCCCGTTTATTAGCATGCTCACTAATGCAACGTAATACTTCAGCACCTTTTTGGTGCCCTTGATTTCTTGTTTGACCATGTTTTTTAGCCCAACGTCCATTTCCATCCATTATAATTGCAACATGTTTTAGACTGTTTTTTTGTGTCATTTCACTTAACCTCCCTAAATACAACAAAACTCCTCATTAGAGGAGTTTTGTTAATTTGATGACTAAACTGATAAAATCTCTTTGTTTTTAGCCTCAATATGGCGATCGATTTCCTCTACGCATTTATCTGTAAGTTTTTGTACACTAACTTCTGCCAATGCGAGTTCATCTTCACTCATTTCATTGTTTTTTTGTATTTTTTTAAAAGTTTCTAATGCTTCTCTTCTAACATTACGAACAGCTACTTTTGCATTTTCACCTTTTTTCTTTATTTCTTTTGTTAATTCTTTACGACGATCTTCTGTTAATTCTGGGAAAATCAGACGTATAACTTTACCATCATTTGATGGATTGATACCTAAATCTGATTCATTAATTGATTTTTCAACAGCTTTTAAAACAGTCGTATCCCATGGCTGAATTTGAAGAATTCTTGCTTCTGGAACACTAATATTTCCAACTTGCGCAATTGGTGTTTGTGCTCCATAATATTCAACTGTTAATCTATCTAGTACATGTGGATTTGCACGACCTGCTCTAATCGTGTTAAATTCCTCTAATAATGATTGAATTGATTTTTGCATTTTTTCTTCATATTTATTTAATTGTTCTTTCATATAGCTCCTCCTAGCATTTATTCTGCATATATTAAAGTACCAATTTCTTCGCCATCAGCAGCGCGAATAATTCCGTTAACTTCACCTAAATCAAATACTACGATAGGTAATTTTTGATCGATACATAACGTCGCAGCTGCCGCATCAATCGCTTTTAAATCACGCGCTAATACTTCGTTGCAAGAAATTTTTTCAAATTTTTTAGCATTTGGATTCAGTTTCGGATCACTATCATAAATACCATCAATATTTTTTGCAAATAAAAGTGCATCGACTTCTATTTCACAACCTCTTAGTGCCGCACCTGTATCTGTCGAAAAGAATGGATGTCCTGTTCCACCTGCAAAAAAAACAACTGTCTTATTTTTCATATGTAGCATAGCGCTATCTTTTGAAAAAAGTTCAGTCATATTTCCGATTTGAAACGGTGTTTGCACAACACTAGATAATCCTTCTGCACGACATACATCTGCTACATAAATTGCATTCATAACTGTTGCCAACATTCCTATTTGATCTGCTTTTGTTCGATCCATAGAACCAGATGATCTTCCACGCCAAAAATTTCCTCCCCCGATTACCACACTAACTTCTTTCCCCTGCTCTACTAAAACTTTAAGTTCTTTAACAACACGGGTAATAATTTCGTGATCAAACCCTTTTCCAGCTAAGCCTGCTAATGCTTCTCCACTTAGCTTGACAAGTACTCGATTAAATTTTTGCATTTTCTTCACCTTCCTGCTAATAATTACTGTACCATAAAATCTGTTATATTTCTAGACGTATTTTTTCACTTTTTCCTAAAAAAAGGGGAGACATATCGCCTCCCTTTTTTTTATTTAATTAACCATTAATTTGTTTAGCAACTTCTGCTGCAAAATCTTCTTCTACCTTTTCGATACCTTCACCAGTTTCAAAACGTACGAACGCTTTGATAGCTGACTCTTTACCTAATTCATTTGCAACATATTTAGCTACTGTAAAATCTGGATCTTTAACATACTCTTGTTCTAACAAACAAACTTCTTTTAATTGTTTGTTTAAACGACCAATAATCATTTTTTCAATGATATTTTGTGGTTTTTCTGGGTTTTCATTCATTGCTTGGTTTAATAAAATTTCTTTTTCTTTAGCTTTGTATTCGTCTGCTACTTCATCCATTGAAATATATTCAGGATTAACAGCTGCAATTTGCATAGCAACGTTTCTACCTACTTCAACTGCTTTAGCACCATCTGCATCTACATCTACAAGAGCAACTATTTTTCCACCACCATGTGTGTATGCAGCAATAGTACCTTCTGTTGACATGAACGCAACACGACGAATTGTTAAATTCTCACCGATAGTTGCAATTTTTTCTGTAAGTACATCACCAACAGTTTTAGTTGCATCATCTATCCATGGTAATGCTTTTAACGCTTCAACATCACTTGTTTTATTTGCAAGAGCAATTTGTGCTACTTGATTAACAAAAGTTACAAATTGTTCATTTTTTCCAACGAAGTCTGTTTCTGAATTGATTTCTACGATAGCTGCTGATTTGTTATCTGCTGCTACTGCTTCTTTTACAAGACCTTCCGCTGCAACTCGTCCAGCTTTTTTAGCTGCTTTTGCTAATCCTTTTTCACGAAGAACTTCAATTGCTTTTTCCATATCTCCGTCTACTTCATTTAGTACATTTTTGCAGTCCATCATACCTGCGCCAGTTCTTTCACGTAACTCTTTTACCATACCAGCTGTAATTGCCATTTTAACGACCTCCAGTTTGTATATATTATTCAGCAGTTGCTGCTACAACTTCGCTGTTTTGTTCTTCTTTATTTTCTACTTCAAAAATTTCACCTTGATTTGATTCAATAATAGCATCAGCCATTTTTGCAACAATTAATTTAACCGCACGGATTGCATCATCGTTACCTGGAATAACGTAATCTACTTCTTCTGGATCACAGTTTGTATCAACAATTGATACTACTGGAATTCCAAGAATATGTGCTTCTTGAATTGCAATTTTTTCTTTTCTTGGATCAACTACGAACATTAGGTCTGGTAATTGTTTCATTTCTTTAATACCACCAAGGTTCTTTTCTAGTTTGTCCATTTCTTTACGAAGTTCAATAACTTCTTTTTTAGGAAGTACTTCAAATGTTCCATCTGTTGACATTGTTTCTAATTGCTTAAGACGTGCTACACGACTTTTGATTGTTGAAAAGTTTGTAAGCATTCCACCTAACCATCTTTGGTTAACGTAGTACATACCACTTCTCTCAGCTTCAGATTTGATAGAATCTTGTGCTTGTTTTTTTGTACCAACAAATAATACTTTCCCGCCTTCTTCTCCAACTTGACGAATTACTGCATATGCTTCATCAATTTTTTTAGCTGTTTTTTGAAGGTCAATGATATAAATACCATTTCTTTCTGTAAAGATGTATTCCTTCATTTTTGGATTCCATCTTCTTGTTTGGTGTCCGAAATGTACACCCGCTTCTAAAAGTTGTTTCATTGAAATTACGCTCATTTTATTGCCTCCTGGTTTTTTCCTCCGCGATGAAAATGTATAGCTTTATCTTAATAAGCACCATAGGCATCCTTCATCACGTGTGTTTTTATTTTCGCTACAAAGTGTAACATATTTTTTTCTATAATACAATAGCAAATCCCATTATTAATTATTTTTCCCTAATAAAACGTCTAATACTTCACTATTTGAAGCATTCTCATTAAAATATAGCGTTCCAGTCCTTAATTTTGTCGTCTTTTTTTGTTCTTTAATCATTTCGTGTAATTTTTCTCCGTCTTCAACAATGCCATTTTTCTCTAAATATTTTGTTATTTGTACTGAGTCATAATATGACGGAATTACTACTTTAATTTTTTCTTTTTCCTCAGTCTGAGCATCACTTATTTGTTCATCTAAATTGTTCTTATTTGTATTTTCCACTTTTTCTTGCAGTTCTTTTTCTTGTATTTCTTTTTCTTGTAATTTTTCTTTTTCCAGTATTTCTTTTTCTAAATTTATTAATTGATTACTTAATTTTTGTATTTCCTGTTTATTTATATTGTTAATATGTTCGACTTCTTGTCCAATTTTTAGTGATATTACTACCATAAAAATACCCGACACTACAAAACCACAACCTATTCCAATTAATAAATATGTCCAATTTTCTCTTTTTTTCATATTTTATCTCATAAGGTAAAGTGTTAAAAACAATTGCACTTCGCCAACCCCCATTTTCATTTGCTTTGCTATGTCTTCTATCGTCATTTTTTCATCGTATAAACGAATTATTTCGTCATATTGCCCATCTTGTTGCATTTCTTTTGATTTTTTTGGTTCCATTTGTGAAATAATTACATTTTGTTCTACTTCTTTTTTTTCTTTTTCTTCTTCAAGAAAATATGAAAATAGTTCTTCTGCTTTATTTTTTATTGTTTTTTCACTATACTCCGTAAATTGTTCTTCATATTTGCTATTTTGATATGCTAAAACAATAATACTTATTAACATTATAAAAAATCCAACACCTGTCCATATAAGGCTTATATATGGCATGTTTTGTATTGTAATCACATGTTTTCTCCTTTGTTTTTAAATGTCTGTTTCGCTGATTTATAATTTAATATTTTTACAGTAATACAATATTACAATGGCATCATAATATTGTATTGCTCAAATTTTTGACGCAATCGTGAAACCCCTTTAGTATGTAATTGTGAAATACGTGATTCTGAAACTGATAAAGTGGCACTTATTTCTTTTAATGTTAGTTCTTCAAAATAATATAATGTAACAACTATTTTTTCACGTTCTGGCAATTTATTAATTTCATCTATCAAAATTTTTGTAATTTCTTTTTGTTGTAATTTAAAATCAGGTGTTTTTGACATATCATCTAACACCGATTCTGCCTGTATTTGATAGTCTTCAATAAAAACTAATGCTGCAACGTTACTATCTCGTTGTAATTGATAATATTCTTCTAATGATATTTCTAGGTATTCTGCCATTTCTGTTTCTGTTGGTGAACGTCCTAATTTATTTTCTAATACTGCCATCATTTTATATAAATCTTTTTGTTTTTTTCGTAAACTTCTAGGTACCCAGTCTAATTTTCTAATTTCATCTAAAATTGCTCCGCGAATGCGCAGTGATGCATATGTTTCAAATTTAACATTTTTTGTACTATCAAATTTATCTATTGCATCAATGAGTCCTATTACACCATACCCCACTAAATCATCTATATCTACATAATGATTTAAGTACATACCTAGTCGCCCTGCAACAAGTTTTATAAGATATACGTAGTGATCTATAATTTCTGATTTAATTTGTGCATCTTTTTTTAAGTTGTATTTTTCCCATAACAAGTCGCTTTTACTATACACTAAAATCACCCTATTTCATTAGAATTATTTAATTTTATATTACTCTTTTTATTAAAAATTTATCTATTTAAAATAAAAAAGCAAGCACTAACATATAGTTCAACTTCATAATTTGTTTGTACTTGCTTTTTTTACTTTATTTTTTAGTTTTCAAATGCATCTTCTATAATGTTTGTTAAATTTAATACTGTTATTATTTCATTATCTTTTTGAATTTTTGCTACCCCTAGTATATGATTCATATTCATTTTTCCTTGAACATTTTGTACTTGTTCAATTTCGTTTTCTTCTAACTCTATAACTTCTTCTACACTATCAACAATAATTCCTACCATGTTATCATCTGTTTTGACTATGATAATTCGTGTATCTTCATCTGATTCTTTACTTGCTAAATTAAATTGTATTCTTAAATCAACTACTGGGATAATTTCTCCTCTTAAATTCATAACGCCTTTAATCCATTTAGGTGTTTTAGGTACCCGCATAATACTTTTTATACGTTCAATTATTTGCACATCTTGAATATCAATTCCATAAAGTTGTACATCTAATTTAAAAATAACAAATTGTCTTCCCTTGCTATATTCGTTTTCCATTATACTTCTCCCTTCCCTATACTAATGTATTAATGTCTAGGATCAATGCAACTTCACCATTACCCAATATAGTAGCACCTGCAATCATATTAATATGTCGTAAATATTTTCCTAGAGGTTTTATTACGATTTCTTGCTGTCCTATAAGTGCATCTACAATAAATCCTATTTGTTTTTCACCTTTTTTAATAATTACAGCCATTATCTTCTCTTTATCTGTTTCTTCTACACCTAAAACATCATGAAGTTTTAAAATCGGAATAACTTGATTTCTCAAAACAATAACTTCTTGTTTTTGTACTAACTTAATATCTGTTTTATTTATATCTTCAATATTTTGAATGTTACCTAATGGAATTGCATATTTTTCTTGCCCTATTGTTACCATCAAAGCTTGAATTATAGCAAGTGTCAATGGTAGTCTAACGACAAATTTACTTCCTTCACCTAATTGGGTTTTTATTTCTGTATGGCCCCCTAATGCAGTAATTTTGCTTTTAACTACATCTAAGCCTACACCACGTCCTGATAAATCTGTAATTTTCTCTGATGTACTAAATCCTGGTTTGAACAGTAATTCTATAATCTCTTGTTCAGACATGGTTTGTGCTTCTTCTTTTGTTATAAGTCCTTTTTTCAGTGATTTTTCACGTATTTTATCTGCATCAATACCTTTTCCGTCATCGATCACTTCAATAATAACGCTATTACCATCTTGGTATGCTTGTAATTTAATAGTCCCTTTAGGGTCTTTTCCAGCTCTTATTCTTTCCTCTGTTGTTTCTAAACCATGATCTGCTGCATTTCTTAGCAAATGTATAAGTGGATCTCCAATTTCATCAATAACGGTTCTATCTAATTCCGTTTCTTCTCCTAGCATAACAAGATTAATATCTTTATTTAAGTTACGTGAAATATCACGAATCATCCTTGGGAAACGATTAAATACTGTTTCCACCGGCACCATTCTAACCTTCATAACTGCATCATGTAAGTTTGATGTTACACGTTCAAGATATTCAATAGAATCACTGTAATTCTCAGATTCTTGTTCATTTGTATCTTGAATACCTTCTAATTGAGTTTTTACTATAATAAGTTCACTCACTAGGTTCATAAGTGTATCAAGACGCTCAATACTTACCCTAACACTTTTTCCTGCTACTTGTTGTTTTGAATTATTTGCATTTGTCTCTTTCTTTTCAACTTCTTTTTCATTTTTTACTTGTATTTTTTCTTCACTAGTTTCTTCTTTTATGTAATCTTCTTTATCATTATTTTCTATTTTGTCTACTGTTTCTATTATTTCTTCATTTTCAAAACTGTTAATATATACAGTTTCAATATCCATCACCTGTAAAATGCATTTTTCTACGCTTTCTTTATCTTCTTTTGTTAGCAATAAAATATCAAATGAATGATCAAATTTTTCATCTTCAATATCTTGAACCTCTGGTACTGCATGAATTATTTCACCCATATCACCTAATTCTTTAAATACTATAAACGCTCGTGCTGCTTTTAAAACACAACTTTTTGATAATGTAATATTAATTTCAAAAACATTTAATTCTTGCTCTTTTGCAGCATCTACTAAATTAATTTGTGTATCTGTCAAAATCATTTTTTTCTTGCTACTATCTATATCAGTTATTTCTCTATTATTTGTAACATTTTCTTTTGCTTTACCATCTACAATAATTTCTAGTGCTTCTACCAATTCTTGATAATCATTATTTCCTTCTTGCGATGATGTTGTAATTTCTTTTACATAATTCTCTAATGCATCTAAACATTTAAACATAATATCTAACATATTTGAATTAACGTGTATTTTTCCATTACGTATTTCCGATAAAACATTTTCAAGACTATGTGTTAATTTTTGCATTTTCACAAATCCCATAGTTCCTGCCATCCCTTTTAATGTATGGGCAACACGAAAAATTTCATTTAGAATTTGCATATCATTTGGTTCTTTTTCCAGATTTAATAAATGCTCATTTAAACTTTGTAAATTATCATCGGATTCTTCTATAAAAATTTGCAAATATTGGTTCATATCCATAGTTTCTATCCCCCTATTATTTAAAAAATACTTTTAATATTTTTTTAATTAACTATTAATAATACAATAACGTGATAATTATTCGTTATATAATAATTTTTCCCCTTTACTTATATCAACCTAAACGTTATATTAAACATTTATTAACTAAATATACTTATGCCTTTTTATTTAACCTTATGTATATAATAATATATTATTTTTAAATAATTTCAACTTTTTTACAACATACTTTATTACAGCGTTCTATTCTATTTTCTGAACGTTTTTTTTATTTTTTCTTTCCAGCTCATTTTATGTGGTAACTTTTCTTCAATTTGAAGAATAGCTCTCGCAATTGCTTTGTACGCATTACTCGATGCACATTTTTCATCATATACCAAAACTGGTTTTTGACATTTTACCGCTTCAAATAATTTAGAATCATATGGTACATATCCTGCATAAATCAATTCTGTTTGCATAAATTCTAAACTAACATAACTAATTTTGTGAAAAACTTCATGAGCCTCTTTTTTTGAAACTGCTTTATTTATAATAACTTTAATACATGGCTTTAAATTAAAGTCTTTAACAAGTGTTTTAATTAGTGCGTATGCATCTGTAATAGATGCCGGTTCTGGTGTTACTACCATGAAAATTTCATCTGCAAGCTCGCTAAATCTAACTACAGTATCGTTAATACCTGCCCCTGTATCTATAAGCAAAATATCTGTCATTTGTTCTAACGTCCCAAGTTCATTTGCTATATAGTCAATTTGATCTTGTTTTAAAAAGAGCATATCTTTAACTCCTGAGCCGCCCGATATAAATGATACGCCATATGGTGTTTTTGTTATAATATCACTTACATTACATTGCTTTTGAATCAAGTGTGATAAATTATATTTTGGTCTTTGTCCATATATAATTTCAACATTTGCTAATCCAAAATCTGCATCTATAATAATTGGTGATTTATTATACTGACTAAGTGCTACTGCTATATTAGTTGTGAAGTTACTTTTTCCTACTCCACCTTTTCCACTTGTTACAGTAATAATTTTCATTTTAGATGGTTTTTCTTCTTTTGCCTGTACCACCATATTTCTCAAAATTTGTGCTTGATCATTCATATTTTATTCTCCCTAGCAACTTTTTAACATATTCATCTTGTTGAAACGGTTCAATATCATCTGGTACATTTTGCCCAACTGTTACATATGCAATTGGACATTTAGCATAGTAAGCTATATTCATCAAATTACCTATATCATCTGTTTCATCCATTTTAGTTATAATAAGTTGAATTGAAGTTGTTAAGTTTTTGTACACATCTATAATTTTTTTTGCATCTTTGTAATTTGTACTCATCGTAATCACTAAATATACATGTTTTTTTTCAACACTTTCCAAAAGTTCTTTTATTTCCTCTATTTGTGAATGATTTTTATGTGATCTTCCTGCTACATCTATAAAAATATGATGTGCTTCATTCCACTTTTCTTTATAATTTTTCAAATCATTTTTTGAATATATCGTTTCAATCGGCACATCTAAAATTTCAGCGTATGTTCTAAGTTGTTCAATAGCCGCTATTCTGTACGTATCTGCTGTAAATAGTACTATCTTTTTTTCTTTGTTAAGTACTTGATCAGCTGTTATTTTTGCAAGTGTTGTCGTTTTTCCAACACCTGTTGCTCCTACAAAAAATATAATTGGTTCTACTAGTTCATTTTTTGCTACTGGTAAAATTTCCATCATATTATCATACAAACGATGTGCTAATGTTCCAATATCTTCTACTTTGTCTAAATTTTCGAAAATATATTTACACACTTCATCACTAACACCTTCTTCTTTTAAGCTATTAATCATTGGCTTAATATAGTTATTTTCTGAAATTTCTTCTTTTTTAAGCGTAGTTAGTTTTTCCGTATTATTTTTTTGAATTATATCAGTTGTATTTATTTTTTTCACTTCATTAATATCTTGTTTAAGTTCTTCTATTTGAATCTGCAACTGCTCCATCATTTGAGTGCTTTTTATTTCTACTTTGTTTTTTGGTATACTTATTTCATTTTCGTCTATAACTTCTACTTCTTCACCTTGTTTTAATTCGTTTTTTTGATTTTCTTCATCTTCTACAGCAACCGTTATAATAATTGATTTTTTTTTCAAAAAACCAATTATTCCTGGATTTTTTTCTTCTTGTTTGCTTATTATAATTGCACTGTCACCGTATTCTTTTTTTATTTGTTCATTTATTATTGTTTCATTTGTTCCTTTAATTTTTAAAATTCTCATACAACATTCACCATTCCTATCGATTGTATTTCTACATTAGGTGTAATTTCATTATAAGAAATAACAACTAAATCTGGCATGTATTGTTTTGTTAATTGTTTAAAATAAATACGAACAATAGGAGATGTCAAAACTATTGGTGATAATCCTACCGATGTTAGTTTTGATACTTCTTTTTTTAACCCTTGGATTATTTCTTGTAATACTTTAGGGTCAATCGATACATATGCTCCTTGTTCTGTATGCTGCACATTATCCATAATTATTTGTTCTAGCGCTGGGTCTAATGTAATTACTTGATTTAATTGCTCTGTGAAAATCTTATTTGAAATAGGACGTGCTAATCCTTGGCGTACGTACTCTGTTAATAAATCGGTATCTCTAACAGTTGGAGCATAATCTGCTAATATTTCACAAATTGACACCAAATCTCTAATAGATATTCCTTCTTCTAATAAGTTTGCCAATACTTTTTGTATTTCTCCAAGCCCTAATAATTTAGGCGTTAATTCACTAATTAATGCACTATGTTGTTCACCTGCATGATTTAATAATGTTTGCACATCTTGGCGGCTTAATAGTTCTGCAAGATGTGATTTAATAACTTCTGTTAAATGCGTTGCAATAATTGATGGACAATCAACTACTGTATACCCACGTGTTTCTGCTTTTTCACGTTGTGATTCTGTAATCCATAACGCTGGTAACCCAAATGCTGGTTCTGTTGTAGCTATTCCATCTATTTCTTCTTCTACAAATCCTGGATTCATTGCCATATAGTGATCAAACATAATATCGCCTCTTGCAACTTCTGTTCCTTTAATTTGTATACTATATGTATTTGGTGGTAATTGTATATTATCTCTTAACCTAATAATAGGCATTATAGTTCCAAGTTCAAGTGCTATTTGTCTCCTAATCATTATTACCCTATCAAATAAATCTCCGCCTTGATTTACATCCGCTAATGGAATTATTCCATACCCAAATTCAAGTTTAATAGGATCTACTTGTAATAATGAAATAACATTTTCAGGCTTTCTAATTTCATTTGCTATATCATCTTCTGCCATAATATTTTCTTCTACTTCTGCCTCTTGACTTTTTCTATTCATTATTACTGCTACTGCCACCCATAAAATTGCCATAGGTAATGTTAATGCAATTCCTATTGGTGTGAATAAGCCTAGAATAATTAAAACTACTGCAACAATGCATAATACCATAGGTGAGTATACAAATTGTCCAAGTAACGCTTGACTCATTGGTTTTTCTTGATCATTTTTTGTTACAAGAATACCTGTTGCCATTGATATAAATAGTGCTGGTATTGCACTAACTAAACCATCTCCAATTGTTAATATTGTAAATGTATTTAATGCTTCCATAAATTCCATGCCATTCATTGCAACACCTAAAATAATACCACCTGCAATATTAATAAATGAAATTAATAATCCCGCAATGGCATCATTTTTAACAAATTTAGATGCACCATCCATAGCACCAAAAAAACTTGCCTCATCTTGAATTTTTTTACGTCGTTGTTTTGCTGTTTGTTCATCTATAAACCCTGAGTTAAGGTCAGCGTCAATTGCCATCTGCTTTCCAGGCATAGCATCTAATGTAAATCTTGCCGATACTTCTGCAACTCTTTCTGAGCCTTTTGTAATAACTAAAAAGTTTACTATCGTAATAATGATAAAAACAATTGCCCCAATAACTAAATTCCCGCCTGAAATAAATTCCCCAAAAGCTTCTACTACGGCTCCAGCATCTGCATCTCTTAAAATTAATTTCGTTGATGAAACATTTAGTCCAAGTCTAAATGCTGTTGTAATTAGTAGCATCGTTGGAAATAATGATAAATCTAGTGCTTCTTTTGAAAAAATAGAACTAAGTAAAATCATAGTCGCAATTGAGATGTTTAGTATCAAAAATATACTAAGTATTTGGTCTGGTAAAGGTATAATAAGAAGAAGCATCAGTCCTACTACAAAGATTCCTAATATCAAGTCTCCAACTTTAAATTTCATGCTTTTTCCCGTTGCCAAAACCTTATAGAACTCTATAAAGTATGTTTAATTCCCTGTTCATCCTACTCCATTTTGCTTAAAGCTACTTTGGTTTGATATAGTAGTCCGAGGGCTTAAATTCCCATACAACGAATGGTACATA
>JBOFDK010000044.1:0-4594 GCA_051646925.1 Cellulosilyticaceae bacterium | reverse complement strand
ATAATATGAGTTAATAATTATGAGTTGGAGATTTGTGTCATTCGTTAATTCGTCTTACCAATTCAATTTTTCTGCAAAGTTATAACAACAACCTTGTATTACATAGTATTTTAGACTAATTATTATAAAAAATCTATCAAACACGATTTTTTGAACCAAAAATGCTATACAGACGAGCAGTTTGCCATCGTTTTTTGATATTGCATACCGTACAAATAACACCTATCACCTGTGAAAATTCATTTCAATTCGGGCGTTTGCCCAAACAGTTAGTAGTTGCCATTAGAGGAGTTTCGGGCAACACACAAAGTGAGAAATAACAGAAGGGGTCAGCGTAAGATGTCCCTACTATATCGTAGGTGGCATTCACGAATGGCAAAACGGTGCGCCTGTTATTTGTTTTCTTGTTTATCAACCTTCGGTTTGCCGTTCGTGAACGGCAACTACCAGCTATACGGGACTAATCATACGACGTTGCAAGAAAGTCATAAAAAATCCTTTTTACAGTGTCTTATCCGTTAATCCGTGTTCCTATTCCGTCAAATGAGATGCATCTGAAATTATACCAGCAGTTTCTCATTTGAAAAATAGAGTGAGCAATTTGAAAAAAATGGAACATTTTTTTCAAATAAAAATCCTTTTTTATCCAAAAAAAGACAATAAAAATCTTTTTATAGACAAAAGTATTAAAATAAAGCAACATATAATTTTTATTGAACTATATAAACAATATAAGGTCATATAAGATGCTAAAGCATAACAAGTTATGCTTTTTAATAATCCGTTTATCTATAAATCCATTCAATCCCTTAAATCCGCGTTCCTTTGGGTCAAATGAGAAATACCTGTCAGAGATGGTTAATGCTTTTGCTATCCGTCGGCTCACACCGACGGCTATTCATATTTGCCCCTTTCAGGGACACTCCACATAATTTGTCAAAGAACCTTAAATACTTACAAGTAATTTAATACTAAAACCATCTTCTAAGATACTAAAACCATTTTCTAAGATATTAAAACCATCTTCTAAGATATTAAAACCATCTTCTAAGATACTAAAATCATCTTCTAAGATACTAAAACCATCTTCTAAGATACTAAAACCATCTTCTAAGATACTAAAACCATCTTCTAAGATGCTAAAACCATCTTCTAAGATATTAAAACCATCTTCTAAGATACTAAAACCATCTTCTAAGATACTAAAACTATCTTAGGAGATGCTAAAACTATCTTCTAAGATATTAATAAAAAAGCCGTTGCTTTTCTTCACGAAAAGCAACGGCTTTTTTGTATTAAAAATTATATTATCCTTTTATACCTTTTTAGTTAAAATAATAATATCGACTAATCATTAATCAACTAATTACTAATCACCAGTCACTATTATTCATTATGCTGCAGGTGGTGTAGTCGTATCGGGTGTAGGTGTAGTAGTTGGAGGAGTAGAAGTAGTAGCAGCAGCAGGGGTAGTAGTATCTTCTGCTGTAGCACGTGCATTAAATTCGTCTAACTCACGTAAAGGTGTGTCATAAGCAGGCTCAATAGTATTGGTTATTTTCAAACTATCATGTACTTGCTTAGTATAAGTCATGGCATCAATACGAGCAGCCATTAAGGTGTCATCTATTTTTTCATTGAGTTCGGCAATGATAGATTGTATGGCTTGCAATTGTTCAACCAAATTAACAGTAGATGTAAAGTTGGCAGGTACAAACTGGCGCGGCATAGCGTTTTCGTACTGTCGCCCGATGCGTTCTGCGGCTTTGACATAAGCATATCGCCGAGAACCCATTTTATATGAGTTACTACGTTGCTCAATACTAAGGTTAATGGTAAATTGTTTGACAGTATTAGAGAGTGCTATTGCGTCATTTTGCGCATCATCTAACTGCTGTTGTGTAGGGAGTGAACCCGTAGGAAGGTAAATTTGCATAAGAAAATTAAAAATAAAGATGAAAAAATGGGTTGTGTTATTGTAAAATACAAAGATAGGTGTTATTATTGTATATTTTACTCTTGTATAGGTAATTTAGCATATTCTTCTGCACTAATAAGTGTTATTTTACCTTCTTGTAGAATAACCAAAGGGCTATTTATTTTTGCTTTGTAGGCAATGAGGTTAAGACGAACTTGTTTCATACCTTCTGTTATTTTTAAATTTAGTTCGCTACTATTGTTTGTGTTATTCATATTGATATGTATTTAAAAGATTAAACTTAATTGAGTTAATAATTGTAATAGGTGTATTAATTGTTTTTTCTGCAATTTTTTCAATATTATTTTCTGAATTATCAAATATTAAAGCCTCGTTTACGATAGGTAAATATAAATTAAAAAGATTTTTTATACCTAATATGTATCTACGTTCAATGGTTGCATTAGGAATATCATGACCGCCTTCTTGTACTCTTATTTTTACCCGTGTTTGTGCCATTTCTATATTTTGTAACCAAAAGAATAGTAATGTAACATAGTAACCTTTCTCTTATGCCATTTTTATTTTTTGCACATAACTGCGAGTAGCAAGAGTCGTTTCAAATGCAAAACTTTCATTTCGAGTGAGTAAATCATTGATTCTATTGAGCATAATTCTACCTGCCTCTATCCCTACTGTTTCGGGTTGAAAAGGCGATAAGCCTTTTGCTATTTCATCTGCATTGACAAATTCTTTACAATTTAATATATCAGGTAAAATGGTGTAAGATGCAGTTGTTTTACCTGCACCGTTACAGCCTGCTATGATATATAGGTTTTTATTGTGCATATTGTTGTAAAATAAAGTATAATGTATTGAAATAAAACGTAAAGGTAGGGTTTTTTATTGTATTGTAAGATAAAAAAAAGAAAATTATTTTTTGTTTATTTTTTAATTATCATTTTCATTATTCCAATCTTCTTTTTGTTTATAATTATCTTTATAGGCTTGATGCGAAGCAATAAAATTATCTTTTGTACCAAAAAGATTTAAAATAAAATCACGTTCAACAATAGTTGATGTGTCGCTAAGATAATTATTATAAGAAGTCCAAACATATTCATTGTATTCTTTACAAAAATGATGATGTATGGGGTTATGGTGTGTGTAATAGAGTGCATTATACCAATATTCCTCACTATCTATATGGATTCGCTCAAAACTTTGTTCAAAAAGTGGACCTGTTCGATTTTGTTCTCTATGAATGGCTAAGACATAACCCGACAAAAAACGTTTCCATCGTTCTTCTAAAAATAAATTGACATCGCCATTTATTTTTTCAAAAAAACCAAATTTACCATATATTTTTGCTTTTGCACCTATTTCTTCTAATGTACGCGGCTCTAATAAAAAATGAAAATGATTGCCCATCAAGGCATAAGCATACACTTTCATATAAGGAGCAATAGCAATGCTAAATTTGGCTAAAAAATATCGTTTATTTTCATCATTAAAAAATACTTTTGCGCTATTCACTCCACGAGTATAAACGTGAAATGATTCACCAGCCACAAATTTGGCGTGTTTATTACGGCTCATAAGGATAATATTTTGATAATTGGTTAAGTTGATTTACAAATTTTTTGGGCTACCCTTAGAAATATCACCTACAGTAGGCTTATTTCTGCCTACCGTAGGTTGATATTTCGGTGTTGATTTAGAAATATTACCTACGGTAGGCTTATTTCTGCCTACCGTAGGTTGATATTTCGGTGTTAGGTTATTTTTCTTGTTGGCTTACTTTCGTTGAAAACAACCTAAGGTAGGCGGAAATGAGCCTACCTTAGGTGTTTTCAACTTGGGGTATCAATGATTACCCAGTAACATCTTTTCTATTTCGGCTTTGGCTGCCGCTTGTATAGCAATGGCTTCTGCTTCTAAGGCTGCTGCCTGTTCACGAATGTTTTGAATATGTAAAGCAATGCGTTCTTGTACAGGAAGGGGTGGTAGGGGGATTTGTAAATTCCAAAAATAATCTAATGTTAAATGTTGTATAACAGCACCTATACTTATTTTTTTTGCCAATAATTTATATAAAGATGTTGACAAAACGCTTTTTAAATACCAATTGTTTACTTTTTCATTTGTTTTTAACCTTAAAATACCTCCACTAACGATATAATCTTCTGCTTTTGTTACTACTGTACAAAAACCAACAGTACCATCTTTTGAGTACACTATTTCATCTTTTTGTGGTTGAAAATCATATTTTAATTCATCAAAAAGACTTTGGCTTATATATTTACTTGTTTTATCTACCATTATTTCCCAATCATTTATATCCGTAACGCGCACAAAAGGTATTCCTTTATACTGATATTCATTTGAACCAACTTCTGTTCCTTTTTTATAATACTCTAAACAATCTTTTAACCTTACTAATTCATACCTTCCATTTTCTAAAGCAATTTGTACGTTTTTAAAATAGGTTTGATGAAAAAATGGGTCTAACCTATTATTACTTACTTGGTTAAATTTTGTCATCAGCGTTTGGTTTTGCCATGTTTTGGCAGGTTGTTGAGGTAGTGTAATGCCGAGTTCGGTTAGTAAGTAGTCATCTATGGTGGCGAGTAGGGCGCGGGCTTGTGCTTCATTATTTTGTTTTTTCTGTGTAGC
>JBOFDK010000043.1:0-1508 GCA_051646925.1 Cellulosilyticaceae bacterium | reverse complement strand
ATAGAAAACATTCAGCTATTACAAGAGTTCAATTAGATGAGTTTGACTTTCCTAAGATATTTAAAGGTGCAGACTGGTTTCATGTTAGTGGTATTACACTAGCTTTAAATGAAAGAGTTAAAATAGTAGCTATTGAGGCTTGTAAGTATGCAAAAAAACATGGTATTAAAGTAAGTTTTGATTTTAACTATAGAGCTAAACTTTGGACTATAGAAGAAGCAATACCAGCATATTTAGAAATTATGCCTTATGTAGATGTTGTTTTTGGTTCATTTTTTGATGCTAACACTATATTAGGGATACCATTAGATGATGGACTTGAAGAAGCTACAATGTCTGAAAAAAGAAAAAATGTATTTCCTAAACTAATTAAAAAATATAATCTTGATTATGTCTTTGGTACAGATAGAGTTGTATTTAGTGCAACAGAAAATTCATTAGCTGGTTATTACTATACGCAAAAAAAATGTGATTTAACTCAACCAATTAAATTCAATATTTATGATAGAATAGGTGGCGGAGATGCATTTGCATCAGGAGTAATACACGGTTTATTATTAAACTATAAAGATCCTGAGTATGCTGTAAAGTATGGTTTAAATACAAGTGTATTAAAACATACTATTTATGGAGATGCATGTGTATTATCATGTGAAGATATAGAAGAATTCATGAAGTCTAATGGAACAGCTGAAGTACAAAGATAAGGAGTAAATTATGATTATTGCAAAATTAAAAGATATTCAAAGATATAAGGGCTTAACAAAAAATATTGATACTGCTATTGATTATGTTTTATCAACTGATTTATATAATTTAGCTGTAGGTAAATATATTATTGAAGAGAATCAAATTCATATGATGAGAGAAAGCTATATTGCTAAAAATATAGAAGATACTTTCTTTGAAACTCATACAAATTATATTGATATTCAAATAGTATTAAAAGGACAAGAACTATTTGGTTTAACAGATGAAACAAATAAAACTCTTGTTGAAACAACTCCTTATGATCCTGTTAAGGACATAAGAAAATTCAATGAAAAAAGCATTAAATCTGTTAAAGATGCAGTATGGACTGTACTTGAAGATGGATTTGTTGTAGTATTCCCTGAAGATGCTCACTGTCCTAAAGTTGACATTAAAGGTGAACAAGTAGAAAAAGTAGTAATAAAAATTAAAATATAATAAGGAGAATTAAAAATGGCAAAAGTAATTACAATGGGAGAAATAATGTTAAGATTATCATCTCCAGGAAACACTCGCTTTGTTCAATCACAAAGCTTTGATGTAGTATATGGTGGTGGAGAAGCAAACGTTGCTGTTTCATTAGCAAACTACGGACATGATGCATATTTTGTATCTAAATTACCTAAACACGAAATCGGACAATCAGCAGTTAATGCTTTAACTCGTTACGGTGTTAAATCTGATTATATCGCACGTGGTGGAGATAGAGTTGGTATTTATTACTTAGAAACAGGAGCATCTATGAGAGCTTCTAAAGT
>JBOFDK010000042.1:0-30822 GCA_051646925.1 Cellulosilyticaceae bacterium | reverse complement strand
CTCAAATTCAAACACGTTTTGAAGCAGTTTGCAAACAATCAGATATAGATCCTCTATTTACTTTGATGGTTACGCATTTAAATATATCTATCCACCAAGCTTTTGGATTTGATATCGCACCTCATCAGCCTTATAGTTCATCTGTAACTAGCTATTTACGTGATTTCTTAGCTTCTTTACGTGAACAACTTGAATGTATGCCTCCTGTAGAACGTAAACTCCGTATGCAGTATTTTATCTCTGTCATGCCTTTTACGATGCAAAATGCAACATTTTATGAGTATGTTTTGAATGGATTTACAAATGTTAAGTCTCCTATTCAAAATCTTTATACTGCAATGTTTTTATCAAATATTTTGGAACAAGGCGGATATTTTGATAATGATTCTGAAACTGATGATGATTCATCTGTGCCAGAATATGACGATAATGATTTTTCTGATATGTACTAAAAAAACACCGAACGAAGCATTTTACTTCGTTCGGTGTTTTTTATTATATAAGTATTATTATTTAAATTTTATTATTTACGAAATGTTAAGTTTGTGTCTGTCATTTCATCAACAATTGCTAATGATTCCACTCGTATTCCTTTGCTTCTAAGCTCATCACCGCCACCTTGAAAACCTTTTTCAATCGCAATACCACAACCACTTAGCTTTGCACCTGATTGATTGATAATATCTATAAGCCCTTTTAGCGCTTTTCCTTTTGCTAAAAAATCATCAATTACTAAAACTGTATCTTCTTCATTTAAATATTTTTTACTTACTCTTATTTGGTATTCTTTTTGATGTGTAAAAGAATGTACTTTACTTGTGTAAACGTCTCCATCAATATTTAGTGTTTCTGATTTTTTTGCAAAAATAACTGGAACGTTAAAATACTGCGCTACTATACATGCTATTCCAATACCTGAAGCTTCAATAGTTAATATTTTAGTGATTTTAGTATCCTTAAATAATTGCTTAAAAGTTTCTCCCATCGCATTAAATAAATTTATATCCATTTGATGATTCAAAAAACTATCCACTTTTAAAACATTGCCTGGTTTCACAGTACCTTCACTTAATATTTTTTCTTTTAGTAATTCCATAATTTAAGCTCCTTTTAATTTAAAATAAGTTTTTTACTATTTTTATAGTTATATTCAAAGTTTCCAAAAAAAAAGCTAGCCCCTAAGGACTAGCTTTTTAGGAAAGCCATACAAAATGAATGAACAAAAATATTATAAAATACCCTACTACAAAAATAAACGTTATTGGCATAACTGCCATCATAACACCACGAATCATCGCTCGTCGTTCTTTTTTTGTTAGTTGTAATTCTTCAATATGTTCTTTTTTAGTTGACATATCGTCAATAGTTGGTACTTTTGGTCCATCTAAATGCCATGGCATTCCTGGTACGTTCATATTTGCAATTGTTCGCCCATCATCTACGAAAGGCTCTTTCTTTTTTCTAGCCATTACTTTTTGTCATTATAAAGATGGCATGATACAAAGTGATCTTTACCATGTTCTTTATATTCTGGTGCAACCGTTTTACATATTTCCATGCATTCACGACAACGTGTATGGAATTTGCAACCTGATGGTGGGTTAGCCGGTGATGGAATATCTCCTTGTAAGACGATACGATTCATCTTAACTGTTGGATCCGGTACTGGTACCGCACTAAAAAGTGCTTTTGTATATGGATGTAATGGATTTTTGAATAATTCTTCTTTAGATGCTTTTTCAACAAGGTTACCTAAGTACATAACACCAACTTCGTCTGCAATATGTTCTACAACGCTAAGGTCATGTGATATAAATAAGTAGCTTAATTGATGCTCTTTTTGAAGGTCCATAAGTAAGTTTATAATCTGTGCTTGAATAGATACGTCAAGTGCTGAAACTGGCTCATCTGCCACTATTACTTTTGGCTGAAGTGCTACTGCACGCGCGATACATATTCTTTGACGTTGACCACCTGAAAATTCATGTGGGTAACGGTCAATATGATGTGGTTGTAAACCACATTCTTGCATAATTTTCATTACATAATCACGTACTTCTTCTTTTGGTACAATCCCATGCTCACGTACTGCTTCACCGATAATTTCACCAACTGGCATACGTGGGCTTAATGAACTGTATGGATCTTGGAAAATAAGCTGCATTTGCGGTCTTATGTTTCTAAGTTCTTTTTTAGAAAGTTTGAAAACATCTTTATCATCGAATAATACGTTTCCGCCTGAATTTTCTTGTAAACGTAATAATGTACGACCTACTGTTGTTTTACCACAACCTGACTCACCTACAAGTCCAAATGTTGTACCTTTTTTGATATTGAAAGAAATACCATCTACAGCTTTAACGTGGCCTACTGTCTTTTGAAATATTCCCGCTTTGATAGGGAAATATTTTTTTAGTTCTTTTACTTCTAATATGTTTTGTGATTTTTCACTCATCTATTTCCCCTCCTCTACAGTATATAAATGACATGCAACAGCGTGGTCATCACCAATTTTACGTAATACTGGAATATCTCCATTACATACATTTATGCAGTGTTCACAACGGTCTTTAAAGAAACAGTGTGTTGGCATATTAACTGGATTTGGCACTTGGCCTGGTATTGAGTATAATCTGTCTACTTTTTTGTTTACTGCTGGCTTACTTTTAATAAGTCCCATTGTATATGGATGTTTTGGATTTAAGAAAACTTCCATTGCTGTCCCTTGCTCTACAATTTTTCCAGCATACATAACTACTACATAGTCTGCCATCTCAGCAACTACTCCTAAATCATGTGTAATTAGAAGTATACTTGCATCAATTTTAGTTTTGATTTGACGAAGTAAGTCAAGAATCTGTGCTTGAATTGTTACGTCTAATGCTGTAGTTGGCTCATCCGCAATGATAAGCTGTGGCTCACATGATAGTGACATAGCAATCATAACACGTTGACGCATACCACCTGATAATTCATGAGGATAACACTCATAAACACCTTCAGCACGCGCGATTCCAACAAGTGTTAACATTTCAATTGTTTGCTTTTTAACATCTTCTTTTGACATTTCTGGACGATGCAGCATAATAGCTTCATCAATTTGATCACCAATTTTGAAAATTGGGTTAAGACTTGTCATAGGCTCTTGGAAAATCATTGCAATTTCATTTCCGCGAATTTTTTGCATTTCTTGAATTGGTGTTTTAACTATATCAATTGGACCTGTTTTACGATTGTAACGAATCTGTCCATCTGTAATTTGCCCTGCTGGTGCTTGAACAAGTTTCATAATAGAAAGACTTGTTACAGACTTACCACACCCTGACTCACCTACAAGTGCAACTGTTTTTCCTTTTGGAATTGCAATATTTACACCGTTTACTGAACGTACTATACCCATATCTGTGTAGAAATAAGTATGCAGATTGTCAATTTCTAACAAGTTATCATCGTTACTCATTGTTGCTGCATATTCAGAAGGCTTAACATCTTTACGTTTTTTTTCTGCTTCAAACTTTTTAATAATTCCTCTATTTTGTTTCGCAATGTCTTTCATGCGTGACTTAGCTTGTTTACGTTGTTGTTTTTGTTCTTCAGTTGATTTATTAAATAATCCCATCGCAATCACCTACCTTTTCATTTTAGGGTCAAAGGCATCACGAAGACCATCACCTACAAAGTTAAACCCTAGTACAGTTAATAAGATACATAAACCTGGTGGAAACCACATGAAAATATACTCTCTCATAATAATTGGATCACTAACTACAGTTACCATGTTACCCCATGATGCGTAAGGGAATGGTACTCCAACACCCAAATAACTATAAGCAGCTTCTGCAAGAATCGCACTACCAATTCCCATAGTCGCAATAACGATTAACTGTGGCATAACATTTGGAATAAGATGTTTCATAATACGTCTTGCTGGATGTAGTCCTACTGCTTCTGCAGCAACCATGTATTCTTGTTCACGTAAACTAAGAATTTGACCACGTACAAGACGAGCAATACCTGCCCATCCCAAAATACCCATTACAAGCATTAAGAAATAAATTTTATACTCTTGTGGTACTCCCCAAGCTAGAAGAATACTACTTACTATAAGCATAATTGGTAAATCTGGTAAACAGTAAAATATATCTACAAGTCGCATAATTGCATTATCGACTCTTCCTCCATAGTAACCTGCGATACCTCCTAATATAACACCTAAAACAATTCGGAAGCCTACAACTATAAATCCTATAATTAATGAAATTTGACCACCATACATAATACGAGCTAATACATCACGCCCATCTTTATCTATACCTAGTGGATGTTCTGCTGTTGGTTTTTCTTTTGCTAAAAGTTTTACACCCTCACTTGTAACATCAACACCTTTATGGTCATCTGATGAAAATTCTACTCCATCTTTTTCAAAGAAAATTGTATATTCTCCATGTGGGTAAAATATCGGGCCTAAAAAAGAAAGCATAAACATAATTGTAATTGTAACAAGCCCTGCTATTGCAAGTTTGTTGCGCAAAAATCGTTTTATGACCAACTGCGAAGGAGTAACGACTTTCTCTAAATTAATTTGTTCATTTTTTTTGTTTTTGTCTTTTTCCATAATCATCACTCCTTTACTTAAGTCTTACGCGTGGGTCAACCACTGCATAGAGTACGTCTGAAATTAAGTTTCCTAATAATGTAAGAATTGCTAAAAACATTAAGAATCCCATCATATAAGGAATATCACCTTGTCTAAGTGCTTGTAATGATGCACCACCTAATCCGTCAATTGAGAAAATTCCTTCTGTAATCATCGCACCACTAAATAGTCCTGGAATCATACCACCTACCATAGTAACGATTGGAATTAATGTATTTCTAAACGCATGTTTGTAAATAACTGTATGTTCACTAAGTCCTTTCGCACGTGCTGTACGAATATAATCTGCATTTAAAACTTCAAGCATGTTTGTACGGCTATAACGCATAAGCCCACCTATACCTAATACAGTTAAAACTGCGATTGGTAAAATAAAATGGTGTGCAAGGTCTACATAATGCATTATTCCTTCGTAATCTGCTCTTGCATTAATCATACCTTGTAATGGAACTACACCTAACCACATTGCAAAAATTCTTTGTAAAATTGCTGCAAAGAAGAAACTTGGTAGTGAAATACCCATTAAGGCAAAAACTGTAACTGCGTAATCCGTCTTAGAATATTGTTTTGTTGCCGAAATAATACCTAGCGGAATTGCTATTAACATTTGTAAAATATATGCTGGAAACGCCATTGAAAAAGAAATCCACATTTTTGATTTAATAACTTCACCAACTGGTTTTTTAAATATAAACGAAGTTCCTAAATCACCTTTAACCATATCGCCTATCCACTCAACATAACCTTCTACCATACCTTTATCAAGGCCATATAGCGATTCTAAATTTGCACGCATTTCTTCTGTCACTTCTGGAATATTTGCTGTTATCGTGCTTACATAATCTGCTGGAGATGTTCTAATTAGCCCGTAAATAAGCATTGAAACTCCCAACAATACGATTAGCGAAACACCTAATCTTCTTACGATATATTGCCACATTTTACGACTCACTCCTTTTTCTATTTTTTATAGTGTATAATTTATTTGATTAATATCAACTTACAATTTATCATTAGACTTTTTTTATGTTAATTTACATAATTCTTATTGTAGGCTGATATTAATCACCAACCCTCCTGTATGGGTTGGTGATTATTGTCATACCTTTTATTAAGTTATTTACTATTTACTTAATGTTTCAACCATATGAATTGCATTTAAATGACTAAAGTATGGTGTCATGTTTTCTGGTAATGTATCAATGTTGATGTTTTCTTGATTGTATACATACATATTTGTACGTTGGTATACTGGCATTTCTACCGCTTCTTCCATAATGATATCAAGTGCTGTTGCATAAATTGCTTTTCTTTCTTCAATATCATTTGTTGAACGACCATCAATGATTAATTGATCAAGTTCTTCATTTTTAACATTGTATCTGTTTGATGCACCGTTTGAATGGTATAGTTGGTATAAATCTGGATCTACTGAAGATCCCCATGCTGCAACCCACATATCCCAATCTGAATTATTTAAACGATCAAAGAAGATTGTAGAATCTGTATCAGAAATTTCTAATACTCCACCTAATTTTTCAAGTTCTGTTTTCATTTGTGTTAAAACTGGTGCTGTTGGATGGTCCATTGTACCTTGACCTGGAATACCTACTTCAATACGAAGTTGTTGTCCGTCTTTCATAAGTTTTCCACCTTCATTTACATATCCTGCTGCTGTAAAATATTCTGCTGCTTTTTCAGGACTGAATCCGTAGTACTCTGATACTCCTTGTGGATAAGCCCATGATACTGTTGACATTGGTCTTTCAATAACTTGTGCTAAATCACCGTAGTATTTGTCTACAGCTGGTTTTCTATTCATTAAATGCATTAAGCCTTTACGTACGTTCGTATCTTGAATACGGTTTGCATTAATACCAATGTATCCATATCCTAAGTTATCAATAATTTCTGAATGGAAACCTGCATCTCTTACTTGAGCAACCATTTCTGGTGATGATGATGGGTCTGTAATATCCACTTCATTTGTTTTTAATGCTTCAAATTTGTTTGCACTCGCCATAACTTGGAATTTAAGTTTTTCGATTTTTGGTGCACCTTCAAAATATTTTTCATTCGCTACTAACGTTACAACGTTGTTTTCGAATTTTTCAAATTTGTAAGGACCAGCTCCCATTGGAGTAGCGTCTTTTGATTTAACGCCATCTAGTTTACCTTTTTCAAATCCTTCACCGTAGTACGCTTTTGGAGCTACGTGAACACCACCAATTTTCCAAAGTGCACTTGGGTCAACACCTTCAAGTGTAACTTTGAAAGTTTTTTCATCAACTTTTTCGATACCTGTAATTGTTTCAGCATCACCATTTACATACTCATCCATACCTACAATTGGAATTGTTCTTAATGTACTTCTACCATCGTAGTTTGGATCACATGTAACATAGTAAGTGAAAATTGCATCATCTGCTGTAATTGCTGTTCCATCACTAAATTCCATTTTATCTTTTATAGTAAATGTATAAATAGTTTCTTTTACTGTTCCATCTTCATTTTTAATTTCTTCTACATTGTATGTAGCAAGAGCTTCCTCAGGTTGTGCGTAACGATCTGGACGAATAAGAGGCGCATGCACCATCTCAACGATGTCTTCATCATATCCTGTTTGTGAGAAGAACGGACTAAATACTCCATTCATTTCCATTGTTCCGATAATAACTGACCCTGTAGCTTTTGGACTGCTACACCCAGCAAATGTAGCTGTAGCCATCGCAGCTGCGATTGTAATAAGTGCGAATTTTTTAGCAAATTTTTTCATACTTCATCTCCTCCATGTGTTTGTTTGATTCCCATAAGTAAATGTTTAATTTGCAAGTCATTGTTCGTTCTACGTCACCAATTTACTCTTGAGTTATTTTATGTTTTCAATCTTATCACAGTTCAAAGTTAAATTCAATCAAATTATGTGATTTTAGTTAATTTTTTATACGTGCCAAATATTTCCTAGCTATCTTTATGAATTTCAAATGGTTTTCGGCGTCAAATGTTTGAATTTATCACTTAAACTGTTCTTCTTTAGAGTACAAATGTCTTTTTATTGTACCATTTTTTTGTAATATATATATTCTATATGAAGTTTAATCATTTTATTACATTCTATTTATATATTATTTAATCAAATTAACTTCCATAAGAAATATAATTGTATATTAACCATATCTTATTTAATATCTATCTATCTTCCTATTTAATATCTATCTATCTTCCTATTTAATATCTATCTTCTTATTTAATACTTCTCTTATTTAATACTTCTCTTCCTTATGCTCCAATCTATGCATTTATCTCTAGATTATAGCTTATTACTTAATCTATAATTTCTCTATTTATTTTTTCACATTATTTGAATTTTATGCATTATTATTGACATTAACCCATGGTAAATGTTAGATTTATATATAATATATTGTTAAATTTTATATATAGGAGGTATTTTATGGTAGAAGATAACTTATTTGATATGTGTTTAGATACTCTTTCCACGCTCACACAACGTGCATCTGATAACAATTTTATTAATCCTGAACTGTTCTCTAAATATCAGGTTAAAAGAGGTCTTCGTGATTTAGACGGTCGTGGTGTTCTTGTTGGTTTGACTGAAATTGGTGAAGTTCATTCCTATATTATGGATGAGGGCGAAATAGTGCCTGTTCCTGGACGTCTTCTTTATAGAGGTTTTGATATTGCGGATATTACTTCGGGTTATATTAATGAAAAACGTTTTGGTTTTGAAGAAACAACATATTTATTATTATTTGGAAATTTACCAACACCTTCTGAACTTGAAAATTTCCAAAAGCTATTAGGTGCAAACCGACAACTTCCTGATGATTTTGTTCGGGATATGATTCTTAAAGCGCCAAGTCCTGATGTAATGAATCTTTTAGCTAGAAGTGTTTTAGCACTTTATAGTTATGATAATAACTCTGATGATACATCTTTAACTAACGTTCTAAAACAATGTATTTATCTTATATCTACATTTCCTTCTATTGCTGTATATGGTTTTCAAGCATATGCTCATTATTACAAAAATCAGAGTTTGTTCATTCATTCACCACAGCCGAACTTATCTACAGCTGAAAATATATTACATATGCTCCGCCCTGATAGCAAATATACTAAGTTAGAGGCTACATTACTTGATTTAGCGCTTATTTTACATGCTGAACATGGTGGTGGTAATAACTCGTCTTTTACTACTCATCTTGTTACATCTTCTGGAACTGATACATATTCTGTCATTGCAGCTGCACTTGGTTCATTAAAAGGACCGAAACATGGTGGTGCGAATTTAAAAGTTGTCCAAATGTTTGAAGCTATGAAAGCTGAAATTTCTGATTGGAATGATGATAATGCTATTTCTGAATACTTACAAAAACTTCTTAATAAAGAAGCTTTTGATAAAGCTGGATTAATTTACGGAATAGGCCATGCTGTTTATTCAGTATCTGATCCTCGCGCTGGCATTCTCAAAAAATACGCAAAAGAACTTGCCGAAGAAAAAGGGTTATCTGATGAATTTAACTTCTATTTAAAAGTAGAAACTCTAGCACCTAAAGTAATTAGCAACTCTAGAACAATGTATAAAGGCGTTAGTGCTAACGTTGATTTCTATTCTGGATTTGTGTATACAATGCTCGGCTTACCTTTAGAAATGTATACACCTATTTTTGCTATTGCACGTATTTCTGGTTGGAGCGCACATAGAATAGAAGAACTTGTTAACGCTGGTAAAATTATTCGTCCAGCTTTCAAAAGTGTTGCAAAACGCCAATCTTATTCACCACTTAACGAGAGATTAATTTAATTATATAAATTTTGCAAAAATAAAAAGCGATTAAAATCTATTCTTTAGATTTTAATCGCTTTTTTATTCTTATTTTTTTATTCTTATTTTTTTATTCTTATTTTTTTATTCTAGCACATCTTCTATAATTTCCATATTTTCACTTGCCAACTCTAACTTATTTACTTTTTTAATTTTTATTATATATGTCACAAGTAGTGGTATAGCAGCTGCTATCCATGCTGCTGGGTCTGCTAGACATATACCGCTAAATCCAATAAATGCTGGCAATGTATACGCTACTACCGCACGTGCTACTAATTCTAAAACACCTGCTATCATAGGAATAACTGCTTCTCCCATAGCCTGTAATGCATTTCTGAATATAAAAATCAAACCTAACGGAATAAAAAACACTGCTGCGTAATTAAGTACTTGCGCTGCATACCCTAGCACTTCCTCACTTGGATTTTCTAAAAATACTGTAACTAGTGATTTTCCAAAAAAGACCAATACAAAGCTTGCTATACAACTTGTTGTTATAGAAATTAAAACCATAGTTCTAATTCCTTCTTTAATACGCTTATAATTTTTAGCTCCTAAATTTTGCCCTACGAAAGTAGCAACTGTCACACCGTATGTAACAAGTGGTTGCATTGTTAATTGCATTACTTTAGATGCTGATGTATATGCTGCCATTACACTTGAACCAAAAACATTAATTGCACTTTGTACTGTCATAATACCTACAGCTGTAATAGAAAACTGTAACGCCATAGGTATACCTACACTTAAATGATTTTTGAAACATTTAGTTATACTTGTAAAATCATCTTTTTTAAGGCGTAATAATTGAAATCTTTTGTAGCTATAAATAATACACAGTACTGCTGCTAACCCCTGCGCTATATTCGTTGCATAGGCCGCTCCTGCAACGCCCATTTCTCCATTAACTATAAACACTATATCCAAAACAATATTTACTATAGATGCAATAATCAAAAAATATAATGGCGTTTTACTATCTCCAAGCGCACGTAAAATACCCGCTGCCATATTATAAAAGGCTTGTGTAAAAATACCTGCACATATAATGCTTATGTATGTATCCGCGTAAACATAAACGTTTTCTGGTGTATTCATTAGATTTAGTAATGGTGTTTTTATTAACATCATTACTATTGTCATTAAAATTGTTGATATAATTGTAAGCACCACATTACTTGCAATTGCTTTTTTTACACCTTCATCATCTTTTGCACCAAACCGCTGCGCAACCATAACCGAAAACCCACTTGTTAACCCTAACAAAAAACCATTCATCAAAAAAGAAATAGAACCAGTTGAGCCAACTGCTGCTAGTGCTTCTTCTCCCAAATAATTCCCAACAATAATCGTATCTACCATACTATATAATTGCTGAAATACATTTCCTATTAAAAGTGGTATCGAAAACCACATAAATAACTTAAAAGGATTTCCTTTTGTCATATCATTCGTCATATTTTTTCTGCCTCCTTTTTTCAAACTCACTCCATTATATCTTATTGTATTAGATTTTACTATATGTTTATTTTTGCCTTTTTTTATAAAAAAAAACGCCTTACTCCTTAATTGGAGAAGACATTTTTTATTTGTTTTAGCATTCTAATTTTTCATCTATTCCATTTTCTTCCTTATTAATGCTTTCTGTCTGAACTGTATCCAAAAATGATAGCATTGGTTTTTTAGGATTCTGCTTATTTTTTGATTTATTAAGCTTACGACTACAATAATTTTCTGTAATAGCTTTTACTGTTCCTGATAATGCTAAAACACCTATTAAGTTTGGAATTGCCATAAGTCCATTAAATGTATCTGATATATCAATTATAATTTCTGCACTTAAAACAGAGCCTATTAAAACAATACTTAGAAAAATATATTTATAAAAAATCGTTGATTTTGTTCCAAATAAATATTCCCACGCTTTTGTTCCATAATAACTCCATCCAAGTATCGTTGAAAATGCAAATAACGAAACCGCTACTGCAATAAAAATTCCACCATACGTTCCAAATGAATTTGTGAATGCTTCGGTCGCTAATCCAAGTTTTGTAGTTCCACTAATTGATGCACCTGTTTCTAAATTAACTACACCTGTTGTTAAAATAACTAATGCTGTTAATGTACATACAATAATTGTATCAAAAAACACTTCAAAAATTCCCCATAAACCTTGCACTACAGGTTCTTTTACATTAGATGCAGAGTGAACTATTACACTTGAACCAAGACCTGCTTCGTTTGAAAACACACCTCGTTTAAAGCCCCACGTTACCGCTTGCCTAATGAATGCACCACCAATACCACCTGCCGCTGCGTTTAAATTGAATGCGTTTGTGAAAATAGCTGAAAATGCTGTTCCAACCATATCAATATTCATTATTACAATAATTACCGCACCTACAATATATAATCCCGCCATAACAGGTACAATACGTTCATTTGCTTTTGCAATACGTTTTAATCCTCCAAGGATAACTATTGCAACCATAACCATAATAATACAACCTAAAATAATACCATTAGTCGTTGGATTATCTGAAAATTTAAAAACACTTGTTACTGATTCTTTAATAGAAGCTACTTGCCCCATATTTCCAATACCAAAAGATGCAGCAATAGTAAAAATTGAAAATAGTACCGCCAATACTTTACCTATCGTTTTACAATTCTTTTTTTTGCCAAGTCCATCTTTTAAATAGTACATAGCTCCGCCGCACCATTCGCCTTTTTTATTTTTACGGCGATAAAAAATACCTAGTACATTTTCAGAATAATTGGTCATCATTCCAAAAATAGCAGCAACCCACATCCAAAATATAGCGCCCGGTCCACCCATCGTAATTGCATACGCTATACCTGCAATATTTCCGGTACCTATTGTTGCTGATAATGCTGTGCATAATGATTGAAATTGTGAAATAGAATTTTCATCTTCACTTTTCAAAATATCTTTATTTGTAAATAAACTTCCAATTGTTTCTTTAATTGCATGCCCAAAATGTCTAAACTGAAACCCTTTTGTTAATAGCGTCATAATAATACCAGTTCCAATTAAAAGTGCTAATGCTGGCACTCCCCACACAAGACCATTTACTACATCATTTAAATTTGTAATTTTTTCTAACATAATAATCCTCCTTAATTTTGTGATTTCAAAAGTACTATAAAAGTAATTTCGCCACGTTATTAAAGGTCGGGTTAAACTATGTAAACCGCAATTTTTTTAAAAATAAAAAAGCTGGCGCACTCAAACAAGGATGTTCTGTGCGACAGCTTTAAATACGTTCACTATAGAATAGACTTTACCCATACTCTAATACTCCGTCCTTTTGCCTGAGAGATTCCAGCACGTATGCTGTTGCACCTTCGGCACCTCGTTCGAGACGAGACTTCTCCGGAACGCTATCCATTAACAGTTCTTAATTACAATGTAATCACCTGAGAGCATTACTCCTTCGGCAGACCATAAGGTCTTTCTCCTGCTAATTTCACGTAGCACTTATTATTAATATGGATATAGTATAAGATAACTTTATACTATTGTCAATGTTTTCTAACAATTTATTTTTCGATGTTATTTTGCAAATTTTTCAAGTCTTGCATTTACTTCTTCAAGCATTGCTGTATATTTATCACGCTTTGCATTTTCTTCTTCTATTAGTTGTGCTGGAGCTTTTGCTACAAACCCTTGATTAGAAAGTTTTTTATTTACACGTTCAACTTCTGATTGTAATTTTTCTTTCTCTTTTGTCAAACGTTCAATTTCTTTATCAAAATCAACTAATTCTGCAAGTGGAATATAAATAACTGCATTTGGTATAACTACAGATACCGCATCTTCATCTATACCTTCTCTATTTGACTTAAGTATAATTTCTGATGCTGATCCTAGTGATTGGAAAAATACTGTTCCTCTTTGGAAAATATCTAGTACTTCTTCGTTTTCTGAAACAACAATTACTTGTGCTTTTCTTGATGGTGGAACGTTCATCTCACTACGTAAGTTACGAATAGAACGTACAGCACCTTTTAAAAGTTCAATTTCTTTTTCTTCTGTTTCAAAATGCCATTCTTCTTTATATTCTGGCCATGAAGAAATTACAATACTTTCTTCTTTATCTTGCAGACTCATAAAAATTTCTTCTGTAATAAACGGAATAAATGGATGTAACATTTTTAAAACTTGAATCATTACTGTATTCAATGTCCATAACGCACTATTACGTGTCGCATCTTCTTTGTTATATAGTCTTGGTTTAACCATTTCTATATACCAATCACAAAATTCTTCCCATGCAAAATCGTATAGTTTTTGAACAGCAATACCTAAGTCATAATGGTCCATATTTTCTGTAACTTCAGTAGCAAGTGTATTTACTTTTGATAAAATCCATTTATCCGCTGCTGTTAATGTGTTTGTATCTACAGTTAAAGGTCCTTTTACATCTTCTAAGTTCATTAATATAAATCTTGTTGCATTCCACAGTTTATTTCCAAAGTTACGATTAGCTTCTACACGTTCATAGTAAAAACGCATATCATTACCTGGTGCATTTCCTGTAATAAGTGTAAGACGTAATGCATCTGCGCCGTACTTTTCTATTACTTCTAGTGGATCTATACCATTGCCTAATGACTTACTCATCTTACGCCCATCAGCATCACGAACAAGTCCATGAATAAGAACATCTTTAAATGGAACTTCTCCCATTTGTTCAATTCCTGAAAATACCATACGTACTACCCAGAAGAAAATAATATCATATCCTGTTACAAGCACACTTGTTGGATAAAAATGCTCAAGTTCCTCTGTGTTATGTGGCCAACCAAGTGTTGAAAATGGCCATAGCGCTGAACTAAACCATGTATCTAAACTATCTTCATCTTGCACTAAATGTGTATGTCCACATTTTTCGCATGCTTCTGGCATACTTCTTGAAATCGTATATTCACCACATTTTTGGCAATAGTACGCTGGTATACGATGTCCCCACCATAGCTGACGTGATATACACCAGTCACGAATATTTGATAACCAGTTTAAATATATTTTTCCAAAACGTTCTGGTACAAAACGTAAATCTCCACTTTGAAGAGCTTCAATAGCTGGCTTTGCCATTTCTTCCATTTTTACAAACCACTGCGCTTTAATCATTGGCTCAATAACTGCTTTACAACGGTCATGTGTTCCAACATTATGTGTATGTGGTTCAATTTTAATTAAAAATCCTTGTTCTTCTAAATCTTTTAAAATTTCACGGCGCGCATCAGCTCGTGGCATATCTTTATATTTTCCTGCCAAATCATTCATCGTTCCATCATCGTTCATAACGTTTATTTGTTCTAAATTATGTCTTTGCCCAACTTCAAAGTCATTTGGATCATGTGCTGGTGTAATTTTTACAACACCTGTTCCAAATTCCATATCTACATAATGGTCTGCAATAACTGGAATTTCACGATTTGTTAATGGTAGTTTTAGCATTTTACCTATTAGGTGTGCATATCTCTCATCTTTTGGATTAACAGCTACAGCAGTATCTCCAAGCATCGTTTCAGGTCTTGTTGTTGCAAGGTTAATAAATTCATCTGTCCCGACTACTGGGTAACGCAGGTGATAAAAATTCCCTTGACTTTCTTTATGCTCAACTTCTGCTTCTGAAATAGTTGTCTGACAAACAGGGCACCAGTTAACTATTCTAGCCCCTTTATAAATATATCCTTTTTCATATAGTTTGATAAATACTTCTTGTACCGCTTCCGACAAACCTTCATCCATCGTAAAACGTTCTCTCTCCCAGTCACATGATGTTCCTATTTTACGAAGTTGTGATGTAATAGTACCACCATATTCTTCTTTCCATTCCCATGCTTTTTCAAGAAATTTTTCTCTACCTAAATCATCTTTTCGAATACCTTCTTTAAGAAGCTTTTCTACTATTTTAACTTCAGTCGCTATACTTGCGTGGTCTGTTCCAGGCATCCAAAGTGCATTGTACCCTTGCATACGCTTAAAACGAATCAAAATGTCTTGTAACGTATTATCTAATGCATGCCCCATATGAAGTTGCCCTGTAATATTTGGTGGTGGCATCATAATTGTAAATGGTTTTTTTGTTTTATCTACTTCTGCATGAAAATAACCATTATCCATCCATTTTTTATACAATCTGTCTTCTATAATACTTGGGTCATATATTTTTTCTAAATTTTTCATAAAAAACTCCTCCTTAGTAATATTATCTCATCATCAAAAACATTATTCCTACTAGTGCTACTATAAAACCTGCAACTCTAACCGCAATCACACCACCTGAAGCAAGCATTTCTAATTCACTTCTATCTTTTTCATCAAGATGAACTTTTGACAAAACGATACGTTTAGCTAGTAGTATTATACCTAATCCTATACATAACATAATAAATCCAACGGGCTGCATATTTCTCTCCTGTTTTATGTCATCAAAAAAGAGCCTCCCCATCCTATATAAGGACGAGAAAACTCGCGGTACCACCTTAATTCCTAGATAAATCTAGGCTCTTAATTTGCTATAACGGGCTTACCCGCCACTTTTTACTCTTCCTTCAAAAGCAGTGCTCCAAAGCTACCTTCTAGTAGTGATTGTTAAAAGTTCTCTCAGCCTCGGAACTTTCTCTCTAAAACTTCGCTCTACTATACTCCTCTTTATCTTAGCATCATTATATACTTACTATTCATTTTAGGCATCTTGTAGATTTTTGTCAAGATGGTCTTTTACTAATATCATATGCTTATTAATACGCTCATCCACATCTGTAGTATATTTCATATCTTCTTTTAATATGTAAATTTCTTTCCACAATTCTTCTTCATATGTTTCAAGTGCTTTAATTTGTGACTTTAATTTGTCTTGTTCTTCGGAAATGTTTTTATGTGCATTTTCTCTTTTAGGCATTTTAACCCATTCTTCTATTTGATCCATTTCCACAAAATGCATTTTATGTTTATTAAATAATAAATTAATATCTTCTTCAATTCTCATCAGCTTATGATTAAACTGATTGTATTGTTTTTCATTATTTTTATTTTTAATATACCTATTATAATACATTTCTAGTTTACTACTACTATCAACACCTAATTTATCAAATTGAAATTCTAAATATCGTTTGTTATGAAAATATCTTATTTTAGCACTATTTAAATATTTAACAACTTTTTTTTGTAATATCTCATTTTTTCTTAATGATTTTTCAATACGCTCTTTTGAATACATAACTCCGCAAAAAAATAAAACAAGTACAATACTAGTTACGCTAAAATACATCCATATCCATTCACGCATAATTTGCACCATAGCAAACCCTATTATAAGTAATACGCCAAGCGTAGTAACTAGTGTCATAATAAAGCCTTTAAGAAACTGATATCCTGTTAATAGTAGTTCTCTCTCTTCTATTAACTCTTGTTTTTCATCTTCTAAATAAATCATATCTCGTTCATTTTCCTGCGCTTTTATTTCTGTATGTTTTACTTCTTTCATAAGTTCTGGTAACTCTGACTCGTATTGTGATAATTTAAGTAATGAACGATTATTTTTGATTAATCTTCCTTTTAATAATTGTTTTTGCTCCAATATACTATTATATTGTCCTACCCACATTACTAATTGGTTCACTTCACTTTCATCTAACTTTTCAAATATTTCTAGTTCTTCACTACGTAGCTTTAATTTTTCTTCATATCGCAGAAGTTTCATTTTTTTTATGGCTGTTTCTTCTAATTCATCAAATAATTGTACTGCATCATTTTTTTCATATTTGATATGGTAAAGCTCTTTTGTTTTTTCTCTTTTAAATATTTTTTTTAGCCAATTCATATGTCACCCTACCCCCTAATTTATATATTCTAATACTTCATATATATATCATTATATTTTCATAGGCTTACTATCATAATTATATATAACTACCTTCTATATAGCTTTTACACTTTTAGTATATCTTAAAATAGGCTTAATGCCAATAAGCTTTATTTCTTGCGAATCCGAAATAAAGCTTATTGGCATTACCATAATAATATTATTATTATTATTATTATTAATTATGTATAATTAATATTTGTATCACTACATAAAAAAAGCTGCCAATAATTGGCAGCTTTTTGAAAATTAGTTAAGTCTTTTATCACAGTGTATACAACAATAAAAAAGTAAATACTTTCTTTGTTATTATTATACTTCTTCTGTATTTTCTACTTCTGCAACTTGTTCTGTAGCTTCAGTAATACTTAAACCAATTTTTTTGCTTTCTCTATCCATGTTTACAATTTTTGCAGTTACTTCTTGTCCAAGCTCTAATACTTCTTCTGGTTTTGCAATACGTTTGTTTGCAATTTGAGAAATGTGTACTAAACCTTCTACGTGTTCAGCAATACGTACAAAAGCTCCAAATGTCATGAATTTGACAACTTTTCCTGTTACGATTTGACCTACTTCAAAGTTAGCTGTTTCTGTAACCCATGGGTCATTTGATGCATCTTTGATTCCAAGACCAATTTTGCCTTTTTCTTTGTCAATTGAAAGTATTGTAACTTCAACTTTTTGTCCTTCTTTAACAACATCTGATGGATGTTTGATACGTGTCCATGAAAGATCTGAGTTATGCACTAATCCTTCAATACCGCCGATGTTAACAAATGCACCATATGGCATAAGTTTTGTAATCGTACCTTCGTATTTTTCACCAACAACGATTGTTTCAAGACGTTCTTTTCTTTTAATATCTGATTTTGCTTTTGCAATTGCTTTTCCAGATAATACAAGTTTTTTTGCTTGTGGGTTAAACTCAATAATCTCAACTTCGATTTCTTTACCTACATAGTCTTTTAAATCAGCTACGTATGTATCTGTAAGCTGTGATCCAGGAATGAATGCTCGTACACCTTTCACAGATGTTGTTACGCCACCCTTAACTGCTTCTTTGATTTTAACTGTGAATTTTTCTTTGTTAGTATATAAGCTTTCTACTTTTCCAAAAGCTTGTTCTGATTCAGCACGTCTTTTTGATACAAGAACGTTACCTTCACCATCATCTATTCTTAATACTTGAACCTCAAATTCATCTCCAACTTTGATATCGTCTTTTGATACTTCTTCGAAGCTCACTTCACGCCATGGTAAAATAGCGTCAGCATGATATCCAATATTTAAAACAATGTTTGAATCTTCTACAGATACAACCGTCGCTTTTTTGTTGTCACCTCTATAAATACGTTTCATTGTTTTGTCTACTTCAGCCATCAAATCGGCCATTGTAAGCATTTCTTCCATTGTTTTCTTCCTCCTTGAATAGTTCTTTTCTTATTATACACATTTTCTATTTAAATAGATAGCCTTATTTTTTTCCTTGCGCTTCTATTTTGGCTGCAAGCTCGCTTAAATATTCCCATCGTTCCATTTTTTCTAGTAATTTTTCTTCAAAAATTTCTTTTTCTTTTGTTAAATCACTAAGCATTCCATAGTTTGTAGCCGACTTACTCATTTTGTCCTCAATCTCTTGAAGATATTCCTCAATTTTATTAATTTCTTCTTCAATTGTTTCATATTCCATTTTTTCATTGTAACTAAATTTTATTTTTGTTTTTATTTTTGTTCTCGTATCAGCACTTTTTTGTTTCACTACCGCATTTTCGGTTATCTGGCTTTTTTTTCTATAAGTAATATAATCCGTATAGTTTCCTACACTATCCATTACTTTTCCATTGCCTTCAAAAACAAAAAGTTTTTCAGCTATACGATCTAAAAAATATCTATCATGCGAAACTGCAACGACTGGGCCTTCAAAATTATCAATATAATCTTCTAATATTTGAAGTGTTTCAATATCTAAATCATTAGTTGGTTCATCTAAAAATAAAACATTAATATTATCCATTAATACACTTAAAAGATAAAGCCTTCTTTTCTCTCCACCTGACAATTTGCTAATCGGGGTGTATTGCATTGCTGGCGAAAATAAAAATCTCTCAAGCATTTTTCCCGCCGCTATTCGTTCACCATCTTGTCCCATTATATATTCAGCTTTTTCTTTAATGTAATCAATAACTCTTAAAGATTCATTCATCCCTTGGTTTTCTTGTGAATAATACCCAATTTTTACCGTTTCACCGATTTCAATTTCTCCGCTATCTTGTTTCATTTTATCACAAATAATATTTAGTAATGTTGATTTCCCAATACCATTATTCCCAATAATACCTATTCTATCCGTTTTTACAAATGTATAAGTAAAATCTTCTAATAATATTTTGTTTTCAATTTTTTTAGAAACATTTTTTATTTCAATAATTTTTTTGCCAAGCCTTGACGTTTGCAAACCAATTTCCAGCTTGTTTTTTGAACTTTCTTGCATATTTTCTTCCAATTGATGAAATCTATCTTGGCGCGCTTTTTGTTTTGTACGTCTTGCTTCTACGCCTTTTCTCATCCATTCAAGTTCTTGCTTATATAGTGATTGTTGCTTTTCTTCAAGTCTTTTTTCAGTTGCTTCTCTTAAACTTTTTTGTTCTAGAAAAGTTGCATAATTACCATCATATTCATGCGTTTTTCCACCACTAAGTTCTAGTATATGATTTGTAATACGATCTAAAAAATAACGATCATGCGTAACCATTAAAACTGCGCATTTTTTACTCGCAATAACTTCTTCTAAATAATCAATTGTATCATTATCAAGATGATTGGTTGGCTCATCCAAAATCAATAAACTACAAGGACGAATAAGTGCACCTGCTAGTGCTATACGTTTTTTTTGACCTCCTGATAGTGTGCCAATTTTTTGCTCAAAATTATAAACACCTAATTTTGTCAAAATAGCTTTTGCTTCACTTTCAACTTGCCACGCATCTTCGTTGTCCATCATTTCACTTAACTTAACAAGTTTTTGTTGTAGCACAGTATTTTCTGGATCTTTCTCAATCGCAAGTAACGTTTCTTCATATTCTCTTAGTACTTTCATAAACGGCGAGTTGCCTTGAAAAATTTGTTGCAACACTGTTGCATCTTCGTTGAATTTTGGATTTTGATCAAGATACTCAATAACTAACTCATTGCTAGTTACTACTTGTCCTGAATCAGGTAATTCCTGCCCTGCTACGATTTTTAATAAACTTGATTTACCTGTACCATTAATACCTATAAGACCAATTTTATCATGCTGATTAATAGTAAATGATAGGTGATCAAAAATCACTTTTTCACCATATGTTTTACTAATGTCTGTGACGGATAATAATATCATAGAACATTCCTTTCTTTGAACTTTCTACTACACATCATACCATCTCTTATAGCTATATGCTATACTACATCTTAATCTATATTATTAATAGGAGGAAAATAACATGCTAAAAGATGCACTACTTAAACGTTTTTTTCGTTATATTTCAATCGATACAACTTCAAATCCAACTAGTACTACATTCCCTAGCACTTTGTCTCAGTTAACATTTGCCAATCAACTAAAAGAGGAATGTGAGGCTTTAGGTTTAGACGATGTTTCACTTGATGAATATGGCTATGTCTTTGCAACATTACCTGCAACATGCACTAATCCAGCACCAACTATTGGTTTTATTGCACATATGGATACTGCTCCTGATTTTACCGCAAAAAATGTATCTCCAAAAATAGTTTCTAACTATGACGGTGAAAAAATTACATTAAATGAAGAGTTAAATATTTTTCTAGATCCAGTGCAATTTCCAGTATTAAAAAAACATATTGGTAAAAATCTTATTACAACAGATGGTACATCACTTCTTGGCTCTGACGATAAATCTGGTATTAGTGCAATTATGACTGCTATGGATTTTCTTAAAAATCATCCTGAAATTCCACATGGTAAAATACGTATAGCTTTTACTCCTGATGAAGAAATCGGCAATGGCGTAAAATATTTTGATACTAAACGCTTTGGTGCTGATTTTGCCTACACTATTGACGGTGGTCCTATTGGCGAAGTTCAATCTCAAACTTTTAACGCTGCTAGTGCTCACATTGTTTTTAATGGTGTTAGTGTTCATCCTGGAACTGCAAAAAATCAACTCGTTAATAGCATCCATCTTTCTCAACAATTTCATGCACTACTTCCTTGTGATGAAGTTCCTGAAAAAACCGCAAAATTGGAAGGTTTTTATATGCTTCATGACATTTGCGGCACTGTAAATCAAACTATTTCAGATTATATTATTCGTGATCATGATATGACTAATTTTGAAAAACGTAAACAAGTTATGTTAGATGCAGCTAAAACTATAAATAATCTTTATGGCAATGATACTGTAAATATTGAAATCAAAGATTCTTACTATAATATGAGTAAAATCATTAAACAACATCCACTTGTTATGAATCTTGCGAATCAAGCATTAAATAATTTAGGAATAACTCCAAATGATGATCCTATTCGCGGAGGGACTGATGGTGCTAGATTATCATTTATGGGACTTCCATGCCCTAATATTTTTACTGGCGGTTATAATTTTCATGGTCGTTTTGAATTTCTTGTAATAGATGAATGGATTAAATCTTGTGAAGTTATTATAGAAATTGCACGTTTAAGTACAACTTTATAATAAAAACAATATTATTTCTGTATATATTTTCAAAAAAAATAACGATACCTACAAAACGGCATCGTTATTTTTTTACTATTTTTTTATTATTCCTTTTCCATCATGCGTATTCATAATAAGTAATTCGTCAATCTGTTTTACAAAAAAACCGTGTTTTTCTCTTTTAAGCTGGATATAAACAATCAAACTAAATACTCCTGATACTAAAACACAAATTACCATGTCTTCCATAGTATCTGTTAAACTTCCAAGTTGCGCGAATGTTCCAAAAAAAGTATCTCCAATATATTCAAATATTTCCCAAAATACCGCACTTGCCGAACCTGTTAAAAACATAATCATACATAGTAATCCATATAGCTTATTTTTTAATACATATGATTTTCTATCTAATAATAATACTAATATTATACCAACCAAGCTAATTAAAACACCTGATAATCCGTGCAACATAACATCCCACCAATTAATGTAGTCATATGCTCTCATATATGTTCCTAACCATTGACTACATAATACAAAAACCATTGAAAAATCAATAATTGCATCAGTTAGTTTAATGTTTAAAAAACGTTCCATCATCCATGGTATAAAACTAAGTACTATACCCGAAGCCAAAACTACTACATTTAAAAAATCTCCTATAATCATTAAATAAATCGAATTTAATATCAACAGTACACGCATAATTTTTATCATAACACCTTTTTCCTCCACCTCTTCACCTGTATATTTTTTTATTATACGTGTTTTTAAACATATTAACCATATTTTATTTGAAAACATATTAAGATGTTGTAAAAATAAACGTATTTACATCGTCATTATACAATAAAATTCATTAATATTATACTTTTATTAATGATTATTTATTCTCTCTCATTAATTAATACTTGTTCCATTTTTTACCTTGAATTTATGAAAATTTTATGCCACAATTGAGTAAAGCTTTTATTATAGGAAGGAATCTACTATGAAAAAAATTATATCTGCTTATTTATTAGGCTTACTTGCTGTTATTGCATTTGCCTATGTCGAACTACCCGTCTTACGATTAAATTTTATTTCTTTTTATGTTGTTTTAATTGGATTTTTTGCACTTACAGGCTTCTTAATGATGAACGGTAGCGAACTATTCCAAATGCCTAAAATATCAAAAGGACATTTTTCTATTGCTACAATTTTAATTGTCGGTGTCCTCATTATACCATTTTTAATATCTACTCCATTTTTACATTCTGATCGTTACCGTGATTTAATCGGTACTATCGAAGAAAGTGATTTTTCAAAAGATATGAGCCCTGTAAGCGTCGAAGATATTCGTTTGGTCGATCGCGAAACAGCTATGCGCCTCGGTGATAAAAAAATAGGCGAAGTTCCAGGTCTTGGTAGTGTTGCCAAACTAGGTGATTTTACAATCCAAAGTGTTAACAATGAACTTTTTTGGGTTGCACCTCTTGTGCATCGTGATTTTATAAAATGGGTAACTCATCTTGAAGGTACTACTGGATATGTAATGGTATCAGCTACTAATCCTCAAGATATTCGTTTTATACAATCAATTAACGATGAACCTGTACGTATCAAATATCAAGCCGATGCATATCTTCATCAAGATTTAGCACGTCATGTTTATTTAAATGGACATATGACTATAGGTCTTACTGATTATACATTTGAAATAGATGACAACGGTTTCCCTTATTGGGTAGTAACACGTTTTGATAATACTATTGGATTTGGTGGCCGCGACGCTGTAGGTGTTACTACTGTAAATGCTTCTACTGGCGAAATTTTAGATTATAATATTGATGATGCTCCTGAATGGATTGATCGTATTCAACCTGAACCCTTTATTGCAACTCAGCTTAATGATTGGGGTATTTATGTAGATGGTTTTTGGAACGCTCGCCTTGCACAAATAGATGTACTCGTTCCTACACCTGGCACATCTTTAGTATATGGTGATGATGGCCGTAGCTATTGGTATACTGGTATGACAAGTGCTGGTGCTGATGAATCTACTATAGGATTCTTTTTAGTTGATACTAGAACAAAAAATGCTAAACTATATCGTCAACCTGGTGCTACTGAAATCGCTGCTATGAGTTCTGCTACAGGAAAAGTTCAAGAAAAAGGCTACAAAGCAACGTTTCCTGTTATGTATAATATTTTAGGAACTCCAACTTATGTAATGTCTCTAAAAGATAATGCAGGGTTAATTAAAATGGTTGCATTTGTATCTGTTGAAGACTATAGCTTACTTGGCGTTGGTGATACAAAAGAAGCTGCACTTCGTAATTATAAAGAAATTTTAAAATCTAAAGGTAATACTATTTCAATCGGTGGTTCTACTGCTACACAAAAAGAACTAAAAGGTATAGTAACACGTATTAATCCAGATATTCAAAACGTTACAACATATTATTATGTAAAGCTTGATACTTCTCCTAGTACTGTGTTTATTATGACCTCAGCTATTTCTAAAGAACTTCCACTAACATCAATAGGTGATAAAATTAGTCTAGAGTTTGACTCTTATGACGATCACTCTGTAGACGTTGTTCTTTTTGATAATTTATCACTAGACATTAAATAATTTTTATTTTATATTTTCAAAATAGGATATTAGCAATTTGCTAATATCCTATTTTTTTATTTTTGCATAATATTATTTGTAACTTACGGTCATACTATGATTAATTATCTAAATAAGGAGCCTAATTTATGAAAAAACATTTATCTATACTAAGTATTGCTATTATGCTTATTTTAAATTTTTCAATTACAACAAATGTTTTCGCTACACCTACTAATACAAATTATCAAAGTGATACAGCTTTAAATAATACTAAAGTTGATTGGTGGCTTGTTCGCGAAAAAGATCATCAAACTCCACGGTTTAATGATAAACTAAACTTTGACATTAACTCTTATGACGCTTACTGCCTAGGCTCTTCAGATTCAAAAAATATTTATCTTACTTTTGATGAAGGATATGAAAATGGTTATACATCAACTATTTTAGATATACTCAAAAAAACTGGTGTAAAAGCAGTGTTTTTTGTTACATCTCCTTATATTGACAGTAACGAGGACTTAATTAAACGTATGGTTAATGAAGGACATATAGTTGCTAATCATACAAAAAGACACAAGTCGATGCCTTCACTAACATCTGATCCTGAAAGTTTCAAAACAGAACTTAGTGACGTAGCTAATAAATATAAATCACTTATAGGTCATGATATGCCTTTATTATTTAGACCTCCAATGGGACAATATTCTCAAAAAAGTTTAGCAATGACACAATCACTAGGTTATAAAACTATATTTTGGAGTTTTGCCTATAAAGATTTTGATGTAAACGATCAACCTTCACCAGATACTGCTAAACAATTAATTTTAAACAATCTTCATGATAATGCTATTTTATTATTACATGCTGTTTCAAAAACTAATACTGTTATACTTGAAGAAGTAATAACAAAAGCGAAGGAAATGGGATACACATTTTCGTTATTGGAATAAAAAAATGACTATAAAACATTAAATGTTTTATAGTCATTTTTTATTTATTTATTATTTTTGCTAATGTTTACGCCCATATTTATACTTGTCTTTATACTTATATCATTTTTTTTATAAATCATTTATAAATCATTTACAAATCATTTTATAATATGCTGATGTATTATACTTGCATATAATATATCTCCATACGCCCAATGGTTGTTTTCTAAATCTTTGTATGGATTATTAATTGTTACATCTATGCATTCTCTATTAAATACTCTATTCAAAGTAGTAACTGCTTCAGCACGTGTTAACATTTCTGTAGGTCTAAACATTAATTTCCCATCAATAATATCGCCACTCATAAGTCCATTTTCAGTAACAAAACATATACTTTCATATGCCCAGTTATTTTTTGAAACATCATCAAATATATTACTTTGTAATTTATTAGCTGTACCTTCAATTTCCTTTACAGTCTTTGCAATGATAACTGCCATTTCTCCGCGAGTTAAACTTTCATGTGGTCTGAAAAATCCTGAATTATCACCTGTCATAATTTTTAAGTCTTTTAAATGCGCAGCATGCACTGCACTATATCTATTATCTGATATATCTTTATATTGATTTTTATATGTTATCGTTTGTCCATTTAAAATCAATCGTGATACCATAGTAGCAACTTCTTCTCTAGATATACTTCTATCTGCTCTAAATGTATTATCTTCATATCCTTTGATATACGGTATATGTTCTACTATTTTATCAGATGTTTCCGGTACTTCTGGTTTTACATCATCCATATCTTGAATAATTACATCTAAACACGCATGAGTTATTGCGCTATAATCATGAGATGTTCCTTTTACCTTAACACGAATACTTGCTTTTCCTTCATTTATTGCTATATCGTCAGAAAAAAGCTCTTCTCCTTCGCCATAAAGTGCTTCAAAAACATATCCATCTGGTAATACTGATCCATCATCATACATAACATGATTTTTCAAAATTTCATGATCTAATCGATCTCCTATATTTAATTCTATAATATCAAATCCTGGTTTTACTATAAGTTGTGCATCTTCTTTTATTTCTTTATTTTCATATAATGTACCTACATTACTTTGTCCGTAAGTTACTGATGAACTTACTGCAACTACACCTACTAATAAACTAAGCATTATTTTATTAAATTTTTTCAAATTCATCCCTATCCTCCTAAAGTTAAAAACTATTATGTCTTGCATCATTTTACTTTAGGGGTAGGGGCGTTGTCTATATTTCTAAATATATTACATTTATTTACCTATTTACCTAATAAACTTAATTTATTAAACATAGCAAAGTTTTGAACATTATATAACATAAGGACATCTTCATATCCTTCTTCACGTAAAAAATCACCCATTTTACTGCCTATAAATCTTAAATCTATAATCAAAAGCTCTTCAAAATGTTGAGCCAAAAACGGAATCATTGCATTTGCATATGAATCTTTAATAACGGCTATTTTTTTACCATTATTAACACTTGTTTTAATTTTAATTTGTCCATGATTAGCATCTAGAAAAATGCTGTATTTATCTTTTTCTTCTAAATACTTAAATTCATATAGCGTATCAGTTGTTTTTTCATCTACTACATACGTTACTTCTAATGGATTGCTATTTTTAGGTTCAAAAATTTCAACACTATCAGGTGTCGCAAACGTAAAATTACCTTTTGAGAAAAGTGTACCATAAAAATCTTCACTAACAACTATTCTATCAAAATCATCTAGTGCAAGTGGCTCTATGTTATACGCTTCACAAAATGCAGTATATGCATAGTATGCGCCCAAAGTAGTCCAGTGGTGGTCTGTTTTATAATACAAGTCTTTCTCCACATTTTGAGCTAAATATGAAAGTGCATCTACTCGTATTACCGAACTATTTAATCCTTCATCATAGTATTCAATAAATTTCGCTTCATCAAATGGCGTTGCAAATCGTGGTAATCTATGTTCATAAACTTTAGTAGCTGTAGGTGCTAACATAAAATATACATTAAATGATTCTGCAAATTGATTAATATAATTAATATTTTTTTCTATCAATTCTTCATCTGGCGTTTCAAATTTTTGTAATAAATAACCATCTTTACCTACATATACACCGTTATTATCTTTTTTTTGTAAAAATAATTCACTCGATGATTTAAGTGATATAAATGTATTTCTTCCTGGAAATTGGTCTGCAATATATTTTTCAAAATCAACACCATATTCCCCACTTAAAAATGTTTCTGTTGTAAACTTCGGACTACTTGCTAATTTTCTATTTTCTAATTCTGAAAATGTTATATCTGTTCCAAATATTTGCATACAGAAAAATGTACCAATATATAGGCAAAACGATAATGCCATTAATTTAGATAAACGCTGGTTCATCAAAATACCCCCTAAAATCTAAAATATAAAAATGGGTTAAATGTTGAATCTACAAGATATGCTGTACTCATAATTAGTGTAATCATATAAAAAACATACACCATCCATGGTTTCATTTTTTCATTTAATTTTTTCATTAATGGAGTTGCAAATAATATACCTATTATTATAACTGGTATATAGTTTGTCATATAATATGCAGTATTTTGATTAATAAAACCTGCTTTTGTTATTCCAAACATTGCCCCAAAGTACTGCATAATATGTTCACTACTTTCAAGCGCAAATAAAACCCAACTTATAAGCACTACAAATAATAAATAAAAATGACCTATGACCTTAGGCATTTTTTCAAGTAATTTTAATAATCCTGCACGTTCGATAATAATTATTACTCCAAAAAATAATCCCCACAAGACAAAATTCCATCCTGCGCCATGCCAAAATCCAGTCAAAAACCATACAATCATTAAATTTCGATAAAATTTCACTTTAGATACACGATTTCCACCTAACGGAATATATAAATATTCACGAAACCATCCTCCAAGCGTCATATGCCATCTACGCCAAAATTCCGTAACACTTCGTGATAAGTACGGATAATTAAAGTTTTCGGGAAACTTAAATCCCATCATTTTACCAAGACCTATAGCCATATCTGAATATCCACTAAAATCAAAATATAGTTGTAACCCAAACGCTATAATTCCAAGCCAACTAGCTACTACAGTTAATTCTGTACTTGGCAAAACTTTAATATTTTCCCATAACAATCCTATATTATTTGCTATTAATACTTTTTTTCCAAGACCTTCTACAAATCTTCCAACACCTTCTCCAAAACCTTCTATCGTTTCTGTTCTATCATTTAATTCTTTTTCAACTGTTGCATAAGTTACGATAGGTCCTGCTATAAGTTGTGGAAACATTGCGACATATGCCCCAAATGAAATAATATTTTTTTGAACACCTATTTTCCCTCTATACAAGTCAATAGTATATGACATAGTTTGGAATGTATAGAACGAAATACCTATAGGCAATGCAATTTTTAATAATGCAATATTTACATTAAAAACATTGTTAACATTTGCAATGAAAAAATCGGAATACTTGAAAAATCCTAGCATCCCTAAATTACCTAATATCGAAACTGCCAATGCCACTTTCGGTATATATTTATGTTGTCTATAATGATCAATCGTGCGACCTACCGTATAATCTAATATTGTGGAAAAAATCATAATTGCTACATAAATCGGCTCGCCCCATGCGTAAAAAACCAAACTTGCAACAAATAAAATGAAATTACGTAGCCCACGAGGGGCTACGTAATAAATAGATATAAATATAGGTAGGAACACAAATAAAAATAATAAGCTACTAAAAACCATTTTTTTGTCTCCCTTATAATTTATAGATTATATTATATGAATTATAATTCACTTTTTAAATCGTTTATTTTGTTTGACTAACAAACATATCTACTGTTGATGATGAGAATTCATCAATAAGAATAAATAATCCAACGTAGTTTCCTGATGTAACTACTTTACCACTTTGTGCTGCCTCAACTTCATCTGGATAAAACGCAAGACCTATTTCTGCTTCATGTGCTTTTTTCATATTAGCAACTGCTTCATCTAATTTACCTTCTTTTGCTTCAACCATAATAATAGTTCCAACACCTGGTGAACGTCCCGCTTTAACACCTACATAATTTTCTACTATGTTCATGTCTACATAAAAAGCATCTTTTGCTAAATCTTTATCTATTTTTTGTGCACTTGGAATAGAGCCTTGTGCTAACATTTTTTCTAATAACGCTTCAAGATCTACGCTTTTTTTCTCTTCTTCTGGTTTTTCTTCTGGTTTTTCTTCAGGCTTTGGTGTTTCTGGCTTTGGTGTTTCTGGTTTTGGCGTTTCTGGTTTTGGTGTTTCTGGTTTTGGCACTACTGGTTTTGGCGTTTCTGGTTTTGGCGTTTCTGGTTTTGGCGTTTCTGGTTTTGTTGTTTCAGGTTTTGTTGTTTCAGGTTTTGTTGTTTCTGGTTTTACTTCTGGTTTTGTCTCTTCTTCTTTTTTTGCATCTTCTTCTGTTTCTGCATTTTCTTCTGTTTCTGCATTTTCTTCTGTTTCTGCATCTTCTTCTGTTTCTGCATCTTCTTCTGTTTCTGCGTCTTCTTCTATTTCTGCGTCTTCAGTATTTTCTTGTGACTCTACTTCTGTTTTTCCTTCTTCTTTTGAACTACTACATCCAACGAAAGCCATTCCCATTACTCCTGCAATGGCTAATGCCATAATTTTTTTATTTAATTTCATTATAATATTCTCCTCTTTAAACTTCAAAGTTTTATGTATTCTGACATAAGACGTCTACTTTACGCAAAAAGTTCCACTTTGTGACTAAAGTAAACAAAAAAAATGGCTTTCGCCATTTTTTCATTACCATCTTCTTTTAATATTAGAGTCACTTATTTCTATTACGCCTTCTTTAAGTAATCTGCCAACTGCTCTTTTAAAAGCAGCTTTACTCATTTTAAGTTCTCGTTTAATAGCTACTGGGTCACTTTTATCATGAAGCAATAATATTCCATTATTTTCTTCTAATTTTTTAATAATATAATTTGCATCATCATCCATTTGCTGAAATGCTTGTTTTCTTAAACTTAATTCAAGTTTTCCATCATCATTTATTCTTTTAATACGTGCTTCAATCATATCTCCAATTTGGCATGTATTATAATCTA
>JBOFDK010000041.1:0-40611 GCA_051646925.1 Cellulosilyticaceae bacterium | reverse complement strand
ACTTGCCCTAACGCAAATTCTGCCATAGAATCATCTACTGATTTTGCCCCAAGCAACGCTGGGTTAGTACTTGAGTTATTTATATAAAGATCAAAGATATTTTTGTAATTTGAGCCATATTTAAACTCTATCGTTTCAGAGTTTAAACCTGCTAATGTCGGATTAGTGTAGTCAGTATTTTCTGAAAATTCTTTATTGAAAGGTACATTCGCTAAATGTGTTTGCCATCTCCATTGTTCTCCCGCACCTAGTGATGTTGACGCAAATACACCTTGAATGCCTAGTGTATCTTTGTTAGCTGTCATATCTTCCACTACTGCTGATAAAGTTTCAAAGTTTTTAATTTCTTCAGTTGAATTAATTGAAACTGCTTTATCTGGCATAGCAAAATATTTGTCCATAATATTATTGTTATAAATAATACCATATCCTTCAATTGCATAAGGAATACCGTAAATTCCTTCATCTTTAGATATCGCCATTTCTTTTTCCATTAGCGTATTATATAACTTCGTATCTTTTAAATCCATACAATAATTTGCCCATGATTCATATCCTACTGGCCCATTTAATTGAAAAATAGTCGGTGGTTTTGATTTTGCTATTTCTGATTTTAATGTAGTTTCATATGTACCACTTGCTGCTGTTTCAACTTTTACTTTAACACCCGTTTCTTTGAAATAATCGTCTGCAATTTTTTTATACACTTCTGCAATTTCTGGCTTAAAGTTAAGAAAATATACCTCTTCTGACGTCTCTTTAGACCCACATCCTACCAATGAACTAAGCATTGTAATACCCATAAGTAAAGCTACCATTTTTTTCATCTTCATATCCATTTCCTCCTTTATATTTTAAACCCTTCTTAAACTTATTATCACTATGTATTAAATATGCTTATTTTAGATTCTTTTTTATAAAACACTCTAAAATAAAAAAATATAGCAAGGATTATATCCTTGCTATATTTTTTTCTGCACCATTAACACTTATTTTATTTATCAATATATCTTAAGTTATAATTTATTTTTTAATAATTTATAGTATATTTTGTACTTGAATTAATTTTACACTCTCTTTATCTTTATCAATAAGAATCATTTTTCCCTTATCAAACCAAATAATACCATCTTTTAATCCTTGTGTTAACTGTGTAATATCACATATTTTTTTCTGCATTATCTCTGTTAATTTTGACACTATTTCACTTATTTGTTCAAATCTTTTACCTATACTTATACTTAGCAGCCACTCAGATACATAGCTTAAAATTGCATCTATTATAACAGTAATTAATACAATATCTAAAAAAGCATATCCATATGCTTTAGCTGTACACCAATGACTTTCTTTATTAATTAGTATTTCATTTTCCTCCATTACTTCACTTATCTTAATTTTATTATTACCTTTTTTCAATTGCTTCAATCTTACATCTAATTCTGATTCCTCCAATATTTTGCTATTTATAACTTTTTGATTATCGTCATATTTTAGCCTATTTTCTCGATTTTTATCGTCAATATTAGTCCTTGTATTTTCTAAATCTTTTTTTTGCTTATTTAGTTCTACTAATTTTTTTTGCCTATTTAGTTCTACTAATTTTTTTTGATTACTCTCTACCATATTTTTTATTTTAGTTTGTTCATTTTTTTCCAGTTCTTTTATTTTTCTATTTTCCAGTTCTTTTATTGTTTGGTAATACTTCATAATCTTTCTTTTGCATTGACTTTTTAAATATCTCTCAGTACTCTCTTTATTGATTATATTACCATCGGTTTTTTCCGATCGTATATAATGTCCTATATAACCATTTTCATTACAATTTTTATTAGTTATTACTATACTACACTTGCCAGTTTCTTCGTTCTTTTCAATATTAATTGTAAAATTTTCAGAATTCATCAGTTTCTTATTTGATATTTCTTCTTTCAAAATTTCTTTATCTAAATTTTGCTGTATCTTAATAAATAAGAACTCTGGCACTTCACCATATTTTATACGCAACTGCTCATCTATAATTTCATTAAGGGTTTTTTCCACAGTCTTATCTCCAGAACAAAAATTATTTTTAAATTCATTTTCTATTCTTTCATTTTCTATTCTTTCATTTTCATTTTCTATTTTTTCAAATTTATCTCCTATTTTTTTACATTCTTTTGTTATTGTTTCTATAGCTCCTTCATATATTAAATTTGTTTTCAATTGATATTTTTTTAACCTAGGATTGTTTCTTATATATTCATCATCAATATGATTCTCATTAATATATTTTTTTAATATATTTTCTTTTTCTTCATTACATTGCTTAGTGGTCTCCATTATATATTCGTTAATAGTTTCATATACCTCTACATTCAAAGCACTATTTGTTTTTCTCTTATTATAAATATATTTTATTTTACTTTTTAAACTTTCTATATTTGTTTTATCCACATTTTCAAGCTTATCTATTAACTCTTTTTCTACTATAGATTCATTTTTTTTAAATTCTTCTATTTTTTTTATTTCTCTATCTATTTTTTTTATTTCTCTATCTAATTTTTCTTCTTCTATTGAATATTTTTTAGACTCATCTAGTTGTTGTTGTATAGTTTGCATTAAATCTTCCATTGTTTTATTTATTAATGTTTTTTCTGTAGATATTTCTATTTTTCTTTTATTTATCATATCTTCAAATCTATTCTTCACTTTTTTATAAACAAAAATCCCCACTACTACACCTGCTATTAGACCTATTCCCAATGGAATATAACTCATAATATCATGCATATATTTTGTAGGCATCCATACTAATTTATAATTGTTTTCTTTTATTAATTTTTCTACATCTATTTTTTCACTTATATTTTTTATTATGTTTTCTAGTGTATTTGTAGCATCTTCCATTTCTTGCAAGCAATCTTCAATATCACTATCTTTTAGTGTTTTCGTTAACACTGGAATTTCCATATCAGGATTTAATTCTTTACATAAATTATTCCACGCTTGTTTATAAGTTTCAAACAAATCTGTTATTTGCTTATCTAATTCTCTTATCTTTAATTCCTTTTTTTTATTTTCCGGAAAAAATAAACTATCAAACAACATATTTCACATACCCCCAAACTTATAATTATTTTTTATTTTAGTTTAATCAATTTATCCTCTATTATTATATATATGTATGTATATATATATGATTTTTATACTTTTTTGCAATTGTCCTCATATTTTTTTTATTTTATCTTTATACATAATTTATAATTTCCTAAAATATTTCCTCTAATTTAAACCGATTTCACTACTTTTTTTACTTAATCTCACTATATAAAAAATCCTAAAACATAACTAAGCAAGTGACTTATTACGCTCTAGGATTATCTATACTATCTTTATTCTGTTTTAGTTGCAGATAATACAAGTTGTTCAAAAAAAGGTAAAAAACTTTCTTCACCTTTAGCAATATGCTCTTCCGGATGAAATTGAGTACCAATTGCATAGCTTGCCTCTGTATACTCAAGCCCCTCAATAATACCATCTGAAGACATCGCAGTAACTATAAGATTTTTTCCAATTTTTTGAATCGCCTGATGATGCAAAGAATTCACTGTATGTGTACCTGCTCCTATTAAATCAGAAAATTTATTCCCTTCATAAACCTCTATTTCATGGTATGAAAAATCAACCGGATTTATCTCTCTGTGTAATAAAGCACTTTCATATTGACTTGGAATATCTTTATATACATCTCCACCACAAACTATATTTAACATTTGCATCCCACGACAAATTGCTAACATCGGAACATCTTCTTCTAGTGCCGCTCGAATCATCCAGTAATCAGATATATCACGTTCTTCATTAATATCTCCCAGTAATTCATAATTATCATCTCCATAATAGCAAGGGTCGACATCTTCTCCACCTGTCATAACTACTGCCTCAACTGTTGTTAGTACATCTTTTGCCTGTTCCATATTTTCAACTTTAGGCAATAGTACCGGCTCCCCTCCTGCTAATATAATTGCATCAATATTGGCTTGTGTTTCATTACTCGGCTCACCTTCTTCTAACCATGCAATACCAATACGTGCAGAACTTACAGATTTTTCTACTGATATTTTTATTAACTGACCTATAACCAAACTTAGTAAAATCGTAGCAAAAATTATTGCTATACCTATTTTTTGTTTTATTTGTTTCATATAGACCTCCCTAAAATAATATTTTTTTGTATTTTAATTGAATTTTTTTACCTTCTATTCTATATATGCTTTTTATACTTTTTTGCAACTCGTCCTAATCTTTTTTATTTGATTTTTAAACATGAAAATAAAGACCATTTACTAGTAAGTGTTGATTATCTCTTCACTTTAATAAATAGTCTTTTTTCTTTATATATCCAAAATAATCATACTGCTTATCTTTAAGAAATATTTTCATTAATTTTATTTATAATCCTTTAATTCAATTTGCGCTTTCCATTGTCCTTTTACATCTCCAATCTGATCAATATCTATATCTAATATTACTGGGAAATCTATTGGTTCTATTTCTACAAATGTAACTGTCGCACCATCATGATTCCCAATTTCTCGGATACCTGTGTTGTATGATTTACCATCTTTCATAAGTTCAAACGGTAGGTTGTCTTGGCATTTAAGTAACTCTAGGTCTGTTTCATTTTTTTCATCTTTTATTGTATAATGCACTGACACACGTGATTTTGATATGTAAAGTTCTGATTGCATTTCTTAGTTCATATCCTACAACAATATGGTATTTGGTGTAAGCATTTTTTTAATATTTGTTCTGCTATTTAAAAACTTATTATATACTCTTAATTAATAATTTCCCCTTTAGTATTCGCTACTTTTTTGCGCCATTGGCTAAGTTCTTCATCTGTCTGTTTTATATAGTCTACTTTTTCACCTATAATTCTTAAAGGAGCTTCGGAACGATAAGAACACGTCAAGTTTCCTGGAAATTTCTTATCTGTTACATTCGGGTCATTTTCAAATTGACCTGTTGGTTCTATAATATAAACGCGTTCTCTACCTACTCCTTTTGCTAATGCTGCTGCAAGTCCCGCCCCGTTAATATTAGATGTGAAATAAATATGATTCATCTTCATTTCATCATTATAATTTGAACCTTTCCCTGCTACAAGCAAATCATTAATATGTAAATCTGCTCTAGTCCCATGGTAAAAAGGCCCTTTATCATGTGGTTCTGTATTATATGAATTTGATAATTTATAATTTGTTTTTGCCTTATTAATCTCACCTAATTCTTCATAACATTTTGAGATTCTTAAATATATTGTTGGAAATGCACTCCTAACACTATCATCATTTGATTTTATAGCATACTGTATAGATTTTTCCATCCATTTTAATCTTTCCAAAACATCCTTTTCGTATTTACCTATATGATAAGCTGCAATAAATCTTTCAAAGTCGTTTACCGCTTCATTCCAAGCCTGTAGAAATAACTTATTTGCTTCTTCAGAATTACCTTGTTCTTCTATCCTCATCCCCAGCATGCATAGTCCTATAATTTTATTTTTCGGATCAAACGTATTGCTCATTTAGCACCCTCTTTTCTTATTATTATTATATATGCATTATCTTATTATATATATAACAATAAATATAGTCTCATATTTTCATTTTATATATGCTATAATTAGATTAGGGAGACGTATTTAAATAAATACGAGAGTCTCTCTATTTTTATGTTTACTTTGTATTATTATGTTCTAACAACATTTCCACTTTATAATTTAAACTTTTTTTATCATTAAACTTTCTCATTAAGCTAACCCACTACAAAAAATATAATATTATAAAGCTAATATTTAAACTTATATTTCTAGTTATTTCAATGAACAATCTCATAATTCTTGAATTTTATTCGTTTTATAATATAATTAAAAGCCTTACAATTCTTGAAAAACAAGTAATTGTAAGGCTTTATCTATTATCGGCTTCACTATTACACTTACAAATGATAACCTTTATTTAAATAAATGTTTTCTATTAATACATATTAGTTCCATTTACAAGTGCATAACAGATATTGTGTATTGCATTTCTTAGTCCATATCCTATACCAATAGGGTCTTTTTTGTAGGCATTTTTTAATGTTTGTTCTGAGGCTAATAACCCCATTTCTAGCATTAAATCATTCCCATTTTTCACTGCTATACCAGCATCCATCCAACTACCTAGACATGCATCTGTTGAAACAACACCTCTAAATCCCCATTCATCGCGAAGTAAATCTTGTAATAATTCAGACGAACCACCGCACCATTTGCTTCCTAAGAATGAGAAAGATGACATAGCACCGTATGCACCCCCCTCTTTTACTGATATTTCAAATGGCTTTAAATAAATTTCTCTCATTGCTTGTTCATTTACCCAAAGGATAATACCATTTCTTGCGTTTAACTCTACATCATTACATACAAAGTGCTTCATAAAAGCGATAAGACCTTTACTTTGTGCACCTTGTGTAGCCGCTGCTGCCATATTGCCTGATAGTAACGGATCTTCTGAGAAATATTCACTATTTCTACCACCAATAGATGTACGATGAATATTTACACCTGGAGCATACCAACCATTTACCCCATAAACATTGGCTTCATCACCTATTGTTTCCCCTAATTTTTGTGCCATTTCATTATTCCATGTTGAACCAATAGTTGTTTCCATCGGATAAGCAACCGCTTCAAACGGTGCAAACATAGAGTTGATACCTGATGGTCCATCTAATAAATTACTCGCTTTGACACCCAAACGCTCTACAGCTTCTGTGTGCCACCCCCCATTCGCAGCAACACGAATCATCTCTTTTACTGTAAATTGATCTAAAAATTTCTCCCACATGGCATCTTCATAATCCACTCCTTTTAAATCTGCAAGATTAATTCCATTCGCTGCATTATAGGTAGGTTCCTTGCCATATAAATTCGCATACTCTGTTTCACCTTTCTCATACACTGCTTTTTCTGCTAGTAATGTTTCAGAAGCAGTATATGATTCTTTCTTTTGCGGAAAAGTACCCTCCCAGTCTGTGCGTGACAAATAGGTTGTATCTCCTTCTGCAAATTCAAATAAATTAGTAATTTCAGTCCCAGTTATATCATCTTCTTTATACACTACATCATTTGCAACACTGTATGTTTCATATTTAGTAGCTAACAATGCATCGTGAACATCTGTACCAATGGCAATTTTATAATCGCCTTTTTCTAATAAATAACATCCATTATTTCTATCTTGTACGTAGCTTGACATATCCTTTACATTATATTTAATGCTTAACACTTCACTTTCACCTGGTTGTAAAATATTTGTTTTTGCATATCCCGCAAGCTCAATAGCTGATTTTTCAATACCACTTTCTTCATAAAATGGGGCTTTAAAATATAACTGAACGACATCTTTACCAGCCACATCCCCTTTATTAACAACCTCTACATCTACAGTAATCGTCTCATCATTTGAAGTAAAGTTTACGATATTTTGTTCAAATATTGTATAACTTAATCCATGCCCAAAAGGAAATACGACATTTTCATTATAAGTTTGTGCATTTTCTCCAAATCGAGTCTCATAATATCTATAACCCACATAAATACCTTCGCTATACTCCATTGTATACATATTTAGATTTGTATATGGATAATTACCGTAAGTTTGATAACTTGGTTCATCTTCAATTGCAACTGGATAAGTATTTACTGATCTTCCAGACGGATTAACTTTACCTGTCATGACATCAGCAATAACACTACAGCCAAGCGAACCTGGTGCACCTACCCATAATGCTGCCTTTGCTGATTCATACTCATTAAGAAAACTTAACTCCATAACATTACCTGCGTTAATAATAAAAATAACATCTTCAAAAGTATTACAAATTTTATCAATCATTGCTGCACGCTTAGGCATACTATCCCCCATAGGTTGTAATAATCCAAGCTCAATTTCAGCACCTTCTACTTCCATAGCACTTAATACGACTACCGCTGTATCAGAATATGCTTTTGCTTTGTCTATCACTTCATCCTCTAACAGTATCCAGTCGTTACTTTTTTCTCTACCTAGAAAATAATTGATAACCATCTCTTTAATACTTCCATGTCCTCCACCTGTAGACACCCCAATTTCATGATACGTTACATCTAAATCTTTATTATACGGAATGCCTTTTTCTTCAAAAGCTTCAAAAAGGCTCATAGCTCCTGATTGGTCAGCCCCTGCTGAACCCGATCCACCATATACAAAGTTATAGGCATCGTCACCAAAAATATTTATTTTAGTATTATCTAAAGGCAATACATTATCATCATTTTTTAGTAGCACATACCCTTCTTCATTGATTGCTACAGATAAGTCATAGCCTGCCGCTCTTGCTCTATCAGCGTCTTCTCCTTTTGATGTATACTTTTGACTAGACATAGTCCTCATCATCATAGATAACATTGGCGATAGACTATATACGCCAAAAGTAATCACACAAACTACAGCTACTAATGATATATAACGTGCCGTACGATTTTTTCTATTTTTAAAATATTTATACCCTTTTTTCTGCGCTTTTTTCTCTTCCTTATCCATTTCTATTAGAGCATCTTTAAACTCTTTTTTCTTAATTTTTTGTGCTTCTCTAAAACTTTTACTTTGCTCTGCACCTTCTTTTCGTGCTGCTTTGCGACTAGCTATAAATTCTTCTGCAGCTTGTATGGCTACTAGTTTGTATTTTTTTATTTCTTTGCCCATACTTTACTCCACCCCTTTATAATTTTATTTTCTCTAATTTTTTTTATTGCTTTTTTTATTTCGAATTGCTCTTAATATCTCTTTAGTTCCTCTAATAAATGACCCATTTATTATGGTTAATATTCCATCTAATATAGCATAATCAATATATCCACCACTCATACGAGCCATTCGTAAGAAAGGCAAATTCATAAGAAACATCATATTATTTGCTGCTAATGGATTCCCTAATTTAAAGAATGCGTTTCTTACACCTACTATAATATAATAAATCAAACGGCCTATACCTTTTTTGTACTTTCCTTGCCCCAATGTATCATCATATCCTAGTGGTTTATACATATCCCATTTAGGTTCTGGCAACTTGCTACCAAGTATATATTCAAACTCCTCAGCACTCACTTGCTTAATTGCGGCAGCGTAATAATTAGCTGCTTTTTGAGTATCATATGGAGACTCTATAAGACTGTCCGATAAAGTAAGTTTCTCCGTTAACCTAATATCTTGCGATGAAGCACCCACCATTATTTGATAATCTCCACCTTCTTCTATCCATCTATTACACTCTACATTGAAGTAAGCAAAAGCATGGTCATCTAACGCTATACTAACTTCTCTTTTTTCCTTAGGTTCTAAAGTTATTTTTATAAATCCTTTTAATTCTTTTTTAGGACAAAAAACTCTACTATTAATATTTTTTATATAGACTTGTGCTATTTCTTCACCACTTCGCTCCCCTGTGTTTTCAATACTAAAACGAACTTCGTTTGCACCTACCACAAGATTGCTATAATTAAATGTTGTATATGATAAGCCATATCCAAATGGCCATGTAACTTGTTTAGATGCAGTATCAAAATAGCGGTAACCTACAAAGATACTTTCTCTATGTTCACTAGTCGCTTGCTGACCTGGATACCACTGCGCACTTGGCGTATCCTCATAATGTTCAGGATATGTTTCTGCCAATTTTCCTGATGGATTATAACGTCCTACTATAACATCCGCAATTGCTCCGCCCGATGCCTGCCCTCCTAAATAGGTATGTACAATACCTGACACCGAAGTTCTCCATGGCATTTCTATTGGAGAGCCTCCAGATAATACAACAATAATATCCTTTTTTACTTCACTAAACTTTTCTAATAAATCAAGCTGATTTTTAGGAAGCTTCATATGAGATCGGTCTATACCTTCTGCTTCGCTGCTTTCATCTAACCCTAAGAATAACAGCACTACTTCCGATTTTTTTGCTAATTCTAAAGCTTCATTTTGTAACGATGTACTTTTTCCACCATAGCGCTTAAATCCGCGTGCGTATCCCACTATTTCTAGTTCTTCCGCCTTTAAAACATCTAATGCACAATCGATATCGGTTGGATTAATCAATGAACTTCCTGCCCCTTGATAACGTGGTTTATTTGCAAAATCACCAATAATACTCACTTTTTTCCCTTTTGATATCGGTAACACTTTATTTTCATTTTGTAATAATACAATAGAATTTCTAGCTACCTTTCTAGCAAAGTCATGATGCATTTTTGAATCGTATGTATGTTGCCCTTTTAATGCTTCTTGACTTTCTAATACAAGGGATAGTAAATTATCCACACGCTTATCTAAAAGTTCTTCCAGTATCGTTTCATTCTCTAACGCTTCTCTAATATCTTGATCTGTTAATCCCACAGATGAAGGCATCTCAAGTTGATTCCCTGCAATAAGACCTTTTACACGATCTGCCTCACCACCCCAATCCGTCACAACTACACCATCAAATCCCCATTCACCACATAAAATATCTTGTAATAAATGTTCGTTTTCATTAGCAAAAACACCATTTACCTTGTTATAGGAAGTCATTATTGTTTTTGGCTTCGCCTCACATATCGCATAACGAAACCCCTCTAGATAAATTTCTCGGAGTGCTCTTTCATCTGTAACTTCATCAATAGACATTCGCAGATGCTCCTGACTATTTACGGCAAAATGCTTTGGACATGCAGACACACCATTTTCTTGTATTCCAATTATCATGGCTGCTGCCATTTTACCTGTCAAATATGGATCTTCTGAAAAATATTCAAAATTTCTTCCGCAAAGTGGATTTCGCTTAATATTCATACCCGGGCCAAGCAATACCCCCACTTGATTTGCCGCTGCTTCCTTACCCAAATACCTTCCAACTTCCTGTACAAGCTCAGTATCCCAACTATTTGCTAGAGTTGCTGCAGTAGGAAAACATGTAGCTGGTATACTCTCGTTCAGTCCGAGATGATCTGCTTTGCCCGCTTGCTTGCGTACACCATGAGGTCCATCGGTTAACATCATGGATGGTATATCCAGTCGGCTAATGTCTTTGGTATTCCAAAAATTTGCTCCTGATAGAAAAGAAATCTTTTCTTCCAATGTCATTTTGGAAATAATTTCTATATTTTTCATTTTATACCTCTCTTTATACACTTGTTATATCATCTAGTATATAGTATATAAAAGGTCTGATTATACAATAAATTAATCAAATATAGCACGATTTAATTGTTTGTGTTATACTTGAAAATAAAAAATATTAGCAAATTTTTATGCACTTTTACCAAAGGAGACTACATATATGATGAATTTATTCGATAAATTGAATACTTTAGACTTTGACAAATTAAATGTTCTAGAATTTCATGATAAAGATATACTATTTCAACAACGTGAGCTTGGTAGTGTTCGAACTAGTTTTGAAATGGAGAAAAAATTATTTTCTTTTATTTCCGATGGTAAACCTAACGAAATGGTTGCTTATTATAAAAATATGCTAAAAAAAAATCCTAAAATGCTTTTATCAGTAGGAAAACTCTCACAAGATGATGTACGACAAACACAATATTTAGCAGTTTCTTTGATTGCAATTGTTTGTCGTGTTGCGATTTGCGCAGGAGCACCCGAATCTATCGCTTATAGTATGAGTGATGAATCCATTTTACGCATTGACAAATTAAAAACTTCCAAAGCAGTATTAATGGAAGAAGTTAAGACTATTTATCAATATGCTGTTTTAGTAGAAACTTATAAAAAAAATGCCAATTATTCAAAAGAAATACGTCAGTGTATTGAATATATTAGTGCTAATCTACATAGCGAAATTACAGTAGATGCCCTAGTGAACCTAACACCACTGAGCAAAGCACATCTAGGAAAAAAATTCAAAACAGAAGTTGGCAAATCAATCAGTGATTATATTTTAGAACAACGCATTAATGAGGCAAAATCAATGCTTACATCTGGAAAATCCTATTCCCAGATTGCTTATACTTTGCACTTTTGTTCGCAAAGTTATTTTATACGACAATTTAAAAAAATAACTGGTGAGACCCCTGCCAAATTTAAAAGTAGGTTATAATTGGATGTCTCTAATACTACTATTACACCTATAATTCTTAAAGGATCTTCGGAACGATAAGAACACGTCAAGTTTCCTGGAAATTTCTTATCTGTTATATTCGGGTCATTTTCAAATTGACCTGTTTGTTCTATAATATAAATGCGTTCTCTACCTACTCCTTTTGCTAATGCTGCTGCAAGTCCCGCCCCATTAATATTAGATGTGAAATATTTATTTCAATGAACAATCTCATAATTCTTGAATTTTATTCGTTTTATAATATAATTAAAAGCCTTACAATTCTTGAAAAACAAGTAATTGTAAGGCTTTATCTATTATCGGCTTCACCATTATACTTACAAATGATAACCTTTATTTAAATAAATGCTTTCTATCCATTATTCAAACTCTGCTAATTTTTTAGTATCAATATCAAACAAATCTTTTCTTCCATATTTCTTCACCAAAAGAATTTCCTTATTTTTTAATACTGAAATACAACTTCTAATTTTACTTTTACCTACATTAGGTTTGAGTGTTTGATAAATCTCTTCTATACCAATTCCCTCATCACCAAATAAGGTGTTCTGAATTATTAGGCAGGTTACGTTAAATAATTTCTCATCTCCTTCTGATACTTTTTCAGCTACCTTACTATAATACTCTAGCTTATTTTTTCTCTCCTCTAATGATTCACATAAATTTTCTATTGATTTCGCTAGTATTTCTAAAAATACAATGACAAACGAAGTTAAATCTCCTCTATTTTTCTCCTTATGTGCACTGAATAGATTCCTTCAACTGGCTCTAACCATTCTTCTTTCAAGTCTAAACCTAATGTCTCAATAACAGCTGAAATCTTAGCAATTGTCTCTTGCGGACTCTTATCCTTATATCTAGATTTAAAATTCATATAATCTATCCTAAAGTATTTATCATTCATTCATTTCTAATAACGTATATAAATGGGATCCTTCATAATATAGTTGAGAAAATCCCCCTTTTTGGAAGACACAACCATCTTTTAAAATAATTATTTCATCGTACTTCTTTAATAACTCTTTATTTAATTTATGTGAAATATTGAGAAGTAAAATTGATGGATCATCTAGAATGGATTTCTCAATCAACATAGTATTTTCCACATCCAATGCTGATGTAGCTTCATCCATAAAAATCACCCTTGGCTTATTAATCAAAGCTCTTGCCAAAGCAATCCTTTGCCTCTCACCACCTGAAAAATTAACACCTCCATTCACGAAATGCTCAGATAAGTTATGGATTGATGGCAATAGCTCTTTTAAGTTTGCCTTAACAATAACATCCTCTATTTCTGTCTGGCTATAATCTCTATACAATGTTACATTGTTACGAATTGTATCATTAAAAATAACTGCATCTTGGAATACCGTATTTACAAGCGAATAAAAGTTTTCACTACTTATATCTCTTAAATCCACACTATTTACTGAGATTTCCCCTGTGTAATCATCGCTTAATTTACCCAACAACTTCAATAACGTCGACTTTCCGCTTCCGCTAGCCCCTATTAATAAGTACTTCTTATTGGCCTCAAACTCTAAATTAATATCTCTTAAGATAGGTTTATCTTCATAAGAAAAGTTTAAATTTGAAACCTTTATTGAATCAATTACATTCAACAAACTATCAGAGTAACCATTAGTTGCATTTACTGTCATTAAATCTTCTATCTCGGATTTTACATCTTTTACAGAGTTAATAGAGTTCCATTGGTATGCAACCATATTAATAGGCCCTGTAAGTAAGTCAGATATTTGAATAGCCGCCAATAATGCCCCTGGAGAAAGTTTTCTATTAAATATCAACACGGTACCCACAACAATTAATAATATGTATCCACCAAATGATAATAGTCCTACGATCATATCTATAGTTGCTTGTAATTTTTGATAGCAAAACATCTTATCATTTAATGTTTTTGAGGAATCGTTAAATCTGCTCGCCATCTCCCCTTCAATCTTATTGGTTTTAATAATACTGAAGCCCCTTAAAAAATCATCTATCTTTAAGTTTAAGAATTCTAAGCTTTGCGTAATTCGATTTCGAGACTCCTTTAGTCTGTTCTTAAATAGTGTCGGCGTAAATAAAGGAAGAACATTTGTCAAAATTACTAAAATAGCTAGTTTAAAATCTAAGCTTATTAATGCAACAACCCCAAATCCAATGGTCGCTACACTTTGAAAAACATCTACAAGTTTGTCATAATAATCAGATGTAACCATATCTACATTGTTATTTAGAATAGAAATATAAGATGCTGAATTCTTTTCATTAAACTGTTTAAAACTCATATTCAATATCCCTGAGCATATATTCCCTCTCAAATACAACGCTATCTCATTAATGTAATCAGCCCTTACAAGTTTATGAAACATTTCAAAGATCAATACGACTACCGTAGCAATAACCAATATTTTAATATTGCTAAACAACGCAGGCATGTCAGCCGAAATACTTGCATCAAGTAAGTTCTTGATGATTAACGGATAAGCAATATTTAAGGCTGAAATTATTGTAATAATTCCAATGATAACAAAAAATTCAAAACGATGTTTTCTGTTAAAAAAACTAATCATATTTCTCTCCCCTTTTATTCAATAAGTATTTTATAGTTAAATTTATTACAAATCTTAGAAAAATCTACTATTAATGATTCTACTATAATAATCATTAATAGTAGATTTTCTCTTAATCCACAATTCCTCAATTGAGTCAAGCATTGATGAATCCATTATTAAAGATATGTAGTCTTTTTTGTAAACACTCCCCAAATTAAACACTTCACTTTCAAAAAGTGCACAAGGAGTAATTGTCCCACTTTCATGAATATGCCATTTCAATCTTCCCGCCTGACATGTAAACAAAGTATCACAACTTGCTGAACAAACAAAATCATCCCATGGTTCGATAGAGATTTTAGAACTATATTTACTACTTAATTCCTCTAACTTCTTTCGCACAACTATTAACTCTTGTTCTGAAAGAATCATCCCTTCTGCACCAACAGCATTACCTAATTCTGCAATGCTACCTATCGTCAATGTTGGTATATTCTTTTCAATACAAAAAATAACAAGTTCCTCCATGTCAAGGACGTTTTTAGGTGTAACTAAACTACTGATTGTTACATGTATACCCCCTCCAAATAATTATCAACACTATGCTCGTTGTAGCTCTCAAAAAAATATATGACGGCCAAAATTTTTGGGCTAAACCTACTGCCATCATTTATTAAGTCGCTAATATACTCGTTATCTATACTTTATATTTTCACTTTTTTCTTCAATTCTTAAGCTGTTTTTTCTTCATCACCTTTTTCAAATTCTATAGCATTTACATACTCTTTTAATTCATCTACATGGTTCTCAATAAAATCACCTATACTCATTTTTGAACAATCTGCAAAATATTTTACAAACACAGCAATCTCGATATCCATCTCCCATCCATACATAGCTGAATTTTTCGGAAAATCACCATATACAATTGAATCATTTTGATTTTTATCCTCATACTGCATGTAATAACAAAGATCTAGTATCTTTTCATCGACTATAGTAATTGCATGAAATTTTACTACATTAAACTCTGGTATAGGAATATATTTTCGAAGTAGCTCCATCTTAGGTGAGCTATATGTCGTATCTACATATCCTAGTATCATTTTATACTCTGACTCTACATCAATGAGTCTACCTAGAACACAAGTTAAAACAGACATATATATATTAAGAAGACCATTTTTGTAAGCTTTTTTAACTTGTTTTGCACATTTATTAGATATTTTACTTGATTTATATCCTAAACCAGCTGCCATTAAATCCCATAGATAACACACTATTACTTTATCCCTACTTATTGGTGCATCTTCTGCTATCTCTTTTCCTAAGTACCTCGTTACATTATCACTTGTAATATTTTCTGTATACATTCCCATCTTTTCCATAACTGATATAACTTCATTAGCTATCTCTCTATTTGTTTTATTATTCTTTAAATTTTTGTACATGCTATTTTCCCTTTTCATTATTATAATCTATATACCTATTACTATAGCTGCCTTCTCTATCTATAATCCTAATATCTCATTTATAGAAATTTTACCTTCGCTATATCTTTTATTTGCCATCTCTATATCTTTTTTGTAATCATCTTCTACTCTCTTTATAAGTTTATTTATTATTTCATCTTCTCTTTTGTTAATGTTAGGTACAAGTAATTGCTCTAAATCACTTCGCCCCAATGACTTAATCATTGCTCCTCTTGTTAGTGATTCTAGTAACTGCATACCTTTTTCACTCTCTAAATAATATCTTAATATCTCTGGAGAATATTTGCTTTTATCTACCCTTATACAAAAAAGGTTAGCTGTTACAATCGCATTTTTTATTTCTTCTCCTATCATCGCTACTTTCATTTCATTACCCTTAGAAGTTATTACTATATCCCCTGCTTCTAACTCATATAATTCTTTCCAACGTGGTTCTGGCTCTACCATAGATGTTTCATCTAAAATAATTTGTCCTTTTCTAATATTTCCTAAAGTAATCATATAGTGCGTAGCTTTATCTCCTTTTAACGCATCTACCCTGCTCTTTGGCACTTGTACCCCTCTTTTAATTTCTGCAATACTGCTAAGTTTTACCGTAGGCATCTTATTTACATTTGCTAATGCCTTTTCTCTTTTTATAGCATCTAGTATATCAAGATAGTAGTCATTTTCTTCAAACCATTCCTTATTAACAACAAAACTTATATCTGATTCTTTTGCATTATTATAAAGCTCTTTAGCTTCTTGAATACTCCTTTCTGTAACATCACATTGTCTTCTACTTATCTCTTCTGTACTCTCTGTTAAATCTATAAACATAACTTTATTTTTAAAAGACTCTTCCTTATTTTTATTAATAATAACCCAACAAGTACTCACACTACTTCTACTAAAAATTCTATTTGGTAAATAAATAACCCCTTCTATCATGTCTTCTTCAATAAACCGCTTTCTAATTTTTTTATCTATAGGTCTATTGCTAAAAAGTGCACCTATCGGTAGTAATACAATTGCTTTTTCTTTGCAACTTTTAACCATATGCTCTACATAGTACCATGCGGAAATATAGTTTCCAGCTTGACTTGATAAACCAATAAATCTATCATATTTATCTTTTTGCAAATTTATCTTCTGATTAGCCCCCATAGGTGGAACCGATAATGCATAATCAAATTGTTGTAATTTATCATCTTCTACAAGAATAGGTTTTTCAAGACTATCTCCACATTTAGTAACCGCTTTATTTCCTATTAATAAGTAAGCCTTCAGTTGCGCTAGCTCACATTCTTCAATATCTTTTTCTACTGCATAATATTCAATTGCTTCATTAACTGTATCTCTTCCTTTGAAATAATTACTTACTCCAACTAACGTATTTGCACTAAAACTGAAACTATCCACTATAGTAGTTGCTTTCTGAACGTCTCCTAATTCACATGCTACTTGAACAGCATTCGGAGCCATCTCAAAGTAATTCTTTTCATTGTCTCTTACCTCAGCGTAAGCATTTACTATTTCTAGACTATCTGTTGTCGTTTGAGCTTCACTAAGCATATTGACTAATTGTTTAAACTCATCTTCTGATAGGCTATTTATAAATTTTATAAATGTTTTATTTATAAATATATTACATCCAGTATGCTTCGATAGTTTATGTGCATAGGATATAAACTTTTCTTGATTTCTTGTTACTTCACTCCAACTTGTTGCATCCACATCTTTTTTATCTACTAATACTTTTACTGCACTTAAAATACACGTAATCTCGTCACTATATTTTGTTGAACTTACCTGTGATACATACCCTTTTACTAAATTAATCTTTTTCATCACTTCACCTCTTAAATAGATTTTTTGAAAACTGATTTTATTTTCCTAAAAAAAATTAGGCTATCTCTAATATCTAACCTTCTTTTTATAAATCTTTGTTTTGCATTTAATGTGTTTCAGTTTTTTAACATCTGATATATTCAAAGTATACACTTCACATATTTGCTTGTCAATAGGTTTTTTTATAACTGAATTTGTTTTTCTATCTAAAACCCTTTATTTTCAATACAAACTCTTGAAATTTCATTTTATTTTAAACAAAAAAACAAAGACTATTTATTAATTAGTGTTGATTATCTCTCCACCTTAATAAATAGTCTTTTTCTTTGTCTATAGATACTATCTATACTTATTTTTTGTTTATTTCATTTTACTAGTTATGACTTATACATTGAAGCTTAGCCTGTTCTAATACATCTTCGATAGCTTTATCACTTTTATTCGGTGGATAATCATATTTACGAAGAAGCCTTTTAATTTCTTTTCTCATTTTAGCTTGTGCCTTAGCTTTTTCGTGCCATGCGTGCGTCATGTTATCTTTGATAGTTTTTGTAAGTTCCTTAGCTATCTTGATTAGTATTTCACTATTACTCTACAGGAGTTCACATCTATTAGAACCCCTCCCTATTTATGATACGGTTCACCGTGCTAATTGCATCTGCTACCTTTTTGTATATAAAAGTTAGTTCCCTTCTTCCAGTCACTATTCTATTATTATCCTAATATCCTCTTTAACATAATTAGCTATAATAGGATGACTACAAAGATTTTCAATGTTATTCTTGAACACAGTAGCCCTTAACATCTTATGTTTTCCATATTCCTATACTATATATGGAAAGTTCATGAATCTCTTTAATCTGTTTAATACTTCCTCATTAAACTCTTCTACAATCCCTTGTACAACCTCTTTCTTATCATCAGCTAACACTTCCCCTGACACTGATTTTAACATATCCTCTTCACCTATATTTTTAACACTCTCTGCCCACCTCCATAATTTTTGTATTGTAACAATACTTGAATACTGCTCCTGTATATTATAATTCATAATACTATCCCAATTTTCTATAAACACTTTGCATATGTCTAAAAACTGCCAATAACACTCTGGATGCTCATTATGCTGTACTTCATACTTTACTTTATTATAATATCCACGTATTGCCTCTACTTCATTCTTATGCTCCTCTATATATTGGCTTATGTCTAGTTTTTCAACTTTAGCATTCTCGTTCATTTGATTAATATTAAATATTCCTTGTAAAAATTTACAATACCCACTAGCATCAACTTCTCGTATTGGTATTGCAACATTGTGGTCTCCATAATTTCTAACCACATCATACCCTACAGATGAATTATATCTAATCCCTATAAAATCTTTGTCATGTTTTAACCATGTCATAAGCATCTGTGAAATCTGATATTCCTCACAAAATTTGACTCCTATGTTTTTCACACTATAAGAACAACCTACTAAAAGAGGCGTTATCAAACAATAACTCTTGATACATTCATACTTTTCATGTTCATTTTTTATATGATTTATTTCTCTATGCATCTTTAATGGGTTTAAATCTAATCTTAGCAATCGATAATTATAATTGTCTTCATAAACACTGAATTTTTGAATATAAAACTTATTAGGCATTTTAGACTCATACCAAGCCATCATTTTGGAAGTTGCCATATACGTACAAGGCATACCTGCCATACTATATCGACCACTAGTACTCATATGCCTCAGTGAAAACGGTACATGTAGCATCGTCTTATACCCATACTCAAAGCCTGCTTCCCAATTAATTCGATAATATTCTAAAACTCTACGAGACTCCCTCCCCAAAATACTATATGGCAAATATTGTTTAATAGCATTTAATCTTTCAAAAAATATATTATATGCATGACTAATATCTCTTACCTCAAGAAATTGTAATATTTGTTGGATGGTTTCACCAAAATTTTTTATTTCTACTTTATCCTCTGATTTTAAAATACTCATTGAATCAATATTTTTAATAAATTCCTTTTGCCATCTTGTAAAGTTTTCCAAAACAGTTTCTTCTCCCCTCTTAATTGGAAACCTATACTCTTTAATCCATTCAAATTCCCGATTATAGTTACAATCACTCATAATACTCTCCTCCTAAAAAATAGAAGGTATCTTTTAATGATACCCCCAACATTTGTTATATTTATAACCCTATACACTAATGCTTTAGTCATTAAGCTAACTTCCTACAATTAAAGTAATAAAAATATTTATGAAGCACCACATCATCTTAGCTCCTATTTTCCACAGCATAATTAGATTAGATATACTTATACCACGTATACTTGTACTGAATAATTTTTCATATTGAAAATTGTAGGTATCATACCTCTATAACCTATATAATAAAAAAGCTTATTTTCTTACTATTGTACTAAATTCTTATGCGTCTGCAAAGTTATCACTTTATTTTCTATCACTTACTTATGATACGGTTCACCGTGCTATTAGCATCTGCAACACTTTTACACGTAAAAATTAGTTATCTTCTCCTACTAATACTTTTATTATTATGTTATAATATTCCAGTAAACATAACTAGACCGCAAAGGATGGTGCGGGGGTTTTGAACGTTTTCTCCTCCTTGGGCTATTGGTGATTTATTCATCATGGCGCAAAGGGGGTGGTATTGGATATGATACTAATGATAATTATAGTTCTAGCCGTTCTAGTTATTACTATTATTTATGTCCTCAAAGGGATTTATATTATTAAGTTTAATCTTGAGGGCAGTCTAAAAAGCTTTAAAATTAGCTTTGAAACAAAAAAAGACACTCCATCCAGCAAGAAGTAGTGTCTCAGTTCTGTTTTTAACTCATTGTATTTTCCAATAGCCCTAAAATAAAACAAACGTCTCACTTTAGGAATGCTTAGTAGTTACCAGCTACTGAGCATTTCTTTTTTATACTTATATTATAACAAGATTTTCTAAAAAATAAACCCTCTAGAAAAATTTCAATTTTCTATGGCTAATTTCTTTTATTAGCAAAACCATGCATTAAAGCCAATAAACCATTCATCATAAGTATTGTATTCAACACTGGAATAAAGAAAACTATAATATAAGGTATTTCTTTATTCTCAAAAGTTACTCCTATTTCAATAACCTCATTGGTTAATGTATGAACTAATATATGAAAGATACAAGCTAATGCCATACTCCACATATAAAAATTTATAAGATACAAAATGACTCGCTCCTCTATTATTGCTATAGTTTATTATTTACCGATATTTAATTTTTGTTTTTTATAAAATATTTAATCACATGTCCTAATTGTGTTGGTGCGTATGTATTAACTTCATGCCCTGCACCTTCTATAATTTCTAACTGTGCTTGTAGTATAGTATTTGCTAGTTCTTGTGCTGCCTTTTTATTTGCTCTATCTTTTTCACCATAAATAATCATTGTAGGACATACAACATCTGCTATCTGTGTACTAAAATCTAAATCTAGCATTGATTTTGTAAGTTTAATAATCTGATTTTTGTTAAGCCCCATCTTTACAAAAATCTTATTAGGAAGGCACTTAAAAACCATATTTTGAAGGCTAAGTATCAATTTAGGCATTTTATACTGACCACCTATGAGTATCAAAGATTTTACTTTGGATGGGTTATCTATTGTATAGTTTAACGCAAGAATTGCTCCTAACGAAAGCCCACAAAGATTAATGGGTTCAGAAAGGCTATTACAGTATTCAGAAAACGCTTCATACAGATTATCGTATGTTACTTCTTTATTTTCCATCATTAAAGATAATTCAGGGCAATGTATATCCATTGATTCATCCAGCATAGCAATTGTTTTACTCCAACTAGATACATTTTGTCCTAAACCATGAACGAATATGTATTTCATCTTTTATATTTACTCCTTTTGATTTAACTACCTCATCTACTATTAGTTCTTTCCTTTAGTATAGCATATCCTAATTTTTTAAAAAACTCTTATATATTTAATAAAGGTTGCAGTAGAGTATGGCCCATGCCACTTTACTGTAACCTTTTTAACTTTTCACTCAATTTATTACCTGTATTTATTGCATCTAGGTATGTGTATCTCTTACTTGTGGTACGGTTCACCACTATTAATACGATATGCTCGGTAAATTTGTTCTAATAACATTACACGAAAAAGTTGGTGTGGAAATGTCATCTTTGAAAAACAAATTTTATATTGTGCTCGCATTAACACTTTCTTACTAAGCCCTAGCGATCCTCCTATTATGAATACTATATGGCTATCTCCTTTTAATCCACGTTCTGATATAAAGTCTGCAAGTTCTTCTGAGCTTAACATATTACCCGCTAGATCTAATGCTATTACATAAGCACCATCTTTAATTTGTGCTAAAATTTTTTCGCCTTCTTTTTCTTTAATTTGCAACTCTTCTTTTTCTGAAGCATTGTCTGGTGTTTTTTCGTCTGTAAGCTGAATAATATTTAGTTTGCAATACCTTGTTAATCTTTTTGCATATTCTTCAATAGCTTGCACAAGATATTTTTCTTTTAATTTTCCAACTGCTATAACATCAATTTTCATATATAATTCCACCTTATCATAAATCATTTTTCTTATATTTTTTTCTTATATCATATTATACCATCATTTTTTACATAAAAAAATTGCCATACAACGTAATTTTTTGTCATATGGCAATTTTATTTAGTTTAAAGTTGGTTACCGTTATCTATCCAATCTTTTGCAGCATTAACACCTTCCATATCCCATATAGCTAATCCTGAATCTTTCATATGATACGCTATATCATTACAAGCTTCGGTTGTATTACTGTTTATTTTTTGCATAATATTATCATTTTTACTTACTGCCTCTAAACTATTTTTATTTGTTTTGTTTTGTGTATTTTTTTTCATGTTATCACTCTTTTCCTTTTTTCTTTAGTATGCTTATACTTTTTTAATTCTATCCGTACCAATTTAAATTTTTTTCACATTATAGTTTCTATTATTAAAAAATTATTTTTCACATAAAAAAATCACCGATATCTCTAAGAGTCATCAGTGATTTTTCTTGTTGTTTTCATTTATTTTTTACGTGTAATATAGCCTTCTTCTTTTAATAATTCAGCTATAAGCACCGCTCCACCTGCCGCACCTCTTACTGTGTTATGTGATAATCCTACAAATTTATAATCATATACAAAATCTTCACGAAGACGACCTGCTGTAACTCCCATACCTTTTTCACAATCACGATCCATTTTGGTTTGTGGGCGATTATCTTCTTCAAAATATGTGATGAATTGTTCTGGTGCACTAGGTAATTTCATAGTTTGTGGTTTACCTTTATAATTTTTCCATGCGTCCAAAATTTGTTCTTTAGATGGTTTATTTTTAAACTTTACAAAAACAGTCGCTAAATGTCCATCCGTTACTGGCACTCGAATGCATTGAGTTGTAATAACAGGTGTTTGCGCTTTAACAATTTCACCATTTTCCACTGTTCCCCATATTCTAAGTGGCTCTTGCTCACTTTTTTCTTCCTCACCGCCTATAAACGGAATAACATTATCCATCATCTCTGGCCAATCAGTAAAGTTCTTCCCTGCACCTGAAATAGCTTGGTATGTAGATGCTACTACTTCTATTGGTTCAAATTCTAAAAGTGCTGACAACATAGGTACATAACTTTGTATTGAGCAGTTTGGTTTTACTGCAATAAATCCTCTAGTTGTTCCTAAACGTTTCTTTTGATTTTCAATAACTGATAGGTGTCCATCATTTATTTCTGGAATTACCATTGGCACATCTTTTGTCCATCTATTTACTGAGTTATTTGATACTACTGGTACTTCTGCTTTTGCATAAGCTTCCTCTAACTCTTTAATTTCTTCTTTTTTCATATCTACTGCGCAAAATATAAAATCAACGTCTTTTGCAACTTGGTTAACTTCCGCTGCATCTAGTACGATAATTTGTTTAATTGCTTCTGGAATTTCCTCTGACATTTTCCATCTATTTAAAACTGCTTCTTCATATGTTTTTCCTGCTGAATTTTTACTTGCTGCAATAACTTTAACTTCAAAAAAAGGATGATTATTTAATAGCATTACAAAACGTTGTCCAACCATCCCTGTTCCACCGACGATTCCTACTCTCAATTTATCATTCATACCAAATCACCTTTCACTTTGTATTAATTATCGTAATATTGTCCTTTTATTATAATATATTTCTACTATAATTTCTAGTTTTTTTATGCCATTGATTGACAATTGCAATTTACTAAATATAATCTTGCATTTCATTTCTATTTTTTAATCATCTTATTTAGATGATTTTATAAAAAAACAAGTGTAAATTATCTCAATAAGATTTAATTTACACTTGCTATTATTATTTTTTAAAACTCTGTTATTACAATGCTGTCCAAGAACTATCACTTCCTGGTGTTGTTTCTGTCCACCAGTTTGCTTTATATAAACTACCTTTATAACTTACTATTTGTCCTTCAGTATATACATTTCCAGGTACATATACTAACGCACCATTTTCATCTATTTCTGGAGTTAATGTCCATGATCCATCTGTTCCTGGTGTAGCTTCTGTCCACCAATTTGCTGTATACTCTTTTCCTTGATAAATAACTTTATCGCCTTGCACATAAGTCTTACCTGGTACAAAAGTATCATCTGGATTTACTGGTGGTTCTGGATCTACCGGTGGTTCTGGATCTACTGGTGGCTCTGGGTCTACTGGTGGCTCTGGGTCTACTGGTGGCTCTGGGTCTACTGGTGGCTCTGGGTTTACTATATTTTCCCATGGTCCCCACATTTCTGTCCCTGGTTCGTTTCCTTGTGTCCACCATTTAGCTTTATACGTTTCCCCTTTGTGAGTTACTACATCATCTTTATCATATACTTTATCTCTTTGCCAAGCATCACCTGTTGGTGGTTCTACCGTATTATCAACAACTGTTACGATACGATTTACATTTGTTGTTGCATCGTCTTTATCTGTAACACTATACGTTAATGTATACTTACCTTCTACATCAGTATCAACGTTACCTGTTACTTGAATTTCTTCAGTTAAGTCACCGTCTTCTTTATCTGTTGCAGTTACTCCTGCCATTTTATCAAATGCTTCTCCGATATTTATTTTAATATCGTTTGCACCGTTTATTACTGGTTTACTATTTACTTTTTTACTTACTGTAACTACTCTATCTGCTATCGCTTGAGCGCCTTCTTTGTCTGTTACAGAATAAACTAACTTATATTCGCCTTCTTTTGTTTCGTCAACTTCTCCATCAACTTGAATTTGATCTGTTAAATCGCCATCTTCTTTATCTGTTGCAGTTACTCCTGCCATTTTATCAAATGTTTCTCCAATAATAATTTCTACATCTTTAACACCATGTATTTCTGGTAATGCATTGATTTTTTCTTGTACTTTTATTAGTGCATTTGCAGTTGTTGTTACATTTTGTGAATCAGTTACTGTGTAAACTAATGGGTATTCACCAACTTTAGTCGTATCAACTGACCCTTCAATTTGAATTAATTTTGTTAAATCACCATCTTCTTTATCTGTTGCTGTAACGCCAGCCATAGGATCAAATTCATCTCCTACTGTAAGTGTCAAGTCCATAACACCTGAAATTACAGGAGCTGTATTTACATTTGCATCTTTTCCTGCAGGTATCATTCCATTAAACGTAATGTTACGTACAGCACTAAAACATAAACCTATCATACCTTGTAGTTCTACAGTTGCACCTGCATCAATACCTTGCCATTCTCCTGATGTTAATGTTACACGATTAAATTCACCGTTATCTTCTACTTTTGACGTACCGCCCCATGAACTTTTGTAAATTGCTGATTTTGGAAGATCAAAAGCTACTTCCCATCCACCTTCAATTTTTTCATCGCTATGGTTTGTTATTTGTAATGAATACGTGTAGTTTGGATGATCATAAGTTCCATCCATTTTAACTTCTACTGCTACTTCTTCAAGTCCTGTTAGACCTTCTTCAGTTTTATTAGCAGGACCCATACGATTCATACCTTCGCTTAAGCGTCTTGTAAGCGTACTTCCATACGTATATTTTCCTTCATTGATATCTGTAGATCCTGGTACATAATTTGGATTTAAATCATAATCACCATCCATAACCCAAATAAGTGCCCCACCTAAATTTTTCTCATCAATATATTTTAAACGTTCATCAATAGATTGTTCATTTTCAAAACTTAAAAATACATTTTCAGTTGATTGCCAAACATGTGGTACTTTACCAACATTATCCCAATAAATATCCATATTTGGATCTTCTTCAACTAAATTTAAAACATGCCATAATGGGTTTGCACCTGCTGGAATAATTTCATCATTTTTATTTGGATCTGGATCGCCCCAAATATTGTATTTTCCTGTTGCTGGTGTTTTACTCATTCCATGAAGCCCTGTTCCATCGCCTCCTTGGACATTTTCCCATCCTCTTGTATAGTATGGAATACCCATCAGAATTTTTTCAGGTGGCATAATTCCTCTATAGTAGTCGTATGACCAATCCATACCAAGCACTGGCATAAGCATACCTTTTGTTTCATTATCTGCTGGATCTGGATAAATATTTGCTTGATTTTCTACAAATTGGTTCCATCCACCGTGATAATCATATGACATGATGCTTAAGAAATCTAAATATTCTGTATAAGAATGGTCACTTATACCACCAAGTACCCATGATGATGCTGTTACTGCAGCTGTCAAACTGTAGTGACGTCCATCTTCTTTTCCAGCTCTATCTAATCCTTCTCTAAGTTTTTTCATAAATACATTGTATCGTTCATTTATAGTCTCTCTTCTTGGCTCTGCAACATCAAAATCGTTTGGATTACCTGATTGACTTGTAGATGATGGGTATTCAAAGTCAATATCAATACCATCAAATCCATACTCTCTAATAAAATCAATAGCTGATTCTACAAACGTATCAATTCCTTGATCCGTATCCATCATTGTATAAAAACCTCTTGAACCTGACCATCCACCTGCTGAAAGCAATAGTTTTACATCAGGATATTGTTTTTTCATAACTTGTAATAAATTAAAATGTCCTTTGTATGGTAAGTTTGGATCTAATTCAATCGTTTTACCATTATAAGTTAAATCATAGCCTTCAAATGTTTCTTCAATTGCTGCTTTTTTATCACCAAATGTTAATTTGTTCGTTTTTTCATCTAAAATACCAAATGAATATTGAATATGCGTTAATTGGTCCCATTGTAAATCTGTTACATTGAAATAATTATGCTCTTTTGAAGAATATGCCCATTCTGGAAAATAACCTACTATTTTTCTGTCTAGATTTTCTTGTTGTGTAACGCTACTCCAATTATTTTCTACTCCCATTGCCGGAATCGACCCAAGCGCTAGTGTCATACCTAGTGCAAGTGAAAGTATTTTTTTAAATTTCAGCATTTAACTTCCCCCTATTAAAAATTATTTAGATGTTTAATTTTCATTTCTTACTCACTTAATATTATCAATTATTCAGTGTCCTTTAGTCAATAGGACTTTTGTCCCTAATATACTTTTTTACATGTTTTTTTATTATTTACTGAATTTTTCTACAAGCTTCCACCTCTAATATTGCTATTTCTTACATTTTTTTACATATTTTTTCATAATATTATTTTTCATTTGCTTAACTCTCTTAATTTCATATTAATTATTTGATAAATAAAAAAATAAGACACATTATTTTTGAAAACAATGTGTCTTATTTCTAATATTTTTTATTATGTTTTATTTCGTTTCTTCTACTTTTGATACTTCTTTTAATGCTAAATATAATTCGTCTAATTGTTTTTGATCTACACAACCTGGTGCTTCTGTCATCAGACAACTTGCATCTTTTACTTTAGGGAATGCAATTACATCACGGATATTATCTCTTCCTGCCATTAACATAACTATACGATCTAATCCAAATGCAAGACCGCCATGTGGTGGTACTCCGTATTTGAATGCATTTAATAAAAATCCAAATCTTTCGTATGCTTCTTCTTGTGTAAATCCTAAAAGTTCAAACATTTTTTCTTGAACATCTCTTTGGTAAATACGGATACTTCCGCCGCCTAATTCATATCCATTAAGACAAAGGTCATATGCTTTTGCACGTACTTCTGATGGGTTCGTGTGCATTAGTTCTAAATCTTCCTCTCTTGCCATAGTGAATGGGTGGTGCATTGCAACGTATCTACCTGCTTCTTCATCGTACTCTAAAAGTGGGAAATCTGTTACCCATACGAATTTGAAAGTATTTTTATTTACTAAATCTTGGCGTTTTGCAACTTCTTGGCGTAATGCTCCTAATGCTTGGTACACAGCTGAAAGTTTATCTGCAACTATAAGAATTAGGTCATTATCTGTTACATCCATTTTTTGTTTAATTGCTTCTATAGTTTCTTCATTTAAAAACTTTGTAAATGAAGATTTTTCTTCTCCATCTGGGCGTATTTGTAACCACGCCACACCTTTTGCTCCGAAATCTTGTCCAACTTTTACTAAACTATCAATTTGTTTACGACCAATATCTCCCATACCTTTTGCATTAATAGCACGAACACTTCCTCCGCCATTAATTGCATTTTCAAATACTGCAAAACCACAATGATTTACAACGTCTGTTAAATCTGTTAGTTCTACACCAAATCTTACATCTGGTTTATCTGATCCAAATCTATCCATAGCTTCTTTGTAAGTTAATCGTTGAATTGGAAGCTCAACTTCTACATCTAGTGCATCTTTAAATATTCGTTTAATAAGACGTTCATTAAGTTCCATAACATCTTCAACATCTACGAAACTTAATTCCATATCTATTTGTGTAAATTCTGGTTGACGGTCCGCGCGAAGATCTTCATCACGGAAACATTTAGCTATTTGGAAATAACGATCGTATCCTGATACCATTAGTAATTGTTTAAATAACTGTGGTGATTGTGGTAACGCATAGAAATTACCTGGATGTACACGTGATGGTACTAAATAATCTCTCGCTCCTTCTGGTGTTGATTTTTGAAGAATTGGTGTTTCAACTTCTAAAAATCCTTCGTCTTCTAAAAATCTACGTACAATACCTGTTGTTTTACTACGAAGCATCATAGTTTTTTGCATATCTGGGCGACGAAGATCTAAGTAACGATATTTAAGACGTAACTCTTCTCTTACATCACTATTTTCTACTATTTCAAAAGGTGTTGTTTCTGCCTCTGATAAAATACGAAGTTCTTTTACTTCGATTTCAATAGCACCTGTTTTCATAGTTTTATTTGCATCTTCACCTCGTGAACGTACAACACCTGTTGCTGCAATAACAAATTCACTACGTAATTGTTCAGCTTTTTCAAAAAGCGCTGCATCTGTTGCTTCTGCAAAAGCTAATTGTAATAAACCACTACGGTCTCTTAGTGTAACAAATAGTAATTGACCTAAGTTTCTTCTTCTTTGTACCCACCCCATCACAGTTACAGTTTCTCCAATATTTTGGCTATCTAATTCTGTACAATAATGCGTTCTTTTTAAACCTTGCATTGATTCTGACATTATATTCCTCCATCAATTTAAATTTATTAAACTATTTATTTGTTTGTTTCTTTACTTGTTTATTTATTATTTGCATCTTTTAAAATTTCTTTTTCCAGTACTGAAACTATTTCATCAAAAGATACTGTATGTTCTTCACCATTTGCCATATTTTTTAAATTAAGTGTTTGATTTTCAAGTTCACTTTCTCCAATAATAGCTGAATAACGGCTTCCTAATTTATTTGCATATTTCATTTGAGCTTTTACACTACGTGCTAAGTGATCTATTTCTGCTGAAATACCTGCTTGTCTTAATGAATGAACAATTTTACATGCTGCAACCATTGCTTCTTCGCCACGGTATCCAATAAAACACTCACGACTTTGTGGTGGTGTAGTATTACCACATTCTGCCTCTTGTGCAATTAATAATCGTTCCATACCAGCACCAAAACCAACTGCTGGTGTTGGTTTTCCGCCAACTTCTTCTACAAGTCTATTATATCTTCCACCGCCACATACTGTACCTTGCGCACCAATGTCATTTGAAATAAATTCAAATACTGTTTTTGTGTAGTAATCAAGACCTCTAACTATTGACAAGTCTACAACAAACGGTATACCCATTGCAGTTAAAATCTTTTGAACATTTTCAAAATGCAAGCGACATTGTTCTCCTAATGTATCATTAATAGTCGGTGCATCTTTTAGAAGTATTTGACAATCTTTATTTTTACAATCTAATACACGAAGTGGATTTTTGTCACGACGTTCATTACATAATGGACAAAGTCCTTCTTTTTTAGATTCTAAAAAAACTTTTAATGCTTCATTGTACGCTTTGCGACATTCTGGATCTCCAAGAGTGTTAATATGAAGTTCTACTTTTTTAATTCCTAATCCTTTAAGTAGTTCATACCCTACTGCTATAATCTCTGCATCTGCTGATGGTTCATCACTACCAAACATTTCAACACCAAATTGATGAAATTGGCGCTGACGCCCAGCTTGTGGTCTTTCATATCGAAATGTAGGCGACATATAATATAATTTTGTTGGTTGTGGCTCTGACGCCATATTGTGCTCAATATATGATCTTACTACTGCCGCTGTACTTTCTGGCTTTAATGTAATATGATTTTCACCTTTATCAACAAACGAATACATTTCTTTTTGCACTATGTCTGTCGTTTCACCAACACCTCTTTGAAATAAGTTTGTAAATTCAAAAATTGGTGTACGAATCTGTCCAAATCCAAAATTATCGCAAATACCTCGTATCGTTTCTTCTAATTTAAGCCACTTCACCATCTCTTCGCCATAAATATCTTTTGTACCTTTTAATGCACGGATTTCCATTATTATATCTCCTTATCGTATGAACAATGCGCCTTGCTAGTCAAAAAATTTTACTTTTTTTCGTTCAATCATCTCATCTACACGTTGTATATAATCTTCTAAACTTTTGACATTTGGCAAACGCTCTATTTTTGAACCATTGTCATAAACTAATTTTGTTACCGAGCCTGCTCCTACTGCTATAATACTTTGTTTTTCCGAAATAATTTCAACATTATATATACACTCTTCTCCGACTTTGGCATATCCTATATTTTCAAAATTTCCTGCCATATCTTTTTGTCTATACATATAGTATGGCTTCATATTCATATTTTCCATGAATTTTTCACACATATCTAGCATCGCTTCAATTGTTTCTACTTTTGTAAGTTTAAAATCATTTTTTTCTTCTTTTAATCTCGATGCTCTTTTCATAGCCATCGTATGCACTGTTATATTTTCAGGATTTAATAATTTTAGGGCATTTAACGTATTATTTACATCAGATAAATTTTCACCCGGTAATCCTAAAATCATATCCATATTAATAGATTTATGTCCTAGCTCTCTTGCCAATTTAAAAATATTGTTTATATCTTCTACCGTATGATTTCGCCCAATAACATCTAGTGTTTTTTGATTCATTGATTGTGGATTTATTGAAATACGACTAACTCCATACTTTTTCATAGCCACTAATTTATTTTTAGTAATAGTATCAGGTCTACCAGCTTCTACTGTATATTCTGGAATTTTATCAAGTTCAAATACATTTGAAATATGTGCTAATAGTCGTTCAAATGCATTTTCATCTAATGCAGATGGTGTTCCGCCTCCTACATACAAACTTCTTATAAAATAGTCTTTGTAATATTTTGCCACATAATCAATCTCTTTAAACAATGCTTCTAAATAAGGCTCAACACAATCTGATTTTGTAACAATCGAATATGATGTAAATGAACAATATACACACCTAGTTGGACAAAATGGAATACCTATATATACATTAATTTCTTTTGGTATATTTTTGTCTAAAATTTGCTTTTCTTTCAATGCAATCATTTGCATCAAATTTACTTTTTGCAACGATATACCGTAATCACTTATGAGCATCTGCTTCATATCATCGTTTGTCATACCTTTTTTCCAATAATCATGAATAATTTTTGTTGGACGTATGCCCGTTAAAATTCCCCACGGCATTGTTTTTTTTGTATATTCACTTAATACATCATATAACATTTTTTTCAAACGTACTTTAATTTCTTTTTTGCCCAATATCGTATTTTTTTCGTTATTTATAATTAATTTTTTATGATTAATTATATTATCTTCTTCATACAATATTGTTTCTATCAAATATTCATCTTGTTTACTTTCTATACATAATTTCGTTTCAGTATAGGGTTCAAATAAATGGATAATATTGCCTAGTTCATGGGCCATATTATGCCCTATACATTTTAACTCAATCATTATCTTCCTCTTTAAATCATTGTATTTTTATTTTTTTCTTCGCCTATTGTTGTAGCCTCGCCATGTCCTGAATAAACTACTGTCTCTTCTGGCAGTGGTAAAAGATGCTTATGAATATTATTTATAAGCGTCATATGTTCTCCGCCTGGAAAATCTGTACGACCAATGCTTCCTTTAAATAAAATATCACCTACAAAAACAACCTTTTGTTTTGGCATATAGTATGCAACTCCATCTAGCGTATGTCCAGGAACATGTAATACTTCAAATTCTAAATCTGTTCCTTCAATTTCTATTTTTTGTTTATGTTTTACATAAACATCTGCATCTACAGTAAATGCTTTTCCCATAAACATTTGTGATAAATTATAGTTTGGATTACTTAAGTAAGTTTTTCCTTCTTCGTGAATTGTAATTTCTGCCCCTGTCTTCTCCGCAACTTCAGTAGCAGCCCCAATATGATCAAAATGTCCATGTGTAAGTAATATTTCAGCTATTTTTAAGTCATTTTCTTTAATGTATGATAAAATACGTTCTGCTTCATCTGCCGGATCAATTATGACTGTTTTTTTAGTTGCTTCATCTATTATAAAATAAGTATTAGTTTGTACCATGCCTAATGCCATTGAATGTACTATCATTTTATTACCCCTCAATAAGTTTTTTCATCTTCTCATTCACTACTTCTTCGTCTTCTGTTCGAATATAAAGCTTTGAAATCCAAATATCACTACCTTTATGGCGTGAAATAATATAATATCGTTTCTTTGTTGTAATATCTTTTATTTCTGCTTTAGTAAGTGTATGTTTAACAAAAAACCATGTTCTCCATGTTATTTTATCTTCGTTAAATTCTAAATACGTAAATCTTGAAGTATATAAAAATAAAATACCTATTCCAAGTCCTATTAATGCTGTTAAAAAGTCAAATAAAATAATTGTTCCTGTTTCATTTTTAACTTGTATGACATTGTAAAATAAAATAATCATCAACATCATTCCTATAAATGAAATAACTTTATCACTAAATGCATTACGTCTTTTGAATTCTATTACTTTATCCATAGTTTGCTCCTTTATGTCATTTAAAAAGAGTATGCCTACAACATCAACATACTCTTTTTTTTACTTATCTCAATATGTTTTGTTATGATGATACACGTTGAATTTCTAATATATCTCGAATTTGTTTTATTTTTCGTATAATTTCTTCGAGTTGTTGTGTACTTGTAATTTCTATACGAATATTGAAAATACTTTCCTGTGCTTTTGTTGTACGTGCATTTAATGATTTCACTGGAACTTTCATATCAGTTAATGTTTTTGAAATATCCATGAGAATACCTAAACGGTCTCCTCCTGTTATTTGTATTTCTGTAATATATGTTCTTTTTGCATCTGTATTTTCAAACCACTGCGCATCTATTAATCGTTCTTTTTCAGATTCAGGCATATGCACTAAATTAATACAGTCTGTTCGATGAATAGAAACTCCACGCCCCCTAGTGATATAACCTATTATATCATCACCTGGTAACGGTCTACAGCATTTTGAAAATCTTACAGCTACATCTCCTGCACCACGAACTACTATACCACTTTTACTTTTTTTACGTGGTGTTATTTTATGTTCATCATTAGCACGTTCAGTATGCACTGCTAAAATTTCTTCTGTAGTAAGTGGCACTTTTTTCAATTTACCACTTTCGTCTAGTAGACGCTGAATAATTTGCTTTTCTTTTATACTTCCATATCCAACCGCTGCGCAAACTGATTCCCATGTTTTTAAACCATACCTTCTAGATACACTTTCCATAATCGCTGGCTCTAGTAATGTATTTAGATGGTAACCTTTTTGTTTTGCACAACTTTCCAAAAGCTCTTTTCCACGAATAATATCTTCTTGTTTAAATTGTTTTCTAAACCATTGATTTATTTTATTTCTAGCTTGAGCGCTTTTAACTATTCCGAGCCAATCTCTACTTGGTCCTTTTGAATTAGTCGATGTAAGCACTTCAATACGGTCGCCTGTTTTTATTACATATTCAAAAGTTACAATTTTTCCGTTAACTTTAGCTCCAACCATTTTGTTACCAATATCACTATGAATTATATATGCAAAATCAATTGGTGTTGCACCTTTTGGCAGAGTTAACAATTCTCCTTTTGGCGTGAAAACATAAACTTGGTCTGTATAAATATCTAAGTCTACTTTTAAAGCATTCATAAACTCTGTATTATCATCCATTTCACGTTGCCACTCTAAAATTTCTTTGAGCCATGAAAGTTTTTCTTCTGATTTATCAACTGTACTTCCATCTTTTTTAGCTTCTTTATATTTCCAATGCGCCGCTATCCCATACTCTGCCGTTCTATGCATATCTTCTGTACGAATTTGCATTTCAAACGGTGTTCCTTCATTACCCATAAGAGTAGTGTGTAATGATTGATACATATTCGGCTTTGGCATAGCAATATAATCTTTAAATCTACCTGGAATTGGCGTATACATTTCGTGAATTATACCTAGCACACCATAACAATCTTTTATATCTTTAACAACTACACGTACTGCAAATAAATCATAAATTTGATCAAGTGTTTTATTTTTATTAACAATTTTTTTGTAAATACTAAAAAAGTGTTTTGGTCTGCCTTCTACTGTACATACTATGTTCGCATCTTCTAAACGTTTTTTAAGTTGCTCCACAATATCATCAATATAATCAACCCGTTCAACTCGTTTGCAAGCAATTTGTTGCGCTAATTCATAATATATTTCTGGCTCTATATATCTTAGTGCTAAATCTTCTAAGTCCGCTTTTATTTTGCAAATTCCTAATCTATTAGCAATAGGTGCATAAATATTAAGAGTTTCTTGTGCTTTTTCTTTTTGTTTATGTGGCGCCATATATTTTAGCGTTTGCATATTATGAAGTCTATCTGCAAGTTTAATAAGTACAACTCTAATATCTTGTGCCATTGCTAAAAACATTTTACGATAGTTCTCTGCCTGAATTTCTTCTTTTTGTAATGCTTTATCTGTTGATGAATAGTGAATTTTACCAAGCTTTGTTACACCATCAACTAATAGCGCAACCTCTTTGCTAAACATATTTTCAATATCTTCTACAGTATAGTCTGTATCTTCAACAACATCATGGAGAATACCCGCTACAATTGACTCTATATCTAACTCTAAATCTGCTAGTATATAAGCTACTGCAAGTGGATGAATGATATAAGGCTCCCCTGATTTTCTAAACTGTTCTTTATGTGCATTAAACGCTAACTGATAAGCATCTTCTACCATTTTCAAATTATCTGAAGGGTGATATGAACGTATTCTATTTATTAGTTCATTATAAATTGTTTCCGGCATCGTCTACCTCCTTTCTTTCATACATATATTTTATATTATTTTATATTATAGTCATGTTATGTTAAAAATTCAATGATAAATAAACAAAATGCCTAGAAGTTATATGTTTTCTAGGCATTTTAAGTTTTTTTAGTATTTTAACAAAGAAACAATATCTTGATTAGTTAGCAGTTTTCGTCCTTCAAGTGCCTCAAGTTCGATAAGGCAAATGATTTTAACGATTTTACCACCTAATTTTTCAATCAAATCAATCATTGCTTTTGTTGTTCCACCAGTTGCTAATAAATCATCGATTATAACAACTTTTTGTCCTGGCTTAATTGAATCTGTATGCATTTCAATTGTATTGCTACCATACTCTAAATCGTAACTTTGCGCAATTGTTTCATGAGGTAATTTCCCTGGCTTACGTACAGGTACAAATCCTTTTTTTAATTTATATGCAAGTGGCACACCAAAAATAAAACCTCTTGATTCTGGCCCTACAATTAAATCATACTCTACCCCTTCTAACTCTTCAGCCATTAAATCAATAGCTCTTACAAGTCCTTCTGGATTTTGAAGTAATGGTGTAATGTCTTTAAACATAATACCTTCTGTTGGGAAATTTTCTACGTCACGTATAAGAGATTCTAAGCTCATCTTGTTCCTCCTGATTTCAATTCGTTTTTCATATTATGTGCATATTTTTGCAATATTATATATCGCAATGACTTTTCAAGTTGTGTTTTATTAATTTGATGGATTTGATAACAAATTTCCCCATCTTGTATATGGTAATCTAGAATGCTTAGTTCTTTAAAAATATTTAGTATTTGAAATATTTTATACTCCGTCATTTGTCTCATTTTAAATCGTTCTACAACAGAATGTAAATAAATTTTATCTTTGCTCAATTTTAAAAACTTATAAATTTCACGACAATCACTAGCTGTCGGCACCATATACACTACTTGTTCTTTATGATTTTTCAACGTTGTATTCATGCAATATACTTGCCCAAAATGTTTAAAATCCCATTCAATTAATGATTGTTTTTCAAAGTCGCAATGTTCATTATAGCATATCCCCATTATTTTTTTAATAATTTTTTCAGTCGGATACTCATTTTTCATCAAAGACTTTACTCCTACCTCTGTAAATGCTAGATAATTACTGCATGTATCAGTAGTTTTAATAAGTTCTAACGGTTCATCTATATCTACTTTTGGCTCCGGTAAATATTCATATAACACTTTGTAGTAACAACTTTTAAATACTGTTTCTTCTGGTGATACAATATCTTTTATTCGTAACTGAAGTGATGTTTTTCCATTCCACACATTTTTTGATATTTCACATGCTAAAACAATCTCTTCTCCTTCTGTCAGGTAATCTACTAAATAGCCTTTATCAAAACCTATACAATGAAAAACATTGTTTTTATTTTGAAGTGCTATTTTTAAATGTTTCTTTTCCTGGCCTAAAGTTTGAGTATATTGTATCGTACCTTTAACTGAAAATATTGGCGTTGGATTATTTAGCCCCATTGGCTCTAATCTCTCAATATCTTCACACAATTTTAATGACACATCTTCCGCCTCTAACTCTGCATCTAATACTAATAAACGTGTCAAAATTTCATCATTTAAATGAGATTTTGAATACTCCTTAATAATCTCTTTAAATTTATCTATCTGATTTTCTTGCAAAGATATGCCTGCTGCCATTTCATGACCACCAAATCTCATCAAATATTCTTTTGCCGTACTTATGGCCTCAAAAATATTAAAACCTTCTATACTACGTGCAGATCCCGAATAAACACCATCTTCTTTTGTTAATACAATTGTTGGTTTATAATATTTATTTTGTATTCTAGACGCAACAATACCTATAACTCCATGATGCCATTCTTCTCCTAATACGATAATACATAAATCATTTTTTAAATCTACATTTTCTTCAATATACTTTTCTGCCTCTTTTAATATTAAGTGCTCCATTTCTTGTCGTTCCTTATTAAGTACGTCAAGTTTTTGAGCAATCGTATTAGCTTCAGTATCATCTTTAGTTGTTAATAATTTAACTCCTAGCAATGCATCACCAATTCTCCCCGCTGCATTAATACGTGGTCCTATTTGAAAACCTATTACCCCAGAAGATATTTTTTTACCATCTAGTTGCACAATATTTAACATTGCCTTAACACCAACATGCTCTGTACTTTCCATTTGTTTAAACCCAAGAGATGTCAAAACACGATTTTCTCCCTCTAAAGACACAACATCAGCCACTGTCCCTATTGCAACAATATCTAAATACTTCCATATTTTATCTTCTGCATTTTCTTCTATCGCAATACCATGTATTAATTTAAACGTTACACCAACACCTGCTAGTAGTTGAAAAGGGTATGTAGTGTCTGGTCGTTTAGGATTTAATATACAATACGCCTTTGGTAATTGTTCTTGGCATTCATGATGATCTGTAATAATTACATCTAAACCTATTTTATTAGCATGCTCTATCTCTTCATTTGCAGCAATTCCTGTATCTACAGTAATAATCAATTGACTATATTGTTTTATTTTATCTAATGCACCTTTATTAATCCCATATCCCTCATCTATTCTGTTTGGAATATAGTACGATACATCATATCCTTGTTCTTTTAAAAACATATAGAGAATAGATGTACTAGTAATACCATCAACATCATAGTCTCCATATACAACAATGTGCTCTTTTCTTTCCTTTGCTAATTGAATTCTTTTAACTGCTATGTCCATATCATTTAGCAAAAACGGATTACATAATTGCATTTTAGATGGATTCAAAAAGTTTTCTCTTTCTTGATTTGATATCAAACCTCTTCCAACTAAAATTTGATTTATGATGCTATCTTCTACTGTATTTGTTTTTATTTGCCATTTATAGCGATTTGGTAGCACATTCTTCATCCTTTCTAAATATATGATTTAATTATATCATATTTTATTGTACTCTCATTTATTTATTTTATATCTATACAATAGAATTATTTTTATGCTATAATTTAAATATATTTACAAACAATAGGAGTATAATCATGTCGGAAAAATTTCAAGTTGGTCAAATCATTGAAGGTACTGTAACTGGTGTAAAACCATTTGGAGCATTTGTCTCTCTAGATGAGTCTACACAGGGTTTAGTTCATATCTCACACGTAACACATGGTTTTTTATCAAATATCTCTGATGTCGTAAACGTTGGGGATACTGTAAAGGTAAAAGTTTTATCGATCGATGGGGAAAGCGGTAAAATTTCTCTTTCTATGAAAAATGCAAAACCTGCACCTCAAAAAACGTATAAAAAAGAACGTCCTGTTGAGGATTTTGAAAGTCTTATGAAAGGCTTTTTAAAAGATTCTAACGATCGCCAAACAGATGTTAATAAACGTCTTAACAATCGTTAATAAAAAATACTTTTTTCAAAAAGATAACTACATTTTAGTAGTTATCTTTTTTTATTATTGTTTTTATTATTGTTTTTACTTTTATTTTTATTACTCTTTTTTTATTCTTTTATTTTCATTTACTTTTCATTTACTTTTCTTTTATTTTCACTTGGTTACATTTCATATTTTTATTTCATATTTTTTTCTATATCTTTATTGGATTTCTTTAAATTTTTCATTTGCACAATTGCATTTTTTGTAAAGTGAAACGCTATATATAAAATGATTCCAGTTCCTATTAAAAGTTCTAAATCTCCAAGTAACATAAATAATTCTTTCTGACTACTAACTCCTGCTACTTTATACATTGCCATAATACTAATTGCTAACGGAAACGTAAATGCTGCTAATTCTGGTTTGAATCCATCTTTGAAAAAACGTGGAATACATGTATATACTAGTATCAGATTTATCCATGATGATAATAATAACGCTATCATTATAATAATATTATAATTTTCAAAAACTGTAATATATCCTACTAAACATAAACTAGCTGGCGCTGCCATAATTCCAATTGTCGATGCTGCCTTTTCTATTAATTTGCCTTTTATTATTTTTCTAAACATTATTGGCCACATTATAAAATAACCGACTGTTCCAAATGTCCATAATATTTTTGCTAATATATCAACACCCATACCTGGACTAGATACTGCCCCAACTACAACACCTACTATAACAACAAACCAACTTGGTGCTATTTGTCCAAATGTTTTTGTTTTATATCTTTCTCTAAAGAAATAAATAATCAGTACCATATGAATACTTAATGCTATAAACCACAGCGTACGAGCTAATACAAAATTATTTGGAAGAATATAACTTGCAATTAAAAATAATGCCATGTCAATCGTTGGGTAAAAACTTCCTGTTATAGGATCTTTAAGTTCTAACTTCATTTGCTCTGATTGAAAAATCAATTTTCCAATTTGCAATAATATTGTTGCTACTGCAAACCAAAATGCTATAGGTTTTAGTACACTTATACCTTTCATATTCCAACAATTGCCCAGTGTCATCATTGCAACTGCCGTTCCACACATTCCTATAGGAGTCACACTAAATTTATTTTTAATCGTTCCATTCATAATTTTTTACCTTCTATGTCTAATTTTTATGTCTACTTTTTTTAATCTTTATTTTACTTAATCTTTATTTTACTTAATCTTTATTTTTTTGTTTTTAATATTTTGTTGATTTTTATTGATTCATATATCATTTTTATTGCTA
>JBOFDK010000040.1:0-10696 GCA_051646925.1 Cellulosilyticaceae bacterium | reverse complement strand
ATGGGTAAATATTTTACTCTTAGAGATAATGACTCCTTACACGATGGAGTAAAGCGTACGGACTATCTTGTGATCAAGACATTAAAGGATAAAGGAATTTCTAGTTGTTTATTAGAAACATGCTTTATTTCAAATAAATCAAATATGGATGTGTTTGTTAAAAATGAAGTTGAAATTTATAAAGGAATTGCAGATGCAATCGCAACTGGTTTCAAATTATCGAAAAAAGTAGAAGCTCCGAAACCAGTAACTGATGCTTACGTTGGTAAAGAAGTTAAACTGAAAGGGTATCTCTATACTACAGCAACAGGTAGTGGTAAAAAGAACACCAGTATCAAAACTGGAGTGATCTCAAAAAAACATACATCTGGCACACATCCTTATTTATTAGGACAAAGCTTAGGGTGGTTGAGTGAAAAGGACTTCACTTTAGTAACTGCTGCATCTACTACGAAAATCGAAGTCAATAAACCAGCAAAGATTAAATCAGGTGCTATTTACATGGTCAATGGGGGTAATCCGGGTGCAAAGGTAGGTGCATCCTACATCGAGAAGTATTATAACGTTGCAGAAATTAGATTGTTAAAGGGAGTTGAGTGTGCTCGTTTAGCAGAAATCAATTCTTGGATCAAAGTGAAAGATCTATCGAGGTAAGTTAAACAATGGAAAAAATTAAAATGATTGTATCTAGTTCAGTTTCAGCTTTTGTTGGAGTTTTTGGTTTATTAGCATTACCAATCGTGTTGTTGATATCATGCCAGTTTGCTGATTATGTAACTGGAGTTATGACTAGTCATTACAATGATGAAGTTATTGATAATAAAAAGTCATTTAAAGGCATATGTGCAAAGCTATCCATGTACTTCCTAGTTTTTATTGGTTTTGCAATTGACTGTTTATTAGCATATTGTGCAGAACAGTTCGCTATTGGTATTCCGATGGTCGGTCTTGTTGCTGCATTCGTTGCCATTTGGTTAATTTTCAATGAAATGATTTCGATTACTGAAAATTGTGGCAAGATGGATGTGACTGTACCGTTCCTAACACCGTTATTGAATTCAGCAAAACAAAAAGTAGAAGATAAATCTAATTTTAAATAAAAGCCGGGGAAACCCGGCTTTTTGTTGCGTATTGTAAAATATGCTTATAAATCGTTGATTTTTTATCTATAAATCATTGAAATTGCTTTGATATCACTTGAAGATGGAATTGCTTGTAAAAATATGGTAATTTAGATTTAACGGGTGGGGTAAATATGAATAGTAAAGAAAATTTTAAATCCAGTACTGGAGGAATAAGAAATCGTATATATGAAATAATTGAAATATCATCCGAGAATGATGTCTTAAGTAAAGTTTATGATTATATAATGTTTGCTACAATCATTGTCAGTATCATTCCTTTGTGTTTTAAAGAAGAGTTCAGTTTATTTTTGATAACCGATAATATAACTGTATCTATATTTATTATTGATTATATATTAAGGTGGATAACGTTTGATATCAAATGCAAAAACAGTAACATATTATCATTTGTAAAGTATCCACTCTCTTTCATGCCAATTATTGATCTACTAGCTATATTGCCTTCAATCTTAGCAGTGAACAAAGAGTTGAAGTTATTGAAAATATTAAGGTTTTTTAGAACTTTGAGAGCGTTTAAGTTTTTACGTTACTCAAAGAGTTTTACAAGAATTATTAATGTACTGAAAAAAGAAAAAAGCACGCTTGGAGCAGTTGGTGTTTTAGCAATTGGCTATATCTTTATTACGGGATTGATTATGTTCCAAGTAGAACCCGATAGTTTTAATACATTCTTTGATGCACTGTACTGGAGTACTACGGCATTAACTACGGTTGGGTATGGAGATATTTACCCAGTATCAGAATTCGGTAAATTAATTAGTATGATTTCATCTTTAATGGGAATTGCAGTTGTGGCTTTGCCAGCAGGGATCATTACTGGAGGTTATTTAGAAGAAATCAAATAAATGTAAAAAAAATAGAAAATAATGCAAATTAGTGTATAATGTAATAAAAAAAAGGGGTTGATATTATGTGTGAAGAAAATGCTAGATACAAAGCTTTAGATATTTCTCGATATGTAATTAACTACTATAATAATATAGATGTAGAAATATCTAACCTTAAACTACAAAAAGTGTTATATTTTGTACAAGGAAATTTTTACAAGAAATTTAAAAAGCCTTGTTTTATTGAAGATATGCTTGCTTGGAGATATGGGCCAGTCATTCCAATTGTTTATGCGGAATTTAAACAATTTGGCGCAAATAATATTTCTAAAGTCGAAAATATATTAGAATATGATATAGAAAAAAAACAATATATTGTACGTGAATATAGCGAAAATCTTATTGAAGATATAGATCGAAAATTGATTAACGATGTATTAGAATTATGTAAAGAATACTCACCGGTGGCTCTGTATCAAATAACACATAAGCAAAAACCGTGGCTTGAAAGTTATAAAAATGGGTACAACAGTGTCATTAATAAAGAACTAATAAAGGATTTTTTCATTAATGCAAATGGATAATGTTACTTTAGGGATACCATTAGATGATTTGGATGTCGGTAACGGCGTATACAATATAGATAATCAAAAAACTATGGCATTCGAAAAACAAAAAAATACATTGAAAGAAATTTTAGATTTAGCCATTAGTGATACAGAAGAAGATGACAATATACAAAAGGTTTATACACTTATTCAAGAGTTTTCAAATGAAAATGGAAGGTTTTTATATTCAATTATATCTTCATACATCAACGGACTAAACAGCGAACAAGAGTCAAGGTTATTATTTTTCGTTGAAGAATTACTGATGTACTCTGAAAAAAAAGAAGTTTCTAATTGTAACCAAATTGATTGTACCAAGAAATATGTTGTTAAATTTTGGGATCATGTGAACCTAGTTATTACTCAACAAGGGTTGTATTATGATAATAATGAAAAAGTAGCTTCTGGTAAAAAAGCGATTGAAAGTATTTTTGAAAAGTCAAAAGACGACTTTGAATCTCTAAATTTAATCTCTAAACAGATGGAAAAAAAATACAAAAAAATGCAAGGTAAAGTAAAAAACATTACTACACAATTGATTTCTCTTGTCTCAATTTTTACAGCGCTTTCATTTGTTATGTTCGGTGGAATTGCATCTTTCCAGTCAGTTTTTTCAAATATTGAAAATATTCCCTTATTAAAGTTGTTGGTGATAAGCTCAATTTGGGCTATTGGTATGGTTAATATAATTTTTGTATTTATATACTATATTGCAAAAATAGCGAAATCAAAAATAAAAACAGAAAAAAATGGAAGTTCTGTATATAAACGATATCCGATGATTTTGATTGTAAATGGAGTATTACTTATTCTGTTCGTTTTTAGTGTTTGGCTTTATGCTTTTCAAGAATTTTACGGTTTTAATAATTTGTTTTCATCTCTATCAATTTGTGCTTATGGTATCATTGGTGTAGTTGTTATATCTGTTATTATCGCTTTTCTCTTTTACTTATGTAGAGAAAATGGGTTGTCATAATTCAATAAATGATAATTGTAATTGGCATACTTTTGGCATACTAAATCAAATTATTATCTGCCACTAAGTGCCTTAAATGAGCATTTTAAGTCGTAATATAATACTTTATTCACTCATAAACGAGTATCTCCACTTCCGGCCAGGACCACCATGTATGCGTTAAACCCTTTAAATAAAGGGGTTTTTTTTATTTTTAGGGCCTTTGGCATACTTTTGGCATACTTTATTTACTTTTTTTTGAAAATTGGAATAAAAAAAGGTCAATTTCGACCTTAAATTATACTATCCTGTGCTCTAAATAATGCATAAGCTTCACCTAATGTTATCTTTAATTTTGACATAGCAAGCAAATCATCTTTATATTGTGACTCCACGTCTTCTGGAAGTAAGTAATCTTTAAATACGATATTACCATGATGCATTTCATAAAATACAAAGCATTCATAACTATCACCATATTCCAGTATTTCTTGATAAATTTCAGTTACAAAATCCGATGACTCTACACTTATGGAGAAATCGTCTCCAAGAACGGCAATGATCTTCTCCCATGTTTCAACTGAACCGAAGCGTTCTCCAATCATTATTTTCGAAATAGCCGGTAATGATAGGCCCGTCTTTTGAGCAAGTTCTTTTTGTGTCATGTTTTTGTTTGCTAGAGTGGCTTTGAGCCACTCTTTTGATTTTATTGCTGCCATATTATCTCCCTCACGCAACTTTGCGGATAAATTCAAATCCATTCGAGCTAGTCATTTTACGTCCTTCAGTCGTTAATACGTAGCCTTTTGAATAATCACGTTCAACCACTTCTTTGTGTTCTACAGCTTTAGGATGCTTTCTAGATCCTCCCCAAACTAGAAATTTTACTTCCCATTTTTCTATCGATGGAATATCTTTTTTCGCTTTAGCAGTAAGTCTATTCGCTTTGTTTTGTTCAATCATTTCAGTTATTGTTGCTTGAGTTAGTGTTTCTACTGCGTTAGTACTAATTGAATAGAAGTTTGTTTTGTTAAATCTTGAGCTTGTGTGGTGCCATGAAGAGCATCTTAACAACAAGAATCTAAGGTTTGATACAGTTAATTTTTTTAGATCAAGAACTTCGATTCCTAAATCAACACATTCGTTTTCATATGCTTCCAATAAATCTGTTTTAGTCCATTTAGAATTAGGTTTTTCTCCAGTTGCGTAAGCATCAACTGCGTTATTACTCATTGAGTATCCGTTGTAGCCAGCCATGTTTTCTCCTTGGTAAGTTGTACCTCTATCTTATAAACACATTATACACCCACCCACCCATGAAGACAAGTGAAACGATTGTTATTTTTTTTGAAAGGTTATTAGGTCGTTTTATATTGACAAAAGTATAAAAATGTATTTTGATTTCAAATCACCCTTTATATATTGTGAAAATAAGTGTATAATTCAATTATAAATCCAAAAGGGGGGTTTAAAAATGAGTATTAACTTGAAGGCCAAGCTAGAAAGCCTTAGCTCACGTATCAACGCAATCAAAGATAATGTTGAAACAGAAGAAGCTACAAAGCAATCAATGATCTTACCATTTTTTCAAAGTTTAGGTTATGACGTATTTAACCCGTTGGAGTTCATACCAGAATACACGGCTGACGTAGGTATCAAAAAGGGTGAAAAAGTTGACTATGCTATTTTAGATGATTGCCAACAGCCAATCATTTTAATTGAGGCAAAGTCATGCAAAGAGAAGTTAGATAAACACGATTCACAATTATTCAGATACTTTGGTGTTTCAAGTGCAAAATTTGCTATTTTAACAAATGGTTTATCTTACAAATTTTACACAGATTTGAATGAACCGAATAAAATGGACTTGCAACCGTTTTTATCATTCGACATTGATAGCATCAATGATCGTGACTTAAACTCTATCGAGCAGTTTGTAAAATCAAATTTGGATGTTGATAGTATCATGAGTGTTGCATCTGAATTAAGAGATACTGAACTTGCTAAAACGGCAATTAAAGACTTATTTGAAAACCCGTCGGACGAATTTATTAAAATGGTTTTGAATTCTGGTGTTTTTGAAGGACAAAAGAATCAAAAAATCATCGATAAGTTTAAACCGATAATAAAGAGAGCGATTTCTCAACATATCAACGATAAGTTATCACTTAAGTTCAAAGAAACACTTACATCAGAGGATTCTAACGTTTTCGTCGAACCAGTGATTGAGATTGAAGAGGAAGATTCAAAAATCATTACTACGGAAGAAGAGATTGAATCTTATGTAATTATTAAGAATATTTTACGCAAGTCACTGGATGTGTCTCGTATTGTGTATAGAGATACGGAAAGCTACTTCGGAATATTAATCGATGATAATAACCGCCGTTGGGTGTGTCGCTTAAAATTAGATGGTAAAAAGCATATAATGATTAGAAATGATGAGGGTAATGCAGCAACTCGCTATGATCTAGAAAGTCTTGATGACTTATACTCACTAGAAGAGCAATTGCTATTAGCTGCCACTCGCTTCCAATAACAAGAAAACCTAGCGCATGGCTAGGTTTTTTAATACTGATTCAAAAAATCCATTAACTCTTGATTCGATTTCTCGAATAAGTGAGCGTACGTTTTGATTATCGTATCTATTGTATCGCCTGCGCGTGATGCTATAGCAGGTAATGGAATATTATTGTTGATAAGTAATGAGATATGTGAGTGTCTAAAATCATGGATCCTCATGCTTGGAAGGTTTGCTTGTTTAGAACACTTGTCTTTCATCCTACCTAATGCATTAAATGGCATTGGAACAGAATATCCAAAGATATACCAGTTATCATTAAAACCATCGTTGTTTTGAATTGACTCTTTATACTGTACTAACATATCTAATGTAGTCTGATCAAGAGTTACAGTTCTGTTTGAATTGTGAGTTTTAGGGTCGGTGATTACATAACCACCAGTGACGTGTGAACATGTTTTAGATATTGTTAGTGATGAACCATCAAAATCATTCCATGTAAGAGCTAATAGCTCTCCGCGTCGAATACCAGTAAAGTATAAGACTCTAAACGCAACTCGATAACGTTGTTCTTCTATTTGTTTATAAAACAATAAGAACTGCGACTCATCCCAAGTAACATAGGTGAATTTCGTTTCTTTTAACCGTCCTGCCATTCTAATAGGGTTTCCGGTATACCCATAAACCTTTGCAGCATAACCAAAAAGCTTGTTGAAAGTCTTAGTGATTGAATTAATATTAGCTGGTGTTAGTTTTTTAACCCGTAACAAGTCATTTTGCCAACGTATGATATCTTTTACCGATATATTCTTATAGGCCTTAGAACCAAAATAATCAACGATATGCAACCGATAGATTTGAATATCTTTATTTACAGTAGTTTCTTTTTTTCTACCGTATGAATAGGCTATGAATTCTTCGTACAATTCATTCAAACTTACTCTAGGAATATACTCTTTTTGAGCAAGTAAAAACACTTGTTCTTCTTGTTTCGCAATAGACTTTGTTGCGAATCCTCTTTTTTTATACTGCTTCAAGTCTCCTTGCAAAGTATAATACTTTCCATAAAAGTACCATTTGCCGCCTACATCATCTTTTTTTACTGCCATTGTAAAATCCTCCTTCATTATGTTACAATGAAGGCATAGAAAAACGTGTTACTCCCAGTAATTACATTTCTATGCCTGCACCCTAGTTCCTGCTAGGGTGTTTTTTTACGTTCTAATAGTTTAATTCATATTTTACTTGTAACTTATATTGATAAGTTCTATCGTTGAATGCTCGCGCTATTTTAGGGGATAAACCGCAATCTATGAGATAGCCATAGAAACAATTATGTTCCCAAATCTTATTTTTGATTAAATGCAGACAAACAAATAAATTTGCATTGTTTTCATTTGTCCGCTGGTTGCTCAACCAGGATTTCTTATCAAATAGATAATGTCCCAATTCGTGCAGCAATACAATGTTTGTTTTATCAGCGTCTAGATCATTTCTAATAATAATTCTAGGTCTGGAAGTATGAATATACATAGCATCTACATCTAGATCATCCACATACATCACTTCAATTCCATAATCACAAAGTAGTTCATGAACATCTTTGTCTTTTATTTCTTCTACAACTTCATAAATACAGTTAAATCCCATCAACAGTCCCCCTTGTTGCATGTATAGTATCAAGAGTTGATACATCATAGATGTTATAAAAAAAACCTTGTCAGGGAAGTGACAAGGTCGGTATGGGGAGGTCGATTTATATTAAGGGGCTAAATCGTCCTACAGCAATCATATCATTGACTAATTTAAAGTGTCAATCATATTCGCCTTGTCCCCCATATCACATATAATGTTATAAATTGTTGTGTTAAATTGCATTTTTTTCTTTTAGGATTTCATATGCATCTTTTTTGATTCGGTAGTCGATTTGAATGCCGTATTCTTCATCTTCTTCTTCCTCGTAATCTTCAGGATCTGCAAATTCTGAAATATAAGTATCACTAGCTAGTTTGTATTTAGATTTAATAACTATGCTGTGGAAAAATGGTTTTAATTCAGTCAAAGCTTTTGCTAATTCCTTAGGCACGTTACCTATCGATTCTCCTTCATATAAAAGCTCAATAGCAGGTTGATTATTATAGGTATAGTATCTTGGTGTAACTTTTGATCTCGTCTTTAGTTGTGATATTACGTCTTGACGATTATCAAAAGTAACTCCTTTAACATGAATGAGTTGTCCAAATCCATTGCTTAACTCTATCCATTTTCCATATGATACTTTTGGTTCTGTTTTTACAGTTGGAGTATGAACTTTAAATACACTTTTAGCTTGTGCTTCTTGTCTAGCAAGTTCCAACTCTTTCTTTTTAAGTTCAAACTTTTCACGATTTCTAGCATCTAATACAGGTTTTAAGTACTTGATGAAAATGTAGAATAGTATGCCATAGAATAAACATCCACCAACAATTACAAATGTTGATTGTAATGTTTCGTTTTGAATATAGGTTGATGAAATCATAATAATAAATGAAACTACAAAACCAATTACAATAAGCAACTTCTCATTATATTTTTTTTTCATATATTTCTCTTTCTCGAGTTTAATACTCGTAATTACTTATAATCATCTGCAACCATTTTCAATACTCCCATCATTTTATTAGCAAATTGTATTTTTTCTTCATCGCTCATGCGATCAAAGTCATAACCACCATAAGCGGATACAACAGGATTTGATAAAAGAAACAACATAGCATCATTAATATTTGTTATTTCGTCTGTATTATTTTCTTTATTGGATTCTCTAAAGCTATTACGAATACTTGTCTTTCCAAAAAGAAAATTCATATCTACATTAAAGTAGTCACAAATTGCCTCTTTTATATCATCGGAAGGGATTCGAACATTCGATTCATACATTGATATTGAACTTCTACTTTGATGTAGTGCTTTCGCCAAATCTTGTTGTGTCATATTACGTTCTTCACGCAATAATTTGATTGTATCTCCTATATTTCTCATAAATAACTCCTTCATCAATTGTAATATATCACCTTTCGTGAACCTTTACAACAAATATGGTCACAAAATGTAAATATATCATTGACACATTTTGTGAACTCGTGTATGATGTGTTTGTGGTCACGTAATGTGAACAGAAAGGAAGACCTATGCCGGAAGCAAAAGAAATTGGAAAGCGCTTAAAAAAATTAAGAAAAGATAAGGGATATTCACAAAAAGACGTAGCAAATATGGCGAATATATCGATTTCTTCTATAGCAATGTATGAAACTGGGGAAAGGATCCCCAGAGATGAAGTAAAAATAAAATTGTCTCGCATTTTCAAAAAAAGTGTCGACTCAATTTTTTTTAAGAATTGATGTCACGTTATGTGTCTTAGTTGGTGAGGGAGGTAATTATGGGAATAAACATTGTACGTGAAGAAATACTTTTAAAGGGTTTAGCAAACAAAAATTCAATCAAAAGATTTATACCTTGCGGTCCAACAAAAGCAACACAAATATTTAATGCTATTCAATTGGAAGCTGCTAAAGAAGGTAAATCAACTGAATTTGGCTTTGATCCGAAACGCTTATTACAATACGTTCATATGACGAAACATGAAGTATCCGTAAATGCCGATATCGAACGTAAATTAATGAAACACAATAAAGGGGAGGAAATAAACAATGAAAAGGGAACTTGAAACTAGAAAGCTTACAAATGAAGACATTGAGTTTTTAAAACAACTACAACAGGACATCTTCACTGGAAATCGTGGAGCAACTGCTAGTCCAAGATACTGGATAGTTGTAGAAGGTGTTGATGTAATCGTCAATGAAGAGGATGCGAGTGAAACATGGCTTTATGATTGTTGCGGTAATCGTTTAGGTAACGATGTGGATGAAGTTATTGATAGCTTAGTTGATGAGTTTGACAATCTAGTAATTAATTATTTTTCTTGGTGCACTGAGTTTGATGAAGTAATTAATGTACTTAATGAACACGGTATAACCGGGTATTATGTCACGCACACTGACTACCGACTCGAATATAATCACAACGCAATCTTTTTAACAAAAGCTGATTGTTTACAACACATTGAAGAAAATAGTCATCACTACAGCAATCGTGTTTGGGCATTTGCCCACTCTGGCTGGAGAAGTCCACGCCTAGCTCAATTATTTGAAATATTAGAAAACGTTGATTTTGATTCGTTGAAGTAACAATTAACAGGGGGGACAATATGAACAGAAATACTTTAAATGAGTTATCTAAATCGCTTAAAAAAGCCATGTTTTTTCAATTTTTAACAATCATTTCATTGTTGATAGGATTAATGCATAGCATCTATGGTGCAGGAGAAATTAACGAAACACAACAATCAGAACCTTGCATTCCAGTTGAGCAAGAGGTTGTAAAGCAAGAACCAATTAAAAATGAAGTTGTTGTAATTACATTAGATGAAGATACGCAAATCAATGATCATCAAACGGATTACTTCAAATTAAAAGCATTCATGAACTATCACGACTTAACAAAGCACATGCACCCAGATACGATTTACACTCTATCATTGCATTATCAAATTGATCCTGGCTTTGCTCTAGCTACTTTTATTCTAGAAACCGGGTGGGGAA
>JBOFDK010000039.1:0-1723 GCA_051646925.1 Cellulosilyticaceae bacterium | reverse complement strand
TGTTAATATCTTAAACTATTTAGTATCTTTTAATTCCTTTTAACCTCTCCACTATCTTTATAATTTACCGGTACCCTATCTTTCAAATAAAAAATATTATACAATAACAACATTCTAACCTTAATGTATTTATATACTACTTTTACATAAAAAGCTATAATTGCAAATGTAATTGGTATGGCTATCAATGTATGAATAAATATCCTCTTTAAAATAATATTATCAATCTTTTTCATAGTATAATCTAACACGAAAAAACCAAAAGAAAACATTGTCATTGACACAGTCAGATTAATGAATGAATGATAATCAGAATTTGAGGTATCAGGTTGTACACGGTTGCATAAATATTCTATCACTTCTAGTATTAAAAATGAAGAAAAAAAGCTGAATATCCATATCGACTTTATAACAAATCTGCTATCATAGTCTGAGTACTCAAGAATCAAATTATGTAGAGAATGGATCGTTGATGAAATGATGCACGGCCATATGGCATATACAATGAACATAGTCTTAGTATAAATCATCAATCTTCTTAGGTATAGTCTTAATTCCATGTATTCCTTTCTATAGATCATTGAAGTAATATCTGCTATAAAACGAAGTATTTTCAATACAGAAGATATCGAAAACAAGAAATAAATGAACGAGAAGCGATGTTTTTCATAATTGAATCTATATATATTTTCACTGCCTGAATTGGCATCAAATTCAATATAAAATATTTTTTTTCAATAATGAAACAAACGTTCCTAAGCCAAACGCTCAACATTGCACTCATATAAATAATAACCGTAAGTAACTGTAGTAACACCATCGCATTCACAGTACAAAACACTATCAGCTTCAAAATGAAATATTTGGGCTTGTAGAAAAACCGGTATTTATGCTCCGGATCTTTATTATGGAAATATTCCTGTATATCCTTACGAGAATAGGTAGAAGCAAACCGAAATCTTTTATCATTTATACAATATTCGTCATTTGTATTTGGGCACCAAAAGAGTAGGCTCTGGTCTATTGATGGAATCGAATGGTCAAACAAATAGTTTCCCAGTCCTAGTATTTTGGCTAAAAACTCTCCTAACGTTTTAAGGATTTTATGTAATACATGTTTAAATCCTTTATAATTACTATACATATTTCTGAAAAGCATAACACATACAAAAATCATCAAAGGCGAATTTATGATAAAACACACATTAAATCTGTGCAGCGTTGATGATATAACTAACATTGGAACAAATAAGATCACTATAGTAGTTATTACAAACTGTAAAAATTTCAAATAATCTTCGGAACAGAGTCTAAAACAATGCTCTCTATTGTAATATCCATATTCTCTGTTAGATAGGTTGTATAGAACAATCCAGGACGCAACACGCTTTTGTAAATTTCCACGATTAACTCATAAAAAATGCAAAAATTGTATATCAAATAGCAGAAAAAGAAAAAAGATGTACAAAAGAGTAATGCTTTCATCAATGCACTCTTCACAGTGCTGTTATTTAACACGAATATTGCTCCGCGTGCGTTATCGATATTCAAAAGTATCTTCTGTATTATCCCAGTGTTGTGATATATGCCTTTGCTTGCTAATTTCTCTAAAGGATTCTGTAGAAACATGATGATGTTCTGTACTACTGATTCTCTGTAATTTACCAATACCCTTAAATTAAAATGCTTCAGGCATAGCATGATAAAGTATAGACAAAGTACA
>JBOFDK010000038.1:0-88551 GCA_051646925.1 Cellulosilyticaceae bacterium | reverse complement strand
CCATGATATAAAAATCCACCACGGTCAAATACTACTGTATCGATACCAGCTGCTAAAGCTTTTTTAGCGATTAATGTGCCAACTACTGCTGCTGCTTCAACGTTTGATCCAACTTTAACGCCAGCATCTTTTGCTTTTGTAGACGCTGATGCTAATGTTACACCTTTAACATCATCTATGATTTGAGCATATATATGCTTTTCACTTCTGTAAACAGCAAGTCTTGGTCTCTCACTTGTACCATTAAGTCTGTTACGAAGTCTTTTATGCTTCTTAACACGAACTTTACTACGTGATTCTTTGTTTATCATTTAAGTCACCCCTTTACTTTATTTTTTACCTGTTTTACCTTCTTTGCGGCGGATAACTTCGTCAATGTACTTAATACCTTTACCTTTGTATGGCTCTGGTTTACGTTTTGAACGAATTTCAGCTGCAAATTGGCCTACGTGTTGCTTGTCAATACCTTCAATTTTGATTTGGTTACCTTCAACAGTTGAAGTAAGACCTGCTGGATCTTCCATTTCTACTGGGTGAGAGTATCCTAATGAAAGAACTAATTTTTTACCTTGTTTTTGTGCTCTATATCCTACACCATTGATTTCTAAAACTTTTGTGAAACCGTTAGTTACACCTTCAATCATGTTTGATACTAGAGTTCTTGTTAAACCGTGTAAAGATCTATTTCTTTTTAAATCATTTGGTCTTGTTACAACCACTTGATTTTCTTCAATAGCAATATTCATTGCACTATCGAATGCTTGTGTTAATGTTCCTTTTGGTCCTTTTACTGTAACTACATTGCCTTCAGCAATAGTAATTGTAGCACCAGCCGGAATGTTAATTGGTAATCTACCAATACGTGACATGGTCGCACCTCCTTAAACTTTTGCTTTTATTACCAGATGAACGCAATAACTTCGCCACCAACTTGTTGCTTACGAGCTTCTTTGTCAGTGATAACACCTTTGTTAGTCGAAACGATTGCTGTTCCAAGACCGCCTAAAACTTTTGGTAAGTTTTCTGAATCTGCGTATACACGAAGACCTGGCTTAGAAATTCTCTTAAGTCCTGAAATAACTTTTTCATTTTTATCTTTTCCGTACTTTAATGTGATACGTAATGTTTCTTTGATACCGTCTTGTACTGAATCGTACCCTTTGATATAACCTTCTGCTAATAAGATTTCAGCGATTGCTTTTTTCATTTTTGAAGCAGGCATTTCTACATTATCATGCTTCGCAACGTTAGCATTTCTTATTCTTGTTAACATATCTGCAATTGGATCACTCATTGTCATTTTAATATACCTCCTTTCTGGTATTACCAGCTTGCTTTTTTAACGCCTGGAATTTGTCCTTTGTATGCTAATTCTCTAAAGCAAATACGACAGATACCAAATTTTCTGATGTATGCGTGTGGACGTCCACAGATACGACATCTAGAATATTCTTGTGTCGAAAACTTAGCAGGTCTTTGTTGCTTTACTTTCATAGATTTTTTTGCCACTTTCGTACCCTCCTTATTTTTGGAACGGCATGCCGAATTGTCTTAACAGCTCACGAGCTTCTTCGTCTGTGTTTGCTGTTGTAACAATAATAACGTCCATACCACGAACTTTGTCGATTTTATCGTACTCGATCTCTGGGAAGATAATTTGCTCTTTAATTCCTAGTGCGTAGTTACCACGGCCGTCAAATGCTGTAGCACTAACTCCACGGAAGTCACGAACACGTGGAAGAGCTAAGTTAACTAAGCGATCAAGGAATTCATACATTTTTTTGCCACGAAGTGTTACTTTACATCCGATTGGCATACCTTCACGAAGTTTGAATGCTGCTACAGATTTTTTAGCTTTTGTAACTACTGGCTTTTGTCCAGAAATTGTTTGCATATCACCGATAGCATTTTCTAAAACTTTCGCATTATCTTTAGCTTCACCAACACCCATGTTAATAACGATTTTCTCGATTTTTGGTGCTTGTAATTTATTTCCGTAGCTGAACTTTTCTACTAAAGCGTCTACTACTTGTTCGTTGTACATTGTTTTTAATCTACTCATAATTAGTTGCCTCCTTTCCCAAATTAGTCGATTACAATACGTTCGTTTTTCACGATTGCAACACGAACTTTTTTGTCATCTTTGATTTCTACTCCTAAACGAGCTGGTGTACCATTGTGTAAGTACATCACGTTAGAAATATGAATTGGGAATTCTTTTTCTAAACGTCCACCTTGTCCAGCAGCGCTTGGTTTATGATGTTTCCATCCTTTGTTAGCACCATCAACTATTACACGACCATTTTTGCGATCGATGAAAGTGATGTTACCTTCTTTACCTTTATCTTTTCCAGCAATAACAATTACGCGATCGCCTTTTTTAAGTTTAGTTTTCACAGCTTACACCTCCTTATAGAACTTCTGGAGCAAGTGATAAGATTTTTGTAAATTTCTTTTCTCTTAATTCTCTTGCCACTGGTCCGAAAATACGTGTTCCTCTTGGGTTTTTGTCTTCTTTGATGATTACAGCTGCATTTTCATCAAATCTGATGTAAGAACCGTCAGTTCTTCTAATTTCCTTCACAGTACGAACAACAACTGCCTTAACAACGTCACCTTTTTTAACAACGCCGCCTGGTGTTGCATCTTTAACAGTAGCTACAATAATATCGCCTACACTAGCATATCTTCTTGTTGAGCCACCTAATACACGGATACATAGAATTTCTTTTGCTCCTGTATTGTCTGCCACTCTTAATCTACTTTCTTGTTGGATCATGAGATGTGCCCTCCTTTCGAGATTACTATCATTATTTTGCTTTTTCTACGATTTCAACAAGTCTAAAACGTTTAGACTTTGATAATGGTCTAGTTTCCATTACTTTTACACGGTCACCAATTTGACAGTCGTTATTTTCATCATGTGCATGAAGTTTATAAGTTCTTTTGATGATTTTTCCGTATAGAGGATGTTTAACGTTATTTACTACAGCAACTGTAATAGTTTTATCCATTTTATTGCTAACAACGCTACCTATAAATGTTTTACGTAATTTTCTTTCTGCCACGATTTTACCTCCTCTCTATTACACAGTTTGCTTTTGTGTAATAATAGTTTGAATACGTGCGATGTTTTTTCTAACATCTTTAATTCTTGCTGTATTATCTAATTGATTGGTAGCATTTTGGAATCTTAAGTTGAAAAGTTCTTTTTTCGCATTAACCAACTCAATGTTTAATTCAGCAGCTGTTTTAGTTTTTAAATCTTCTAAGAAAGCTTTAGTTTTCACTACCATCACCTGCCATTTCTTGTTCAGCACGAGATACGATCTTACACTTCACTGGTAACTTGTGTACCGCAAGTCTAAGTGCTTCTCTTGCTACTTCTTCAGCTACGCCTGATAACTCAAACATAACTCTACCTGGTTTTACTACTGCTACCCAATATTCAAGTGAACCTTTACCTGAACCCATGCGTGTTTCAGCTGGTTTAGCTGTTACTGGCTTGTCTGGGAATATTTTAATCCATACTTTACCACCACGTTTGATGTAACGTGTCATGGCAATACGTGCAGATTCGATTTGTCTTGATGTTATCCAACAAGGCTCCATTGCAACGATACCATATTCACCGTAAGTGATTTTGTTTCCGCGGGTAGCTTTACCTGTCATACGACCGCGGAATTGCTTACGACGTTTTACTCTTTTAGGCATTAACATTAGTTATCGCTCCCTTCCTTTTTAGCTTTTTGAGGAAGTACTTCTCCTTTGTAGATCCATACCTTAACTCCGATTTTTCCGTATGTTGTATCTGCTTCTGCAAATCCATACTCAATATCCGCTCTTAACGTTTGAAGTGGAATAGTTCCTTCTGCATAGCTTTCTGTACGTGCCATTTCAGCACCACCTAAACGCCCTGCACATCCAACTTTGATACCTTTAGCACCTGATTTGAATGCTTTTCCCATACATTGCTTCATTGCACGACGGAAAGAAACACGGTTTTCTAATTGAAGAGCTACATTCTCTGCAACTAATTGTGCACAAGCTTCTGGACGTTTTACTTCTACTATGTTAATAGAAACTTTCGCTGTTGTAAGTTTTTCAACTTGCTTACGAAGTTCGTCTATAGATGCTCCACCTCTACCAATTACGATACCTGGTTTTGATGTGTGTACGTGAATTCTAATACGCTTTGACATTCTTTCGATTTCAATCTTATCGATGCCTGCGCTGTAAAGTTTTTTCTTGATGAATTTTCTAATTTTGTCGTCTTCTACTAGATAGTTAGCAAATTCTTTTTTGTCTGCGTACCATTTAGCATCCCAGTCTTTGATGATGCCGACTCTTAGTCCATGTGGATTAACTTTCTGACCCATACCGAACCTCCTTATCTCTCATTTAATACCACTTTAATGTGGCTTGTTTGTTTCTCAATTTTATAAGCACGGCCTTGAGCACGAGGACGGATTCTCTTAAGAGTTGGTCCTTGTGTTGCGAATGCTTCATCAATATATAATTTGCTAACGTCCATTCCTTTGTTGTGCTCTGCATTTGCTATCGCAGATTTAACAACTTTTTCAATAACGTCTGCTGCATATCTTGGTGTGTATGCAAGAATTGCTAATGCAGTTTGCACATCTTTACCTTTGATTTGATCAAGTACGATCTTAGCTTTTGTAGTTGAAACACGTACAAAAGTTACTTTTGCAAATGGTCTTTGATCTTTATTAGCATTTCTTTCTTTTTTTATCTGACTTCTATGTCCTTTTGCCATCGTTAAAGACCTCCTTCCGTATTAATAGTTATTAACGAACTCTTGATTTCTTCTCTGCGTCTTTACCGTGTCCACGGTATGTTCTTGTTAACGCAAATTCTCCAAGTTTGTGACCTACCATGTCTTCAGTGATGAATACTGGTACGTGTTTTCTTCCGTCATGAAGTGCCACTGTGTGTCCTATCATTTGTGGGAATATTGTTGAACGACGTGACCAGCTTTTGATAACACTTTTGTCTTCAACTTTGTTCATTGCTTCGATTTTATTAAGTAATCGTGGATCTGCGTATGGTCCTTTTTTAACTGAACGAGCCATTAAGATGCCTCCTTTCGAACTTTAGTTGTTATTTCTTATTACGAGAACGTACAATATATTTGTTAGATTGCTTGTTTTTCTTTCTTGTTTTGTATCCAAGCGCTGGTTTACCCCAAGGCGTACATGGATTTGGACGACCGATTGGTGATCTACCTTCACCACCACCGTGTGGGTGATCGTTAGGGTTCATTACAGAACCACGTACTGTTGGGCGAATACCCATGTGACGTTTACGTCCTGCTTTACCAATAGTTATAAGTTCGTGATCTGGATTACCAACTTGTCCTATTGTTGCTTTACATCCAACTGGTAATAAACGCATTTCACCTGATGGTAATTTAACTGTTGCGTATTTACCTTCTTTTGCCATTAACTGAGCTGAAAGACCTGCTGCACGAACTAATTGTCCGCCTTTACCTGGTTTCATTTCAATATTGTGAATTGTTGAACCCACTGGCATATCTTTCATTCTAAGTGCATTACCGATACGGATCTCTGCTGTCTCACCACTCATAAGCTTATCGCCTACTTTAAGGTTAAGTGGAGCAAGGATGTATCTTTTTTCACCATCTGCATAGTTTAGTAACGCGATGTTTGCTGTTCTGTTTGGATCGTATTCAATAGCTACTACTGTTGCTGGAACACCATCTTTATTTCGTTTAAAGTCGATGATTCTGTATTTAATTGTAGCACCACCACCACGATGACGAACAGTGATTTTACCTTGATTATTTCTTCCTGAATTTTTCTTTAATTTTACAACTAAAGATTTCTCAGGAGTTGACTTAGTGATTTCTTCAAATGTAGAAGAAGTCATATGTCTTCTTGAAGGGGTATATGGTCTATATTTTTTGATACCCATCGTGTTTCACTCCTTTCAATCGATCATGTTACACACATCCGTGTGTTTCATCTTTTTCTATTTAACTACATTCCTTGGAAAAAGTCAATGTCTTTGCTTTCTTCTGTAAGCTTAACGATTGCTTTTTTGTATTTACTTGTCTTACCTACTGCTTTACCACGACGTTTTGTTTTTCCATCGTAGTTCATTGTATTTACTTTCTCAACTTTGATTCCTTCGAACATTTTTTCTACAGCATCTTTAACTTGAGATTTAGTAGCAGTTGGGTGTACTTGGAATGTGTATTTCTTTTCTGCCATATCGTTCATACTTTTTTCAGTAATCACTGGCTTTAAAATGACGTCATAAAATTTTAAATCTGCCATTATGCGTACACCTCCTCAATTTTAGCTAATGCTTCTTTTGTTACTACAACTGTATCGTATTTTAAAATGTCATAAACATTCATGTTGTTAACAGCAGCAGTTTTGATACCTTGAAGATTACGTGCACTTAACATAACGTTCATGCTATTGTCACCTTCTGTGATGATTAAAGCTTTTCTAAGATTTAATGCATCTACAACATTTTTCATTGCTTTTGTTTTAACATCTGCTAATGCTAATTCATCTAATACGATAAATTTATTTTCAATTACTCTAGATGTAAGAGCAGATTTAAGAGCAAGTCTTTTTTCTGTTCTGTTCATTTTGAAAGAATAATCACGTGGTTTTGGTGCGAATACTACACCACCACCTGTCCACTGTGGTGAACGAATAGAACCTTGTCTAGCTCTACCAGTACCTTTTTGTCTCCATGGTTTTCTACCACCACCACGTACTTCTGCACGTGTTTTTGTACTTTGTGTACCTTGGCGTCTGTTAGCTAAGTATAATAATACCGCTGAATGAACTAAGTTCTCTTTTACTTCTACTGCAAAAATAGAATCCATTAATTCAACTTCGCCTACTTGTTGTCCGTTCATGTTTAAAACGTTTACGTTTGCCATTATTGTTCCTCCTTTCTCACCGTTAATTAAGCTTTAACGCTATTTTTAATAGTGATTATTGTTCCTTTTGGTCCTGGTACAGCACCTTTTACAAGGATAATGTTTTTATCTAAATCTACTCGTGCAATTTCAAGGTTTTGAACTGTAATTTGTATACAACCCATATGTGATGGAAGGCCTTTACCTTTCATAACACGTCCTGGACTTGTAGCAGCTCCCATTGAACCTGCAACTCTGTGTGACTTAGAACCGTGACCCATTGGTCCACGACTTTGGTTATATTTCTTGATTGCGCCTTGGTAACCTTTACCTTTAGATGTACCTGTCACATCAACTTTTTCTCCAACTGCAAAGAGATCTGCTTTAATTTCATTTCCTACTTCGTAAGAACTAATATCTTCTAAGCGGAATTCTTTAAGCATTCTTTTTGGTGCAACTTGTGCTTTTGCAAAGTGACCTTTTTTAGGTTTGATGATTTTTTGAGCTTTTTTCTCGCTAACTTCACCAAAACCAACTTGGATTGCTTCGTAACCGTCGTTTTCCATTGTTTTCTTTTGTACTACTGTACATGGACCAGCTTCTAATACTGTTACTGGTACCAAGTTATCATTTTCATCAAAGATTTGTGTCATACCAATCTTTTTTGCCATGATTGCTTTTTTCATCTCTTACACCTCCTAGTATCTACAGCGGATTGCCTCTGGGACAATCATTCTAGACGATCATTAACCGTCTTGAAGTTAATTATCTAGCGTCTACTTTGATGTCTACACCAGCTGGTAAGTCAAGACGCATTAATGCATCTCCAGTCTTAGCAGTAGCTTCTACATCGATAAGTCTTTTGTGCGTTCTCATTTCAAATTGCTCTCTAGAATCTTTGTATTTGTGAACTGCACGAAGAATCGTAACTACTTCCTTTTTAGTAGGAAGTGGAATTGGTCCACTAACTTTTGCTCCAGTTTTTTTCGCAATTTCAATAATTTGCGCTGCTGTTTGATCAATTAATTTATGATCGTAAGCTTTTAATGTGATGCGGATTTTTGGGCTTGCCATAAAAAAAGTCCCCTCCTTCTCGTACTATTTTGAAATCAGCACGACTAGTGGAAACTGTACACTTGTCCAGGTGTTTCATATTGTTATTTTTATACAAAAGAATCTCTTTTGTATATTAACACATGAATACCTACTAAAAATGTTACAGTGACCTGTCGCCCGTTTCTTGAACCGGACATTCGCTCCTCAGAAATTTATCTATATACTAGATAGTAACCTTCTGAATCATCGTTCTCAATGTCACAACATAGATGATTATACATTATAATATTCATTATGACAAGGTTTTTTCGATTTTTTTATTTGATATTTTTTGGTAATTGCATTTTTATTGCATATATTTCTTTAAACAACATCATATCATTGTATACTCCGTCTGCATAGAAACATTTTCTGGCAATATTTTATTGTTTATTACAATTTTATCACCTTGATTTTTTATATGTAAATTTTATTATATTGCTCCATCTATAAAGTATTATAATACTTTTATCTCTTTATTACTTGTCTCTTTATTACTTATCTCTTTATTACTTGTCTCTTTATTACTTGTCTCTTTATTACTTGTCTCTTTATTACTTGTCTCTTTATTACTTGTCTCTTTATTACTTGTCTCTTTATCTATTATTATTTATTTTTCTACTCATTCTATTTACGAATTAGTATTATTAAAATTATTTTATAACAAAAAAAACGTAACTGATTAAAAAATCAGTTACGTTTTTTTTAGTGTCGTATAGACTACTCGATGATTGATGCAACAGCACCAGAACCAACTGTACGTCCACCTTCACGAATAGCGAAACGAAGACCTTGAGCCATCGCGATTGGTTGGATAAGCTCTATTGTCATTTCGATATTGTCTCCAGGCATACACATTTCTGTACCTTCTGGTAATTGGATAACTCCAGTTACGTCAGTTGTACGGAAGTAGAACTGTGGTCTGTAGTTTGAGAAGAATGGCTTATGACGTCCACCTTCTTCTTTTTTAAGAACGTATACTTGAGCGATGAATTTTGTATGAGGTGTAATTGAACCTGGCTTACAAAGTACTTGTCCACGCTCGATATCTGTTCTTTGAACACCACGAAGAAGTGCTCCAATGTTATCTCCAGCTTGTGCTTGATCAAGAAGTTTACGGAACATTTCTACTCCAGTACAAACAACTTTACGTGTTTCTTCTTGAATACCAACGATTTCGATTTCATCTTGAACTTTAAGGATACCTGACTCCACACGACCTGTAGCAACTGTACCACGACCTGTGATTGAGAAAACGTCCTCAACTGGCATAAGGAATGGTTTGTCAACGTCACGCTCTGGAGTTGGGATATATTCATCAATAATGTTGAATAATTCAACAATTTTGTCTCCCCATGGACCCATTGGATCGTTAAGAGCTTGAAGAGCTGATCCACGGATAATTGGTGTATCATCACCTGGGAATTCGTAGTCATTTAATAGATCACGGATTTCCATTTCTACTAATTCTAATAATTCTTCGTCATCTACCATATCACATTTGTTTAAGAAAACAACGATGTAAGGTACACCTACCTGACGAGATAAAAGAATATGCTCACGTGTTTGAGCCATTGGACCATCTGTAGCAGCACAAACAAGGATTGTTCCATCCATTTGAGCAGCTCCTGTGATCATGTTCTTAACGTAGTCAGCATGTCCTGGACAGTCAACGTGTGCGTAGTGACGTGCTGGAGTTTCATATTCAACGTGTGCTGTAGAGATTGTGATTCCACGCTCTCTTTCTTCTGGAGCTTTGTCGATATTTTCGAAGTCTACTGCTTCACCAAAACCGTATCTCTCATGAAGAGTTTTTGTGATTGCTGCTGTTAAAGTTGTTTTACCATGGTCAACGTGTCCGATTGTCCCGATGTTAACGTGTGGCTTATTTCTTTCGAATTTAGCTTTTGCCATTTTGAATTTCCTCCTTTTATTTGACTGAGTTATTTACTCAGATTGGTTTAATTATAGTTAATTTACAACCACTACGCAAGTAGTAGTTGTAAATTAATTTCCATATTATAGATTTTATTTGTAATTACTTTTTGTCTGCAATTACTTTTTCTTGAACATTTTTTGGACATTGCTCGTAATGGTGGAATTCCATTGAGTAGTTACCACGACCTTGTGTTCTTGAACGAAGGTCTGTAGCGTATCCAAACATTTCTGAAAGTGGAACGTAAGCTCTAATTTCTTGAGCACCATTTCTAGCTTCCATACCTTCCATACGTCCACGACGAGAGTTAATGTTACCAATAACGTCTCCCATGTAATCGTCTGGAACTGTAACGATAACTTTCATGATTGGCTCAAGGAGAATTCCTCCAGCTTTCTTCATTGCATCTTTAACTGCTAATGATCCAGCAATTTTGAATGCCATTTCAGATGAATCGACATCATGGTATGATCCATCGTAACACTCAGCTTTTACCCCTACTAATTGGTAACCAGCAAGTGGTCCACTTTGAAGAGCTTCTTGAATACCTTTATCAACTGCTGGGATGTATTCACGAGGAATAGATCCACCTGTAACAGCGTTAACGAATTCATAAATATGCTCAGAGTTAGGGTCAAGTCTTGAGAATCGTACTTTACAGTGACCATATTGTCCACTACCACCTGACTGACGTACGAACTTAGAGTCGATGTCAACATCATTTGCAAGTGTTTCTCTGTATGAAACTTGTGGAGCACCAACGTTAGCTTCTACTTTGAATTCACGAAGTAGACGGTCAACGATGATTTCTAGGTGAAGTTCACCCATCCCCGCAATGATTGTTTGTCCAGTTTCTTGATCTGTATAAGTCTTGAAAGTTGGATCTTCTTCAGCAAGTTTAGAAAGGGCAATACCCATTTTTTCTTGTCCTGCTTTTGTTTTAGGCTCAATAGCAACAGAGATAACTGGCTCTGGGAATACCATTGATTCTAAAATTACTGGATGATCATCTGTACATAATGTATCTCCTGTTGTAGTTCCTTTAAGACCTACAGCAGCAGCGATATCTCCAGCGTATACTTTATCGATGTCAACACGATTGTTCGCATGCATCTGTAAGATACGTCCAATACGCTCTCTTTTACCTTTTGTTGAGTTAAGCACGTATGAACCTGACTCTAATGTACCTGAGTACACACGGAAGAAAGCAAGCTTTCCTACGAATGGGTCTGTCATAATTTTGAATGCTAACGCTGCAAATGGTTCTTCATCTGAAGAGTGTTTTTCAATTGCCTCACCTGTTTCAGCATCTACACCTTGAATAGCTGCGATGTCTGTTGGTGCTGGCATGTACTCGATTATAGCATCTAATAATCTTTGTACACCTTTGTTTTTGTACGCTGATCCACAGAATACTGGGATGATTTGTACATTTATAACTGCTTTACGAAGAGCTGCTTTTAATTCTTCTAATGAAATTTCTTCACCTTCGAAGTATTTCATCATAAGCTCGTCGTCTGTTTCAGCAATCGCTTCAATTGCAGCTGATCTATACTCTGCTGCTTTGTCAGCCATATCTGCTGGAATTTCAACGCAATCAACCTCTTTACCAAGATCATCTTTGTAGATGTATGCTTTGTTTTCAAGTAAGTCGATGATTCCTGCGAATTCATCTTCTGCACCGATTGGTAATTGCATTGGTATAGCATTTGCTCCTAAACGTTCTCTCATCATGTTGACAGCATTGTAGAAGTCAGCACCCATGATATCCATTTTATTTACAAACGCCATACGTGGAACGTCATACTTATCAGCTTGACGCCATACAGTTTCAGATTGTGGTTCAACCCCACCTTTAGCACAGAACACACCTACCGCACTATCAAGTACACGAAGTGAACGTTCAACTTCAACTGTGAAGTCTACGTGTCCTGGTGTATCGATAATGTTTATACGGTTGTCGTTCCAGAAACAAGTTGTTGCAGCACTCGTGATTGTAATACCACGCTCTTGCTCTTGTTCCATCCAGTCCATAGTAGCTCCACCTTCATGAGTTTCCCCAATTTTGTGATTTCTACCTGTGTAGAACAGGATACGCTCTGTAAGAGTAGTTTTACCTGCATCAATATGAGCCATAATACCAATATTTCTGGTACGCTCAAGTGGATATTCTCTTCCTGCCACGGTAATTCCTCCTTTAGATTAGATATCTTAGAATCTGTAATGAGCAAATGCTTTGTTAGCTTCTGCCATTTTATGAGTATCTTCTTTCTTCTTAACTGATCCACCAGTACTATTTAAAGCATCTAGAATTTCAGCTGCAAGAGCTTCAGTTGTTGTTCTTTCTCCACGCTTACGTGTGTGAAGTGTTAACCAACGAAGTCCTAATGTTTGACGTCTTTCTGGGCGAACTTCCATTGGTACTTGGTAAGTTGCTCCCCCTACACGACGTGCTTTTACTTCTAATGCAGGCATGATGTTCTCTAAAGCTTCTTCAAACACCTCTAAAGCATCTCTACCTGTTTTATCTTTTACGATATCAAACGCACCGTAAACAATCTTTTGTGCAGTTCCTCTTTTACCATCTAACATAATGTTATTGATAAGCTTTGTTACAAGCTTACTATTGTAAAGTGGATCCGCTAATACGTCTCTTTTTGCTACATGTCCTTTACGTGGCACGGTCTTCCCTCCTTAACTATTACTTGAAATATCATCGGTACTCGTCCTCTTTTTGAAGAGGATCGTGCGTGCCCTTTTTATATTTATCTGAAAGCATTTAAGCTGTAGGATAGTTATTAAGCCGGGCACCAATAAGTATTAACTACTTATTTTGATTTTTCATCTAGAAATTATTTTTTTGCTTTTGCTTTTTTTGCTCCGTATTTAGAACGAGACTGGTTACGTTTTGCAACGCCAGCTGTATCTAATGTTCCACGGATAATGTGGTAACGTGTACCTGGTAAGTCTTTTACTCTTCCTCCACGGATAAGAACAACACTATGTTCTTGAAGGTTATGTCCCTCACCTGGGATATAAGCTGTTACTTCGATTCCGTTTGTTAAACGTACTCTGGCAATCTTACGAAGAGCAGAGTTTGGTTTTTTTGGAGTAGCTGTCTTAACTGCTGTACAAACACCTCTTTTTTGTGGAGCAGAGATATCTGTTGCTTTTTTGTGAAGAGAGTTAAATCCCTTTTGTAAAGCTGGAGCAGTTGATTTTTTCTCAACAGTCTTTCTTCCTTTACGTACTAATTGATTAAATGTAGGCATTCCGGCACCTCCTTGCTTAGTCTTTAATATCTGCTTTTGCAGTCTGAATGAAGTACAATATCACACATTCTGTGTAATCTTGTACACTGAACGATTTTATCATTCCTATTTATTATTGTCAAGGTCAAAATTTTCCTTTAAAAAAGTCGACTCACTATAAGTCGACTTTTAAATTAGTTTTTATTGACATCTGAATTAATTTTTATTGACATCTGAATTAATTTTCATTGACATCTAAATTGATTTTACGATAACGATCCATACCTGTTCCTGCTGGAATTAGCTTACCGATGATTACGTTTTCTTTTAATCCGATAAGAGGATCGACTTTTCCTTTAATCGCTGCTTCTGTAAGAACACGTGTCGTTTCTTGGAAAGATGCTGCTGATAAGAAAGATTCTGTTGCTAATGAAGCTTTTGTAATACCAAGTAATGTATGTTTACCTACTGCTTGTTCTAAACCTTCATTAGTAATTGCTTCATTAATTGATTCAAATTCTAAAATGTCTACTAAACTTCCTGGAAGAAGACTAGTATCTCCATTTTCTTCAATTTTAACTTTTTTAAGCATTTGTCGCACAATAACTTCAATATGCTTATCATTGATATCTACCCCTTGAAGACGGTAAACACGTTGAACTTCTTGAAGCATATAATCTTGAACACCACGAATACCTTTGATTTTTAAGATATCGTGTGGATTCACACTACCTTCAGTTAATTCATCACCAGCTTCTACATGTTCTCCATCTAGTATTTTAATTCTTGAACCATATGGAATTAAATATGTTTTAGCTTGACCATCTTCATTGTTTGTAATTGTAATTTCACGTTTTTTCTTCGTTTCACTAATTACAATAGTACCTGGGAATTCCGCAATAATTGCAAGACCTTTAGGTTTACGTGCTTCAAAAAGTTCCTCAATACGTGGAAGACCTTGTGTAATATCGTCCCCTGCAATACCTCCTGTATGGAAAGTACGCATAGTAAGCTGTGTACCTGGTTCACCGATTGATTGCGCTGCTATGATACCTACTGATTCACCTATACGCACTTCGTTTCCTGATGCCATATTTGAACCGTAACAACATGCACATACACCAATCTTAGATTTACAAGATAAAGCTGTACGAATTTTAACATTTTTGATACCGATATTTTCAATGAATTCTGCTGTGTTTGGTCTAATCATTTTGTTTTCTTCAACAATAACTTCACCAGTTTCTGGGTGTGTTATTGGCTCTGCTGCAAAACGACCAGTTATACGCTCACTAAGTGGTTCTATAGTTTCTGGACCATCTGTAAACGCTTTTACCCACATACCTGGTATTTCTCTATCTTCTTCTTGGCGACAATCTCTTTCACGGATGATAACATCTTGTGAAACGTCTACTAGACGACGTGTTAAGTATCCTGAATCGGCTGTACGTAACGCTGTATCGGCAAGACCTTTACGAGCACCATGGGCAGAGATGAAATACTCAAGTACTGTTAATCCTTCACGGAAGTTCGCTTTGATTGGTAACTCGATAATACGTCCTGATGGTGATGCCATAAGTCCACGCATACCTGCTAACTGTTTAATCTGGTTTGTACTACCACGCGCACCTGAATGTGCCATCATATAGATGTTGTTGTATTGTCCAAGTCCATCTAACAGCGCTTTTGTTATTTTATCATTGGCACTATTCCATGCTTGAATAACTTTGTTGTAACGTTCTTCGTCAGTCATAAGTCCACGTTTGAATAGTTTTGTAACTTGATCTACTGCAACTTCTGCTTCTGCTAAATATTCTGGTTTTTTCTCTGGAACAACCATATCTGATACTGATACCGTTAATGCTCCACGTGTTGAGAATTTAAACCCTAAATCTTTTAAGTTATCTAGTAATATAGCTGTTTCAGTTGCACCATGTGTATTTATACATTTTTTGATAATCTTTCCAAGTTCTTTTTTACCAACTAGGAAATCTACTTCATATTTGAATGTATTTTCATCATTTGTACGATCAACAAATCCTAAATCTTGTGGAATAACTTCATTGAATATAATACGTCCAACAGTTGTTTCTGTTAAACCTACTACTGTTTCGCCATTAATTTCTAATGTGCGACGTAGTTGAATACGTGCATGTAATGTAATTACTTTATTGTCATAAGCTAGAATTGCTTCATTTTCATCTTTGAAGAATTTACCTTCACCTTCTTCACCTTCTTTATCTAAAGTAAGGTAGTAAGTACCTAGTACCATATCCTGTGAAGGAACGGCTACTGGTGCCCCATCTGAAGGTTTTAGTAAGTTGTTTGGTGCTAATAATAGAAAACGACATTCTGCTTGTGCTTCAACTGATAACGGTACATGGACAGCCATCTGGTCACCATCGAAATCGGCATTGTATGCTGAACATACTAATGGATGTAATTTCAACGCTCTACCTTCTACAAGTACTGGTTCAAATGCTTGAATACCAAGTCTATGCAGTGTTGGTGCACGGTTAAGCATAACAGGATGCTCACGTATAACCTCTTCTAATATATCCCAAATTTCTGGATGTAAACGTTCTATCATATGTTTTGCATTTTTAATATTATGTGCTAATCCGTCTGCTACAAGTTTTTTCATAACAAATGGTTTGAATAACTCTATTGCCATTTCTTTAGGTAAACCACATTGATATATTTTCAAGTTAGGTCCTACAACGATAACTGAACGTCCTGAATAGTCAACACGCTTACCTAGTAAGTTTTGACGGAAACGTCCTGATTTACCTTTAAGCATATCTGATAATGATTTAAGCGCACGATTACCTGGACCAGTTACTGGACGTCCACGTCTACCGTTGTCAATTAAAGCATCTACTGCTTCTTGTAACATACGCTTTTCATTTCTTACGATGATACTTGGAGCACCTAAATCTAATAATCTTTTTAGACGGTTATTTCGGTTGATAACCCTTCTGTATAAATCATTTAAATCAGATGTTGCAAAACGTCCACCATCTAACTGAATCATTGGACGTAAATCTGGTGGTAATACTGGAACAACGTCTAGAACCATCCATCCTGGTTTGTTTCCAGAAATTCTAAATGCTTCTATAACTTCAAGACGCTTAATGATACGAATACGTTTTTGACCTGTTGTATCTTTAAGTTGTTCTTTTAGTTCTTTGCTCTCACCTTCAAGGTCGATGTTTTGAAGTAATTTTTTAACTGCTTCAGCACCCATTTCTGCTGTAAATGAATTTACACCATACTTTTCTTCTGCTTCGCGGTATTCTTTTTCTGTCAAAACTTCTTTGTAGCCAATTCCAGATTCTTTTGCATCGGTTACGATATAACAAGCAAAATAAAGGATTTTTTCTAAAAGTCTTGGTGAGATATTTAGAATAAGTCCCATTCTACTTGGAATACCTTTGAAGTACCAAATATGTGATACAGGTGCTGCAAGCTCAATATGCCCCATTCTTTCACGACGCACTTTTGCTTTTGTAACTTCTACACCACAACGATCACAAATAACACCTTTATAGCGAATACGTTTGTATTTTCCACAATGACATTCCCAGTCTTTGCTTGGTCCGAATATTTTTTCACAAAATAACCCATCACGCTCAGGTCTTTGTGTACGGTAGTTGATTGTTTCTGGCTTTTTTACTTCTCCTTTAGACCATTCACGGATTTTATCAGGGGAAGCAAGCCCTATTCGAATTGCTTCGAACAGGACAGATTGATCCATATTTGTCATAACCTTTACTCCCTTCATCGCCATTATAAATCCAAATCGTCTAAATCAGGATCAAATAACTCTTCCTGTTCAGTATCTTCAAAACCAAAATCCAAATCGCCTTCTTCTTCTTCTAAAACTTCTTGAATTTCTGTCTCTAAATCTACTACAGGACTTACCAAACTATCTTCTATTCCTTCAATATCAACTACAACTGGATTGTTATCTTCTGTAGTTTCCTTGATTTCTATTTCACCCATATCTGATGTTAAAACACGAATATCAAGAGCTAGTGATTGAAGTTCTTTTAATAATACTTTAAACGATTCAGGAATACCTGGTTCAGGAATATTTTCTCCTTTTACAATCGCTTCATATGTTTTAACACGTCCTACAACGTCATCTGATTTGATTGTAAGTATTTCTTGTAATGTGTACGCAGCACCATAAGCCTCAAGTGCCCATACTTCCATCTCTCCAAATCGCTGTCCACCAAATTGCGCTTTACCACCTAATGGTTGTTGTGTAATTGTTGCATATGGTCCTGTTGAACGTGCATGCATTTTATCATCAACTAAATGGTGAAGTTTCAAGTAGTGCATGAATCCGATTGTAACTGGGTTATCAAACGCCTCACCTGTTCTACCATCACGAAGTTGTACTTTACCTGTTCGGTCTAATGGTACACCTTCCCACTCTGCGCGGTGATCAAGATTTTCTTCAAGATAACTATATACACCTTCATCTATACGAGGTTTCCATTTTTCTGTAAACACATCCCATGTCGTATTTACATAATCATTTGCCATCTCTAAAGTTTCCATGATATCTTTTTCAGTTGCACCATCAAATACTGGTGTTGCAATTTTGACACCAAGTGCTTTAGCTGCAAGACTAAGATGTATTTCTAGTACCTGTCCAATATTCATACGTGATGGAACCCCTAGTGGGTTAAGAACGATATCTAGTGCTCTACCGTTTGGTAAGAATGGCATATCTTCAACTGGTAGTACTCTAGAGATAACCCCTTTGTTACCATGTCGACCCGCCATTTTATCACCTACTGAGATTTTTCTCTTTTGAGCGATATAACAACGTACCATTTTGTTAACACCTGGAGATAATTCATCACCATTTTCACGTGTAAATACTTTTACATCAACAATAATACCAGCTTCACCATGTGGAACTCTTAATGATGTATCTCTAACTTCACGTACTTTTTCTCCAAAGATTGCACGTAGTAAACGTTCTTCTGCTGTAAGTTCTGTTTCACCTTTAGGTGTTACACGTCCTACTAAAATATCACCTGAACGAACTTCCGCACCTATTCTTATAATACCGCGGTCATCTAAATCTTTAAGAGTATCTTCACCTACGTTTGGAATATCTCTTGTGATTTCTTCAGGTCCTACTTTTGTATCACGAGCTTCTACTTCATATTCTTCAATATGCACAGAAGTGTAAACATCTTGTTGCACTAAACGTTCACTTAAAAGAATCGCATCTTCATAGTTATAACCTTCCCATGTCATAAATCCAATAAGTGGATTTTGACCTAGTGCTAATTCACCATGATCTGTTGATGGTCCATCTGCAAGTACTTCACCTTTTGTAACGGTATCACCTTTATTGATGATAGGACGTTGGTTAATACAAGTTCCTTGGTTACTTCTTGTGAATTTAGTTAATTTATAAACATCTTTTCTACCATCTGCTAATTTGATGATAATTTCATCTGCTGTAACCTTTTCTGCAACACCATCTTCACGTGCAATAATTAATACACCTGAGTCAATTGCTGCCTTATATTCCATACCAGTTCCGATAATTGGACTATCTGTACGAACAAGTGGTACGGCCTGACGTTGCATGTTGGCACCCATAAGTGCACGGTTCGCATCATCATTTTCTAAGAATGGAATCATTGCTGTCGCTACAGATACAATCTGTTTTGGAGAAATGTCCATTAGGTCAATTTCTGTGTAGTCAAATTCTAGAATTTCTTCACGTCTACGCGCTGTTACTTTTTTATTCGCAAACTCACCCGTTTCAGTAATTTCTTCAGTTGCTTGACATACTGTGTAGTTTTCTTCTTCATCAGCTGTAAAGTAACGCACTTGATCTGTTACACGTGGCACGTCTCCTGATTTATCAATTACACGATATGGTGCTTCAATAAATCCGTACTCGTTAATACGTGCAAATGTTGCAAGTGAGTTGATCAGTCCGATGTTTGGACCTTCTGGTGTTTCAATCGGACACATACGACCATAATGAGAATGATGTACGTCACGAACCTCGAACCCTGCGCGCTCACGAGATAGACCACCAGGTCCTAGTGCTGAAAGACGACGTTTATGTGTTAGCTCTGCTAACGGATTGTTTTGATCCATAAACTGTGATAACTGAGAACTACCAAAGAATTCTTTTACAGCAGCTGTCACTGGTCTTATATTTATAAATGATTGAGGACTAATAGCATCTGCATCTTGAACTGTCATACGCTCACGTACAACTCTTTCCATACGTGCAAGACCTATACGGAATTGATTCTGTAATAATTCACCTACTGCACGAATACGACGGTTTCCAAGGTGATCTATATCATCTTTGTATCCTAAATCGTATTCTAAGTGAATATTATAGTTAACAGAAGCTAAAATGTCTTCTAATGTAATATGTTTTGGAACAAGTTCGCTTTGACGCTCACGAATTGCTTTTTTAATATCTTCTATATCATCAAATTCTTCAATAATACGAGCTAATGCTGGGTAATATACCGAGTCTTTGATTCCTACCTCTTCAGGATCAACATTAAAATGTTTTAAATCAACTGTTTGGTTAGTTAAAACTTTAACTGGTCTATCTGTATCCGCAACAGTAATACTTACATATCTTACACCTGTATTTTGAATTTCATCAGCAAGATCTACAGTAATTTTTTCACCTGCTGTTGCAACTACTTCACCTGTAAACAGATCTACAACATCTTCAGCTAATTTAGCTCCTGTTACACGGTTTCTTAGTGCTAGTTTTTTATTGAATTTATAACGACCTACTTTTGCCAAATCATATCTTCTTGGATCAAAGAACATGTTCCCTAGAAGTGTTTGTGCACTTTCTACTGTAGGTGGCTCACCTGGACGAATACGTTTGTAAATTTCCAAGAGACCTTCTTCGTATGTTTTTGTAGAATCTTTTTCAATTGTTTCAAGAATTTTTGGTTCTTCTCCAAACATGTCCAAAATATCCGCATCACTACCAAGTCCTAATGCTCTTAACAAAACAGTTACTGGGACTTTACGTGTACGGTCTACTCTAACATAAAAAATATCATTCGAATCAGTTTCATATTCTAACCATGCACCACGGTTTGGAATAACTGTCGCTGAAAATAATTTTTTACCTATTTTATCAAACTCAACGCCATAATATATACCTGGAGAACGCACTAACTGACTTACAATTACACGTTCTGCACCATTAATAATGAATGTACCGTTTTTTGTCATGAGCGGGAAATCACCCATAAATACATCATTATCAATCGTTTCACCTGTTTCTTTATTGTGTAATCTCGCTTTTACTTTTAGCGCTGCACAATAATTAGAATCACGTTCTTTTGCTTCTTCAACTGTATACTTTGGTTTACTATCTAGCTGGAAATCAACAAATTCCAATACCAAATTGCCATTAAAGTCTGTAATTGGTGAAATGTCTTGGAATACATCCTTAAGACCTTCCTTTAAAAACCAAGTATAAGAATCTTTTTGAACTTCAATAAGGTTTGGAATTTCGAAGAAATCATCTGTCATTGCATAACTCATGCGGATTTGTTTGTCCACTTTTATTGGTCTAATTTTAGATTTTTGCATGTGTTCTCTCACCCCTTGCAAAATTTATAAATCATGCAGAAAAACTGCATTATTTCGAATATGAATAGGAAATATGTTGTCAACTTTATTGCTCTATGATATAATATTTAAATAGAACAATACATATTGACGCATTTTATAATGCTATCAGAAAAGGGAGAAACAGTCAACCCTTTTTTTTTATTTATATCGTTTTTTTGTATAATTTACAACTATACTACAAACAATAACTGTATAATGCGTTTTACTTGGCGATATCCTAAATATACCACTTTACTTTTGTGGTTTTCAAGGGTATCGTTTTATTTTTTGTCATTTTTTGAATATTGCTTATAAAAAAAGAGTAGCCAAAAGGCTACTCTTTTTTGACAGATTGGAATTATTTTAATGTTACTTTAGCTCCAACTGCTTCAAGATCAGCTTTGATCTTTTCTGCTTCGTCTTTAGCTAAACCTTCTTTAAGAACTTTAGGAGCTCCTTCAACTACGTCTTTAGCTTCTTTTAAGCCAAGACCTGTTAATTCACGTACTGCTTTGATAACTTTGATTTTTTCTGAACCAGCTTCTGTTAATTCAACGTCGAATTCAGTTTTTTCTTCTGCTGCTGCTCCACCTGCTGCTGCTACCATAACACCTGCAGCTGCTGATACACCAAACTCTTCTTCACAAGCTGTTACTAATTCGTTTAATTCTAAAATTGTTAATTCTTTGATAGCTTCCATGATTTCTTGGATTGATAATTTTGCCATTTTAAGTACCTCCGTAATTTTAACTACATATTTTTGGATAAAAACTGCTGAGTATTATATTATTCAGCATCTTTCTCTGCAACTTGTTTAATAACACGTGCAAAGCTTGCAATTGGTGATTTGAAACTTCCAAGTAAGCGACCAAGTAATTCCTCTTTTGGAGCAATATTACCGATAGCTTTGATGCCGTTAGCATCGTAGTAGTGTCCATCAACAACTCCACTTTTGAATTCTAACTTTTCATTTGTTTTTGCAATGTTTGCAATAACTCTTGGACCAGCTGTTGCATCTTCGTATGAAATTGCGATTGCTGTTGGTCCTTCAAGATCTTTTGCGATTCCTTCGAATTCTGTTCCTTGAACAGCGAAGTTTACCATTGTGTTTTTGTAAACTTTGTACACAACGCCAGCTTCACGAAGTTCTTTACGAAGTTGTGTATCTTGATCTACTGTAAGACCACGATAATCTACTAATGCGATTGAAGTTGCACCGTTAAGTTTTTCTTTAATTGCATCAACAACTACTTGTTTTTGTTCTACTTTTGCCATTGTTACACCTCCCTAACTCAGGTTCTGTCATAAAAATACCACTTTGCTCAAATTTCTCCGCAGGCAAAGTGGCTATACATCCGTCCATATATTATAGACCTCGGTAGGTTGTATACGTTATGTCATACGACACCTACTGTCTGCGGTACAGTATTCATTTATTTATCAACAGAGATTATGATAACATGTCCATCATCTCTTGTCAACATCTATATGCTGTTAGTTACTGGTAATTAGTCAATTTTTGATGGATTAACTTTGATACCAGGTCCCATTGTTGATGAAACAGAGATACTACGTAGGTATTGACCTTTTGCAGCAGCTGGTTTCGCTTTTACAACAGCACTCATTAAAGTGTGGAAGTTTTCTTTTAATTTCGCTTCTCCAAATGATGCTTTACCAATTGGAACGTGAATGATATTTGTTTTGTCAAGACGGTACTCAATTTTACCCGCTTTGATTTCATCGATTGCTTTTGTTACATCCATAGTAACTGTTCCAGCTTTTGGATTTGGCATTAATCCTTTTGGTCCAAGAACACGACCAAGACGACCTACAACACCCATCATGTCTGGTGTAGCAACGATAATATCAAAGTCTAACCATCCCTCGTTTTGAATTCTTGGGATTAAGTCTTCAGCACCTACGTGATCTGCTCCAGCAGCTAAAGCTTCATCAGCTTTTGCACCTTTAGCAAATACAAGCACTCTATGTGTTTTACCTGTACCGTGTGGTAATACAACCGCACCACGTACTTGTTGATCAGCATGACGACTATCAACACCAAGTTTGATATGTGCTTCAATTGTCTCATCAAATTTTGCTGTAGATGTTTTCCCTACTAGTTCAAATGCCTCTGTTGGATCGTAAAGATTGTTGCGATCCACTTGTTTAGCAGCTTCGTTATATTTTTTTCCTCGTTTCATAACTCTTCCTCCTTGTGGTAATATCGGGGTCTGTGCCCTCCCACGTACTATATACGCGCCTATAAATTTTAATTCAAATTAATGCTTGAAATCTACTCTTCTACAATGATTCCCATTGAACGAGCTGTTCCAGAAATCATGCTCATAGCTGTTTCTAAGCTACCTGCATTTAAGTCTGGCATTTTTAGCTCTGCAATTTTTTGGATTTCAGCTTTTGAAATTGTTGCAACTTTTGTTTTGTTTGGTACTGCTGAACCTGAATCAATTTTAGCTGCTTTCTTTAAAAGAACTGCTGCTGGTGGAGTTTTTGTTATGAAAGAAAAACTTCTGTCTTGGTATACAGTTATAACAACTGGAATAATAAGACCTGCGTCTTTTGATGTTCTTTCATTGAACTCTTTTGTAAATTGAACAATGTTTACACCATGTTGTCCAAGAGCTGGACCTACTGGTGGAGCTGGTGTTGCCTTCCCAGCTGGAATTTGTAATTTGATCATTCCTGTAACTTTTTTAGCCATTACGAGGCACCTCCTAAAAATGTGGTATTCGCGGGGAATTCCCTCCCACTCGCGCGTTGATTCTTAAATAATAGTTCGTCTATTTTCATAGACTTGAAGCTTTGACATTTGATAGTTTGATAGATTTTTAAATAAGTTTCTGAACTTGTCCATAACTTACTTCTACTGGGAACTCTCTACCAAATCCACTAACATATACTACATACGCAGTTTTTGCTTCGTGAATTTCTTTGACGATACCCTCTGACCCTTCAAATGCACCTGTGAGAATCTTCACAGCGTCACCAATGTCAGCTTGAGGTTTAAGCATTGATACGTCAATTCCCATACTTTTGATTTCATCTACAGATAGCGATACTGGTTTAGAGTCCGGGCCAACAAAACCTGTTACCCCTCTTGTATTACGAACTACATACCAAGTATCATCTGTCATGACCATCTTGATTAGCACATATCCAGGGAAAACTTTTCTTGAAACGGTTTTTTGTACCCCGTTCTTTTCCTCAATCTCATCTTGCATTGGAACTTCCACCAAATGGATTAACTCTTGCATGCTTCTGTTTTTTATAGCTTTTTCAATATTTGCTTTTACTTTGTTTTCATAACCTGAGTATGTGTGTACCACATACCATTGTGCGTCATCCATAGTTGCCTCCATTACAGTGGTAGTCCTGCGAGAATATTTATTAATGTTCCAAATACGGTATCCATAACAAATACTATTCCCGCTGCTAAAAGTGAAAATAATATAACACTTGTAGTTTTTGAGATTAATTCTTTTCTATTAGGCCAAACTATTCTCTTACTTTCTGCGATAAAGTTTTTAAAAAATTCAACCATAATTCACTTCCTCCCTGGTTTTTCGCTCACAAATACTATTTTTTAGTTTCTTTGTGTGGCGTATGTGTTTTGCAGAATCTGCAATATTTCTTAGTTTCCATGCGATCTGGATGTGCTTTCTTATCCTTTGTCATGGTGTAATTTCTACGCTTGCATTCTTCACAAGCTAAAGTAATTTGTACTCTCACTCTTGACACCTCCACTTAAGTTATTACGCTTAAAATTGCCATAAAAAAAAATACCTATTTAGGCACAAACCTAATATATCACAATTAAATTCCTTTCGTCAAGCAAACATAACAATAATATACTGTTAAATTTTATCAAGATTTATATAACGCCCTTTGCCTTCTTTGCAATCACTGATATTTCAAGCTTTTCGCTGTGCTTTATACGCATTAGCAACGTGTTGTGGTGTTTTGTATGTAGTTGTACAATTTACTTTGTTATGAAGTAAATTTTGCATAATCATCACATTTTTTTGTTCACCTTCTATAATATGTTGTTTCGTTTTCATAATCCGGTCAACTAGAGTTTTTAATAATTGTTTGTCCTCTACATTTATTATATGCGTATTATGTTCATTATATAACCTTTGAAATACTTTCTCTTTTTGCTCAACTTCTGTTGTTAGATTTTCTTTAAAATCAGCCATTTCTTCAACTAATCCAGTGCCTTCTCCTATATAACTCGCTTCTAGTAAAATTGTCATTTGATTTTGCGTAATCGTTTGAATTTGTTCAAGTAATTGATTGATTTCTTCTAAAATATCAAATAATTGCTCCATACATTTCTACCTTTTATCAATGAAGATACCTTCCTCATTTGAAATACCATAAACATTTCCGTATAGTGTTTCTCTACGTTTTTGCATTCTAATATCTGCTAATTTTGTTTTTGTTTCATCAAACTGTCTCATAAACTCTTCTTTGTTTTTCTTGTCACATTCAATAATTTCTTTAAATAATATCTCTTCTTTTTGTTCTTTTGTCTCAGGTTTTGTTTTATGCAGTTCTTCCATTGCATCAATTTGTAGTTGTTTTTTTTGCATTAGTACTTCAAACAGTTCTAAATCATCATTAGCTAATGCCTCTGATTGCTTTTTCGTTAACTCTAATATTGCCTCTAATATTTTACGTTTCATTTTAACACCTCCGCAAATCGTTATATTTTATTTATCGGCTATTAGACTTATTTAAATAAGTCTAATAGCTCATCTTGTGATAATCGATTCACAAATGTTTCTTCTGTCGTAAGCAAAGCATCGGCAAGCTCTGCTTTACGCTTTTGTAATTTAAGTATTTTTTCTTCAATTGTATTCGCTGTAATTAGTTTATATACTTGCACAGGGTTATCTTGTCCTATTCGGTACGCCCTGTCAGTTGCTTGGTTTTCACTAGATAAATTCCACCACGGGTCATAGTGTATAACTATATCTGCAGATGTTAAATTAAGCCCTGTTCCTCCAGCTTTTAGTGAAATCAAAAAGATAGGCACATCATCACTATTAAATGCATCTACCATTTCCATACGTTGTTTTGCCTTTGTTTTTCCAGTTAACATATAATACGGTATACCTCTTTGGCGAAGTTCATGTGCTAACTTATCAAGCATTGATGTGAATTGTGAAAATAGTAGCATTTTATGCCCTGATGCAGTACTTTCTTCGATATACTCAAGTGCTTGTTCCATCTTGCTACTTTCGCCTTCATAATTATCAATATATAATCCTGGATGACAACAAATTTGGCGCAATCTTGTAAGCATTGCTAATATTTTCATATGACTTTTCCCAAATCCATGAGTTTCTAATTCTTGACTTAATTCTTTTTGAACAAGTGCTAAATTAGCTTTGTAAAGTTTTTCTTGCTCTTCTTCCATCTTATTATAAATAACTGTTTCTGTTTTTGGCGGTAACTCTTTTAAAACTTCTTTTTTGAGACGTCTTAGTATAAACGGTGCAATCATCTGCTGTAACCTTTGATGCGCTTTTTGATCTTGCATACGCATAATAGGTGTTTCAAACGATGATTTAAATTGATGATATGTGAATAAATACCCTGGCATACAAAAATCAAATAAACTCCATAACTCAGATAACGAATTTTCAATAGGTGTCCCTGTTAATGCAAATCGTCTTTCACTATTAATTTCTTTTAATGTCTTTGCATTTAATGTAGTAGGATTTTTAATATACTGCGCTTCATCTGCTATGCAGTACTGAAAACTGTATTCTTTGTAATATTCAATATCACGTTTTAATAACTCATACGATGTAACTACTATATCCGAATTATCAATTGATTGAATTTGCATTAGGCGTTCTTGAGTATTTCCACTAACAACAACAACCTTCAAACTAGGTGCAAAACGGTTTATTTCTTTTTCCCAGTTTAGAACAAGCGATGTTGGCGCTACTACTATACTAGGTTTTGCACCTTCATCGTTTACTGCTTTTTCATCTAATATCTCATCTTTGTTTAATACTTCGTTATTTACTTCGTTATTTACTTCATTATTTACTTCGTTATTTACTTCATTATTTACTACTTCATTTATTTCTAATGTTTTTTGTTTAGATTGTGCTTGCAATAAAAGTGTTATAACTTGGAGTGTTTTACCAAGTCCCATATCATCTGCTAGAACTCCTCCAAAACCATATTTATCTAATACTGTTAGCCACTGATACCCTACCTCTTGATATGGTCTTAGCGTTGCTTCTAATGTTTCTGGTAATTGAAAATCCTCATCTTCTATATCTCTAAAATTTCTTCCAATACTTTTAACGTTTGCATCTTTTTTGACTTCTAATGTTTTGTAACGTTTTGTAATATTGTCTAAATACAGTGTGCGGTATTTTTCAACATTCATTTGTTCTTGTAGTCTATCTGACTCTCCAATACCTAAACCTCTAATAAGTTCATCAAAACCTTCCACACGTTCATCTTCTAAATCAACAAAATCTCCACTTTTTAATCTATAGTATTTCTTTTTTGTACGATAAGCTTGAAGTATGTCTTGCACCTCATCTGGAGCTAATCCTTGATAATCCATTTGAATTTCTAATAAATTACTCTTTAGCTTAAGCCCAACTGTAGGCATAGGTGGATGTACTATTTTCATAGCTCTTAAAATATCTGTCATATGAACTTCACTCACCTCTAACAACTCATGTATCCCTCTTGTTAGAAACGTATAAATATTTTGTTCATCTTCTAAATACAGTTCACCTTTTCTTGTCAAAAACCCATACAATTCTATAAGCGATTGAAACTGGTATTCACGAACTCTGTTACGTGCAACCGCTTCATCTACTTGTTTTACCGGAGCGTATGGATTTATTTGATACCCTTCATAGTCAAGCACAACACGTCCTGTGACACAGTCTTTTTGGTCTCTGTCAAAGTATGTACGTATAGTTAATTCTGGAGGTGCATATGCACTTAAAATACCTTCTTCAAAATCAACATTTGCATGTTTTTTTAAATTTGGCAATACACTCATGACAAATCTTTTAAACCCAGCCTCATCAAACTTTAGTTGTGGTGGATACAATGTTCTCATATATTTTAAAATTGGTACTATATGCTGCATGTATTTTTCACTAACACGATATAATGTATCTGCAATCCAAACGTATGCATGAATTGGATGTTGTATAATTTGATAACTTTTTTGATTTACAGCTAACTGAAAACATTCATTTTTTCTCTCTAGCCTAAAATCAAACTCAGGGTTTTCTTCTTTAAACAAAACATCTACTTTACCATGCTCATCTTGAAAAAGAATTCTCTTGTCTTTATACAATGTAAATAACTGATCAAGTCCATCAGATGTTAATGGTAGTAGTTTTTTTTCACGTCCATATATTTTCCCGCCATAAACAAATCCCATTAACTGGTCGCTTGCTACTTGTTGCTCTATAACAAGCTGTATTAATTCACGTGATTCTTTATCGAATGCACTCATATGATGAACAAACATTAACTGTTTACCATATGCAATTTGTTCTTCTTTTAATATCGCATTTACAAATTCTTTAATGTTTTTTACGATATACATTTTATCTTTTCCAACCGATAACCCAAGCGCTAAGTTCCCATCTATATGCTCATACAATTTCGGTATAACTTTAACGCCTTCTTCTTCAACTCTATCGAGTCCACGTATAATCGCATCTTCGTAATAGTCTAATAGCGCCTCGCCTGTTACAATATCAACATTATGTGTATGCAATCTTCCGTTTTTGCTATCTTCTTTAAACTTTATCATCATTGCAACTGTATGTTTACATGCTCCCTCGTATTTGTGAGCCGCTGGACATTCACATTGAAAATTCACATCATCTATGTTGTCTTGGTCTATTTCTATCCAGTTATAATACATATCACCTGAGTCACCTTCAACGTATCCACGAATCGTATAAACACTTCCTTCTTGTACAACGTTCATTTCCTTCACAACCCCACGGCGATAATTTTCCATTCCACGTTTATATACAAGTTCATTAGTACTCCAGTATTTGATTTCTTCCTCTGTCAACATTCCAGCGCCTCCTTTGCATCCACTCTTTCACAAACAATGTATTTTTCTATACTATACACTATTTAAACCTGTTAGAAAAGCATACGCATATATACGACAAAAAAAGTGCTAAGTAGTGATATAACCCTCTTAGCACTTTTAATTTAAAAAACTTTATATCATTTCTAAAGCTTTATATCAATAACTGTCCCTACACCAGGATTAACAGACTGCTCGATACTCTTTATCATATCTTGCATAAACTGACTACTTTGAGTCTTTGTTGTATCCATCGATAATTTTGTGACTGCCGCTCCCACTTCTGTAGCTACATTCATCTGACTCATCGCTATACTTAATGCTGCTATATCCATTTTTCACCTCTTTTTTGACTATTATGCTAATACTACAACATTTATTGATGCATTATATAATCACATCTTTATTTACATCTTTAAACAAACTTAGCGAACACGTTTACAATATCTTATTTTTCATAACTGAAAGTAATTGTAATAGTTTATTTGTTGACCACTGAAAGTTTACTTGCCGAAATAACTTCTTGCCACAAATCTCTAAATTCACGTATTAAGTTTAGTGCATCTTCTAATTTTTGAACATTTTTTTCAACGTTTCCTTCTAATAATAATTGATTTATAAAAGTATAAAGTTGACTTACATCATCACTAAATGAATATCTCATATCTAGTGTCATTTGTAATTCCGCTATAATATTTTGAGCTTTAATACAGTTTTTATTAGCTATTTCTAACTGGTTATTTTGTAGTGCTTCTATTGCTAGATTACAAAATTTAATTGCGCCATTATAAAGCATTGCTGTTAATTCTGCTGGATTAGCTGTTAATACTGCATTATTTCTGTACTGTTGATAACTTTGATTCATTACATGCCTCCAAATGTACTCATTAGTGAACTGCTTTGATTATTTAACGTTGATATCATTTGCTCCATAGCCGCATATTTTTTGTAATATATATTTTCCATAGAATTCATACGTTCTTCAAGTTTAGCTATTTTGTCTTCTTGGTCTCTGATTTTTTTATCAAGTTCTTTATCATTAAACAAAAAGTTAGAACTACTCATACTCCCTACTTTATCTGACATAAGTTTTTTATTCAAATCGTCATAAAGCTGAGTACCTATACCACCATTTCCTTCTCTAGTTGTAAATAACTCTGTTAATACTTCTGGATGAGAATTTACCATTTCTGTAAGTTTATCTTCATTAATAGCTAATTTTCCATATTCCTTATAGTTACCAGTAGTAGTAATTCCAAAAGATGCAAGACTATATTTTTTTCCATCTACTTCTATTGACGTATTTGAAATAATATCTCTCATAGAGTCTACTACTGCCTGTAGTACAGGGTCTTTTCTTAATACACTTGCCTCTACTTTAGCATTCCATAGCTTAATATCTTCTTCTGTCATAGATGCTTTTTGCTCATCAGTTAACGGCTTATAATCTTTGTTATATGCTGCATTGATTTTGCCATATATATTATCTATAAGTGCATTATACTCATCTACAAAAGATTTCAGCATATCTACTGTTGCACCTGTATCTTTTTTCGATACTATCGTAATCTCTTTTGTAGGATCTGCTCCTACTAACTTTAGCGTCATACCATTTACTGTCACACTATTTGTCTGCGACTTAACTTCAATACCATTATACGTTATAGAAGCATCTTTTCCTGAGTAGTTATAACTACCATCATTAGATATAATTCCAAGCTTTGACATTGTATCCGCTTGATCTGCGCCTGTTACATTTATTTCAATAGACTGGCTACTACCTGTTCCTTTTGATGCTATGAAAAATGCCCCTGCATTAGCATCAAATTTAGCTGATACACCTGCATCGTTAAATGCTTTTTCTAAATCACCAATAGTTGCTTCTTTGTATTCTGCAGGGTCTGTATCTGCTATCGCTACTTTTGCTGGTAACGAAATAGTTTTATCCCCTACTTTAATTTCAAATACAGCATCTTCTGAAATACCTAACTCCGTTAGTTTTGTATCTTTTGAAAGCGTTACACCATCTGGCGCATTAATGTTAGTTGTTGTAACTCTAGAACCTTCTGCCAAACTGTTAACCGTTACTTTGTGCGTACCTTCTGGCAAAGATGACGTACCGTCTACTTCAACATATCCTGTTGATGATAATGTTAGTTCGTTTTTATTGAACGACCCTTGTAATCTAAGTGCGTTCAAAGTGTTTTGCTGAAAACTTAGAATTTTTGTATTCATTTCTTTCCAAGCATCTTTTTTTAGTTCTAGTAATTTTTGCTGTTGAACTGCGATATCTACCTTGTTTTTATAAGGCATCATCATCGCTTCTACCATAGAATCTGTATCAAGTCCTGATGCAAGTCCTGTAAATCTAATACTTGTTGTTCTCATATTATTTCCCCCCTATAATTTTAACACTATCCAAAATTATTATTATTATTATTATTCTTGTTCTATTTTTTCTTTTAAATTATCACATAAAATTGTATACCATTTTTCTAGTAGTGGTGCTAATTCATATTCAAATAAATCACTCATCAAAACTATGTCATTTGATTTTTGTGCATCAGGAAGTTCTTTTAGTAACGTCTCTAGTTCATCACTTCTAAAATCTCCTTTGCAATATGGCTCCAAAGACTCTACTGACGATACTACCCATAACAAACCCTCCACCATATCTGCCGCAAGCTTATATGCTTCTGCTTGTTTTGTTTGTTCATTAAAAAGCTCTTTAACCTCATTTGTACTTTTATAAAGCTTTTGTATGTAATCACATGTTGTATACAACAACTCATTTACTTCATTCATATTTTTTTGCCTCCATCCCTTCATCCAACAACTGAATCGCATCTTTTATTGCATTGTGTAATTGTTCGTATAATGCCAAACTTTTTGATACAATTCTTGTATCTTTTTGCAAACTCGATTCTTTAATTGCAGCCTTATACGCCTTATCCATCTCTACAGCATTATACATTGTAGTAAATATATATCTGACAATAATATTTTCAAACTTGTCATTTTGAAATTGCTCATCTATTTTATCTAATTTTCGTAAATATTTATTAATTTTATCTACTCTAATACCTTTATATAAGATATATTCATCTTTAAGTTTTTGAGATGTATTTTTAGCTTGTTTTGTTTTATCTACATACTCTTCTAAAATTTCTTTCATTTCTAACATTTGCTCTTTGTTAAATGTATCGTATAATTGCCCCTGATAGTCATGATTAATTATCGGACTATCTTCTATGCAATACTGTTTAATTGCATCTTCGAACGTAATATGCATAGCACCATCTATATAAGCACCGCCTTCTGTCGAATTTATATATGCAATATCAGATTTCACCTTTATAAATCGTTCAATCCATGTTTTAAAAGATAATAAAGAAATACTACTATATACTGTGTCATCATAATATCCTCGTACTTTTTTGTTCTTTTTATTATCCGCAATAGGCTTTTCATCTAACAAACATTTTTCATCATGTGTATTGCCCCCTGTAAATGCTAAATCTTGACCAATCATAATAATAGGATTACATCCCATATACTCTGCTACCCCAAGACAAGCTGTCGCTACAGACCCTCCAAATTGAAATCGTTCCATATTTTCCCCAAACAATGTCGTATCTACATCATTATCTGTTATAAAATACTTCGGCCCATTACTACTACCCACTACCAAATCATTACTTTGTGGCATAGTTATAAGTGGAAATTTATTTTGCGCATTTTCCTTAAATGTACGATGCACTCTTTCTGACGGGTCTATAGATACAACAAAGTTTGGTGTAATATCTTCTTCCAATATAGCACTTAGTGACCTACCACCTGTAAATATAATCCCTTTAAAATCTTTTAACTTTTCAATATTTTTTGATAATGACGGCCCTGCTGAAACGACAACGGCAGGTACATTTTTGTATTTTGATTTGTGCTGACGAATATCATAACCTTCTTGTATCGCATTTAGATTTTTGATTGTGTTACTTAAAAATAACCCCGTATATGCTTTTAACGTATTATAATTTAATGCAACACTATTTTTAGCATTAATAATAGTATTTAATATAATACTTAATTCTTTTAGATAATATACTTCGTATGCTGGCGGATATACAAATACAATATTATATACCTGCGCTGTTGTAATATATTTACTCAAAATCGATTGCATTTCATACTCTTCTATTTCTGTAGTAATTATTACATTTGGCAAATCTTCAAATTTACCAACTAACTTCATCTGTTCTTCTAAACATGCTTTATCGGGTTCTATTACTAATACATTTACCTCATCACCTATTTGTTCTCTCAAATATTCAATCGCATATCCAAACAAAAAACCAAAGAAAATAAATATTGATTCTTTGTTATATTCTTTTTCATTAATCAAATCAATTACTTGTTGTTTTGGTGTGTATTTACTTAGTATATAATTTTTTTTATCTTTATTATCTAATTCTAACGTGTATCCTTTTTCTTTTCTAGTTGGATGAATTTTATAGTTATACATAGACGCTCAAATCTCCTTTATACTATACTGTCTAGACTTCACTCTCTATGTTATATATCGGTTAATTTTATAAATAGTTTAGTACTTATAACGTAATTGATTTTAATTCAAATAAAAAACACTAGTCATATATCATACGACTAGTGTTTTTTGTTTGAATTATCTTAATAATTGTAATACTTGGTTTGGTAATTGGTTTGCTTGCGCAAGCATCGCTTGAGCTGCTTGATTAAGCACGTTATTCTTTGTGAAATCCATCATTTCTTTTGCCATATCTACGTCACGTACACGTGATTCCGCTGATTGAAGGTTTTCTGCTGAATTACCAAGATTTTTAATAGTGTGCTCTAATCTGTTTTGAACCGCTCCTAAATTAGAACGTGATGCTGATACATTTTTGATTGCAGTATTAATAGATGTAATTGCTGCTTCTGCTCCTGTTTGAGTTTCAATCTTTGCAGTTATAGCACTTGCGATAGAAGATATTACACCTGAAATTGCAAAATCAATTGTTTGGCCAGCATTTGCACCAATTTGTAATTTCTTACTACTGTAACTACCATCAAGTAATTTCATACTGTTAAACTCTGCACGTGTAGCAATTGCATTAATTTCTGCTTGTAATGCTGTTACTTCTGCTTGTAATGCTGTTCTATCATCATCTGTGTTTGTATCATTTGATGATTGAACCGCTAGTTCACGCATACGTTGAAGCATGCTGTGTACTTCATCTAATGCACCTTCAGCTGTTTGGATAAGAGAAATACCATCTTGAGCATTACGAGATGCTTGGTTAAGACCACGAATTTGTCCTCTCATTTTTTCTGAGATTGAAAGACCAGCCGCATCATCACCAGCACGGTTGATTCTTTGTCCTGAAGATAATTTCTCCATTGATTTGCCTTGATTTGTAGAGTTGATACCTAATTGTCTATGAGAGTTCATAGCCATCATATTGTTATTAATTACCATAATATATTCCTCCTTGAATGTGTCGGCATCCTTGCCTAATTAAATTAAATAAAATATATACATATACATATACATATAACGAAAATGTGTTGGCCAACAACTTCATTACAATATATATATCGTCATATCTTACTATGACTTTATAGTTTTTCATAAAAAAATTTATTTTTTTATTTCACTATTATTAACGTTATTATTTGTTTTCTTTAATTAGCTCTGCCAACATATGTGAAACGTCTTTATTTCCTGATACGGCACCTTTGTTATTTGTAATTATATCTATATATATTTCTTCGCGGTGGATAGTCATTTCTTTTGGCGCATCAATGCCTATCCTTACTTTACCATCTATTATATCTAACACTTGAATTTTAATTTTTCCATCTATAATGATTGATTCATCTTTTTTACGTGTTAGTGCTAACATACTTTTCCTCCTTTTTCCCTAAGAAGGTCTTTAATATTATGACGTGTTTTGTATTGTTTTTCTTCCACAATTGCTTGAATAGCACATTTTGACTCTGTATTTATTAATATAGGTCCTTGTAAATTTACAGTACTTTCATCTAGCGTGCTACGAATTGTCGCAACAACATATATAGCATAGTCTTCCATTTTTCCCGCTCCTGTTTGTTCAAAGTAATATTCATGAACGTTTGGTGCGTAATCTGGCACTAAAGTATATGGGTCCATTACTGTAAAGTAAATTTGCTCATCTTCTAGTGATTGTAAATAATAAAATACTTTACTTTCTTCTTCAAGCAAAATAAACTTTGTTAAATGTTCAAACCCTGGCATGCCTTTTGGAAATTGTATAGTTCGGCCTAGTTTATCTGTCATCGTTTATCTCCTTTGCTATCTTAAAAAATCTGCTAATGTATTCATTACTATTTTTGATGTTGCTTGAAGTGCACTTTGGTATACCATGTACTGCGTATTAAATTCTACATAAATTTCTTCTATATCTACATTTTCTGTATTTGATAGTAGTTCTGTAAAGTTGATTTTATCTTCATTTAAACGCTCTTGTGTAAACTCTAAACGATTTTGTTTACTTCCTAAAGTAGACTCCATACGCGATGTTTCTTTTAACCTTTCATCCATCTCACCTATCATATCCGTAAAAATCGTATTCAAATCTTCATCTGTATTATCAGGATTTTTTAATGCTGATAACATTTTTTCAATATTACCCATAAGACCACTCATCATACTTGCCATACCTGTAGTATTTACTTCTATTGTGTTACCAACGCCTATTTCATACGAAATATTTTGTTCTCCTACACTATTAAGCACCTCTAGATTAAGTGAATCTTTTGGAATAGTAGTTCCGGCTGGTATAGTCGCTCCGCTTGGAATTATAGAACCTTTACCTATTACAGTTCCATCTGGTATTTTCACATCTACCATTAATGTTTCTCCAGCTTTTAGCTCAACACCATCTACTACTAAAATGTTACCATCTGCATCTAATATATCATTTTCTAATACTGTACCTTTTGGTAATGTCATCTCACCTTTAAGTGTAATATTATCTCCAACTGGAAATGTTACACCTTCATTTAATGTAATGTCTTCTTTCAATTCATAGTCTTTTGTTGCAAAAACTGGCTGATCAACTTTGTATCCTGAAAAAACATATCGTCCTGCGTATGTAACATTGGACTCTTGTTTTAGTTGTTCATATAATTGTTCAATTTCATCAACAATTTTCATACGGTCTTCTGGTGTATGTGTACCATTTGCAGCATAGTTGCATTTTGTACGAATATTTTTAATAATTTCTGTAGTATTTTTTAGTGCCGCTTCTGTAACGTTCATCCAAGCATTCGCTTCATCTACATTTTTCACATGTTGCTCTGACTCCATAACATTTAGTCTTAGCTTCATACTACGCCCTGCAATAATTGGGTCATCTGATGGACGTTGGATTTTTTTGAGTGTATTCATTTGATAAAATAATTTATCTAATCGCCCCATATTTGTATATAACGAATTCATTGAGCTATTTTGCATCATTCCATTTGTTACTCTCATAATTACTCCTTCTTTCTATCATCCACCTAATTTATAAATTGTCGTTTCATAAATACCATCAATTGTAGACATCATTTTTGCCGCTACTTGATAAGCTTGATTGTATTTTACTAGATTCATGAATTCTTCATTCATATCAACTTGCGAAACAGACATTCTCTGATTTTTTATAACATTTGTAATATTAGTTTGGCTTGTTTCATACATTTTAGCTTCTTTAGCATTAATACCTAGTTCACTAAACATAGAAATCATAAAATCTTTCGGATCACCTTCATCAAACATATGACTATCTGATTTGCTACCTAGTAATTCTAACAACAAATCATTACTTCCTGGATTTGGATTCACATCATCTTTACCATATGTTTCATGTTCAAAATTTGTCCGTATATTATCTGCACTGCTATAAACTTCTGCGGATAACGAAAATTCTTTAGCTGGAATATCAAAAATAACAAATCCATTTTCATCTTGCATTGCCTTGCCATTTTCATCATATTTAATGTATTTTTTTACAACTTCTGGGTCTGTAAAATCAAGTGGCACTTTACCTCCAACTTGCACTGCTCCAAAAAGAGTGTATTTAGGTATTTTGGCACCATCTATTTCTACACCTTCTAATGCAATTTGATTACCATCTACGTCTTTGTTATAAATACTATTTAAGTTATTTGCAAATCCACTAACGAATTGGTCCATTTTTTTAATATAATACGGAATACCTCTATACGTATTTTCTTTATCAATGTTTTCAGCGTCACTACCTGACCCGTCACGCATATCTATAGCACCTTTTAATTCGCCAGATAGCGTATTATACATATCAAATGGCAGACCATCTTGCCACACTACATCGTATAATCCTGATACATCTTCTTTATTCATTTTGTCCGCTTCTGTTCGAGGTTTTACATCTAACAATCTTGCATCAAAATGGTCTACTAACAATTGTCCATTCGCTTTAACACGATATTGAAGGTCTACTTTTCCATCTGCTCTTACAATTTCGACTTCTTCGGCTTCTATATTAATAAGTTGTGATAATCTATCTATGCAAAGTTCACGGTCATCTCTAAGTGTATTTGCATAATCTCCATGCATTTCAGATTGATAAATTTGTTGATTCAAACTCTGAATTCTAGTTGTTAGCATATTAATTTCATCTACCATCGCTGATACTTCAAAATTTAAATCTTTTTGAAACTCAGATAAACTTTGCGCTGCTGAGTTATAGTATTTGCTAAATGTCGTAAGCGTTTGGCGTAACGCTTCTTTACGCTCACCTTCTGTTGGTAGTTTTGCTAAATTATCTATTGCTTCATAAAAATCATTGAAAATTTTTGTAAAGCCCGCATCACTAGGTTCACCAAAAACACTTTCAACTAATGCATTTTGTTGTGTTTTAACTCGGTATTCTCCAAGCGTATCGTTCTGCGCCCATAATTTGTTATCTAGGTACGAATTTCGAACTCTCTGAATTTGTATAGTTTCAACACCTGTTCCTAACATACCATTTCCATACCCTGACATAGGAAACGATGCTTTTTGGTGTAGTACTTGGCGCGAATATCCTGGTGTTGTTGCATTTGTAATGTTATTCCCCGTTACTGCAAGCCCTCTTTGGGCTGCAAAAAGTCCTGTTTGTGCAATGTTAAATTCAAAAAACGCCGATCCCATTTAATACCCCTCTCTACATTCGGTTTATAACAACGTCCATCATACCGTCTAGAACACTAATCATTCTTGCTGATGAATTGTAAGCATACTGATATTTAAGCATATTAGTTAACTCTTCATCTTGCGAAACACCACCTATAGATAGGCGTTCATTCGTCAAATTACCAACAACGCTATATTTTTCAGTTACTTTTCCAGTACTTTCGAAACCTTCTCTACCTATACCCGAAACTAATTCTGCATAGTAATCCATAAAATTTGTTTCTTTATACTTAGGAGATGTCGGGTCGTTCATATCCCCCCATTGTTTTGGTGTAGACCACTCATTTAGTAATTTTACAACCAAACTATTATCACCTATATCCGACGCAATACCACCTACTGTTCCTAGATGATTGTATCCCCCATCTTTTAAAAGTTGTGGATTTACTTGCATATTCTCTGGCGAAAATACACATCCAATCTCTTTCTCAAATAAATCATTTACATCACTGTATTTTTTTAGAGCATCTACATCTGTACTAACACTTTTATCTTTATGTTCTTCTTCATATTTTTTTGCTGTTTCAGCGTAAGTACTAGCGGCTTGTTCAAAAGCATTTTTATTCGCTTCATAGTTTGCATCTTTTGGGTCTGTTTTAATGTATTCATTATACGCCTGTATAGCATTTTCTCTTTGCATAATAAGTTCATCATACTCTGCTATATCTGCCCCCTCTTTAGGTTTTGGCATATTAGTAAATAACTGCGACATACTTTCCGCTCTACTTTTATGAATATTTGCAATCTCTGTTTGTGAAAGCGGTCTGCCATTTGCACCTTTTATAGGAACAAAAACCAAAAGACCATCACCACCATCAATTCCTTTTCCACTTAGCGTATCGTTAGTAAGTTCTGTAATTTGTTTAACAAGTTCTGCTAATTGTTTTTGAATTTTAGGAATCATATAACTATTTCCATTGTAATCTACACTTTTGTTATCATTAAGTGCTATATCTTCCCATGACGTATTTGCCGTTCCAACCATTTCACCTCGTGCTACCAAAAGACCTATTAGCTTTCCACTATCAGTACCTGTTGCTGCATTAATTTCTTTGTTTAAATTAAAAATAGGTTTTCCTGTATCTTTCCAAATCGGTGTTACAAATCCTGTTTTGTTTGGTAAAAATTCTACGCTGATTTCAGTTACAAATTCTCCATCTACTAAACTTCTACCCGCTGCTTTTATTTCCATTGTACCGTCTTTACGTTCGCTGTATGTAATATCCATATATCCTGATAATTCATCTATTAATAAATTTCGTTGGTCTCTGTAATCATTTGCATTGTCGCCGTTAATTTCACTATGCTTAATAGCATCATTTAATTCTTTAATACCTTTTGTCAAATCGTTAATACGATTAACTACTTGTTTTATTTGTGTATTTAGATGTTGCTGATACGTCTCTAACTGACCAAAAATTTGATTTGCTCTTTTAATCAAAACGTCTGCTGTTTGTATAAAAGCTAACCTCTCTTCTACTCCTGATGGATTAGTCGAAAGTTTCTGTGCTTGCTTCCAAAAATCCTCCATATAACCACTTAGCGTTTCTCCATATGGCTCATCTAAAATTGCTTCAACTTCGCCAATAGTTTCTTGCTTTGTTTGATAAAAATTCAAAATAGAACTTTCAGTTCGAAGTCTTTTATCTACAAATTCATCTCTAACTTGGCGAATTTCACTAATAGAAACACCAAGTCCTACTTGTTGTAAATTAGTTCCTGTACCTATTTTTATATAGCTACTATCATGAAGAAGCATTTGTTGGCGTGTATAGCCTACTGTATTTAAATTTGAAAGATTGTGACCTGTAACTTGTAATCCACGCTGACTTGCTACTAGTCCTGATACCATTCTTCCTAAACTAGCCATTGATGACATAACAATCCTCCTTACTGTTTATGGTCAAAAAAACTAATGGGTCCTTCGATAGATGTATCACCTTCTCTACCGTAATTAACATTCATTGGCATAAGCTGCGTCGTTTTAATCGCATTTATTGTAAAATCAACAAATTCTAACGACTGCTGCAAAAGCTGTTTGTTCAAATCATTTTGCACTTTAAGTTTTTCAATAATTTCAACAAGCTGATTTTTTAACTCTACCAATTGCTGGCTAATATCTAATGAATTCCCCATTTTTTCAATAATCATAGTCACCGTAATCCCTTTATACGGTAACCCTGTTACAAGCGCAATATCTTTTAAATAACCTTCTCTTTTTTCATCTAGTTGTTGCACTCTCCCAACAAACTGTTCCTCACTATCCATAACCTCTGTTAATAATTTTATATCTTTATTAACAATTGCATCAGTTTTGTATTTAGCAAGTGTTAATAAACCTTCATAACACTCTTTTTGGTCTTCTAAAACTCCCATAAGTTCATATATAATTCCTGCCATATTTCCTCCTAGCCTCTTATATCTAATTGGCTCATTATCTTCTCACTTACTTCTTTTGCATCAATCGTATATGTTCCTGATTGTATACGTTCTTTAATAGCATCTACTTTTTCTTGTCTTATATCAGGTTGTTGTTTTGCTAATTTATATGCTTTTTGAATATCTAACGCTTGTTGTGATAATTCTACTTTATCTTTTTGTTGTTCTATTTTCGTCTTAGCAACATTTTGATTGTATTGTTCATATGCTTTTGTAATATGTTTTACTCCATCTATACGCATAAACTTTTCTCCTTTCTTCTCCCTTTAATCATCTATATTATATATCGTCTTTTTAAACATCAACTTTAGCTTCATCATAAAAAAAAACTATATATAGGGTACCATACATAAAAAGTACCCTTTATATAGTTATTTTTTTTGCGAATTTAGAAAATGCATACGATTTTTTTTAATTACTTTTTCATCATCTTTTTTAGCCATCGTACTCGCTACTTTGCTAAAACTATCTTGTAACTCTTTTTGGCATTTTTCACAATATCGGCCTTTAGAAATTGTCTCTCCGCAATGTTCACAGTTCATGCTTAGTGGTGAACCAGTAGCTACTTCTAAACGTCCTTCTCTTAAAAACATTTGAATCATTGCAGTAGTTGCGCCTGTTTCTTCACATACTGTGTTCATATCAGCGCCTCTATTTTCTCTCAAATACTCTTTTACTTTGATAAAAATATCTTCTTCATTCTTAATACATGCAGGACATATAGTACGTCCTGCTATATACTGAAACATTTTCTTGCATCGTTTACAAACTTTAATCTCCATAATTTTTCCCCCCTATAATAATTTCTATCCTTCACTTGCCATACATACAGTTACAATATGATATATACACTTCTCGTCATGATTAGTCATTTTCCTAATTACTTGTACACACTCTCTTACCGTGCTACCTGTTGTATATATATCGTCTACAAATAATATATTCTTTAGCTTTCCGTTAAAAATATTTGGATAAATAGCAATACGATTTTTAATATTTGCATATCGTTCTTCTTTTTTACAATCTGACTGCGGTTTCATATCCCCTATTCGGTAAAACATATCGTATACAGGCACATCTAATATTTTTCCTACTTCCACCGCCAAATCATAAGCTTGATTAAATCCTCTTTTTTTATATCTATTTGGTGCAAGCGGGATAGGTATAATAGCATCATACTCCTTGTCTAAATTTTGTTCTTTTAATGTATACCCTATTAATTTCCCATAACTTATGCCATATTTTCTAAATCCATCATACTTCCACCGCTTTATACTCTCTTTGTAATATCCTTTGTACGGAAACAAACTTTGCACCTTGTCCAAACACTGCGGCATCTCACGGCACCACAAACACATTTTTTCATTTCCATAAGGCTTACCACATACTTCGCATATTTCAGATTGATTAAACTGTCCCATCATACATTTATCACAAATATTATCTGTATTTATTGCTTCTATAATTTGTCCACAAACAATACATTTATTTGGATAAATAAACTTTTTCCACTGCTGCCACTGCAATTTCATTGGACACCACCTTTTTTTATAACAATTTTTGAAGTTGAGTCGATAAACTTGAGTATCTTTCAAGTTCTCTGTTATTATCAACCATTCTCTTAACTGTTTCTTTTAGACCAACACAAACAACCATTTTTTTAGCACGTGTAACAGCTGTATATAGTAAGTTACGACTTAGTAACATAGGTGGCCCACTGTGAATAGGTAAAACAACGACTGGATATTCACTTCCTTGAGACTTATGAATTGTAATTGCATATGCATGTTCAAGTTCATCTAGTTGGGCAAATTCATACTCCACTCTCTTTTGGTCATCAAATGTCACTGTTAACATTTCACGTTGTAAATCCATTTCTGTTACAATTCCACTATCTCCGTTAAACACACCTATACCTTCATCTACAGGTAACCCTGATGGTGTATATAATTTCCAAGGTGTATTGTAGTTATTTTTAATTTGCATAACTTTATCACCATTACGGAACATAACACCTCTGTATTCTTTTTCAAGTTTTAAAGGATGTGGTGGATTAAGCGCTTTTTGTAACGCTTTGTTTAGTTCTCCAACACCTAATAGTCCTTTTCTCATAGGTACTAATACTTGAATATCTTTTATTGAATCTACTTTTTTAAACTTAGGAATACGTGTTGTCATCATATCTATAACAGTTTCTACTACTTGCTCTTGAGCGCTTCTTGTCTGAAAGAAAAAGTCAGTTGCCTCACCATTTAATTCTGGATACTCACCTTTATTTATTCTATGGGCATTCATAACAATTGCACTTTTTGTAGCTTGTCTAAAAATTTGCGTTAGCTTAACTGTCGCAATTCTATCACTATTAATAATATCTTTAAGAACGTTTCCAGCACCTACAGACGGAAGCTGGTCACTATCACCTATTAATACTAAACGTTGTCCTGGCACTATCGCTCTTAGAAGTCCATACATAAGGTTTACATCTACCATAGACATCTCATCTATAACTATAACGTCTGCTTCAAGCGGATTTTCTTCATCTCTGTTAAATGCTTGTTTTGATACATCTTCTTGAAGATGCCCAATTTCTAACAATCTGTGCATAGTTTGCGCCACATGACCTGTCGCCTCACTCATCCGCTTTGCCGCTCTACCTGTTGGAGCTGCCAATAAAAAAACATCATCTTGCTTTTCTAGCATATGAAGTAAAGCATTAATAGTAGTTGTTTTACCCGTTCCAGGTCCACCTGTAATAACAGTTACACCATGAGTTAATACGTGACGAATCGCATCTTTTTGCTCACTAACTAGTGTTATTTGAAGTTCTTTTTCAGTTTGAGCTATTTCTTTATCAAAATCTACTTCACTATGTTGTTCATAAAGTGTTGCCAAATCTATTAGTTTTCTTGCAATTCCTTGCTCGTTATAATATAAATATTTCAAAAAAACAACTGGCTCTTCATTATAACGTTTTATAACTACTTGCTTGTTCATACTAAGTTCTAACAATGCATTTTCTATACCCGAACTATCTACTCGAAGCAGCTCTACTACATCTATCATAAGTTCATCTTGTGGTTTATACGTATGACCTTTCATAGCGTACTGATTGAGTAAATATAATATTCCTGTTTTAATTCTTTGCGGGTCATCGTGCTGTATTCCTATTTGCATTGCAATTTCATCGGCTTTTTTAAATCCTATTCCAAATACTTCTTCTGCTAAACGATATGGATTTGTTTTTATCATCTCTACCGTTTTATCACCATATTTTTTGTAAATTTTAATTGCATAAGTTGGTGAAATACCAAAGTTTTGTAATGCCATCATTGCCATTCTAAGCTCATGTTGCGCATGAAATACTTCGCTAATTTCAAGTGCTTTTTTTTCTGTAATCCCTTGAATTTGAGCTAATACACGAGGCTCAGATTCGATAATTTTAAATGTATCTAACCCAAAATGTTTAACTATTTTATTTGCTGTTTTCGGACCAATGCCTTTAATTGCACCTGATGCCAAATATCGTTCAATACCTTGAACTGTTTTAGGTATACTTTTTTCATAAGTTTGCACTTTAAGTTGTTTGCCATAAACGGGGTGCATCGTATAACTTCCAACAATTCGAATTTCTTCTCCCGGCTGAATACCAGGCATTGGTCCAACACATGAAAGTTCTTCACCTTCTGACTCTACCGTACATACAGTATATCCGTTATCTTCATTTTGATAAATAATGTCTTCTATGACACCTTCTATAACTACTTGTTCTTCCATGTGTTGTTCACCATTTCCTTCTTTTGAAATACTACCCTTTACGTCTAACTAATTCTAAACTAATATGTTCTTCATCATAATCAATATTTGCACTATCTATCATCATACCTATAAGCGATAATTCTGTAGAATCTGCTGAATAATCACACTCTCCTGCAAGTTCCCAGTAATATTCTTCAATTTCACTCTCTCTTGGACAACTCAAAACATGTTGTAACTCTTCAATTATTTTTCGCATGTTATTAATTGGACTTGCTTCAATATTAATAATTTCTCTGTCTTTTTTAACAGATATTTTAAAATCAACTTCCTTAGCTTCGTGTTCTAGAAAAAAAGTTGTTAACTCATCAATAATACGTGATACTTTTTTAAATTCATGTCTCATAAATGTTTCTCCCTTTTAAATGCATCTATCATCGGAATAAGTAACATAGCAATAATCCCAGCTGACAATCCATTGTTATATAAAGTCATTCCGCCATGACTATCTCCAATATTCATCATTAGTGCCGCATGTAGCATACCCGCTAACATTCCCCACAACGCACCGTATTCCCCTGAAATAGGGGCTAAACTTGTGCCAAATAATGCTGTAATCACCATCATAGATACTCTATTTTGTTGACCCATAAATACAAATCCAAGCGTTACACCTATAATAACAGGCACAACATTTTTAGGATGCTTTCCAAAAGCTCCAAAACCTATAACTGTCAATAACGCTGCTATTGCCGGTCCATTTAAAACGCCACCTACTGCGTAAATATATATAAGCGCAACTCCGCCTAATAAACCCATATTAATTAGCGTTACTCCAAAACCTTCTATTTTCATCATATCCGTAATCAAACGCCCTGAATGATGCATTACTCTAATATATCCATTCATAGTTTTCCCATTAAAATAAATTCCAACACATATTAATGCAATAACAAACATGATAAAAAATACAAGTATCATAGGCTCATAAACTTCATAATAAATAGCCGAACGCTCCGCATCAACTCCAAATCCTGACATAAGCCCGTAAATAACCATAGCTAGAAGTCCTGTCGAAAGACCCATGTTATACAAACTATATCCTGAGTGTGCACCTAACATATGCGCTGAAATTGTTGGCATAATAAATCCTACAAATCCACCTACTAGTGCTGTCAAAATAATTGCTAATGCTAAAGATTCGCCCACATTTTGCGCTACAAAACTGCAAAGAGGACTAAGTGCTGTGGATAACATGTTTATAACTACGACATTTTTATAAGGAATATGATGATATCTACTATAACAAAGTCCTCCCAAATAAAAAGGCCAAATGTTAAAAATATTTTTCCCCATAAATGCAAATCCACCTAATAAAAACAATGCTGAAATGATAATACCATTCGGCTTAAGTTTCAATGCATAAAGAAGTGCTATATTCAGAAACATTACTATCGAAGCATTCATAAATGCCCCACCAATATTTGCAACCACAAAATAATCTGTAATCAAGGTGTTCTCTGCACTGCCAATATCAACAATTCCTAATAGTAATTCTTTTGGGCTACTCCAGAAAAAAGCAAATATAAACATCGCGATTGGCAAAATCAATAGTACTTTATAAATCGAATCCATCTTTACATCCAATATTGGGTGTAATGTGTTTCTCGTGCGTTTATTAATCTCTATTCTTGCCATACCTTCTCCTCATTATAATTGATATAGTACATTATACTATACTGCAACATTAAATGACTACCCAGATAACAAAAGAAGAAAGTGTTTTATACATTTATATAACACTTTCTTCTTTTAAATTTTAATAATTACCTTCTTATATTTTTAGTAACTACCATCTATAAACTTTTTAACATCTATCTCCTTAAAATTATTCGGAAATACTATAGTTTTTAATTTCGTTTTTTTCAATTCAACATTTTGTCTAAATTTAATATGAGTTAATAAATTTTTTCCAAGTTTAACAGGCAAATCTAAATTTGTATATACGCTATAGTTCTTTTTGTTAAAATCATATTTAATATCAAACTCTGCATTTGGTATTAACATTTTAAACAAATCAACCATTTGTTTTGTTTCAGGACTTTTTATTACATTCAACATTTCTTCTAATCTATCTTTAGATAATCCTTCCACTTGAATTAAATCCATATCTATAATTGCTTTTTCATTAATTAACTGAATAATTGTTTCATAACACGTATCTAGTAATTCTCCACCTTTTAATGTTAATTCAAATTTATTATCTTCTTTTTTAAAATTCGAATTGCTTTCTATACTTTTATAAATTACATACTCATCTATAGTTTCTTTTTCAATATGTCCTAATCTTTCCGTATCTATCAATATATATTCCTGAATTTCATCAATCTCTGCATATAACGCATCTAAAGTTCCATCTTTTATGTACTGAGTTAATTCTTTTATAAATGTATTACTTACATAAACTTTCATATTATCTACAAAAAATAAAATTGGTGATAATTTAAAATCATCTGGTAAATAATTACGTTTTTCATCACCCCATACAACTTCATCAATAGTTATCACTCCGCTATACTGCTCTTCCTTTTGATTTTTATAAATATCAAATGCAATATCTATCTTAAAATTGTTTGTACCTACTAAAACTTCTATTTCTGTATTTCCAGTACTATTTACAGCTTTCCACTTATTAACATTTTCCATATACTCAGTCAACGTTTCCGCACTACTGGTGCACCCTGCCAAACTAAACACAATACACAAACTCATAAACATCATTATTATTTTTCTCATAATTCATCCTCCTTTTTTTATCTCTTTGCTTATTATATTACTTATTTTGTTCAATATTCATTATTATTACATATTAATTAATTACAAAAAAAACTGTCATATATTATGACAGTTTTTTTTTAAATATTAAAATAATATTTTGTCTTTATTTAAATATATTTACGTAAATCTTCTACTTTGTTTACTTGTTCCCATGGTAAATTTACATCTTCACGACCAAAATGTCCATATGCTGCTGTTTGTTTGTAAATCGGTCTTCTTAAATCAAGCATTTTAATAATTCCTGCTGGACGAAGGTCGAATTCTTTTTGAACTATTTCTGCTAAACGCTCATCTGTAATAATTCCTGTCCCATGTGTATTTACCAAAATAGAAACTGGTTTTGCAACACCTATTGCATATGCAAGTTCAATTTCACACTTTGTTGCAAGACCTGCAGCAACGATATTTTTTGCAACATAACGAGCTGCATAAGCTGCTGAACGGTCTACTTTTGTTGGATCTTTTCCTGAGAATGCTCCTCCGCCATGACTTGCATATCCGCCGTACGTATCTACTATTATTTTACGACCTGTAAGACCTGCATCTCCTACCGGACCTCCGATTACAAAACGACCTGTTGGATTTATAAAGTACTGAGTTTTATCATCTAAAAGCTCTGCTGGAATAACTGGTTTAATAACATGTTCCATAATATCTGCATGTATTTGCTCTTGTGTTACATTTTCTGAATGTTGCGTTGACACTACTATTGTATCAATACGAACGATTTTAGCATCATCATATTCTACTGTAACTTGTGTTTTACCATCTGGTCTTAAATATTCTAACTGTCCGTTTTTACGTACTTCTGTTAATCTACGGCTTAAACGATGCGCAAGTGCTATAGGCATAGGCATAAGTTCGTCTGTTTCATTACAAGCAAACCCAAACATCATACCTTGGTCTCCTGCACCAATTGCTTCAATTTCTTCATTGCTCATATCACCTGTTCTTGCTTCTAAAGCTTCATCAACACCCATAGCTATATCTGCTGACTGCTCATCAAGTGAAACCATAACTCCGCAACTGTTTCCGTCAAAACCATATTCTGGTTTGTCATAACCTATTGCATTAATAGTTGAGCGAACAATTTTGTTTATATCTACATAACAGTTTGTACTAATTTCACCCATAACTAAAACAAGCCCTGTTGTAAGTGCTGTTTCACACGCTACTCGTGCGTTTGGATCTTGTTCAAATATCGCATCTAAAACTGAGTCTGAAATTTGATCTGCAATTTTATCTGGATGTCCTTCGGTTACTGATTCTGATGTAAATAGTCTTTTTGCCATTGTATATTCCTCCATATTTTATATTAATTTTAATTCGATAACATCAAAAAAGGGGTCCTTTAGAGGCCCCTTATAATTTATCATTATAGTGCATCCTCATCTTACAAATACTATGTATTTGTGGGAATTGGCACCATACTTTGTATGCTGGTTGCCGGGTTTCTTCGGGCCCTGACCCTCCACCTCTCTGGATAAGAATTATTCATATTGTTTTATTTCTTGCTTTATTATATACATAACACTAATGCATCGTCAACTTTTATTTTTTGGTATATGTTTGAGTCATTTGCTCATACATCATTTTGCTAAGTCCCATACCACCAGCTTTTACCATATCTTTTGCACGTTCTTCTATTAGTTGATCTTCAAACATCTCCTCGTAATCTCCTTTTTCAAAAAGAGTTTCTCCAAGTGTCGTTGATGCTTTCATTTGCTTAAATATCGTTGAAATCATATACGTTTCCATTTGGTCACAAGCATCTTTAATTTCTTTTTTATCTTGCGATTCCATAACTTCGTCTAACTTATCTTGAAATTGATTAATTTTACTATCACTTGCTATATAATTTTTTTTATCATTTGCAAAATTGATACTTTGAACACTACCTATATTCATAGTCTCCTCCTAGCTTCGTTTCAATTCAGTTGCCTGTTGCAACATTGTATCTACAGTACGAATCGCTGTTGAACTAAGTTCATATGCTCGTTGCGCAACTATAAGATTTACCATCTCATTTGCAACATTAACATTTGAACCTTCTAAGTATCCGCTTTTAACTGTACTTCTACTTAGTGTTTCATCTTCATATTCTAACCTAGCCAATCCAGAAGCTGGCGTTGCAACATATAGGTTATTGCTAGTTGCTTCTAGTCCTTCAACATTTGAAAATTGCACAATTGCAAGTTGATTTAAATCCATTCTAAGTCCTGTTTCTTGGTCCATATAATATATAACACCTTCTCCGTCAATATTTAATGCATCCATAGAAACATCTGTCCCTAAAATAATTTCTTCACCTTCTACTGATAAAACTGGGTATCCATCTGTCGTTACAAGTGCATAACTTTCTTCATCTATTTTTGAAAATCTAAAACTTCCATCTCGTGTATATGATGTAGTATTTCCATCCATAACTGAAAAAAAGCCTTTTCCTTGTATCGCCAAATCTGTAGTTGTTCCCGTTTGTTGCAGATTTCCTTGTGTATGTATTTTGCTAGTTGCACCTATTCTTACCCCATGCCCTACTTGCAATGAACTTGGACGCTGCACTCCTGTAGCTGCTGGTGCTTCCATTTTTTGATATAACAAACTTTTAAAATTAATCGTTTCTTGCTTATATCCTGTCGTATTAACATTTGCTAAATTATTAGAAATAGCATCAATACTAGCTTGTTGCGATGTCATTCCTGATGACGCTGTCCATAATGCTCTAATCATTTTTTATTCCCCCCTAAATTATCTATCTTTTTACTCTTGCGATTTCATTTACCGCTTTTTCTATACTCTTGCGATTTCATTTACCGCTTTTCCTAAAATGGTATCATGTGTTTGTATGACCTTTTGACTTGCTGCATATGCTCTTGAAACTGTAATCATATCTACCATAGCTGTTACAGGATTTACTGTAGATGCTTCAAGGAAACCTTGAATAACTTTTCCATCAAATTCTTTGCGCACTCCTGTACTTAATAATAAATTATCCTCTATTTTTGTAAGACTTCTTGTATCTTCAAAAACAGCTATATCTAACTTATCAACTACTCCACCATTTATGCTTATTTCACCATTTTCAGAAATTATCAAATCCCCACCTTCTTGCAAGAAACTACTTCCTAGTGCAATTGGTCCATTTTTCCCCATTACTGAATAACCTTCTTTTGTTACTAAATTTCCTTCTGCATTAATACTAAAACTTCCATCACGTGTATACGCTTCTCCTGCTGGTGTGTTTACAACAAAAAAGCCTCCACCTTCTATTGCTAAATCTGTCATACCATTAGTGTTAATTAGTGACCCTTGTTTAAACTGTGTATACACTTCATCTACTTTAACACCTAATGATACGCTTCCCATTTTTTTATCTTCTAATGGGTTATGTGCCCCTAATCTTGTTACTAATACTTCTGGAAATGAGGCAATTATAACCTCTTCTTTTTTGTATCCTGTCGTATTAACATTCGCTAAGTCATTTGAAATAACATCCATTTTTTTAGACTGAGCGTTCATTCCTGTTGCTGCTGTATACAATCCCCTTATCATATAATACCGCCTTTTTTGTAAGTATATTCTACAAATAACCCTGTACCAATTGCTACACATGAAATAGCATCTTCTGCTAAAACTGCTTTTATTCCCGTCCTTTCTGTAATTAATTTATCAAGCCCATAAATCATACTTCCTCCACCAGTCAATAGAATTCCTCTTTCGGATATATCTGCTGCCAACTCTGGAGGTGTTGTTTCTAGTACTGCGTAAATTGCAGTTATAATAGCCTCACTACATTCTATTAATGCTCCAAATATTTCATCACTACTCATTTCAACATTTTTTGGTAATCCAGATACTAAGTCTCGTCCTTTTACATCCATATTTACTGTTTCTTTTCTTGGGTAAGCACTTCCTATTTTAATTTTAATATCTTCTGCTGTTCTTTCCCCAATAAGTAAATTATATTTTTTTCTTACGTATCTTACAATCGCATCATCAAAATTATCCCCTGCTACTGCTAGTGACCTTTTTACAACTGTTCCTCCTAGTGAAATAACCGCAATATCAGCTGTTCCACCGCCGATATCTACAATCATATTTCCATATGCTTGACTAATATCTATACCAGCTCCAATCGCAGCTGCAACCGGTTCTTCTATTATTGCGACACTTCTAGCACCTGCTTGCCTTGTTGCATCTTCTACTGCGCGTTGCTCAACATCTGTTACCCCACTTGGAACACACACCGCAATTCTTGGTTTAATAAGACGGTTGCCTATTGCTTTATGAATAAAATATTTCAACATTTTTTCAGTTGCATCATAATCATCAATAACCCCTCTTTTTAGTGGTCTAATAGAAGTAATAGACGCTGGTGTTCTCCCAAGCATAGCATATGCTTCATCCCCAACCGCAATGACTTTACCTGTTTTTGTATTTATTGCTACAATAGATGGTTCTTTTAAAATAATACCTTTTCCTTTTATATATATCAAAACTGACGCTGTTCCTAAATCAATTCCGATATCCGCTCCTCCAAAAAACATAGGTTTTCTCCTTTATTAATATTTTATTTTATATATTAAGTTAATTTTATATTTATTATCATTATATTAACTATCATTATACCTTACCTTATTTATGATTGCAAAAAATATTAAAAAGGTTACTCCTTAAATAGAAGTAACCTTTCTAATTTATTTATTATTTTCTGCTGAATATTTTTCCTTTGTCGCCATTCCCCCGCGTAAATGTCTTTCAGCCTTATTTAGTTCTAAAACTTTTCTAGCTTCAAGTGCAAGTTTTGGATTTATTTTTTCTAATCTTTCTGTAACGTCCTTGTGGACTGTGCTTTTACTAATGCCAAATTTCTTGGCAGTTTCCCTTACAGTAGCGTTTGAATGAATAATAAATTTTGCAGCTTCTATGGCTCTTTCTTCTATATATGTTTTCAAGAAAAGGCCCCCCTTAACACAACTCTTGATTAATAGATATGCTAATTGTTCCTCCTTTATTCACAAAAAATATGCCGTACAAGCTTTTTTTTCAAAAAATTCAAAAAAAATAGTTCAAACCTCATATGAGTTTGAACTATTTTTCTGATTGTGTTAATTATTAACATGTCCCATATCTACACCAGCTACATTTTCATTAAATGCAAGCATACCTGTAGGGTCTACAACATTGTCATTATGTTTTACTTGTAAATATACGTTGTATGATTGATCCGCAAACGGACCTGTACCATTTCCTGCTGTTCCAATAACTTGTGATGCTTCAACTACTTGACCTAATAACTCTTTGTCTACTTGGCCATTTTGGAAACCAACTTCTGCTGTATATCCATTACCAATATCAATAATAGCGATTTGTCCAACATTTCCTACAAGTTTTGTGCAATCATGACTCATAGAATCTTCTACTATTTCAATCAATTTACCTTTTGCAGGTGATTTAACACTTTCACCTTCTTTTGCTGAAATACAAACACCATACGTACGCATAGTTTGTTCTAATGCAGTACTAAACCAATGTCTTGTATTATCGTCTCTATAAGGAACGATGATTTCACCTTCTACTGGCCAGCTAAGTGTATCTCCTTCTGCAAAAAATGGTTCTTCATTTAATTCCGCAGTTGTCGTACTAAATGTTTCTGACACTACTTCCTCAATATCTTCTTCTGTATCAACATTAGCCACTTCATCGATTTGGTCAAATGTTTCTACTATTTCTACATCTTCTGTTAATATTGTATCTTCTTCCATTGAAGATACGATGTCATTCTCATTTGTCATTCCTGCTACAAAATCCACACCTTGTTCAGTATTTGGACTTTGAACATCTACTTGTGCTGTATCGTCTGTACTATTTGTAAGTACCACTGCAAAAACTGCACTAACGCTGACAACACCTACTGCTACATAAAAACCGTATTTTTTAGTAAATTCTTTTAACTTATTTGTATTCATCCTTTACACCTCCGACAATCAGATTATCGCCGAAGAAATTCTTATTTATTCACTCTAAATTTTTTTTTATTATTTTTTTTTATTTCTTATGAATTTCGGTACCCGTATAGTAATGTTTTAGTATTTCTTTATACGTTTTTCCTTGCTCTGCCATAGCGCAAGCTCCAACTTGGCTCATACCTACACCATGTCCTGTTCCTTTTGTTGTAAATACAATCATATCTCCATCCGCTCGAATAGTAAAAGCTGATGATTGTAAACCTAACAGTTCTCTAAACTCTTCTCCTGTCATAAGAATATTTCCAACTTGTAAACTTTGAACGTATCCACTTTCATCTCTTGAAACAATTTGAATTTGATTTTCTATGTATGTAACATCTAGCAACACACTCTTATATTGCTTTTCTATTTTTTCTTTAAATTGTTGTTTTGAAATACTTGTTTCACTACTTCCTGTATCATAACTACTTGGAACTGGCTTCAAATACGGAATGTCTACTTTATATAAATTGATTGCATCGCGCGTTGCCCCTGCACTTTCTTTATGATATACAGGCTCAATAAGTTCATCTTCATAAAAAATAACTTCTTTGGCTGTACCCTTAGCTGCTGATTCATATAATGCATATCTAGATGAATACTCACCTTTCCACTGATTACGCATCTCTTCTTCTGTCATTCCTACAAGTTCACCCTCTTCAACTATACCAAGTTCTCGTCTTAACATATATGTTCTAACGATAACAGCCTGCGCCTTTATAGCTTCAAGTGGACTCTCTGGTGCAATTGATTTTGCTAAAATACTAATTACTTCTTCTTCCCTATAATCATCCATACTTTTTTGACTTGTATTTTGTTTCATCTCCAAAACCCCATCTAACAAAATTGGATCGTAGAATTTTCCTCCAAACACTATAACAACTGGCAATATAAAAACGGCAGCCATTAGCGCCCCACATCGTATGCTTATTTTTTGAATCACGCATATCCCCACCTTTCTTTTTATCTATTCTATAGATATGAAAAAAAAGACAAGTTTATGCTTGTCCTTTTAGAAGTAAACGTGAATTCCTGTAATAAGTACAATTCCAATACACATTACACCTAGTATAATCTTAATCATTCGTTCAGCTGGCATAAAAAAACCTCCTACTTTAACTTTATTTAAAGTATGGAGGTTTTTTTATTTTTTATTCAATGATTTTTAAAATTTGCTATAAAACTAATCCAAAACATTAATCACTAAAGTTGCTAATTCTCCGTAAGTAATACTTTTCTTTGGTTCAATGCTATTGATTAGACCTATCGTATACGCTTTCTCAACACTTTCCCTATACACCCGGCTTACTGCCGTAGGTACTGTTGCACTTGCTTGTATACGGCTTCCTGTGCGCATCTCGTATAGTTTGATAACTCCGTTCACCGCTTGTTCTTGTGTTACATACCCAGATTCATTAGCTAGGTAAATACGACTCGCATTTGCCTGTTGTCTTCTTTCATTTGTCACACTCTCATCAAGATTAATATCTTTTTTATTAAGCGCAATCTGAAGAAGAAGATTTATGAACTGGTTGCTATGCACATTCATATTTTGCGTATAACGACTTCCAATAAGCGGAATGTTATATCTATTTGTTAGTTGTTGCATCGCATAATTAACATCTTTTTTATCATAATAAGTATCTATTTTATACAATGCATATATACCTACATAGTTATTTTTTGCACCAATTGATGTTTCGTTAACACTAGCTCGTATTTGTCCATTTGTCTGAACCCATCTACCTTTTGTGTAGTCATACGTGTACGTCTTATAGTTATTTTCACTATAACTATTAGCATTTACAAGCTTCATCGCAACATCTATATTATGCTCAAAATATTCTATAATTTTTGGTACTCCGTTCACACTTTGAATTTGCAGTTTCATTTGTTCTGCTGATTCTAGTGCATATGGATAACTAAGTCCAAAACTACCTAAGTCATACGCTAATATAGTTTCAAAATCTATTTGCAATTTATCTTTTGCATTTGCATTTTCTATAGCATAACCTATAGCTTTTGCTGGTATTTTATAAGTAGCTTGTTTTGTAACTACTTTTAGTTCCATTTTTTGATTATACAGCGCTTTCATCACATTTATCGGTATAATAAGTCGCCTAGTTACAGCGTCTATACGTCCATCATACAGATTCATTTCTATCGTATAATAATACGCTTTACCCGTTGCAATATCGCTTATAATTCTTTGCGTGTCTACAAGTTCTAGTTGCCATACTCCGTCTTTATAACTTTGCTCTGTTTCATTTGGATAAGTTACAATATTGTCATTTTCACCACCATCATACTCTCCACTTGATTTTTTTGTAGCGAGTTTTACAGTTTTTGAAAACTCAGATTCTTTTGTTAGCGTTTTTCCAGTTGCTGAATCAGTCCATACAACTCTTGCTTTCACTTTAAAATAATATGGGTAATTCATACGCAAATTGTTGTATTTTATAATGTTTTTTGCAATATAAGATACATCTAGCCACGTACTTGCCGTATCCATAACTGTAACTACTCTTTGGTTTGTAAATTCAGTATCATCTGCAAACGCTATGTCATATTCATATCGTTTAGTAATAGTTCCTTCTGTAATTGTTCCAATATCGTTATTATTTTTTGTCCATTCAATTGTAATATAATCTTCACCAATCGCTTCAAATTCAAGACCTAAATCATGTAAACTTTGCGCTGATGCAGGTCCTAGTCCTGTTGGTATATCAGGTATTGCTAATTCTTCTGTTCTTACTGTAACTGGCGTACTAAATTCCGATACCTCTGTTCCTATTTTTTGTTTTGCACGAATCCAAACGTTATATGTCGTCTCTGGAAATAACCCCCTTATAACAACATCCGCTTCTTCACCATCTTTAAAAAAGTATTTATTTTCTAATACGTTACTATCTGTTACTTTGTCTACTATCGTAAATGGTAGCGGTTGCGCTTTTGCACTATCATCTCCTGTACTATAAACTATTTCGTAATCAAAGTTTTTATCGTATTTCCACCACACACCAAACGATGCATCTGTTTTACTATTTTCTCTATAATATAAGTCTGGTGCTACAGGTTTTGGCTCTGGTGTAACATAATCCGCACTTGTTGTACCAACTACATAGCTTGGGAATGTTTGTACTTCTTTTTTTCCATCTACCATACGGTAAGCTCTAATCATTATAAAATATCTAGTATTTGGCGTTAGCGCTTCCCCTTTTGTCGTTTTATTAATTTCATATTCTTTCCATGTACGGTTATTGGCATCTTTATCTCCATCTATCGGCGTAATACCTTCCCATGTAATAAGAGAATTATCTACTCCTTTTCCAAACGTTTCTTTGAGCCATGTAACTATTAAACTTTCATCTTTGCCACCTATATGACTTTCAAGTTCTGTATATGGCATTACGTTTATCTCATATGATACGTCATCACCAAGTGCAAGTTTTCGTCTTGTAAAATCATTTTCTACGCCATATTTTTTTAAATGGTCTTGTAATTTTCCTATTACTATTGCTTCTTGCAAAGTTTTATCATTTAAATTCAACTTATTTTCTTTACCTTTAAAACGTAAAAAAGGTTCTGCTGATGATAAATACACTACCCCTGTACCTATTTCTGCTAATGTTTTTTCATCGTTATCAAAAGCATCGTATTTAGAAATATCTTTTGCAAAAACTTCATTCCATTTTGTTAACCACTCTATAACTAATGACTTCTCTGTCACCTCTTCTTCTTTAATAGAAAGTGGCAACTTTCCAAGTACTGGTGGTTGAAAAATATTACCATCTTTATCCACTGTAATAGTAACTAGTGTAGGTTGTGATATAACAAAATCTTTATCTGATTCCGGTTCTGAATTTGGATCTTTTTTTCGTTTTGCAACTATTTGAATGTAATATGTTTTGTTTGCTTTAACAGCAGTTAACACTCCATCACTTCTATACTGTCCAAGTTGCACTTTAAATCCTAAAACTTCATTTGAATCTAAATGGTTAGTTATAAATTGATTTGTTGGAACTTGATAATTTTTTATTACCTCTTTATCTTTATCACCTATCTCATCTAAGTTATCACTCATCCAAATATCATACACAAGGTCATAATCAACCATAGTTTCATCATTTGGAGCTTTATACGCATCCCATACAAGTTGCACATACGCTTCTTTCCCTATTTGAGCATGAAATGTATTACTAATAAATTCTGGATTTGTATGTGCATTTACTGATAAACGTCTATCTCCTGTTACCAAATACAATTTTTTATTACTTTCTGTAATCTCTACATTTGGACCAAAAGGTTTTGGTACTTTTGGTGCTAGTGGTGTTTGCACTATATTTGCAACTGGATCATACATTTGAAATTTTGTTTCTACGTATGTTTCTGGCGTCGTATCAAAAATAAATCTTATCGCATATTCTGTTTTTACTTTTGGCATTTGAATTACAATATCTCTTGGTATTGACCCTCCGCCAATAATTTTTTCCGCTATAACTCTTGCCTGAGACGTACCTGCTTCTTTTGCATATACTTCAATTTTTTTCAAGTTTTTTGACTCTATTGCCCCCATAAAACTATCCCATGAAAGTTCTAATAAATCTTGGTTTATTGCTAAAAACTTAAACTCTATATCTGTCCAGCCTTGCACAACTTTTGGCCCTGCTTTGTCAGTATTTTCATTTTTTATAACTCCGTATACAGGTGTATTATTTGGCGTAAAATACTCCTCAAGTTCAACCATCACCGAATAGTTTTGTTTTGGGTCTAGTTTATCTATACGATACACTATCTTCCCATTTTCTACATTTCCGCTATCATACAATTCTTTTGCTTCTTTTGCACTAATTTTAACTGGTGGAAACGCATTTTTTTCAAAATCTTTTTTCGTTTCTTTTTGACCTTTTGCATATGTTAACTTGTAATTTGCTCCAGGAATATACTCCCACATTACATCTAGTCCCTGGTCTTGACTTCTAACTTCTGTATCAAAGTCTGTAGCCACCATAATTGTTTTTTCTATAGGACCAACTATTACTTTATCTCGAACACGTATATTATCTTCTGTGTATTTATAGTGCCAATGCACCGCTTCAACACCTATCTCATACACAGAACCGTTATCAAATGTATAACTTGTATTGATTTGATTTTCACTATTATCAAACCCAAACTTTGTATTTCCGTTTATTTCAAAAATATATTCATCACCTATTTTTTCTAATTCACTAGGTTTTATCGACTGACTTCTTATCGGTGCTTTATCACCATTTTTCTTCAAAACAATTTGGTAATACTCTACATCATGCTTTGCATCTGGATTTGTAATATCTGTGCCTTCGCCATCTATAGGTTTTGGTGCTTTCCATTTCACTCTAACTGATGGGGCTATTTTAGTAGTTCCATCTACACCCATTGCAATTTCCTTATGAGTTATCCCATTTTGGGGAATACTAATACTTGTTATAGACGACTGCGTATTCGCATAAATCACTTGCGGCATGAAAGGCGCTGTTATAGCACCTATTAATACCGCTGCGATGATTTGCTTGATTTTCATATATTTCCCTCCCTATTTGGGCGTAATTTTTGTAAGCATTCTTATATAGTCTTCCGCTCTAACTTGTGACGCTGGGTCAATCTTATTGTTTTTTGGTATAACAACTTCTAGCTGAACTGCTGCATAAATATAATCTCTATACGCCATTTGGAATGCACCTATGTTTTGCACACTTTGTTTATTCGTAATCTGAATTGATTGAATTGGCTTATAATACATTTTTTCATATGCCTGCATTACAACATAAATAGTCTCATCTTGTCTAACCGTTTGATATAAATTATTTGGCATAACAAGTTTGATTCCTCTATTTTGCAAAGCTAAAACATAATTACTATCTCTTGGAGCTCCTATAATTCTTGCTAACGAACCATATAACTGTTCTTTCGTTACATAGCTTTGCATGCCACGTTCATCAAATGTGAAAAAATCTGTTAGCGCATATTTTGTAATCAAATTATTTGCACCTGGTATGTTAGGCACTATAACAGTCGTTTGTTTTTTACCTGTTATTACATACTTTCCAAGCTTTTCTGCCTCAAATCCTATCCCCGTACCCATTGCATACGTATACACTTTAGTCCATGATATACTCTCAGTTCCGTAATAACATTCGGTTTGCGTGTAATCGCCTACATTTACTTGCACAAGTAGTGGTTTTTGAATTTGGCTAATTGGCGCTTCTTTGTTTACCACTTTATTCATAATACGTTTTGTTTCATATGCATGTTTATCTTTAATATAATTTATTTGTTTTTCAATAATCTCATCTAAGCGTTCTTTTGAAAAACGGTTCGAATTAATAGCATATTCAATTCCCTCTATAACATCTTCTCTACCATCTTCAATAAGCTCATTTATTTTAGTTAAAATACGTTTTTCTACTTCACTTTCTTCTTCATATAAATATACAACTTCCATATCAATAGCTATTTCTGGCAAAATAACTTTATTCCCCATAACCAAGCTACTTATATTCTCTACATTCACTTCTACCGAAACGTAATAATCTGCAATATATTTCTTTTGAATTTTTTCTTCCGCTTCTTTGATTGCCTCATTTTTATACACGATTCCCGGTCTTAAATATGCATTATAGTTTCCTATAACAATTTCAATCATCGTATTATTTTGACGCGCAATTTCCAAAGCTGTTTTTGGTAAATAATAATATAGCGTTTCATCACCTTCTGAAACTAGCTTATAATCTTTTCCAAACGTTAATTCACTTTTCAAATACGCATCTCTATATTTGTATGTTCCTTCATTTTTCGTATCGCCCACTTTCCAATACGGATTTGTTTTTAGCTTATTTGCTTCTTGTTCGTATTTTTCAAGATATTCTTTATATAACTCTTCTTTTTCGTAATCTTCCTCACTAAAATTCGTTCTTATAGAAACTATATTTGAATAAATAGAGCGTATTTCTAAATCCTTACCCCTTGTTCTATCTACTAAACGAACTTTTACATCATATCGTTTTGCATGTTCTAAGTTCTTTATCGTATAAACAAATTTTCTATAATCACCTTCAATCGGTACTTCCGTTCGGTACTTCGTCATATACGGCCTTTCTTTATCTACATTTGCAATATAAAACTGCTCATCGTTATCTCCTCTAATAGCAATTTCAAAGTCATATGTTTTCCCATCCCTAACATCAAATCCCTCTGGTACTGGTGCCCAAAAACTAACTACTGCCTCATGTGCTTCATTATCTACTTGGTAGTCTTTCAAAGATTCTACAGTTAAATTAATTGGATTGCCCAGCGTATCCGTAGTCACTGGCAACATTATAAATTGTGACCGTTCATCACTTGTCTTATAAACTGTTCTTATATAGTAATAATAAATTGTATTTGGCAATAACTCAGTATCTTCAAAACTTAGTACATCACCATGTTGCCACAATTCAAATGTATCCACTTTTCCTGTTTTCCCATTTGAACGTTTAACTACTGCATCTTTATCATCTTCATTTCGTTTTGGAAACGCTTCATAAACAAAATGATTATCTTTTTTCTTAATTGTATCTAGTAATACATTTTTTTGATTTAACTCACTATCTAACTCTTTATCTTTAACTCTAACTAACTCATATATTACATTTTCAGGGTCTTGAATTGTTTTTGCAAATTCACTCTCTTCCCATGCAAGCACAGCAGTTGTTTTGCCCTTTGCCTCTATCTCTTCCCAAAAATTTGTTGGTGGCATCGGCTTTTGCTCATCAGGCGTTGGTGGCATTGGCTCTGTAGTTGTCGTATACGTTAATATTTTTGAAAAAACAGAATACACATTTGGTTTAATTCTTTCCCACTTACTATCTTCTTTTTTATACCTTTCAACTTGAACACGAATTTGTACTGCATATGGCGTGTTTGGTTCAAGACCTGTAAATAAAATCGTTTCTTGCGGAGTAAATGTATCTGTCTTGTCTATGTCTGAATATGTATCAAACCTTACAACACCATTTTCTCTAATATAGTCTTGATACGTTTTACTAGTTTTTTCATTAATGCGTTTTGTTAAATCATACGCACCTTCAGAATTATTTCCGTCATAAATAATTCCATTGTATGTGCTATGTTTACTTTCTTCATACTCACTCGCTAATACAAAACGTTTTACCGGTTCTATTTCTTCATCTTCCATATCTTCTTTACTAAGTTCTTTAAATACTTCTTCAATATTACTCGTTGCATTGTATAAATACGTGCTATAAACACGTGTCAATGCATCTTCATCTTTTTCATTTAGTACAATACCTAATGGCTCTAATAAATATTTCTTATATTTTTCAAGGCTAATACCTTCATAGCCTATTTTCCAGCTATATTTACCAAATAATTTACTTTCCTCGTCTGTCAAATCTAGCTTCCTTACGTTCGTAACTGGTGGAATTAAAAAATTCGTAATATCTAACGTAACTGGTTTCGATACCGAATATCCACTTTTCGCCATTCCTTTATATCCATCTTTAACATAAAAATTACGCATTCTAAAATAAAACACATTTGGTACTGTATATTCCAAACTATCTTCAAAACTAATATCATTTTTTGCATCTGGATATGAATATAAATTCTCATAATCTTTTGGCATCTCTATTTTTTGCCATTTATCTTTTTCAGCTTCATTTTCAATATTTTTTGATGGACGTTTAATAACTACTTCTTTAAACGAAAAAGTATTTGTTGCTGCATCATAATATCCTTTTTTTGGTGCTTCATCTGAATAATTTTTATCATATAAATAAACACCTATATTGTTTTGGTTTTCTTTAACAACTTTAAAAATCGTATTTAAATTATATATTCCGTCTAATTTATCACTTATTTCTAATTCATAATAAATCGCATCTTTTTCCGATTTTAGTATAGTATTAACTAAATTTGCAGGAGCTCTCCACTGCAAATCAAACATTACTGAATCAGGTGCTACTTGCCCTTCATTAGCATTTATATTTCTGTTGGGAATAACCCATATGTTATCTATACTAATGATTTCATTTGTTTGAATAGGCGTAAGCTCTCCAAAAATCTGTGCATCAACACGTATTTTTTGTGATTTGTACGATACTTCCTTTCCATCACTTGCTCTAAGTACTTCTATCTGATACACGTCATCTACTGCTTTTAAATTAGTTGTAATACTAACGTTATCACCAGGTGAATATGTACGCCGCTCTATTTCTTTGCCATTTCTAGTTAAAATATAAGTAATTGTTCCTTCTTGCTGAATTTTATACGGCTCTATATTAAATGTAATAGATGTTTCACTCGTTTTTTCCACTCCGTATTTAACGTATGTATATCCTAAATCCGTTGAATAACTACGAGATAAAGTATTCGTATTAGCTAATACTTCACCATCTAGTTCTAACTCTGTATGATAAATCTCTGCTTTTGCAATCTCTTTCCATATACACTCTTTTGCAATCTTTTTCTCTATTGCTTCTTTTTCTGTAATACCCGTATAGTTATCTTGTGAAATATACACTTCATATTTTCCATCATGTATACCTACAACACCATTTTGCACGCCAAAACCTACGACTGGCTCTCCACTTTTTAACGGAAACTTCACAGTAAGAGGTAGCCCTGTCTCATACGGATTAGTTAATGTCAATTTAACATTAATTAGTTCACTACTACCGTCTACATCATCAAGCAGTACAAACTTACCATCTTTGATTTTTTTAGGTGTTGTAATTTGAACAACTACCCCTGGTCTAGTTCCTGGTTCACCATATTTAAAATTCGTTCCATCTATTCGATTTTCTTCTATATCTATAAGCTCAAGCGATGGCAATCCAATTGTTCTATCTAAATTATCTGGCGAAATGTTTTTTGACTCCTCTTCAGATAATAAATGCGTTGGTTTTACAATTGTATCATCAAGTCCTTTAAAAACATCTATCGTTTGTTCATCAGTTGCTGCAACACCACCCGAATACATAAGTTTAAACGGTGTAATAAGTCCTGCATTTATATTTTTTGTTGAAAAATTTAATACCCCTTTGTCACTATCTACATACATCTGAATCGGAGCAAAACCACCTATACTAACTTTTAGACCTTTTTCATATTCAGTATCTAAACCTGATTTGAACTTTAATGTCTTTTTAAATTCAAATCCATTACTTTCATCATTGATATCACCATAATAATCTTTATATTCTACAAACTTTACTTGCTCTGGTTTATCACTATTTTCCTTAAACATTTTGATAGTAACATCTGCTGTATAATCTGATTTAAATTCAAACTCAGCCTCTATACGATATGTTTCATTTCCTTGTATATAATATTCTAATATGTACGTTCCAACTTTAACTTCTCTTCCATTCATAATTGGAAAACTAAAAGCCGCCTCATCTTTTTCTGCTGGCGTTACTAACTCTAGCCTCTCTTGACTAAGATTTGTGCTTATACCTTGATTATTTCCTCCTTTAAGACTAAGTTCTATTAAACCTAACTTTTTAGAAGACATTGCATAAACATCTAGTTGTATTCCCGAAAATATACTACTCCATATAAAAATTGCTAAAATTAATGCTATTTTTTTTCTCATCATCAAAACCCTTTCATAATAATTCTCGCTCACTCTATTTGCCCTTACCTATCTATTTTTATTACAAAGTGCTATACTTCTTATCGACACAAATCTATTAATTCTTTAATTTTAAAAAACTATAAAGTGAGGTTTCTTTAATGCATCCACTAAATATTTTAAATAAAAAATCATCTATTGTTCCGCATATTAAACTAAAAATGATACTTATACTACTTTTGCCACTTGCTATTTTGCTTAATAAACTTTATTTATTCTACCCAGAAACATGGGAAAAATTTTACTCTCTAGGTATTAATAAATATCTAATACAACTATCTAGTATTTCACTTAATATTTTTCCTTTTTCAGTTGTAGAAATATTATTATATATATGTATATTCACATTAATAATATTTACCCTTTTTACATTTTATAAAATACTTTGCGCTATTCCAAAATGGAAACAATCATTCATAATACTTTTTAATTACTTACTCACAATGTTTAGTCTAACTTGTCTTATCATTTTTATTTTCGTTACATTTTGGGGATTAAACTACAATCGCCCACCTTTTAGCACTCAATACGGATTAGAAGTTGGCAATTATAGCCCCGAAGATTTAGGCAAACTATACTCACACCTTTTAGATGAAGCTTCAAGTATCCGTTCTAAACTTCCAGAAACACCTAATGGTCTTATGACTCCATATGGTGATTACAAAGATATTTTTGACCGCGCTGAAAAAGGCTTTGAAGTTATATCCAAAGAGTTTCCATCACTCAAAGGATTTTACGGAAAAGCAAAGCCATTACTTTCATCAAAAATATTGTCATACACAGGTATTACAGGTATCTACTCTCCATTTACAGGAGAACCTAATATAAATATTAACGTACCACTACTTACACTTCCTTCAACAACTTGCCATGAGATGGCACATCAACGTGGTTATGCTTTTGAAAATGAATGTAATTTTATTTCTTTTATAGCTTGTATGTCTAATCCTGATTTAGACTTTCAATACTCCGGACTTATTTTAGCAATATCATATACAAGTAATGCACTTGCGCGTATTGATATTACAAAACTAAAAGAACTTAATACTGATATGAATCCTAAAGTTTTTGGTGACCTAGAATCAATTAATTTATTTTGGGACAAATACCAGGGTGAAATTCAAGAAGTTGCTACTGCAATTAACGATACTTATCTAAAATCAAACGGCGTTGCATCTGGTACTGCAAACTATGGTGAAGTTGTGAATCTCTTACTTGCACTATATGATAAATATTATTAATTTGAAGGTAGAGTATTAACTTGTTAATACTCTACCTTCAAATTTATTAGTATCTATAAAAAAACATTAATATTGTTTTAGTACAACTTTCAATTCAATACCTCTTAGCATATATATATTAAGCATTACAAATACAAATTAAATTAGGAGGTTTATTATGTCTAAACGATATTTTAAATACAATTTTGATAACCATTTTCTTATAACTAAAATTTTATCTTTAATAGATTTACACTGCTTCAAAGATCCAGCACCAAATCTTGACCGAATATTCGACATACTAGAAGCTATAACCGTGCATCTAGATAATGAAGATATGGAAAGTTTTAATAGTCGCTCTATAATAGAGCCCCTTGCTGAAAAATGCCTTGATTTACAAAAAGAAGTTGCTGCTATGCAGATTAGACTACACTCGTTACCTCGCCATTTATATTGTGAGTTTACCATTTATAAAATTATTTGCTTACTGGAGCATATGAGAATGGCGCTTCATAAAGATATAACAGGACGATATTCGGGCGATAAGAATTTTGCAAATTTAACGTTTGGTTAATACACAATACATTAATATTTTTTTATTAAATTTTACAAATACTATTCAAATTAGGAGGTTTATTATGTCTAAACGATATTTTAGATATGCACAAAATAATACAAATCCAATTACGGATGATATAAACGCCATTCTATACGTATTAGATTACCATTTCTTTACAAATCATTCTCTGTTTCCAGATTCCAAATATTATTGCCAAAAATTTTTTAATCATACACCTGAAAAGGAACGTGCGATTAACTTCGCAAAAAATTCTATACTCAATATTTTAGATCCTAGACAGTTGTTAGATTTCGACACACTCCATGATCGTTTTAAATACGGTGGTTTATTCTGCAGTTCTACAAAACTAGTTCGTTACTCAGTATCTAACTGCCTTCGCTCACTAGATAATGTTGAAACTATGTTATCCTTCGTATACGAACACCCAGAGGAGTCTAATGAGTATTTTGATACGATTATTAAAATACTAGATCATATAAGAAAAGAGCTTCTCCTTGACATTCGTGGACGAAATTCAACTGAGAGAACTTTTTTAACGTTTGATTAACTAATAATCTTTAAAAATAATATTTTTAAAACCATAGTACAACTTTCACATTTATTTTTCCTGCATATATATATACTGTGTTTTAAAAATTCAAATAAATTTATAAAGCTTATTATAAGTAATAAATATTTTAATTTTAAATAACTACTCAAATTTTATGGAGGCCTATTATGGTATATATCAAATATTATTCTGCATCATCTATTAACATGGTAAGAGAAGCTATAGCTATATCAAAGCTTTTACTAGCTGAAGATTTACAACAAAATACAATCGAAAGACTAAGAACACTACGAGATTCAGTATCTGTGTTGGATAATTCTAACTATAAGAAACCCCCTATAAGACTTGCATCAACCTTATTATCGGATGCAGATGCTCTAATGAGACGTAAGAGGATACGTTTATTACAAGAAGATGTTTCTAAAACATTATCTGAGATTAAGGAAATTCTTAGACTTAACAAAATGGTTTTCTCACTTAGAATCCGGACTACCCCTATCTCTTTTTCGTATTTTCCTCTGCTTAATAAAATACTAGAGCATTTTAAACGTGACCTTCTGCTTGACGCTGATGGAAGAGATACAGATACTAAAACTATATTAGAATTTAACGAATCTGATTACAATATATAAAAAAAAGCTAGCTTTTGCATAATGCAAAAACTAGCTTTTTTTTATATAATTTTTTAATTGCCTTCTGCAAGTTTAATTCTAATAAGTGACTTACGTAGTGCAATTTGTAAACGTGCCTCATCATAGTCTGATTTTTTCAGTCTACTTTCTGCACGCACTTTACATTGTTTTGCACGATTAAGATCGATTTCATTTTCTAGTTCAGAAGAATCTGCAAGAATTGTTACACGATCTTCTGTAACTTCAGCAAAACCACCCATAATCGTCGCTTTCTTTTGTTGCCCATCTTGCTTATATCTTAAAATACCATATGATAACAAAGTTACAACTGGCTCATGGTCATACAAAATACCCATATCGCCTTCTTTTGTGCATAGTACAACTGAATCTACTAATTCATCCAAAACAAGACGGGTTGGTGTGATTATTTGAAGGTTGATTTTTTTATCTGCCATCACATCACCTACAGTGTTTTTGCTTTTTCTATTGCATCTTCAATTGTTCCAACCGTCAAGAATGCATTTTCTGGAAGGCTATCATGCTTACCTTCTAGAATTTCTTTGAAACCACGTACTGTTTCTTTAAGTGGTACATACTTTCCTGGTACCCCTGTAAATACCTCACCAACGAAAAATGGTTGAGAAAGGAATTTTTGGATACGACGTGCACGGTTAACAACAATTTTATCCTCTTCTGAAAGTTCATCCATTCCAAGGATTGCAATAATATCTTGAAGCTCTTTGTATCTTTGAAGAATAGCTTGAACACCACGAGCTACTTCATAATGCTCTTCGCCTACAATTTGTGGGTCAAGAATACGTGAAGTTGAGTCTAGTGGGTCTACCGCTGGGTAAATACCTTGTTCAACTTGCGCACGAGAAAGTACAGTTTTTGCATCAAGATGCGCAAATGTTGTAGCTGGAGCTGGGTCAGTTAAGTCATCCGCTGGTACATATACAGCTTGAACAGATGTAATACTTCCTTTTTTCGTACTTGTAATACGCTCTTGTAATGCACCCATCTCTGTTGCAAGTGTTGGTTGGTATCCTACTGCTGATGGAATACGACCAAGTAATGCTGATACTTCTGAACCTGCTTGAACAAGACGGAAAATATTATCAATAAATAATAGAACGTCTTGACCTGAACGGTCACGGAAATATTCAGCCATAGTAAGACCTGTTAAGGCAACACGCATACGCGCACCTGGTGGTTCATTCATCTGACCAAATACCATAGTAGTTTTTGCAATAACGCCTGAATCTGTCATTTCATGGAATAAGTCGTTACCTTCTCTTGTACGTTCACCGACACCGGCAAATACAGAGAAACCACCATGTTCTGTTGCGATATTACGGATAAGTTCTTGTATAAGTACTGTTTTACCTACACCCGCACCACCGAAAAGACCGATTTTACCACCTTTTTGATATGGACATAAAAGGTCAACTACTTTAATACCTGTTTCCAGAATTTCTGATTCTGTAGATAATTCTTCAAAAGATGGTGCCGCTCTATGGATTGGCCATCTTTCAACCTCTGGTGCTGGTTTGCCGTCTACTGCATCTCCTGTTACATTAAATATACGACCAAGTGTTTCATCACCTACTGGAACACTAATCGCAGCGCCTGTATCCACACACTCCATACCTCTTACAAGTCCATCTGTTGCTGACATCGCTATACAACGTACAACGTCATCACCAAGATGTTGAGAAACTTCAACTACAAGTATCTCACCATCTGCTTTTGTGATTTGGATAGCATTGTAAAGGTTAGGAAGGTTATTTGGCGTAAATTTAATATCTAAAACAGGACCGATAATCTGAACAATGTGTCCTATGTTTTTTGCCATTAACTTATTCTCTCCTTTTTTAAAATTACTTAAGTGCCTCAGCTCCGCCGACAATTTCTGATAATTCCTGTGTAATTGCTGCCTGTCTTGCTCGGTTTGATACAATTTCCAGTTTTTCAATCATCTCATCTGCATTATTCGTTGCAGAATCCATAGCTGTCATACGTGCGCCTTGTTCACTTGCACTTGACTCTACCATTGCACCGTACAAAACAGATGCTACATAATGCGGAACAAGGTATTTGAGTACTTCTTCTTGGGATGGTTCATAAAGCAATAAGTCTTGCGGCTCATTGTTTTCTAAACTGCCTCTTTCTACTTCTTCTATATCTACTGGTAACAGACGAATTAGTGTAGGTTCCTGCTGGATAGTTGATTTGAAACGTGTATACGCCACATAAACTTCTCCAATTTCACCTTTTTCATATAGCTCAATTACATAATGTGCAATTTCTTTTGCATCGCTATAAGCTGGATCTGCTGTTATGCCTATCAGTTCTTTTTGAACATCAACTCCGCGAACTTTCAAACCTTCTTTGGCTTTTTTACCAACAGCAACTACATGCACATCGCTAGGATTTTCAATCTCTTTCATTGCAAGCTTTACAACATTTGCATTGTAACCTCCTGCAAGGCCTCGATCAGATGCCATAACGATTACTGCTTTTTTTGTAACACCGTTTGATTTGAAAAGTGGACAATTTGTTCCTTCTGCTTGTTTTGCAATAGAAGCAATAGTCATCTGCACTTTGTCAAAGAAAGGTCTTGTTTGAAATACAGCTTGCTTACTTTTTGTAAGTTTCGCTGTAGAAACAAGTTTCATTGCATTTGTAATTTGTTTGGTGCTATTGATACTCTTTATTCGTCCTTTAATATCTTGTAAAGACGCCATAGCCGCACCCTTTCTATTTTACATATTCACTAAGCTCTAAAGCCTGCTTTAAACTCAGTCATTACTTTATTTAGCTTTTCTTCAAGTTCAGATGTAATACCTTGTGGTCCTACAACTTCTGTAAATACTTCACTGTATTTCATGCTAACAAACTCAAGAAGCTCTTTTTCAAAGCTTTTAACTGCTTTTAATGGAATATCTAACAGATATTTACGTGTCGCTGCAAATAATACAATAATTTGCTCTGAAACATCCATCGGTGCGTACTGTGCTTGTTTTAATACTTCTGTAATACGCTCACCTTGCGCTAATGCGTTTTGAGTTGCTGCATCCAAATCTGAACCAAACTGTGCAAACGCTGCTAATGAACGGTATTGCGCAAGCTCAACACGAATAGGTCCAGCAATTTGTTTCATCGCTTTAATTTGGGCTGCCCCACCTACACGTGATACTGAAAGACCTGGGTTAACCGCTGGTCTTACACCTGCATTAAATAGTTCAGATTCAAGGAAAATCTGACCATCTGTAATAGAAATAACATTCGTTGGAATATATGCTGAAATATCTCCAGCTTGTGTTTCAATGATTGGAAGTGCTGTAATAGAACCACCACCTCGTTCATCACTAAGTTTTGCTGCTCTCTCAAGTAATCTTGAGTGAAGGTAGAATACATCCCCTGGGAACGCCTCACGACCTGGTGGTCTACGAAGAAGTAACGCCATAGTACGATATGCTACCGCATGTTTTGATAAATCATCGTATACGATAAGAACATCTTTACCATTTTCCATCCACTCTTCACCGATAGCAACACCTGCATATGGTGATAAGTATTGAAGTGGTGATAATTCACTTGCTGTTGCAACAACTACTGTTGTATAGCTCATCGCTCCACTTTTTTCAAATGTACGAACGATATTTGCAACTGTAGATGCTTTTTGACCAATGGCAACATAAATACAATTTACGTCTTTACCTTTTTGGTTAATAATCGCATCGATTGCGATTGCTGTTTTACCTGTTTGACGGTCACCGATGATAAGCTCACGTTGTCCTCGTCCAATTGGTACCATAGCATCTATCGCTTTAAGACCAGTTTGAAGTGGTGTATCAACACCTTTTCTTTCAATAACCCCTGGTGCTATACGTTCTACTGGACGGTATTTATCTGTCTGGATTGGACCTTTACCATCAATTGGTTGCCCAAGTGCATTAACTACACGCCCAAGCATAACATCTCCTACTGGAACTTCTACTATACGTCCTGTAGATTTTACTACACTACCTTCTTTAATACATTCATCTGAACCTAAAAGTACAACACCAATGTTGTCTTCTTCTAAGTTCAGAACCATACCATATACGCCACCTGTGAACTCTAAAAGTTCTCCTGCCATCGCTTTTTCGAGACCATGCACACGTGCAATTCCGTCCCCTACTTGTATAACAGTACCAACTTCAGATACTTCAAGGCGCGCTTTATAGTTATTAATTTGACTCTTAATGACACTGCTTATTTCTTCTGGTCTAAGGTTCATTTAACTTGTTACACCCCTTTTTATGCAAGTCGCAAATTACTAAGTTCTGATTTCAATGTGTTCATTTGACCACGAACACTTCCATCAACAACTTTATCACCAACACGAACAATTAATCCACCAATAAGTGTTTTATCTACAACTACTTCAAGTTCTACTTGTTTCCCTGTATTTTGTTCAATATTAGCTTTAATTTGCGCTAATTGTTTTTCTTGTAATGCGATTGCCGATGTTACAGTTGCTTGAACAAGCCCTGCCTCGGTTTTCGCTAAATCGATAAAAGCATTTAAAATATCTAGAATATAATCTTGACGTCCTTTTTTCACAATAAGTGCCAAAAGACCTACAAATTCATCTTCTACTTGTTTTGAAAAAGCTTCGTCTATAAGACGCATCTTCTCTTCTACCAAAACACCTGGGTGACTAAGCAGCATTAAATACTCATCTTGTTCACCTATTAATTTAACTAGCATTTCTGCTTGATGTTGAAACGATTCAATTGCCCCTTTTTCTTTGGCAATTTCATAAAGGGCAGTAGCATATCGTTTGGTTACTAATTGAGCCACGATACATCCCCCATCTCTTTAATCATATCATCTATTAATTGTTCTTGCTTATCTTCTGTTATAGTTGATTCAACAAACTTACTTGCCATAAGACCTGCTACATCAATCATCTGATCTTTTATCTCACTTTTAACACGTGTTTGCTCAAGCGCAATATCTTGCATCGCTTTTTCTTTGATTGCTTCTGCTTCTTTCTTTGCATTTGCTACAATCTCTTCTTCACGCTTTAACGCCTTTTGACGAGCTTCTTTTAATAAACTATCTGCTTCGTCTTCAATATGCGCAAGTTTTTCTTTGTAAGAATTTTTTAGTTCCTCAGCATTTTTTGATGCTACAGCTGCATTTGACAGTTCTTTTTGAATATGCTCTTGTCTTTTTTCTAAGAAATCCATAACTGGTTTGAATAAAAGCTTTTTCAAAATCCAGATAATTAAAAACAATGCTAAAAACTGCCAAAACATTTCCCATAACGTTGGTAGGGAGAATTCAATAATTTTAGACGTATCCAACAGTAAACACCCTCCTTCCTATATATCAATCGTATAGCACATTTATTATCCTATTAAGCTAATGTATTTTGTAATAAGTGGGTTAGCGAATAAAAGAATAATTGCTACGATAAGACCATAGATTCCTGTTGTTTCTGCTACAGCAGCCCCAAGTAACATCGTACGTACAACATCTGATTGTGCTTCTGGTTGGCGACCTACTGCTTCTGCACCTTTACCAGCTGCGTAACCTTGACCAATACCTGGTCCAATACCTGCGATCATTGCAAGACCTGCTCCAATTGCTGAACATGCAAGAATAAGTGCTCTTCCATCAATTTGATTTTCCATTATAAATTTCCTCCTTAATAAGTCTTTTGAGTATGTTTTATTCTATAGCTTATAGCTTAGAATAAGTTCACAAATAATAATAATAACGCGATAATAAGCGCATAAATACCTGTTGTTTGTGCAACCGCTTGCCCAAGTAACATCGTTCTTACGATAGCACTTTGAAGCTTCGGACGCTTTCCAACAGCCTCTGCTGCTTTACCTGCCGCATAACCTTGACCAATACCTGGTCCAATACCTGCTATCATTGCAAGACCTGCACCTAGCGCTGAACATGCTAGTACAAGCGCAATTCCAGTTTTTCCTACCAGAGGATTGGCAAATAACATGATGATTGCTACGACAAGAGAAAAAATCCCTGACGTTTCTGCAACCGCTGCACCCAATAACATAACAAGCGTTGCTGGCTTGCCACCATGCTCTGGGTTCTTACCCATCGCTTCTGCTGCTTTTCCAGCTGCAAAACCTTGACCAATACCTGGTCCAATACCTGCAATCATTGCAAGACCTGCACCAAGTGCTGAGAAGGCTAGTACGAGAGCTTTTGGGTCCACATTTACCATCCATCCGAAAAGGAAATCAGAAAATCCTGACATCTTTTCCACCTCCTAAACTATTCTTCCATAGCACTTGACACAAATGTCATACTAAGCATTACAAAAATTAACGTTTGTAGTGCTCCTGCAAATATATCGAAGTATGAATGTAATACTGACGGTATACCAATTTTCATAAACCATGGCATCATATTATAGTACAAGCCCATAATAATTGTTCCACCTAAAATATTTCCAAATAAACGGAAACTTAATGATATTGGATTTGCAAGCTCACCAATAATATTTAGTGGTAACAGTAATGGTATTGGTTCCAAGAAACCTTTGAAATACTTGCCTCCTTTGGCACGAACACCATATCCATGAATCATGAAAAATGTAGTAAGTGATAATGCAAACGTAGTTGCAATATCTGCCGTAGGTGGTCTTAGTCCAATTAATCCTGTTAAGTTACTTAACAAAATGAATAAAAACATAGGACCATAGAAATACGCAAAATGGCGATTTTTCTCACCCATCGTACTTGCTGTAAAGTCACTCATCATACCAACAAAATATTCTACTGCAACCTGAAATTTTGTATCAGGTACTATTTTGAAGTTTTTTACGCGGTGCCTTACATAGAGACCAATAAGTGTTAATGCTAGAATTACAACCCACGTGACAACATGCGTTGTCGTAAAACCATACCATTCTCCATTGTGCTCAAAAAGTGGTATAAGCATATGGATCCCAAAATCTAATTCTTGTTCCACCTACTCACTCTCCTTTCTATAAAATTTATATATGCTAAAAGGGATTTCCCCTTATTGCCAAATTAATTAGAACGATACAACTCAGAATACGCGCCTACTTTCATAGATATAAGACCTACAAATACGCCAACTAAACTAATCGTTTCTGACAATGCTGCAATTAACAGCACTAAGCCTGTTAGCCCATATCTAATCATATACTGACGCTGCGTATATCCTTTTGCTTTGTTCTCTTCTAGTGTTACTGCCTTTGTAAAAGTTTGCTCCATAAGTTTTAGTTTTAAAATTGATATAATAAGGCCAAGCACTACACCTAAAGTCCATGCCATAACGTTTTCTGTTAAAAAACATCCTACCCCATAAGCAATTATACTAAAACCTATCATGACGGTTATCATTTTTTTCACTTTTTTTAACTTCCTTATCCATAATATGATATAAATTTCGAAAAGCAGCACCTACACCTAATAAAATAAAAATTATTAGCCATAGCGGCTCCATACCCGTCAGACGGTCTAAAAAAATACCTATAAATAAACACATGAAAATTGGAACTGCCATGACGATTCCAACTTGATTTAATAGTGCTAACGCCGAAACCCAGCTTTTCTTATTCATATTTTTCTCCAAATTAGGCTTTATAATCTATAGGTCTATCTACATTTTCCAGGAAATAATGTTTAATAGCCTGAACAATCCTAAGCGACGCTTCACCGTCTCCAAAAGGATTTTTAGCTCCTGCCATTTCATCATACACTTTCTGATTAGTTAGTAGTTCATCTGTTAAATTGTAAATAGTATTTTCTTCAATACCCGCAAGTTTTAGCGTACCTGCATCTACACCTTCAGGTCTTTCTGTTACATTTCTAAGTACTAGAACAGGCTTTCCAAGTGATGGCACTTCTTCTTGTAATCCACCTGAGTCTGTTAATACAAGATATGAACGTTTCATCAAATTATGCATATCATTTAAATCTAATGGCTCTATCAAATGTATATTTGATTGCTTTCCAAGTATGTTAGAAACCACTTCACGAATTTCAGGATTTTTATGCACAGCATAAATAATTTCAACATTTTCATGTTTTTTTGCAATTCGTTTTACTGCTTCACAAATATTTTCAAGTGGTTTACCCAAATTTTCTCTACGATGCGCTGTCATAGTTATAACTTTTTTATTTTCATAATCAATATTATTTAGTGTTTCCACTGTAAATTTATAGTTATCTTTAACTGTTGTTTTTAACACATCTATAACAGTATTCCCAGTAATGAAAATACTATTTTCATCAATCGCTTCTTTTAGAAGATTTTGTTTTGCAAGTAACGTTGGTGAAAAATGTAATGTACTAAGTGCTCCTGCTAATTTACGGTTCATTTCTTCTGGAAATGGCTCATACATATTATGTGTACGTAAACCTGCCTCTACATGTCCTACAGGAATTTGCTTATAAAAAGCTGCAAGCGCTGTCGCAAATGTTGTCGATGTATCTCCATGCACTAAAACTATATCAGGTTTTGCATCTTCTAAAACTTTGCCCATTCCTTCTAATACTCTAACAGTAATGCCTTCTAACGTTTGACGCTCTTTCATAATATCTAAATCATAATCTGGTTTAATATCAAAAATTGTCAACACTTGGTCTAGCATTTCTCTATGTTGCGCTGTTACACATACAATACTTGTAATAGCTTCATCTTTTTCAAGCACCTTTACAAGCGGCGCCATTTTAATTGCTTCTGGACGTGTGCCAAAAACACTCATCACTCGTATTTTTTTCATCATCCTACTCCTTAAAATATTTCAACATATTGTTTTATTCTGTATAGTATAGCGTTATATTATGTGTGTGTTATAAAAATAAGTATTTTTTTCTACTTTACCATCATTTAGATACCATTGTAAATGCCATACTTTGGTATTATATCATAATTTTATATTTTTCAAGAGTCTATTTTACACTTCTATGTTTTCATCACTTTCAAACAAAAAAGCGCTTTTGTATTTAGTAGTATGTACCAAATACAAAAACGCTCTCTCATTAATCCTCTATTTTTCTATAATTACTGCAATTTATTCACTTTGACAACGTGCATAATACGCACTACTAATATTGTCCACAATTTTTTTTGCTAGTTCTGCTTTATTCATAGTATACAAATGAATTCCATCAACACCCCTTGCAAGTAAATCTATAATTTGCATCGTTGCATATGTCGTTCCAACATCTTTAAGTGCTGCTTGATTGTGACTATAGGCATCTATTAACACCTTTATATTATCTGGAATAGTCGCTCCGCAAAGTGACTGCATACGTTTTAATTGAACTTCAGATGTTATAGGCATAATTCCAGCTATAATAGGAACTGTAATCCCCGCCTTTCGAACTTTGCTTACCCATTCAAAAAACACATCATTATCAAAAAACAACTGACTTACTAGCATTTCTGCTCCTGCTTCCACTTTTTCTTTTAGATACATAATATCATCTTCTAAACAAATAGCTTCTATATGTTTTTCAGGGTAACACGCCCCAACTATACTAAATTGTTCTTTTTTCTTTATGTAAGCTACTAAGTCCGTAGCATATTTAAAATCTCCCAATGCATTTTCATGCGGCAAATCTCCTCTAAGTGCAAGTATATGTTCTACGCCCTCTTTATTTAATCTATCAAGAATCATATCTATTGAAGATTCTGTTGCTCCGACACACGTTAAATGTGCAACTGGCCTAATATTGTATTTGTTTCTTAATACCGAAGCTATTTCAATAGTATTATTTTGATTACTACCTCCTGCTCCATACGTCACACTTATAAAGTCTGGTCTTAATGGCGCTAATGCGTCAATAGTACTATAAATACTTTCAATTTTTGTCGTTTCTTTAGGTGGAAATATTTCAAATGATAATATAGGTTTCATTATGAGTTACTCCTTTTTACAAAATATTTTATTATTTTTTTAGTTTATAACGACTTCTATTTTCAATAATTATAATATCTTGCCAAAGAGCATTAATTTCTGCTCCTAGCAAAATAAGAATTCCACTTGCATATAACCATATGATTAAAATAAAAATACCACCAATACTTCCATACATTTGACTGTATTTACTAAATTTATCAATGTAAATCGCAAACAATACCGAAAATCCATAAAGCCCAAAAGATGCAAACAACGTTCCTGGCCAAACATTATTTGATTTACGATGTTTACGTGGTACTACGCGGTATATTGCATAAAGTCCTGCTAATAATACAAGTAACGATAATGTAAAACGTGAGAAATCCCACAACACTTTATACATGAAATTATTTTTAACTAAAAATTTCAGTATATAACTTCCAATGTTATTTCCAAATACTAATAACACTATCATACCTACAAGCAAAATTAATAATACAAATGTATATCCTATCGAAATAGCTTTTTTTATCCAAAACGGGCGTGTATCTGTTGCACTGTATGCTTTATGAATACCTTTAATAACAACATTTACCGCTGCTGATGATGACCATACCGATACGATAGCCCCAACTGACAATAACGTAGCACTTCTATATTCAACCAACTGCATTATAGTTTCTTCTATCAAAGGCATTGCTGTTGAAGGCATTATAAGTTCTAATGATGTCATTAGCTCACCTTCTGCTATAGTTGTATATGATAAAAGTGTCATCAACATAATTAAAAAAGGAAAAAAAGCAAGAATCCAATAATATGTCATTTGTGCACTTCTAGCGCCTATTTCATGCCCCAAAAAACGATTCTTCAACTTCATTCCAAAACCATATATATACTTAAAAAATCTCAAAACTCTTATCTCCTCTTCATATACTTTAAAATTCCATATATATTCAGTATATCTTTTTTCTATTCTATATATACTTATTAATCAGCATCATTCGTATTTAATATATCACAGTGTAATAATGTATGCAAAATAAAAAGATGCTTATGTAAGCATCTTTTTATTTTGTGTATATATTATTATAATTTATTTTTTAATTGCTCTGCTTTATTTTTCATTTTTGCTGTAAATTTTTGCTTTTTCGGAGTTGGAAGTTTTCCTGATACAACATTTACAAGCATAATTCCTGCAACTTCTGCTTTAATTTGTTTTTTTACAGGTATTGTATCATACACTGAGTTTTCACAAAGAAGTGTTTGAATTTGTGGCCCTGCTTTTACTATAACAAACGGCATTTTACGTTTACGTTGCATCTTTGGAATTTGCTCTTTAATCTGTTTTGGCAACTTCATATTATCAACAGTATCTTTTTTCTTATCTATAACAAACATCTGAACTAATTGTTTATGTTGATTAATCATCTGTTGTTGTTCATCATATTTCTTTTTTAATTTCTTACTCCAAAAATATAACCCTACACCAATTCCCGCAAGAATTACTAAAACGAGTAATATAGTTACCCACGATTCCATATTGAATCCTCCCTGTACCTCTTTAGTATTTTTATCAGTATATCATACAAATTTTTATATAACAATATCGCCACTTCCTAATACGCTAAAAAAACAATATCTCCATCTCTTTTTTTTATGCTGCAATTATTATGGTCTTCCGAAACATACTTAATACTAGAACCTGCAATTATTTTCGCACCTGAGTATATCACTTTTTTAATTTTAATAATGCCTTTTGTACTACATTCTACTTTTTCTGAAATATCATCATATGCCGTTTTTTTATTTTTAATTTTCAGCTCAGTATCCATTTTAGCATTTAATAAGCGTCTTAAAAGTTCTTGTTTCTCTTGACCTAGCATATCTTTTCTATTCATAAGAAATGTAATACTTTGACTAATTTTATTTAGGTCTTCTTTCATTTTATCAAGACTTTCTTCTATTTCTTTAAACTCTTTTAGCATTTTTGGTGATAACCCAAGTTTAATCGTTGTTACAGTTGCCATATGTGAACCTATAATAGTCGCCTTGAGTTTTTTTGCAACTACAACTTCCCCACCAACTAATAAGCCTTTGCCTTTTGTTACGTCTACTTCAATAGCTGACACATTGCTATGCATAATAGCCTCTGCCACTACACTCCCACCTGCTTCTACTGTAACATTTTGAATAAATTTTGCAATTACGTTACCACGAGTACTAATAATTCCTTTATCCATACCTTGAATGCCATACCACACTATAATATCGCCTTCTGCATAAATATCAGCCGCTTCTACACTTCCTTTAACTTCTACTGTTCCGCCTGCTGTAATTTTAAATCCTGCTTGCACACTTCCGTTGACTATAACATTCCCAATAAAATCAATATTGCCTGTACTTATATCAACATCTTTTTCAACGATAAAACTTGGTGTTATGTATACATTATGTTCATCATAACAAAGTTGTCCGTCTATCTCTGCAACTAATGTAACTCCATCATCAAGTATTTTTGTATTTTTTCCGCGAGGCATTCTTACATCACGCCCCCTAGACGCTCTAACCTCTTGACCTGTTACATTTATTCCCGCTACACCATCTTCAGCTGGCATTTTAATCGCCAAAACAGTTTCTTTCGTAACGTTTTTTATGATACTTAAATCTTTGAAATTAACAGTTCCATCTTCATTATGTTTAGGGGCACATTTGTTAATATTATCTTTATCAAATTTAAATAATATTGTTGCTTCTTTACCCGCTATAGCTGGTGTTCCTTTTGCTAACACGTATTTATAATCATATTTGCGATTAGTTAAAATAACATCTAGCACATCGCTATCTATACCTGTTGTAACTCCTGCAGCTGTAATTGCTTTTTTTATTTCCCCATCTGTTAGTAATCTTTCATCTTCGTTATCTTCTAGTTCTTCAAAAGAAACAACACACATCATTTTGTCTGGTGTTATTTCCATTATCATTTTTTCTTTTACTTTATCTTTTTCTATGTTAACCCCTCCTTTTCATCGCTACTTATTTTCTATCTTTAAAAAGTTATTTCGCCTAGCAACTCGCGAACTTTATTTTCCACTGTCTTTGGTAGTGCTTTCTTTTCTTCTTTTGTCATACTTGCAACATCAAAAGGCTTACCTATATTAACATATACAGTTGCTTTTTTTATCATTCCTGTATCTTCTAATACCTTTTGTGTATCTTGAATAGCTATCGGTACTATTGGAACGTTTGCTTTTAATGCTAATTTAAAACTTCCTGATTTAAATTCTTGCATATCTTTACCTTTACTTCTTGTTCCTTCAGGAAAGATAACTATTGATTGTCCATTTTTTAATTCTTCAATACCCGTAAGTATTGCTTGCAATGATTTTTTCATATCATCACGAGCAAGATAAATACATCCCATAGCATCAAACCATGAGCCTATAATTGGCATTTTTTCCATTTCTTCTTTTCCTATAAAAATAATAGGTTCCTCTATAATCGTTGCTAACACAGGACTATCATATAATCCTTTATGTGTGCTCATATAAACTACAGGTCCATGCTTTGGTAAATTTTCTTTACCTTTTACTATTACTTCTGTTCCTGCTGCTTTTACCATACCGTTAGACATACTTTGCATTAATCTATAAATCTTTTTTCTATTTACTTTTTTTGTTTCTACATCTACATCTTTACCTTTTAAAGTATATTTATTACGCTCTAACGTATTTCTAACGTAATGCCATGTCATAAAACCAACTACCCGTACACTCCTAATCATACTATCACCTCTTTATTATTTATAAGTATTCCTTTTTTTTATAATTATTCATGTTTCTTATAACTATTTAACATATGTTCTTTTAGATAATATAATTCATCTGATAAATCCACTGGTACAATCGCAGGATTTATAAGTCTCTTATATTCCTCCCACAAGCCCTCTAGCTCTTCTTGCGTCTTTTTTCTAATATCCATAACACTAGGTGCATCATATACACATTCCCCATCTCTAAATATAGGTACTAGTAAAGACTTTAATTTATACGTATTTGCTTTCAGGTGCATCTTCTTCCATCTTGCTTTTGGGTCTCGCAATACCATATCCTTATTTTCATCAAATTCTTCTTCTTCAAGCGCAATTATGTCTGCTTTAATTTTTCCATTGTTCGCATCATATACACGCACTACTTTTTTAACACCTGGACTAGTAACTTTTTCTGGATTGTCTGAAATTTTAATTTTAGGTGCAAAACAAGCATCTTCTCGTCGTTCTGCTGTAAGTTTATAAACACCACCAAAAGATGGACAATCATCTGATGTTATAAGTTTTGTTCCAACGCCCCACAGTGTTATTTCTGCACCTTGTCTTTTTAAATCAGCAATTAAATACTCATCTAAATCACAAGATGCACTTATTATAGCATCTGCATATCCTGCCTCATCTAACATTTGACGTGCTTTTTTTGATAAATACGCTAAATCTCCACTATCCAAACGTATACCATAGCTTTCAAGCACAATACCTCTTTCTTTCATTTCATCAAAAACACGTATAGCATTCGGAACACCTTGTTCTATCGTATCGTACGTATCTACTAATAAAATGCATTTTTTAGGAAATAGTTCTGCATAAGCACGAAAAGCATCAATTTCTTTTTCAAAACTCATTACCCAACTATGTGCATGCGTACCTGCTATAGGCACTCCAAACATCTTTCCTGCCAAAACATTAGACGTTGCATTGCACCCTCCAATTATTGCCGCTCTTGCACCATAAATACCTGCATCAGGGCCTTGCGCTCTTCTTAATCCAAACTCTAGCACAGTATCCCCACCTGCCGCTCTCACAACACGCGCAGCTTTTGTTGCAATCAAGCTTTGATGATTAATAATGTTTAGTAACGTTGTTTCTATAAACTGCGCCTCAAGAATAGGTGCACTCACTCTAATAAGTGGTTCCATTGGAAATACAACTGTACCTTCTGGTATAGCATCTATTTGCCCTGTAAATTTAAAATTACAAAGATATTCCAAAAAAGCTTCATTAAACAACTCAAGTCCTCTTAAATAACTAATATCTTCATCAGTAAACGTTATATTTTTAATATACTCAATAATTTCCTCTAAGCCACAACAAACTGCATATCCATTTCCTGACGGATTGTTTCTATAAAACAAATCAAATACAACCTCATGGTTATTTAAATGATTTTCATAGTAACCTTGCATCATAGTTAACTGATATAAATCTGTTAATAACGTTAAATTTCTTTCCATTTACTCTGCTCTCCAATCATATATGTCATGCTATATGAACTCATTATAACATATTTTCCGTATCTAATTGAATAGCACTCTCATATATATTACACAATACCACTTTAGACGCTATTAAACGCAATCTTCTATTTTAACTACCACTGGCACTTCCTGATTTCCTTGTAATATTAATAAGTGTTCTTTGTCAATTTGAATAATACCATCGCTCAAATTTTGATTTAATTTCGCTAATTCGCAAATACTTTTTTCCATTGTAGCCCCTAATATACTCTTAAATTCTTCCATTTGCTTTTTTTTCTCATTTACTTTGTAATAATCACGTAACGCTTCAAAAAATACAATCATCATATCAACTACAGCAACAAAAATCACTGTATAAATACATGTAGTAGCAGTATCACTAAAACACTTCATTATTTTTTTCCTTTGAACCTTTTCTATTTTTTCCATAATTTCACTTTTATAACTTCTGTTAAATTTATATGTTTCTTTTTTATAAATTTTATATCCTTCACTAATATTGTTTATATCACCTTCCTTAATACCCAATTCTGCTTGTCTTGAATATTTTATTTTTATTTTATTTATTTCTTCTAATATTCCTGTATTAATGTCATTTTGAGTTTCTCTCATAAATTTGTTTAGTTTATTAATTCGCATTGTATTTTCTTCAAGTTTTTTCATATCGTCTACTATTAATATCACATCACATTCTGGAAAATATTTACAATCTATCAAGCTAAGCTCTTCAACTCCCTCCGGTCCCCTTTCCCCTGTGCATACAAAAAAAGATTCTTTTCCTTTAACTTCTTTCTTTATATTAATCTTTCCGATATCTGCCTCTTCACAATCTTTTCTTATTTTTATTAGCTCTCCGTTTTTTAGTTCATCTTTCATTAATGCTAGTCGTTTTTTCACTTTTCCTATTTGTTTATTATATACTGAGCACATTCCATAATGTTGATTTTTATTTTTAAGCTCCTGTATCATTAAATTATTTTTTTCTATACTGTATTCACTAAATTCTTTACATTTCAATTCAACTGCTTTAGCAATATTATTCTTTTCACCTTCTAATATAGTAATTATTTCTTTTTTTCCTTTTGGGATTTGTTTTATTTCATCATCTATTTCTTTAATATATTTATCGCATATAATCATCTGACGTTCTTTGTATTGTTTCGCATTATTCTCCAGTTCATCATAATCATTGCTATAACAACCACTCTTACTAGCTAAAAAATTTTCTTGCATTTCCTCTTGCATAAAGTTATACATACAGGCTATATCACTTAACTCTTTTTTTAACTGTCCATATGCTAAAATCGATAACACTACACTTTCACATACCATTATCCCACACGCAATATATCCTATTATTTCCAATATATTATTTGGTTTTAATTTCATATGTTCATAATCATACTCTTCAAATAATAATTTATATTTTATTTGTTCATTTGTTTCTTTTATTAATTCATGGAACACCTTCTCTGCCCTATCCATCTCTGTTAAACATTCATCAATATCATCTATTTCAATATCTTTAGTTAATTTAGGTATATTAACTTCAGGACCTATGTGTTCACATAATTTATTCCATTGAATATGATACTCTTGAAATAATTTCCTTATAAATTTTTCAAATTTATAATTTGCTATTTCTTTCTGCTCATCACTTTCTTTAAAACCAGTACATATATCCCCTATTGTTAAAAACATTATCTCTCCAAGCCTCATTAACTCACCCCTATCTTTTTTTACCTTATATAGCTATCACAATACATCTTATACACTACAATCTATTCTATGCAGTCCTCAATTTTAACTACAATTGGGGCTTTTTTATTTTTTTGTAATATTAATATATGCTTTTCATCCATTTTAATAACACCATCTTTCAACTCTTGATTAAATTTTGCTAATTCATAAATACTTTTTTCCATCATCCGCTCTAACGTATCTGCCAATTGCATCATTTGGTTGAATTTTTTATTTGCTATAAAATAATCACATAACGTTTCAAAAAAATAAATTAGCATATCAATTACTACAACAAAGACTGCTGTAATCAGCGCCGTCCCTATTGCTGTTCTCGAAACAATCAATATTCCTTCTTCTTTAAAACCTGCTACTTCTTCTCTTATTACATTATTAGTACCTTTTTTAAATCTAAATGATTCTTTTATATACGCATTGTAGCCTTCACTAATATTAGATATCTCTTCTGTACTACTATTAAACTTTCTTCGTCTTATATATTGGAATTTTATTTTCGCTATTTCTTCTCGTATTCCTTCCACAATTTCTCTTTCAGTTTTATTTATAAATTCACTTATCTTTTCAATTTGACTCGTGTTTTGGGTAATTTTGTGCATATTTCCATCTAATACTATCTCTTTATCTTTTTTAAAATATTCACATAGCACCCAATCAGACTCCTTTAATTCATCAATTTCATCTTCTCCTTTGCATAACCAAAAAGAGTTCTCCCCCTCATCTACTTTCACTATATTAATCTTTTCTATACCTATATCTGCACAATCTTTTCTTATTTTAATTACTTCTCGGTCTTTTAGTTCATCTATTATTAAATTTTCCATTGCATCTAGTTTTTGTTTCACTTTGTCTATTTGTCTATAATACCTCCCCCAACTTCTAAATTGTTCATTTTCATTTTCAAGTTCTCTTATTACTTCGCTATTTCTTTTTATACTGACTTCATCAAACATTTTCCATTTCATGATAACTTTTTTAGCAATATTATCTTTTTCATCTTCTAACATAGTACCTATTTTTTTTTCACCATCTATGATTTCTTCTATTTCGTCATCTATTCCTTTAATATATTTCTCACATATTTTACACTGAACCTTTTTGTATTCTTTTGCATTTTGTTCTATTTTCTTAATGTCACGCTCAGCATGATTTGTCATATTCTTCAAAAAATTACATTCCATTTCATAGTCTATAAGACTATTCATGCAAGCTATATCACCAAAGTTTTTCTTTATATACATATATGCTAATATCGATAACGCAACACTTTCACATATCATAATCCCACACGTAACATATTCTAGTATTGTAAATATATTATTTGGTTTTAGTTTCATATTTTTGTAATCATACTTTTTTATTAGCACCATATATTTCATTTGTTCACTTATTTTTTTTATTATTTCATCTAACTGCTTCTCTGCCGTATCCATCTCTGTTAAACATTCATTTATATCATCTTTTTCTATATTTTTAGTTAATTTAGGTATATGAACTTTTGGGCCTATTTGCTCGCATAATTCATTCCATTGCATATGATACTCTTTAAATAGTTTCCTAATCATTTTTTCAAATTTTAAATTTTTTCTTTCTTTTTCCTCATTACTTATTGCAAACAAATTCAGTATTTGATATATCTCAAGTCCAAACATTTCACCATCTCCCTTTTGTTTTATTGTATTCACTACTTTATAAATACGTTCCTAATTTTTATATTTTATATAACATAGTTTTATTTTCCATACACCTCTTTACAACTATTAGTTTTCCTTTTATAATGATATTGAATTTATAATAATATTTACAAAACACATTGAAAAGGCAAAGTATTCTATTGAAAGCGTTCTAGCGAGTGGGGTTGGTGTAAGCCCATACGATACAATAGTTGAAAATCTCCTTGGAGTGGCAGACCGAAATTTATAGTAGGCTCTGACGGAATCCTCCCGTTACCATGAGGAAAGGTATAACGAGTGGCCGCAAGGCAAATCAGGTGGTACCGCGGAAGATTAGCATTTAATGCCCTTTCGTCCTGTTATTTTACGTGGACGGAGGGGCTTTTTTATATTTCCTTAAATATCGTCCGCAATAATACCATATAACTTAGGAGGTCTATATTATGTACAAAAAGGTTGATACAAACCTAAATTTCGTTGAGCGTGAACTTGACGTTTTACAATTTTGGAAAGAAAACAATGTCTTTGAAGAATCTATCAAAGCCCGCGAAGGTGCACCTGTTTTCACTTTTTATGATGGTCCACCAACAGCTAACGGAAAACCTCATATCGGTCATATTTTAACTCGTGTTATTAAAGATTTAATTCCACGTTACCGTACTATGAAAGGTTACAAAGTACTTCGCAAGGCTGGTTGGGATACTCATGGTCTTCCTGTAGAACTTGAAGTTGAAAAAGTTTTAGGAATTAGTGGTAAACCTCAAATTGAAGAGTACGGCGTAGAAGCTTTCATAACACAATGTAAAGAAAGCGTTTGGAAATACCAAAGCGAATGGGAAAAAATGTCTGATAGAGTTGGGTACTGGGTTGATATGGAAAACCCTTATGTTACTTATCACAACAACTACATCGAATCTGTTTGGTGGTCTTTAAAACAAATTTGGGATAAAGATTTAATTTACAAAGGTCACAAAATAGTACCTTACTGTCCTCGTTGCGGAACTTCTCTTTCTTCTCACGAAGTTGCTCAAGGATACAAAGATATCAAAGACCAAACAGCTATTGCAAAATTCAAAGTTGTTGGCGAAGATAATACTTATTTCCTAGCTTGGACTACAACACCTTGGACTCTTCCATCAAACGTTGCACTATGTGTAAACCCTACTGAGGACTATGTTACAGTAGATGTTTCTGGAACAAAATATATTTTAGCAAATGCTTTAGTTGCAAGTATTTTTGATTCTGAATCTGCAACTGTTATAAAAACTGTAAAAGGTTCTGACCTTTGTGGTATTAGCTACGAACCATTATTTGATTTTGTACAACCATCTCAAAAAGCGTACTTTATCGTTGCTGATAACTACGTTACTATGTCTGATGGTACAGGTATTGTTCATATCGCACCTGCTTTTGGTGAAGATGATGCACGTATCGGTCGTGAAAACAACTTACCATTTGTTCAACTTGTAAATGAACAAGGTTTCTTCACTCCTGAAGTTACTCCTTGGCAAAATATCTTTGTTAAAGATGCTGACTCTTCTATCATTAAATGGCTTGAAGAAAACGGCAAACTATTCAAAGCATCACCTTACGAACATAGTTACCCTCACTGCTGGCGTTGTGATACACCACTTCTTTACTACGCTCGTGACACATGGTTTATTTCTATGTCAAAAGTTCGTGACCGTCTTGTTGCAAACAACAACACTGTTAACTGGATGCCTCCTGCTATAGGCGAAGGTCGATTCGGAAACTTCTTAGAAGGCGTTATCGACTGGGGACTTTCACGCTCACGTTACTGGGGAACACCTCTACCTATTTGGGAATGTAGTTGTGGACATACTCACATGATTGGTAGTATCGAAGAGTTAAAATCAATGAGTTCTAACTGCCCTGAAGAAATAGAACTTCACAAACCATACATTGACAACGTTAATTTAAACTGTCCTCATTGTAAATCACAAATGACACGTGTTGAAGATGTTATAGACTGTTGGTACGATAGTGGTTCTATGCCTTTTGCACAACTTCACTATCCATTTGAAAACAAAGAGCTTTTTGAAGAAAACTACCCTGCTGATTTCATATCAGAAGCTGTAGACCAAACACGTGGTTGGTTCTATACACTAATGGCTATCTCTACTTTAATATTTGATAAATCTCCTTACAAAAACGTTATCGTTCTAGGTCATGTTGGAGATAAAGATGGTATTAAGATGAGTAAACATAAAGGTAATGTTGTAGACCCTTGGACTGTTTTAGATGCACAAGGAGCTGACGCTGTACGTTGGTACTTCTACTCTGCAAGTGCTCCATGGTTACCAAGCCGTTTTAGTGGTGATAACGTTTCTGAAGCTCAACGTAAATTTATGGGAACATTCTGGAACACATATGCTTTCTATGTTTTATATGCAAATATAGATACATTCAACCCATCTGAATATACTTTAGACTACTCATCACTTAACATGATGGATAAATGGGTATTATCAAAACTAAACACACTTGTTAAAAACGTTGATGAGCATTTAGAAAACTACCGTATTTTTGAAGCATCTCGTGAAATGCAAGATTTCATTGACCAAGTTTCAAACTGGTATGTAAGACGTAGTCGTGAACGTTTCTGGCAAAGTGATATGCCTCAAGACAAAGTAAATGCATATATGACGCTATACACTGTTCTTGAAACATTATCAAAACTTGCTGCTCCTTTTGTACCATTTATGGCGGAAGAAATTTACCAAAATATCGTTCGTACAAACAATAGCAATGCACCAAAGAGTGTTCACTTCTGTGACTTCCCTGCATATGTAGCTGATTGGATTGATACAACTCTTGAAAAACATATGGATAGCGTTCTTCAAATAGTTGTACTTGGGCGTGCTTGTCGTAGCGAATCTAACATCAAAAACCGTCAACCTATCGGCAAAATGTATGTTGGTGCAACAGAAGCACTTCCAGAAGCATTTACATCTATTATCGCATCTG
>JBOFDK010000037.1:0-3792 GCA_051646925.1 Cellulosilyticaceae bacterium | reverse complement strand
AGCTCCTTTTGGTCCGTTCGACTTGCATGTGTTAAGCACGCCGCCAGCGTTCATCCTGAGCCAGGATCAAACTCTCGTTAAAAAAGTTTGTCTGCTGACAATTTTTACTTCGTACTATTTACATAGTACTGATTTTTTTGATTAGAACCGAAGTTCTTCTCATTTGAATCGACTGGTTTAATGATTGTTATTTTATTTTCAAAGTTCATTGTATGCTTTATGTTTCAAGGCCTAGGCCCTGTTGTCGTAACGGCTTGTCCGTTGCTGACTTGATTTATTATGCCTTATATAGAGACATAAGTCAACACTTTTTATCATGTTTTTTAATTATATTTACAAACCCCTTCTTATCCACACTTTTAATACCATATCAACAACTTTTCCACAGTTTTATACACATAATATGCTCGTAATATGCTTATAATTCACACTTTTATATAGTTATCTCTATTTTATTATATAAATGCAGTAGGATTTTTTTGATAAAACTAATAATACCCTCTCTTCATATGAAGGGAGGGTATTATTCTATATACACTGATGTCTCATTCTGTATATCACTATGTCTTATTATATATCACTTCATATATATCATTTAGCATATATCATTTAGCACATATCGTTTAACACTTATCATTTAACACTTATCATTTAACACTTATCATTTAACACTTATCATTTAATACCTATCATTTAACACTTATCCTATTTCACATATATCACTTCACGTATATCGTTTCATATATATTTTTTTATGTTAGTGTATTATTATTTATTTATTTTTTTCATAAATAATAGATAAGCCTTTAAGTGTTAACAGTCCATCATATGCATCTATAATTGTTGTTCCATTTTTAATGATTTTTGCCAAACCACCTGTTGCTATAATTTTCAAATCAGGACAATTCATCTCTTCTCGAACTTTTTTAACTATATATTCAACCTGTCCTATATAACCATATACAAGTCCTGCCTGCATACTTGAAATTGTATTCTTGCAATCTAAAATACTTTTTGGTCTTTTAATCTCCATATCCGGAAGTTGTGCTGCTCGTTGCCACATTGCATCTGCACTAATTCTAATACCTGGTGTAATAAGTCCACCAATAAAATCACCATTTTCATTTACTATATCGTATGTTGTTGAAGTTCCAAAATCAATTGCCATGCATGGACCTCCATATAATTCATATGCTGCAACACAATTAACAATACGATCAGCACCAACCGATTTTGGATTATCTGTTCTGATTGACAATCCCGTTTTAAGTCCTGAACCTACTATAAGTGGTTTTTTATTAATGTATCTTTTAATACTATTTGTTACTGAATACATTATCGTCGGTACAACAGATGCAATAATAACAGCTTTAATTTGGTCTACTTTAATATCTCTATTATGCAGCATCTCTACTATTGTAATACCATATTCATCTGATGTTCTAGGTGTTTGTGTTGTCATTCTAAAACTAACAACTAATTCCATCCCCTTCATAACACCCATAACAATATTTGTATTTCCTATATCTACTGTCAATAACATTGCTTTCCCTCTCTTTTGTTAATCACATTGGTCGTTAAAACATTCTTTCATATTATTAATAATGTGATGTGCTAATTGAATTTTTGTCATTTGCGGATAATCGATTACTTTTTCCTCTTTAGTAATAATTGTAGCTATGTTTGTATCGCCTTTAAACCCTGCACCTTTTTGGCTAATATTATTGGCAACAATAAAATCCAAATGTTTCTTTTTAATTTTCTCTTTTGCATACTCCACTACATTTTGTGTTTCTGCAGCAAATCCTATTAATACTTTATCTTTCTTTTTTTCTCCCAAACTTTTTAGTATATCTGGATTTGGAACTAATTTTAAGGATAACGTATTGCCATCTTTTTTTATTTTTTGCACACTTTGTATTTCTGGCCTATAATCTGCAACAGCTGCTGTCTTTATAACTGCATCTGCCCACTCAAAATGTTCATGCACAGCTTCATACATTTCTATAGCCGTATTAACATCAATTCTCTGCACACCTTTAGGACATGCTAGTTGTGTTGGCCCTGAAATTAGCGTAACCTCAGCACCTCTTGCCACTGCTTCTGTTGCCAATGCATATCCCATTTTTCCAGATGAATGATTTGTAATATATCTCATAGGATCAATTGGTTCAATAGTTGGTCCTGCTGTAACTAGCACGTGCTTACCTACTAGATCTTGTTCCTGTTCAATTACAGACGTGATATATTCCACTATTGCATCAGGAGTTGGTAACTTTCCACTACCTACATCCCCGCAAGCAAGCCAACCAGACTCCGGCTCTATAAATAAATAACCTTTTGTTTTTAAATACTCTATATTTTCTTGTACTATTGGATTTTCATACATAGCAGTATTCATAGCTGGTGCTATAACAACTGGACATTTTGCTGCCATAACTGTCGTAGATAACATATCATCTGCTATTCCATTTGCAATTTTACCAATAATATTAGCTGTTGCTGGTGCTATTAACATTAAATCTGTTTTTTTAGCCAATGCAATATGCTCAACTTCCCATTTATGTGGTCTTGCAAAGGTATCAGTTACTACGTAATTATTCATAATCGTTTCAAATGAAAGTGGATTTACGAACTCGCATGCATTTTCTGTCATTATAGTATTCATATCATATCCTAATTTTCTAAGTTTACTCACTACATCTAGAAGTTTATAAACTGCTATTCCACCTGTCACACCTATCAAAATATGTTTTTTCATTTTTTCTTTACCCCTAATACATTTTTTCTCTGAAAATAGCTTTTAAAATTTTACATAAGATACTGACAATAACTGCGCCTACAATCGCCTCTGGTATACCATTTATACCTATAATGCCCATAATTACACTAAATAACGCTTCAAATGCAACTTCTTTAGCTTCTGCGTATTGTTGTCCGAAAAATATATAAATCCCACTCATTACAAGTACTGTATTCGTTAATGAACCAATGATACCTGCTGCTGCATATGCTACTGTCTTATTTGTAGAAATTTTACGCATTATTCTATACGTATAGTATGCTGTAATACCTATCATCATCCTTGGCAATATCGCTACTACAATACTCCATACGTTTCCACTATTAGCACCTATGCTTATAAATGGTGAAAATACAAAAGAGGTTAATGATGGCGTAATAGTATTTATAATAATAGATATTACCCCAAATGCAAAGCCTAATACCGCGCCTCCTAAAGGTCCTAAAAATATTGCACCTATAATCACTGGGATATGTACTGTCGTAGCTTTAGTAAATCCTAGCGGTATAAATCCTAACGGTGTAAGTCCTAATAGTATTTCAATTGCTAATAGTATACTTATTAATGTTAAAAATTTCGTGCTTTTTAATTGCTTCATTCTTGCCTCCTGCTATCGCTCTTTTGTAAAGATGCAATGCTTATTTTATCAGTACGATTATAGCACAACTCTGAAAAAGCGTATAGCTTGTTTAACTTTTAGTTCATAAATTCAATTTTTTATATAAAAAAAGATGGTGCTTCTAGAATAATCTAGTAACACCATCTTTTGTATAGCGGGGACAGGACTCGAACCTGTGACCTTCGGGTTATGAGCCCGACGAGCTGCCAACTGCTCCACCCCGCGCCATTATATTTCTTTTTTTAAATATTAAAAATTTGGCAGCCACCTACTCTCCCGGTCCGTCTCCAGACAAGTACCATCGGCCGACTAGGTCTTAACCTACGTGTTCGGTATGGGAACGGGTGTGTCCCCTAGTCGCATCGCCACC
>JBOFDK010000036.1:0-14656 GCA_051646925.1 Cellulosilyticaceae bacterium | reverse complement strand
ATTAATTACACTCATATCGGCAGCTACTACTGACTCTGTAACACCATTTGTACTTAAATATATTACTTGTGTTTCTGTTAATTCTTTACCCATATCATCCAAATAAGTTAGCGTCATCGTAAGTGGAACTGATGTTGCTTTTTTATCTACTATTTTTAGCTTTATATCAACATTTGATTGTGCGTTACTATTTATATTTTCAATATATCGCACGTTACTACCTTCGGTGATAATTACTTCACCTGCTCCATCCATCGTTAGTTTTACATTTTTTGCTGCAACATGTCCGACATTTTTTATTGATAAAGTTATTTTTTCTGTTTTATCAGCTGTCAGCCCACTCGTATTACGTGCATCTATCGTTAGTGATGGTGGCATAAAATTACTATCTACTTTTAATTTTACGATATGCTCTTTTCCATCTACTGCTACACTTAAATCGTAACTACCTCTTGCTATTGAACTTGAAATATCTACAGTTGTCGTTAGTTCTTTTGTTGAGTTCGGCATAATAGATGGAACTTCAAATTCTGTTCTTTTAAGTTTAATATGTTTAGCCGCTTCTTTATCTACTATTTTTAATGTTACATTACCTTTTTTTGTTTGTGTTGATGCTATATTTTTCACTTGCAAACTAATTTGTTGCCTTTCATTTGCCACTAAATTTATAGTTTCTGGATTTATAAACATTAATCCCTCAGACGCATTTATTGCTGGTCGTTCCATAGTAAATGTTGTTTCTGCATCTCCAAATGTAATCTCTATAGTTCCACCTGTTTTTGCACATTCTATGCCTTCAATTTTGATATCAATACCTGTATATAAATTTTCACTATTTGTAATACCTGTTTTCACAACGTACCCACTGTCAACTCTAACATCTCCCGATACCCTAATCTCGCGGTTATACACTTCTCTATATTCTTCTTCACTAATCGGGCTATTAAACACAGCTCTTACTTCAGCGTCAAAAACATCACCTTCTGAAACTTGGCCATTTTCTGTATTAATTTTAAAATCCGTTAGCCTAACTACAACATTTGTATTTGCAAAAACCACGCCTCCAGCTGGTCCTACTCCTATTATCGCTATAATTATAGCCATAATATAACATATAATATTATACTTGTTTTTCATAAATAATTTCCTTCCCTTCGCTTTTATTTACTTCAATTTTTTGTATATTTCCATCAATCAACGTAATTATTTTATTCGCATAATCTGCAATTTCTGGATCATGCGAAACTATAATTAACGTTTGGTTATACTTTTTTGCAATACCTGTAATCATTTCCATAACTTCAATTGTCGTTTGTGTATCAAGGTTACCTGTCGGTTCATCTGCAAATAAAATAGTTGGTTTATTTACAAATGCACGCGCAATACTAACACGTTGCTGTTGCCCACCACTCATTTCTTTTGGTTTATGATGAAGTCTAGTTTCTAGCCCTACAGCTTTTAGCATGTCTATAGCAATTTTATCACGCTTTTGTTTAGGCATACCTTGAAACACAAGTGGCAATGATACATTTTCTAATGCTGTTAATGAAGGGATTAAATTATAAGATTGAAAAACAAATCCAACATATCTTTGTCGAAAAATAGCAAGTTGCGACTCATCTAGCTTGTCTATACGCTTGCCTTTCATAATAATCTTTCCTTTTGTTGGTTTTTCAAGTCCTGCAAGCATATTTAATAACGTTGATTTTCCCGAACCAGACGTTCCAAATAGACAACATATTTCACCTTTTTCTATCGTAAGGTTTACATCATCTAATGCTATAATTTTTTCTTTTCCCATTTTATATACTTTTTTCAAATTATGTACATCTATAATTTTTTCCAATAAATCACCTCTCTTACCCTATTATAAACAGTTATTTAAAGTATAGTTTATTTTTTTACTTTTTTCTATACTGTTAAAAACTTCTATAATATATGACGTAATAATGATTAAAAAAGTTGTACTTTTTTTATTTTTCCAAAGAAAAAGTTAAACAAAAAGCGAACGTCTCAAAATATCCATCGTATTACGCAAACATAATTTACCATATCCCCATACAGGTGACGGATAATTGATATCTACAACATCTCGCCTTGCACCTCTTAACAAAAAAGTTCTAACCGATTCTCCGTATAAAAAAGGATTGCGATTTTCTACTATTCCCCATTGATGCATAAGTGCTATAGCGCCCGTAACGTGCGGAGCTGCCATACTAGTTCCACTAAGAGTACGATATCCGCCTGTATTACTTGCCGCTACAATATTAACTCCCGGTGCAACAATATCTGGCTTTATACTATTTGATGTGCGATTAAAACCTCTTCCTGAAAAAACCGCACTTTGCTCTGTAACCGAATCATATGCCCCAACTGTAATAACTTGAGCTGCTGTAGACGGAGTTGTAAGCGTTATATTCGGATCTGATTGAATAAAAAATGTATTATTTCCCGCCTGCGCTTGTATTTCTCCCCAAACGTTATATTCGCCATCTACAATTTTATCTCCGTATACTATAATACTCCAGTTGCCTTCATTGATAGGTTGATTGTTTTGTCCAACAAAATAAATTGCAAACTCAATATCTCCATTTAGTGGTGATGGCCCCGCAAAGCTCATAAATATTTTTGTTTTGCCGAGTATAAATCTGCTAGGAGGACTATTAAATGCCATACGTGTACTACGTTCGCCATTTGGTGCAACTACTTCAAAAGCCATAATATCAATAAATTGTTGCCATATTGAAAGATTACACGTTTTTTTGTTTGCTCCTATATGAAACTCAAAAACACTCGCTTTCCCCATCAAAACTTTCCCATTATAATGATTTCTTGAATTTCCTTCATTTCCAGAGCCTACCACAATATTTGTTTTCCAAACCTGCGATATATCATTAATATACTGCTCTATAAGCGTTTTTCCATCGTGTGATCCTTCATTCATACCAATGCTTAAATTCACTACAATTGGTTTTCCAAGTTCTTTAGCTTTTTCTACAACGTATTTTATTCCAAGCATAATATCAATAGTTCTAACTAACGCCGAACCTGTTGCCGCTCCTAGCTTAACTATAATAAATTCAGCCTCTGGCGCCGCCCCTACGTTTCTGCCACTAGAAGCTCTACCATTTCCTCCTGCAATACTTGCCACATGAGTTCCATGTCCATTTGTATCTTCAGATGGTACAATTTCTTGTTGCTCTCTTTTTGTTTTTTTTGATAATGCCTCGTTTATTTGCTCAGATGTGTATTCTGTCCCTTCATCAAATCCACGAGGCGGCTTACCTTTAACTGTTTGGTCCCACAAAGCTAAAATACGTGTTGTTCCATCTGAATTTCTAAAATCAGGATGTTGATAATATATACCAGAATCTACAATTCCTAATATAACGCCTTTTCCTGTCAATCCATAACTGTTTTTCGACTGCACAGGCGTTACGCACGCACCTGGCATACTTGTCTCTAAACTATAACTAAAATTTTTTGGCGCTTCCATATATTCAATTTGCGAATATTTAAGCAAATTTTGCGCTTTTTTAAGAGATATTTTTACCGCTGCAAATTGATTATTAATAATTTGTACTCTTCCGCCTTCTCGCTTAACTACATCTTCTATATCTCCGTTATATTTAACAATTACTTGCTCATTTGGATCTAGCGGTGTTTGGGCAAATTCACTATCTGTAAAATTAAATAATATATTTAGTTCCGCATCACTTTTAGGTTCCATATATAACCCTTCCTTCTCTAAACTCATACTAATACTTTGAGTAAATATCATATCTACAATCCATACTACTTTTTAGCAAATATCATATCTACAATCCATACTACTTTTTAGCAAATATCATATATACAATCCATACTACTTTTTAGCAAATATCATATCTACAATCCATACTACTTTTTAGCAAATATCATATCTACAATCCATACTGTTCTTTAAGCGCCTGCACAGTATTTTCTATACACATCATGCCATAACCCCATACGTTATTTGGATATGGCTCGCCTTGAAATGGTCTATTTGCACCTTTAATCATAAATGCTTTTAATGCTTCGCCATACAAATATCCATTTGGTTTATTATCTAATCCATATTGCAACAATAATGCATATCCCCCTGCAACAAAAGCGGATGCCGCACTAGTTCCTGTCACTGCCGCATACCCATTTTCTGATATATTAGAAGATGTAGCTGCTACTATACTTACACCTGGTGCTAAAATTTCAGGTTTAACTGCTTTATTTATTGTAAAGCCTCTTCCTGTAAAAGGTGCAATTTGCAACGTTCTGCTATCAAAAGCGCCTACACTTGTTGCTGTCCTACTAGTTGATGGTACTGTTAGTGTTTGGTCTGGATTTGGCTCTATAAATCGTGATACTCGTTTTACTGGGTCTAACGATGTTCCCCATATGTTATAACTACCTGTTACAATTGTATCACCATACAAAATAACTTCCCATATACCTGTTGCAACTTCATTTTGATCGTATTTATCCATTAGCACCGTAATATTATGAACATTTGAAACTCCGTTTGGTCCTGAAAAGTTAATTATTAAACTATTTCCATTTAATAAAGCTGAATGATTATTGCGTCTTTGCGTTAATTTCCCTGTTGTTTCACCATTTGGCGCTTTTATTTCAATACTAATTGTATCTTCCATTCCATAAACTACATTAAAAAAATAAAATATCTGGTTTTGATCTAAAAAAACAGATACTACTTTTGTTTCAGCATTTTTAACAAATCCGTTTGTATGACTATCTTTATTAGCTTGATTTCCGGCTCCAACTACTATATTATTTTTCCATATATTACTTGCTCTATCCATATAAACTTCCAGACTTCCTTGACCATTATGAAGTCCTTGATTGCTTCCAAACCCAATAGCTAAACTAACAGGTTTTTGATACTCTATAGCTTTTTTTAATATATACTGAATTGCTATCATAATTTGGCCACTATTTGGTTTTGTAGCCCACTCATCTTCACCTTCAAAACTTCCTACTTTGACGATGATTAATTCACTCTCTGGCGCAATTCCTTTATACTTGCCATTTTGCAAATAACCGTTACCTGCTGCAATACTTGCAATAGCCGTTCCATGACCTACAATGTCTTTTACCGGCACTATTTGTAGCGCTGATAACATATCTGGTTTTTTAAGCGCTCTATTTATTTCTTTGCTTGTATATTCCTTGCCAATCGTTTTCCTATTACCATCTTCATATGTAAGTTCATCTTTTTTTAATTCAAGTATATTTAAAATTCGAGTTGTTCCATCTGGTTTTCTAAAATCTTTATGAAAATAATCAATACCCGAATCTATAATACCTACTATAACGCCTTTACCTGTTAAATCTCCTTTTACACCGATACTTTTTGCAGTGTAGTTTGATTGACTAATGCATATTGCATTTATACTATCATTTAAAATATAGTCTAATGTCTCTGGTATTTCTATGAAAATTATATTCATTTCTTCGCTAAATGCATCTATCATTTTTTTTTCAATATAAACATAAGAAAAACCATTTCCTATATCATACCAACTAAACTCATATTTTTTGGATAATATACTTAAATCACCTTGATGCTGAACTACTATGTATAGTCGTTTTGTTGTTAATTTTTGCCCTGTTAAAATTTCAAAAACATTTGGAGATATAATGCTACTATATAACAATGCCATTTGTGTAATACCACTTAGTTTATTTATGTTCAAAAAATATTACCCCCCCATAAGACTATTTTTCAAATTTAATTCTCCATAACCTGTAATATTATTTGGGTAAGTTTCTTTTGGATTACGATTTGCGCCACGTATAAATACTGTTTTTGCAACGCGAGTATTCATATTTGGCATATTTTCTCCATAAATAGCCCATTCAAGTAGTAACGCACCTGCCGCAGTTGTAATAGCTGCTGCAACGCTCGTTCCTGATCCCATTTTGAACTTTTGATCAAGTGTTGCACCTTGAACATTTACACCTGGCGCTACAAAATCTGGTTTTATTCTTAGGCTACGTGTTGCACCTCTACTTGATGGTGCATAAATACTTTTATCTGAGCTATTATATGCACCAACTACTATTGGTCCTGACGCTGTTGCCGGTGTCGCTACTGTAGTGTATGCATCAGGTTTTAAAAAGCGTGTATTATCTAATATGAACCCTTCTCTTGGTATCCATATATTATATTCCCCATCTACTATTTTTTCTCCGTAAAGACTAAATTTCCAAGTTCCAGGAGTTGGATTTTTAAGCCTTATTTGAATATTTTCATCACCTGTCCCCATATCTATTTCTCTATATGTTACAGTTATTTCAGTTGGTTCAAGTGGTATCCGAAACTTTTGTTGTTTTCCTATAGCAATTGGAATTTTATCAATTTTTTGGCCTAACGGTGTTGTTATTGCTACAGTTGCAATATCTGGTTTATTCATCCAAATATTTATTATTATGCCTTTTTCATTATCTGACGTATTAACTTCAACCGTCTGCCACTCACCTTGCCTAATTCTATTTACATAGTGATGTCCTTGATTTGCTTCGTTTCCTGCTGATAATACAACTATAGTATCTTCATAAGATGAAATTTCTTCTAAATATTTTTCAACAACAGTTTTTCCATCATGCCCTCCATCATTGCACCCAATACCTGTGCACATCGACAAAGGTTTTTTTAACATTTTAGCAATTTCTAGCAAAGTATAAACACCAACTAAATAATCATTATCTTGATATGCAACTACACCATCTTCTAGCAAATAATACTCTCTTAAATACTGTTTTGCCTGACGTAATTTGACTATTACAAACATCGCATCAGGTGCTCCGCCTATATATCCACTATCGCCTATTCGGTCATGTCCACCAGCAATACTTGCTAAAAAAGTTCCATGCCCAACTTTATCTGTACTTGGCACTATTTGATATGGGTCTTCTGATTGTAATGCCTTATTAATATCTTCTTCAAAAAAAACTTTTCCGTATTTAAAAGTTCCAATGCCGTCACCTTCTAACGTTTGGTCCCATATAGCTGCAATACGAGTTGTTTTATCTTCATACTGAAACAAAGGATTCATATAATCTATTCCTGAGTCCACTATACCTATTAACACGCCATTACCTCTAAGTTCGCCATAAGGATATTTATGAAAAAATGCAATATTACTTTCTATAAATCCTGAAGCATTTACTCCGTATAGCATAGGAAAATATGTTGATTGAATTTCTTTTGAAAACTCCTTAAACTGTTCTTCCCCTTCTGGCGGAACGTTTAGAATAAATAAGCTTGTCGTAATAGCTATAAAATCAATATTTGGAAATTTTTTCTTATACAAATCTATATCTAACAACGTATCAACAAGATAATTACGCACTTCTTTTTTTTCTGGCATATTCCCCTACCCTTCTGCAAAACGAATGTAACTTTATTGCTTGCCATATTCTCTTATAATTTGGTCAATCATTTTACTAGCATTTGATTTTGAATACTCATCTACTGGTTTCGTTAATTCTATTTTATGCAGGTCACACAAATTTAATATATATTTTTTTTGTTTTTCAGTTATTGGTGGATTTTTAGGAACTTCCCACTCTATACATTTTGGCATAAAATCCACTTCACCAATAACCCCAAAATCTTTTTTAAGATTGCAATATAACATATATGTCGCATGCGCATCATCATACGCTCTATGTGCGTTTACCAAATTAATATTATAATACGTACATAAATCTCCTAATTTTCTACTAGGCAAATTTTTCAAATATTTGCGCGCAATTACTAATGTATCTACTGCATCTTTTTGAAAATCAATTTTATATTTTTTAGCTTTCGCTTTAATCATGCGATAGTCAAATAATATAACGTTATGTCCAACAATTGGCGCATCACCACAAAACTCTATAAACTTTATAAGTACTTCTTCTATATGTGGTTTTCCTTCAAGCATCATATTATTAATTCCAGTAATACCTTGAATATATGGCGTGATTACTTGTGGTGTATAAACTAGTTGATTAAATATTTTTGTTACTTGATTGTTTTCAATATACACTGCACCAATTTCAATAATATCACTATCTAAAATACTAGTACCCGTTGTTTCAATATCTAACACAACATATTTATCCATTTTTTCATAATCTCCTATTTTAAATGTATTATTTTTAATGTTATTTTTATTTTACCGAACATTTATCGAAATTAAAATCTTTTTCAATAAAAAAACACGTTCCATTTATATTGTAACGTGTTTTTTTATTTTATTTTATTTATAATTTGTATTTATAATAAATAAATACCTTTTTCTTCGCAAATTTTAATCATTTCATCTTGCCATATCGAAACTTGAACTTCTCCTATATGCGCTTTATGTAAAAAGAACATACAAATACGAGATTGCCCAATACCTCCGCCTATCGTATATGGTAACTCTCCTGACAATAACGCACTATGAAACGGTAATTTTTCACGCTCTATACAGTTAGTTTTTTCAAGCTGATTGCGTAGTGCAATTTCATCTACACGTATACCCATAGAAGATAATTCAAAAGCCTGATTAAGTAGTGGATTCCAAAACATAATATCACCATTTAATGACCAGTCATCATAATCTGGTGCACGCCCATCATGAGATTGTCCATTTGACAACTTATCACCTATTTTCATTATGAATACTGCTTTTTTTAATTTACAAATTTCATCTTCACGCTCTTTTGCAGATAAATTTGGGTATGCTAATAACAATTCTTCAGTTGTGATAAATGTTATTTCATCCGGCAACCAACTTTCTAATTGTGTATATTCTCTCATTATATAGTTTTCTGTTTTTTTGAAAGCATTAAATATTTTTTTCACAGTCATTTTAAGATAATCTTCAGTACGCATTTCTTTTGTTATTACTTTTTCCCAGTCCCATTGGTCCACATAAAGCGAATGTAAATTATCTAGTTCTTCTGCTCGGCGAATAGCATTCATATCTGTATATAAACCTTCATCTATGCCAAACCCGTAACGCGATAATGCCATACGTTTCCACTTTGCTAATGAATGCACTATTTCGGCTGTTGCTCCGTTATCATCTTTAATATCAAAACTAACCGCACGTTCTATGCCATTTAAGTTATCATTTAGACCTGTTTGTGGTTTAACAAATAGTGGTGCTGAAACACGTGTCAAATAAAGTTCATATGCCAAAGCATTTTCGAAATAATCTTTTAATTTTTTGATTGCTACTTCTGTTTCTCTTAAATCCATAAATGATTTATAATTTTCTGGTATCTTTAATTGCATCGTATCACCTACTTTTCTAAATTTATTTATTTTAACAGTATACTTCAGTAAATAAGTTTTTACAATTCAATTATTTTATTTTTATCTAATTTGCCAATCTATTGGCTTCTTACCCCAAGAAACTAAATACTCATTCACTTCTTTAAAATGATTACATCCTAAGAAACCACGATATGCAGATAACGGGCTTGGATGAACAGTTGTCAAAATCTTATGCTGAGGATTTGTAATTAAACTCATTTTTTTCTTTGCAGGTGTCCCCCATAATAAAAATATAACTGGTTGTTCTTTTTCATTTAATAATTTAATTATATAATCTGTAAAAATTTCCCATCCTTTTTGGTGATGTGACCCAGCTTTGCCCTCTTCCACTGTTAATACAGTATTCAGTAACAAAACTCCTTGTTGCGCCCACGGAAGTAAATAACCGTTGTTTGGCATATCACATCCTAGACTGTCTTTAAGTTCTTTAAATATGTTAACTAATGATGGTGGTATTTGAACGCCTGGTCTTACTGAAAAAGACATTCCATGTGCTTGGCCTTTTTTATGGTATGGGTCTTGCCCTAAAATTACGACTAACGTATCTTTATATGATGTTGTATTAAGTGCACTAAATACCTCATCTTTTGGAGGATATATAGTTTTGTTTTCATACTCATTATCCAAAAATTCCATTAATCTTTTGAAATATTCTTTTTCAAACTCACCTTTCAAATAATTCATCCAATCATTTTCTATAAGTTTCATATGTTCTTCTTTCCTTTCTTTTTGAGCAATTAATTTTAGTTCTTCTTTTGTAATTAATTTTATTTTTTCTGACCGTTTTAATTGTTTGATTGCATATTCTCGTTTTAATGCATCACTTTTCAAAGTATATTCTTCTTTATATACAATTTTTATAGGTCGTCTACATTTTGTATATTTTGCACCTCTACCATCATTATGCGCAGCTAAACGTTTTTCTATGTCATTTGTATATCCTGTATAGTACGTACCATCTCGGCATAAAGCAATATAAATATAATGCATATTTAAAACTCCTTACATCTTGTTCTTTTTATATTATTGAATTTAAAATTAAAACTTTATAATAACAGTAATTTATGTAGGTATAAATTTAGTTAAGCACATTATTAGTAATAATACATATTTTTAATAGTAATATATCATATAAATTTTATCACTAAATATATTTAACATCTTTTTTTATCTATAGATTTTATGCTATAAAGCTATATAGGTTATGATTGCATAAAAAAAGTATTGCTTTTTCATGCAATTTGCCTTAGAATATTAATAATATTAATTATCACATAGGAGTGATTATATGCATAATACAGCAATATGTTTACGCAATCATAATTTAAAAGTAACGCCTCAACGTCTAGCTATTTTTTATATGCTTAAAAATACGACTTGCCACCCTAGCGCTGAGACAATATATACTAGTCTACATGAGACGCATCCAACTATGAGTCTTGCAACAGTATACAAGACGCTCGATGCTCTAGTTAAAGCATCACTTATTCAGCAACTAAATGTGGGTGAAGATTCATACCGCTATGATGCAACTACTTTAGAACATCCTCACGTTATATGCACAGATTGTAACAACGTAGTTGATTTAGATACAGGTTTACTTCCAAGCTATAAGTTAGATGTTGAAGCGCTTACAGGTTTTACATTATCTAAAGAGCAGCTTTATTTTTATGGTATATGCCCAGATTGCAAAAAGAAACACTAACAAATGTTAGTGTTTCTTTTTTATATATAATTTTTCACAAATTTTTCAATACGCTCAAGTGCCTCTTTAATTTGTTCTATTGAACAAGCATAAGAACACCTTATAAATCCTTCGCCTGAATCAGCAAATGCTGTTCCTGGTACTACTGCTACTTTTTGTGTATGCAAAAGTTTTTCGCAAAACTCTTCACTAGTCAATCCTGTACGTTTAATACATGGAAACACATAAAATGCGCCTTTAGGCTCAAAACAAGAAAGACCCATTTTTCTAAATCCATCTATCATCATACGCCTTCTTTGATTGTATGCATTTCTCATCATTTTCACATCTTCATCACCATTTTTCATAGCTTCAATCGCAGCATACTGGCTAGTTGTAGGTGCGCACATAATTGCATACTGATGAATTTTTGTCATCATAGCTATTATTGACTTAGGTCCTAGAGCATATCCTAATCTCCAACCTGTCATTGCATACGCTTTTGAAAATCCACTTAATATTACTGTTCTTTCATACATTCCATCTATACTTGCAAACGAAACATGGTCTTGCCCATAAGTAAGCTCTGCATATATTTCATCTGTCACAACTATAATGTTATGATTTTTTATTACCTCTGCAACAGCTTCTAAATCACTACGCTCCATAATTGCTCCTGTTGGATTATTTGGAAACGGCATTATTAAAATTTTTGTTTTTTCTGTAATAGCTGCTTTTAAAGCTTCAGCTGTTAATTTAAAATCATCTTCTTCTTTTGTAATAATAGGTACTGGTACTCCGCCTGCTAGTACTGTACATGGTTTATACGATACAAATGATGGTTCCGGAATTAGTACTTCATCTCCTTCTTCTAACAAAGTTCGAAGTACCAAATCAATTCCTTCACTTCCACCAACTGTTATTAAGCATTGAGTTTTATGACAATACTCCACTTCAAACCTACGTTTCATATAAGTAACAATTTCTTCTCTAAGTTCTAATAAGCCTGCATTTGCAGAATAAACTGTTTTTCCTTGCTCTAAAGAATAAATACCTTCTTCTCTTATATGCCACGGTGTATCAAAATCAGGCTCTCCAACACCTAGTGAAATAGCATCTCCGCCCATTTCATTTACTACATCAAAAAACTTACGAATACCAGATGGAGGAATGCTCGCCACTTTTTTTGCAATCATTTGTTCAATATTTATCATGGTGATATTAACATCCTTTCATCTTTCTTCATCCCTTCTAATAAAATACCATTGTCTTTATATTTTTTTAGAACAAAATGAGTACCTGTACTTAAAACAGCATCTAGTGCCGCCAATTTTTGACCGACAAACAACGCTACTTCTTTCATAGTTTTTCCTTCTACTATTACTGTTAAATCAAAACCACCCGACATTAAATAAACAGATTTAACTTCATCAAATTTATAAATTCTTGCAGCTATTTTATCAAATCCTTCCCCACGTTGTGGGGTTACTTTCACTTCGATTAATGCTGTAACAATTTCTCTATTTTCTATTTTATCCCAATTAATAAGTGCTCTATAACCACATATCACTTGTTTTTTTTCAAGTTCCTCTATACACATTTTAACGTTGCTCTCATCCACACCAAGCATTGTTGCTAAGTCATAAGTTGTATATCTAGCATTTTTTTCTAGTAATTCTAAAATTTTCATTTCCATTTTTTATACCTCCTTGCGATATAGCACTACTTTATTTCTTTCTTTTTTCGCTTCATACATCGCACTATCTGCACAGTGTATCATTTCTTCCAAACAACATTCATTTCCACAAAATACTGCAACTCCAATACTTATAGTTATGTAAGTATTTTTTCCTGTGTATTTACTAACTTTAAATTGTTGGACATTCTCTCTAATTTTTTCTGCAATTTGCATACTCTCTTCTTCATTTTTACCATATAGCATTCCAACAAATTCTTCTCCGCCAAAACGTCCTACAATGGCATCATCAACTATATTATTTTTTAATATATTTGCTACTTCTTTTAATACAAAATCGCCTGTTTTATGACCAAATGTATCGTTAAAATATTTAAAATGATCGATATCTGCAAATAAAATACATATATAATCTTTATTTTCTTCCGCACGTTTAATCATTTCGGGCATAAGCTCATCAATGTATCTACGTGAATTTATTCCTGTCAATGCATCAATTTTAAATTTCTTTTTTTCATCCTCTAAGCGTTGTACCTGAACTAGTGCAAGCCCTGCATATTTGACTAATTCATCGATTTGTTTACACTTTGAATCTTCTAGGCGTTCTTTTGTATTACAAATAACAAGCCCACATTCCCCATCAGGTTTAATAATATTAAAAAAATATATATACGGATCATATTTATCTGGTAATAATGATTTGATGAATGGATTTGCTTCAATATCAACTCTAATAGGTGCATGTGATAATATACAATGTTTATATGATTTATGATCACGTAAGTTTTGTAATTCATTTTGTGCATAAAAATTTTGAAATGGTAAATTATCCTCTTTTTTAGCGCGTTCTTTCAAAATTTCTACATAATTGTACCATTTTGCATCACTTTCAACATTATTATCACCATACAATATTATTCCTATACCTTCAGAACAAATAACTTTGTATATATTACTTAATAAACTTGATACGACTCCATCTATTTCATTACTTTTATATACTATTGCACTAAGTTCTTTCAAATCATTAAGTTCTTTTAAATTTTGTTCTAAATCTTGCACATCTGTATCTTTAAGCGAAAGTAATAATTTAAGTCTTTCATTTTCTTTAATTATATAATATGCCATCCATATTACGCCACCTAGTAGCGCAATAATCATATAAAATTTTTGTTCTTTCAAAATATGAGTTCGTATATAAATCGCTTGATAAATATAATATACATCTATAATGATACAGGATATTAAAACATAAGAAACTGCCGAATGTCCAAACCTAACAAAAACTACAACAGCAACAAATATAAAAAGTGTACATACAAACCCATCTCCATAAACCCCTTGTGCTTTTGCAATATATGTAATTGAAATAATATCACCTATAATTTCAACAATATTAATATTTCTGTTTGCTAATTCATTATCTTGAACCATCCGATATGCATAATATACACAACCATTCCATACCGAAACACAAACTAAAACAATCGTAATTTCTTCAAATACATTAATATTTGAATACACTACTTCATCGAGTGTAAAGAATAGTATGAATATAAGTATCCACTTAATAACACAATAGATACTTTGGAACTGTTTTAAATCACCTTTACCTATAATCATCTATTCCCCTCCCACCTTTTTTCAAAATAAACTCTTCTTTATTATAACACACTTTCTCAATGCTTTTAAATATAAAAAGTATAAATATTGAAATATTTTAACATTTGTATTTAAACGTGACTATTTAATTTTAGAATTAAATAATGCAACAATATTTTTATTGTTATATTCATACTTTCAGCAGATTTATCACTTTCTATTTTGACATCAATGCTTAATAAAAAATAGTATATATAATTATTAATATAATTATATATACTATTTTCATCATTTAATCATCTGCTTTTCTTTCACTATAGTA
>JBOFDK010000035.1:0-26215 GCA_051646925.1 Cellulosilyticaceae bacterium | reverse complement strand
TATCGATGTTCATGTACCTCATAGTGGTTCAAATATCAACTCTAATATAGACCTTATAGTATACACTGCTGCTATTGCAGCTGATAATCCTGAACTTGTTCGTGCAAAAGAACTTGGAATTACTGCTATAACTAGATCTGAATTTTTAGGTCACCTAATGAATATTTATAAAAATCCTATTTGTGTTGCAGGTACTCATGGAAAAACAACAACAACTTCTATGTTATCAGAAGCTTTAATAGGTAGTAACTTAAATCCAACTATTACTGTTGGTGGAATTTTAAAATCACTTGGTGGCAACATTCGAATCGGCGGAAATGACTATTTTGTTACTGAAGCGTGTGAATATTGCGATAGTTTTCTAAACTTCTTTCCTAAAATAGGTATTATCTTAAATATTGAAGAAGACCATATGGACTACTTTAAAGACATACACCAAATTAGAAATTCTTTTTTAGAATTTGGCAAACTTATTCCTTCAGATGGGTTTTTAGCTATAAATAGTAATATTGATGATGTTCGTAATTTTTCTAAAGATTTAGTTTGCACAGTTGAAACATTTGGACTTGATTCTAATAGTGATTGGTATGCCCAAAATATTGTTTTTGATGCAACCGCTTGCCCATCTTTTGATGTTTACTACAAAGGTTCATTAAAAGGAAATTTACAACTTCATGTACACGGAATGCATAATGTTTTAAACGCTTTATCTGTATGCGCTGTTTGTAACTTCTTGAACATAGATATAAACTCTATCAATAAAGGAATTTCTACTTTTACAGGTGCTGACCAACGTTTTGAAATAAAAGGTACTCTTCATGGTATTACAATTGTTGATGACTACGCTCATCATCCAACAGAAATTGCCGCAACTTTATCTGTTGCCAAAAACTTTGACCACAAACGTCTTTTTATCGTTTTTCAACCGCACACATATACACGTACAAAAGCTTTTTTAGATGATTTTGCAAATATTCTTTCTCAAGCTGAAAATGTAATTGTTACTGATATTTATGCAGCTCGTGAAAAAAATCCTGGTGATATACAAGCGCTAGACATTGTTAATCGCATGGATAAAACAACATCTAATGCTTGTTTCATTTCTGATTTTAATGAAATAACTGATTATTTGCTTGAAAACTGCCTTCCTGGTGACTTAATAATTTTAATGGGCGCTGGAAATGTAAATCAAATCGCTGATATTTTACTCGGCTATTAATTATAAAACTCCTCATTTTGAGGAGTTTTATTGTCGTTATAGCCTGTATTTATGGTTTATATGTGATATAATGACATAATAAATATTATAAGGAGGTGCTTGTTGTGGCATACGTTACTTTCGAACCATTAGCTCAAGAAATAATCAGTGTACCTTATTGGTTTATTACTGATTTTATGCCACAAGCATTGGGGGGCTACGTTAAATTATATCTCTATTTGCTTGCACAAAAACAAAATTCTTTATCTGCAATTAACTTAGAAGAAACTGCCAAACAACTTGAAATGCTACACCAAGAATTGTTGCTAGGTCTTCAATATTGGCATGACAAAAAAGTAATTTCTTTTTCTTCGACATCATCAGATACATTTAGCTTAACTTTTTTCTTATCTAAACCTGATGATACAGTTGCTGTAGATACATCACAACAAAATTCAAATACAAACAAAGTTCATCTTCAGCAAACACGACCACACTATACAAAAGATGAACTTCTTCTATACAAAAAACAACATCAATCTATATCTAATCTTTTTCGTATTGCTGAAGAATATCTTGGTCGTATGCTTTCTAGTACTGACCAACAAGTTTTATTTGGCCTATACGACTGGCTTAATATGCCACTTGATTTGATAGAATATTTGATAGAATATTGTGTTTCTAACGGCCACAAAAAAATCCGTTACATTGAAACTGTTGCACTTGGGTGGGTAGATGCTGGTATTACATCTGTTGAAGCTGCTAAAATGCAAACTACTGTTACAAAACAATATCGTCAAATTTTGAAAGCATTAGGTCGCTCTGGCGAAACTATTACAAAACACGAACGTGAACTTTTAACTACATGGCTTAAAAAGTTTAGTCTTGAACTTATTTTAGAAGCTTGTAAACGCACAGTTTTGCAAGCTTCTAGTCCAAGTTTAAATTACTTAGGTTCTATTTTAGAAAATTGGGCAAAAAATAATGTTACATCTATAAGTGATATTGATAATTTAGATAAAGCCCACTCTAAAAAAACTCCACCTGCTAGAACTTCTGCTCCGAAAAACACCAATTTTACTACAATGTATTCTCATAATTGGGATTTAGACGAACTAGAAAATAATGCTAATGATTATATGAAACAAACTCTTTTAGGAGGTAAATCATAGTGAACAGTACAGCTGCGCAATACAAATTACTTATGCAAATTTATGATAAAAAAAGAACTTTAGCCGCTTCTAACAGACGCGCTCGGGAAGAAGCTATATACAAACAAATTCCTGATATAGAAAAAATCGACCGTTCTATAAATAAAATCGGTATTAGTCTTTTAAAAGAAGCTCTAAGTAATAATAATGGCACTGATTGGATAGAAACTTCTCGTGAAAGAAATGAAGAATTAGTTCGCCTAAAAAAACAATTACTTGCGGAATATGACTATCCGATTGATTACTTAGATCCTCAGTATGAATGTGAACAGTGCCAAGATACAGGATTTCTTAATGAATCTGCACCTTCTGAAATAGAAGGTGTTCAATATTTCACAAAAAGTATTCCTTGTCCATGTTTTAAACAAGCGCTAATAGACCTTGCTTATCGTCAATCAAATTTACGTCATACACTTTCAACCGAAAATTTCAACACATTTTCGCTTAACGTTTACTCTACTGAGGTGCATCCACAATTTGGACAATCCCCTAGAGAACATATGACTACTATTTATAATAAAGCAGTTGCTTTTACTGAGTATTTTGATTCTTGTAGCGAAAATCTTCTTTTTGTAGGACCTACAGGACTTGGTAAAACTTTTTTATGTAACTGTATAGCAAAAGAAATTCTAGATAAAGGTTATAGCGTACTTTACTTGAGTGCCCAAGAACTTTTTTCACTATTTCAAGAATCACGCTTCCACCGCCAAGATATGGAAGATGATTCTAAACATGCACTTGCCACTTTATTTGATGTTGATTTACTTGTAATTGATGACTTTGGTACTGAAGTTCAAAACAGCTTTACAGCACCTGATTTATTCCATGTACTAAATACAAGGTTCTTAAATCAAAAATCAACGATTGTTTCCACAAACCTAGGTTCAAAAGAATTACGTGCACTTTATTCTGATCGAATTGTTTCTAGATTATTTGGAAACTATACTGTTTGTCGTGTGTTTGGTGATGATGTTCGCCTTTTAAAATTAAAATCTTAAAAAAGAAGGTTATACCTTCTTTTTTTTTATATTTTAGCAACTTTTTATTTTATATTTTCACTCTTTTCCTTAAATATGGATATTTTTTACATTCCAGTAATATATTATATTAATAAGGAGGACAACATTATGTTTTGTGCTATTAGACTTTCAAAAAATGACCCGACGCCCCTATATGTCCAACTCGCAGAAGAGCTTTCCAAATTAATAAAATCTGGCACTCTTCCACCTAAAACAAAGCTTCCGACTATTCGTTTGCTTTCTTCTAAACTACATATTAATCGTGATACTGTAGTTAGTGCGTATAAAAGATTAGAAAATCAAGGACTTGTTAATGCACATATGGGGAGCGGAACCTATGTTGGTTCAACTCTTTTTGGGCCAACTACCGAACAACCAAAGCCCATTCCTTGTAGTTCGTTAAGTTTTCCAAAAGAAATTTTTTCTACAGATTTATTACAAAATTTATTAACTACTATTGCTCATACTGAAGGATGGAATGCTTTTTCAGATCCTTTGCGCAGAGAACAAACTACCATTCGTGAATATGCTTGTAAGTTTCTTACTTCAGCCGGTGTAAAAGTGCCTACTGCACAACTGCATATAGTTAATTCATTTTCAAATTTTTTAATAAATCTTATTCAAATGCATCCAAATAATACGATATGTGTCGAAGCTCACCATGATTTGACTTATACATCTTATCTCAAATCTCGTGGTACAAAAATCGTTGAAATACCTATGACTAATGAAGGTATGTCTATACCGCATCTAGAGTTAGAATTATCAAAAAACAAAACTTCTTTTATTTGGCTATCGTCATATGTTCAAAATCCTACTGGCATTCACTATAGCGAAAAAACAAAATCAGAACTTTTGCGGCTTGCAAAACTACATAATTGTTTTTTAATTGAAGATGGTACTTATAACGATTTCGTTCACGATACAGTGCCTCTAAAACCATTATTTTCTTTAGATAAAGATGATTGCGTTATATTTTTATATCATTTTTCAAAATTATATTTACCTCACTTACAATATAGTTTTGTCGCACTTCCAAAAATGCTAACTTCTCGTTTACTAAATAATTATGAATACACTTTCAACGAACGTGTTTTATATTTTTATATGCAATCTAATGCATTTGCTAGTCTAAAACTAAAACTTCATGAAATGATGCATTCTTTTCATGAAACTGTAAAACAATTTTTAGATGCTCATACAGATACTATCGAATGTTATACATCTAAGCAAAGTTTGCTTTTTTGGATACGTCCACTAAATACAACTATTGAAAATACAATCGCAATTTTTCTTAGATATAACATAATAGTTTCTCCTAGTGAGCTTTTTTGTTTTAAATCTACTTCTAAGTACGTTCGTCTTTCTTTATCTAATATTACACATGATACATTGCCTTTATTATTAAAAGCACTAGAAGCAATTACCGCTGCAATTTAACAAAAAAAACAGATACGAATGTATTAAACATTCATATCTGTTTTTTTATAATTTTTTAATTTTTTATCATACATCTAAATTTATTGTTGGACATTATCATCTACTTTTTCAAAATAATCTACAATACCGCTATAAATTGCCCACGCTATTTTATCTTGGTATTCCTCTGTTACTAGCAATTTTTCTTCTTCTAGATTAGTTAAAAATCCACATTCGATAATAACTCCTGGCATTTCACTCTTTTTTAATATGTAATAATCTTGACTACTTTTTGTAGACCGATTATTATCAGCATCAGCATTGTTTTTTATAGATTCCTGTATACTATCTGCTAGTAGTTGTGCTTTTTCAGAACCTTTATAATAAAAAACTTGTGCCCCTTTAACTTTAGGTTGAGTAAATGCGTTTTGATGAATACTTACCAAAATATCTGCTTCACTTGTATCAATAACATCTTTTCTATAACTCATATCTTTTCTTTTGTGGGTATCACCACTAGAACCTTCTAAATACGTATCATCCATTCTAGTCATAATAACCGTTGCTCCCGACTGCTCTAAGTAGTCTTTTAGTTTTATTCCAATTTGCAAATTAATCTCATCTTCATGAATACCTAATGAGCCAACTTTCCCTGGATCATACCCCCCATGTCCTGGGTCAATAACTACAACTTTTGATGCCGTAGCTAAGTTAAAAGTTTCTGCACTTGTATTTGCAAATTTAAAATATGCACAAACTCCTAGTAAAAAAATAAATCCTACAACAATCAAATTATTATTATATTTTTTCATATTCTCACCTTTCTAAATACATTGTCCTCTTTTATTGTATTAGATTAGTGATGAAATAATGCCATGTTATTTAAGTATTTCTTCAATTTCATTAAGTTCTTCTTCTGTAAATATCATATTATCTAACGCTTTAACATTTTCAACAATTTGACGAGGATTACTAGCTCCTATAATTGCAGATGTTACTCCGCCTGGACGAATCGTCCATGCTATTGCCATTTGCGCTAACGTTTGCCCTCTTCTTATCGCTATTTGATTAAGCTTTGTCACTTTATCTAAAACTTCTTCTGTAATATGTTCTTCTTTTAATGCACCATGCTCTTTAGCTGCTCGGGAATTTTCAGGTATACTGCCTCCCAAATATTTATCCGTTAATAACCCCTGCGCTAATGGACAAAACGCTACTGATCCCATACCTATTTGTTTTAGCATATCTATTAGTCCATCTTCTATTCCACGATTTAACATAGAATATGATGGTTGATGCACCAAACATGGTACACCCATATTTTTTAATATACTACAAGCTTTTTTTGTATCTAGTGTATTGTAACTTGAAATACCTACATACAACGCTTTTCCTTGTTGTACTGCTGTCGCCAAAGCTCCCATAGTTTCTTCAAGTGGTGTATTTATATCACGACGGTGTGAATAAAATATATCTACATAATCTATCCCCATACGTTTAAGACTTTGATCTAAACTTGCTAATAAATATTTTCTTGATCCATTATTTCCATATGGTCCAGGCCACATTTCCCATCCTGCTTTAGTAGAAATAATAAGTTCATCACGATACTCTTTAAGTTCTTCTTGTAAGATTTGTCCAAAAACTTCTTCTGCCGATCCCGCTGGTGGGCCATAATTATTCGCTAAATCAAAATGTGTAATTCCTAAATTGAATGCTTGCAATACCATATCTTTGCTATTTTCATATGCATCTACATTACCAAAATTATGCCACAATCCTAATGAAATCGCCGGTAATAATAACCCACTATTTCCGCATCTTTTATAAACCATATTATCATACCTTGCTGAATCAATCATTATTTTCCTCCAAGTAAATCCTTCATTAAACATTATCATACTACGAATTTTATATGTTTACCACAAAAAAAACAAGACAAGACATATTATAAATAATAATGATATCTTGTCTAAATTTTTTTATTTAACTGTTTTTAAAATATCCCATACTTCATGATTTTCTAACCCTAATTTCCAGCTTGAAAAACCTGCCAAATTATATGTCTGTATTAATTCAATACGTTTTTTCATAGATTCCATATCTTCTAACCATATTTTTTTCGTAACACCGTCTTTTGTAGTTTCTGTGTATTGGTTTGCATGTTCTTGGTCATAAAAAATTTCTGTTTTCCATTTTTGGACCATTTTATTAGCACTATCTATTCCTAACGGTTTTGATATCAATTGGTCTTCTGATTCTTCCCATAATCTTGTAAAGAAAGGTATTCCCAAAACAAGTTTATGATTTGGTACTTCTTTTAAATTTTCCACAAGTCCTTCTTCTATCCAGTTTATACCCGCTGTAGGTCCTGCTTCTTCTGACCCCGACCAATGTTGATCATATGCCATAACTATAAAATAATCTACTACTTCACCTATTGCATCTCGTCTATAATGCTTAGACCATGCCGAAGGCATATATATATCCACAGATACCGTTGCTCCAACTGCTCTTAGTTGTGGATATAATTCTCTCATAAACTGTACCCATTCCGCGGAAAAATCTTCTTGTATATTTTCTATATCAATATTAATACCATCTAAATCATACTGAACAACCGCTTCTACTAATTGGTCTATAACATGTTGTCTTTTCGTTGTACTAATTAAAATTTCTCTTGTATACTGAGGTTTTGTAAAATTATGACTCATTAATGCCCACACCTGAATTCCCCTATTGTGCGCCGCATTTAAATAATCTTTATTTACTCTACTTATCAAATTACCTTCTTCATCTGCAAATTCAAACCATGTTGGTGAAATAACATTTATATGTTTAACAGGTTCATATTTTTTTGAATTCCAATCACCTGCTGTTGTAACTGTCATTTGATCCCATACCATTTTCACTTTATCATTTAAAGGATTTTTTATTGGTTCTATTTCATATTTCTTATCTTCTTTTACAACTGTCTCACCTGTTATTTTAACTTTATTTTCTTTTATATATCCAACTATTCCATTTTCATCACGCACTCGTAAATATCCATTATTTTCACTATATACTAACAATTTATCCCCTTTTAATACCGTACCTATACTAGGTGATTTTTTATCAGGTTTTGTTCTAATGTAATCTTTTCTTGATGTTACTTCTGCAGTTTGTTTTTGTATTTTCAAATCTGTTGCACATACGAGTCTTCCATCATTTCCTTTTTTTATATCAAATCCAAATAATTCTTCTATATAACTCTCCCCTATATAAAGACGATTTCCATCTTTTATTAGTGGAATAGTTCTAGAATCTGGTTTATTATTAACTATCACTTGATTCGTGTTCACATTTACGCGAATTACTTCTTCTAACGTTGCTATACTAAATATTTCTTCATCTTCATCATAAAATAAATAATCACTAATAAATTTATTTGCCCAAGTCGATTCTATATATATTTCTTCATTTTTTTCTATAACTGGCATATCCCAGTCTACACGAGTGTCTTCAAAAACCATATTTTGTTGGTTACTTTTAAATTCATCAAAATATGTAAGTGGGTTAATATTTTCTTTAGATGGCATCTGAGTATCTGCAATTATAATACTAATTCCAATAATAACCAATACAACTATTCCTAGAAATAATTTTTTAATCATCTTCAAAACTCCTTTTTCATAAGTATAATACTATATATATTATATATTGTACCTTAATACGTCAAAAAATGCCTGTATTTTCATAAAACTAACTATCTTTATTTATGAATTAAAATATATACTTCCTTCATATAATAGTATCATAGTAATTTCATAGTTTTAATTGATACATTTATCCTCTTTACTTTTTTTTATCATTACTTTATACTAATCTATATCTTTAAGCACTTTTATATGTAGGTGCAGAACGAAAGGATGTGAGTTATATGAAAATCGAAAAAATAAGCGAAACACAAATTCGAGTTACTTTAGACCCTTCTGATTTGCAAAATCGCAACATTAAAATTGGCGAATTGGCATATGGCTCTTCAAAAGCACAAGCACTTTTTAAAGACATGATGTCACAAGCCTATGATAATTTTGGTTTTGAAACAGAAAATGTTCCTTTAATGATAGAAGCTGTCCCACTATCAACTGATAGTATTATGATTGTTATTACAAAAGTAGAGGATCCTTCTCAAATTGATGAAAAACTTGATGGTGTTGGTGAAAGACCTACACATCGCACGTTCAAAGAACCACTTGAAGATCGCCTAACCGACTTAGAACTTATGGGAACACCACCAACTTCAGATTCTGCTGAAGAACCTGTTTTAGAAAACAAAACATTTATGTATTGTTTCAAAAACTTTGATGATATATGTAGCGCAGCACATTATATAAATCATATTTACTTTGGTGATACATCTCTATACAAATACGGCGACCGTTATTTTATGATTTTTCAAAATAACGAAAAACAAGATACTGAAAAAGAAGTACTATTTAGCCTACTTTCCGAATTTGGTGATTTAGGACTTTCTAGTGATCTTAATGAATCGTTTCTTTTAGAACATGGAAAAACTATAATTCCAACAAATGCTATAGACTTACTTACTAAACATTTATAAAAAAACCTCTTCTTAGTAGAAGAGGTTTTTTTTTATTATTTAAAGTGTTGCTAAATATTCGTTCATTTCATTGACAAGGTTTTGAACATCTATACCATGAACTACACATGCTTCTTCTAATGTTTCCATCTGTGCTGATGGGCATCCTAAGCAGTGCATTCCTGAATTCATAAGAATTGGAATAAGTCCTTTGTCAGTTTGTAAAATCTCTCCGATAATCATTTCTTTTAGAACTTGTTTTGCCATAACTTGTCTCCTTAATATATATACATTTTTCAATATTATTCTTCTTCATTATAAACAATATACATGCATTAATCAACGTCTATTAAATTAAACATTTTGAACAGCACTCATTAATTTTGGCATTATTTGTTTTTTTCTTGAATAAACGTCTTTAATAAATATACTAAGCTCTTCTTTTTTCATCTCAAATGCATTATCTGCAATCCATTTTTCAGGACCAACTGCAATAAGTTCCGAGCCTCCTACTATAAGGTCTGTTACCATAAAAACAATAACATCTAATTTTTCATTCGTAATAAGGCTATTCATTTCTTCAAGAATTTCTTCTTTCATTTTAGCAATGCTTTTGAAATCTCCTGTATTGATTTGAGCAACAGAAACATTATATTTATCTAATGCAAATTGCTTACGATCAATACCTAATAATTCCTGCGCTGTTACACCTTCTAAAGATGTCCCTGCCGCTAATAAATCCATTCCATATTTATCCATATCCACTTCAGCCACTTTTGCTAAACGCTCTGCCATTTTTATATCAACTGCAGTACATGTTGGTGATTTAAATAATAGCGTGTCAGAAATAATAGCACTAAGCATAATTCCAGCAATACTTTTTGGTGGCATTATGTTATTTTCTTCATACATTTTTGCAATAATTGTAGACGTACAACCCACTGGCTCTGCTCTTACAAATACTGGTATACCTGTATTGATATTTGCAATACGGTGATGATCTATAATTTCTAAAATTTCTGCCTGCTCAATACCTGGTGCACTTTGAGTTTGCTCATTATGATCTACTAAAATTACTTGTTTTTTCTTAATATCTATAATATGCCTTTTTGAAATAACACCTTGTACTACACCTTCTTTGTCCAAAATAGGAAAATGACGATGTCTTGAATTAATCATAGTTTCTTTCACTTCATCTATCGTATCTGATGTTTCAAAATATATAAGCTCTTGCTTATTAATTAAATTTTTGACAGATATACTTTGTGAAATCATCTTTATAGTTTTAAAAAATGAATATGGCGTACAAACTACTGCACATAAACTTTCAGGCAGATTGTTAACCATGCAATTATCCATATCTTGATCTGTAATAATTACACAACCTGCACCAGATTTTATAGCTAACTCTATCTGTTCTTTGTTATTTCCAGTAATTACAATATCATCTTCTTGAATTTTTTCATGTGACTCTATAGATGATGTTGTGTAAACATCTCCTTTAACATATGGATGTGGATATTCACCCCTTATGATTTTTCCATCTAATACAGCTGGTATATTTACAAATGGTGTATTATGATCCTTTAAAACACTTCCATCTGTTAATCCTATATATTTTTTAGAAATATCAGAAACAGATAAAATTCCAGCCAATTTATTATCTGGATTTAATATAGGTGTCATTGGACTGCTATTTGTCATCATTACATCCCAAGCTTTTTTTACAGAATCCACTTGATAAATTGGTGGTGCTACATAATATTTCATATCACTTACTTGTGGCTTAATACTTTCTAATAACATTGGTTCTTGCACATCAAAATAATCTAGTGCAAACTTCGCCTCTTTAGCAATTTGACCTAATCTCACCGGTTTTACATTTTCATATCCTAATACACTTTTTAAATGAGCATACGCAATAGCCGAACAAATTGAATCAGTATCCGGATTTTGGTGCCCAAAAACATAAATATCGTTTTCCATAGTAGCCTCCTTTAGTTTTTTCGCCTTAGTATATCTAATTTTACTCTGTTTATCAAGCAATATATAGTTTCATTATACTGATATTTCTATATACTCCAATTTGTATTTCTATATATTTGCTTATAACCTTATTTATCCCTATGCACATACTAATTTATTCTTACTTACATACTTCTCTATATTCATTTATGCATCACTTTAACTTCATTTGTAGACAACTTCAACTTCGTCTATATACAACTTTAGCTTCATTGATACTCTACTCTAGCTTTGTTTATACATATACATATACATATATTAGTTGATGCCCTGCTTTAACTTCATTTACATACTTCTTTAGCTTTGCTTGCATATTACTTTATTTAATATTTTTTTGATATCATTATTATTAAATTTCTATACTACTAAATATCCAAATTTTTATTTATCTGAAAATTTATATGCACCAAAAGCACAAATACTCATTAATCCAATTGATAATATTCCTTCCATATTAAATGCAAATCCTGGATAAAGTACTAACAATGAGCCCACTACTAATCCTAAAATTGCCATATACATTGCTTGTGAAAATTTTTCTAGCAATACTTTAACTAATTTTACACCACCAAATAAACCTACTAATACACCTACTCCTGTAATTAATATAACTGGCAAATTCATATAAGTAATTGCATCAATAACCGTTTCGTATGTACCTAATGTAACCATAATAAATGAGCCACTAATTCCTGGTATAATCATTGCGAAAGCTGCAAGTGCTCCTGATACAAACAATCCAACTACAGACATAAATGTTCTATCCATTGCAATGCCTTGAACATCGACACTTGTTCTTTCCATTACAACCATAACTAACATTATTATAAAAGTTATTAAAAAAGCTACCCAATGTTTTGTTTTTATTTCACCATCTTTTTTCACATTACCAACAATCATTGGAATACTTCCTAATATAATACCCATAAAAGCAAACTGAGTTGGTATTGGATAATTTTCAAATAAATAACTAATACTATGGCTAAAAGCAATAATACCACCTACTGCTCCAATACCAATCATAAGTAAAAACATGAAATGTTCTTTAATTTTATTAATATTTAAACTAACTGCATCTAGCAATTCATCATAAATATTCATAATAACTGCCATAGTTCCCGCACTTACTCCTGGAATAACATTAGATACCCCAAGCACAATTCCAACTAATAAATTTTTAATATGTTCCATCTAAAAACTCCTCTACTTTAATTATAAATAATAAAATGATTCTTTCATTATTATACAAGGCAATATTATCTAATACAACCGTCTCTAATTCGCAATATATTTTATGGTATTTTTTCACAATAAATATTTATACTTCACACACCTTTATTCTGTATTTTTTTATAATACCTATATACTATGGGATTTGTTTATACTTTATTTTTACATAATTTTTAACAATATTATTATCCTCCTGTTGATTTTTAAAATATATTAAGTTTTTTTCAAATAACATATTGACGTGTATACAGTATACATTATATAATATGTGTGTAAGAAATACTTTTTAATAATTATTATTAACTAACTTTTATTTGTCGATAGCAGCTAAATGACTATTCTTTTAAAATTTGTTAATACTAACTTTATATTATATTTGAAATTAAAAGGAGATGACCTCACCATGTTTGAACAATGGAATGGATTTTTACCAGGTACTTGGTCTAAAGAAGTAAATGTACGTGACTTTATTCAATTAAACTATACACCTTATGAAGGAGATGATACTTTCCTTGCTGGGGCTACTAAAAGAACAGATGACCTATGGAACGATGCGATGGGTCTTATGAAAAAAGAACTTGAAAAAGGAATTTTAGATGCGGAAACAAAAGTTCCATCTTCTATTACTTCACACGGTCCTGGTTACTTAAATAAAGATGCTGAGCAAATCGTTGGTTTCCAATCTGATGCACCTTTAAAAAGAAACATTATGCCAAATGGTGGCGCTCGTACTGTAAAAAGTGCACTTGAATCTTATGGATATGAATTAGATCCATCAACAATAGATATCTTTGCTAAATATCGTAAAACACATAATGATGGTGTTTTCTCAGCTTATACAACAGCTATGAAAAAAGCTCGTCATTCTGGTATTATTACAGGTCTTCCTGATGCTTATGGCCGTGGTCGTATTATCGGTGACTACCGTCGTGTTGCATTATACGGTATTGATCGTCTAATCCAAGACAAAGAAGCTCAAAAATTATCTCTTGAAGTTCCTAGCATGACTGAAAACATCATCCAACTTCGTGAAGAATTAACAGAGCAAATTTCTTCTCTTAAAGAATTAAAAGTAATGGCTGCTTCTTATGGTTTTGATATTTCTAAACCTGCTCAAACAGCTAAAGAAGCTATCCAATGGACATACTTTGCATATCTTGGTGCTATTAAAGAACAAGATGGTGCTGCAATGTCACTTGGTCGTGTAAGTACTTTCTTAGATATTTATATTGAAAGAGATATCAAAGCTGGTCTTATCACTGAAGAAGATGCTCAAGAATATATGGATCACTTCGTTATGAAATTACGTATGGTACGTTTCCTTCGTACACCTGCATACAACGAATTGTTCTCTGGAGATCCAACATGGGTTACAGAATCAATCGGTGGTATGGGATTAGACGGACGTACACTTGTAACAAAATCAAGTTTCCGTGTACTTCATACACTTTCTAACTTAGGTCCTGCTCCAGAACCTAACTTAACAGTTCTTTGGTCAACACACTTGCCAGTTGGATTCAAAAACTTCTGTGCAAAAATGTCTATCGAAACAAGCTCTATCCAATATGAAAATGACGATTTAATGCGTTCATACTGGGGAGATGATTACGGAATTGCATGTTGTGTATCTGCTATGAGAATTGGTAAGCAAATGCAATTCTTCGGAGCTCGTGCTAACCTTGCAAAAGCTCTTCTTTACGCTATCAATGGTGGTAAAGATGAAAAAGCTGGAGAACAAATTGCTCCACAATTAGCACCTGTTACAACAGAATATCTTGATTATGATGATGTTTGGGCTAAATTTGACCAAATGATGGAATGGTTAGCTGAACTTTATGTAAGTACATTAAATATTATCCATTACATGCATGATAAATATTGCTACGAAAAATTAGAGCTTGCTTTACATGATCGTGACATTCTTCGTACATTCGCTACAGGAATTGCTGGTCTTTCAGTTGTAACAGACTCTCTTTCAGCAATTAAATATGCTAAAGTTAAAACAATTAGAAATGAAGAAGGTTTAGTTGTTGATTATGTTGTTGAAGGTGAATATCCTGCATACGGTAATAATGATGACCGTGCTGATGATATTGCAGTTATGATTACTGAAACATTCATGAACAAAATCAGAAAACACAAAACTTACAGAAATTCTTATCCTACAATGTCAATCTTAACAATTACATCAAACGTAGTTTACGGTAAGAAAACAGGTAACACACCTGATGGACGTAAAGCTGGCGAGCCATTTGCTCCAGGTGCAAACCCAATGCATGGCCGTGATACAAAAGGTGCTGTTGCATCTCTTGCTTCTGTTGCTAAACTTCCATACCAACATGCTGAAGATGGTATCTCTTACACATTCTCAATCATTCCAGGTGCTCTTGGTAAAGATTCAGATGAACGTAATACTAACCTTGTAGGTATGATGGATGGTTACTTTACACAAGGTGGTCACCACGTTAATATTAACGTATTTGACCGTGAAACATTACTTGATGCAATGGATCACCCTGAAAAATATCCACAATTAACTATTCGTGTTTCTGGATACGCAGTTAACTTCATTCGTTTAACACGTGAACAACAACTAGACGTAATAAACAGAACATTCCACGAAAGATTCTAATATTATATAAGTAGTCAAGGTGTATTATCACCTTGACTACTTTCATATATAGGAGGTATACCATGAAAGGCAGAATACATTCAATCGAAACATGTGGTACAGTTGATGGTCCAGGAATTCGTTATATACTTTTTACTCAAGGTTGTCCGCTTAGATGCAAATATTGTCATAATCCTGATACATGGAAAATGAACGATGGTAAAGAAGTTGACTCTGATTCTATTGTATCTGAAGTTGTACGTTATAAACCTTATATGCAATTTTCAAACGGTGGTATTACTATTAGTGGTGGTGAACCTCTACTTCAACCTGATTTTGTAAAAGATATTTTTATGAAATGTAAGCAACAAGGTATTCATACATGTATTGATACTTCTGGTTTTATTTCTTTAGAAAAATCAATTCCTGTATTAGAATATACAGACCTTGTTCTTCTAGATATAAAATCTTACAATCCTGATGTATATAAAGATTTAACTGGGGTTGAACTAAATCCTACACTTGCTTTTGCAAACTACTTGAAAGAACACAATATTCCTGTATGGATTCGTTATGTTCTCGTTCCAAACTTAACTGATAATGCAGAGGATATAGAAGCTTTAGCTCAATTTTTATCAACTTTAACAAATGTCGAACGTATTGATATTTTACCTTTTCATAAAATGGGTGAATTTAAATGGGCACAATTAGGTTTTGAATATAGCTTAGCTGACACTGAAGAACCTAGTAAATCTGAAGTTGATTTTGCCCGAAATATTTTCTTAAAATATAAACTTCCAATTCATAGCTAACCTATATATAATTTTACAAAAAAAGAGTGTAGACCATAATCTACACTCTTTTTTATATATACTATTTTCTTCTACATGTTCTCTACATGCTCTCTACATATTCTTTACTCTCTATATGCTCTAAATTCTCTACATGTTTTTTACTCTCTATATGCTCTAAATTCTCTGCATGTTTTTTACTCTCTATATGCTCTAAATTCTCTGCATGTTTTTTACTCTCTATATGCTCTAAATTCTCTGCATGTTTTTTACTCTCTATATGTTCTAAATTCTCTGCATGTTTTTTACTCTCTATATGCTCTAAATTCTCTACATGCTCTTTATTCTCTTTATTTTTTGACTTTTTACCTCTAAATAATGCACTTTGTATACGTGTTAATAGTTTTTGTTTCCTTTTTGTTTCCATTTCTGCAACTTCTTTTTGTAATTTTTGCATTTCCCTAATAGTTACATCTATTTTATTATAATAATCTTCATCTTTCGTCTTTTGCATTACTTCCATTTCACGCATTTTTTTATTTACTATGTAGTTCATTTCTTCTGTTAACTCTTCTTTAATTTGTTCTTTAGCATCTGAATTATATTCTCCTAATGCTTGGAGCATTACTTCCTTCATCATTACTGTAAAATGCTGAACACGCCCATCTCCTAAATCATTAATATCTAATTCTTTACTATTTGTTTTTTCTAAAGCAGCGCTTTTATTAATGTCTATTTGCATTAACGACTCAATCCCTTCTTCTTCTGATGCATGTATTCTGTTTTTAATTGCCTTAAGTTCTAATCCCTGTTCACGTAATTCTTTTATTTGACGTAATACATTAATATCCTCTTCACAATAAATACGATGTCCTTGTGAGTTTCTGTGTATATCTAGGCCTAGTTCTTTTTCATAATAACGTAACACGTAAGCTTCAATATCTAGAATATTTGCTACTTCTTTTATAGCACATACTTTACTGTTCATTGTCATTCCCCTGTCCTTAATAAATTACTTTAACCAAATTATACCATAAATTACCATTTTTACAAGTATCTTTCCTATTTCCGTTAAAATTCTTTTATTTAAAATAACTTGACTTGCTACATTATTCGTTTTATACTTTGATAATCAAACTAAATGAGGTGTCTTATGAATTTTTATACTTTAAAAATCGGTGACCTTTGTCCAAAATTCCCTGTTATTCAAGGCGGAATGGGCATTGGGGTATCTTTACATCAACTTGCAAGTAGCGTCGCACGCTGCGGCGGTATAGGCGTTATATCAGGTGCTCAAATAGGATTTCGTGAGCCTGATTTCTTAAAAAACCCACATATCGCTAATTTACGCGCTATTGAATCTGAAATCAAATTATGTCGTGAAAAAGCACCTGAAGGTATTATAGGCATTAACCTTATGGTTGCAATGAAAAACTATGCTGAGTATGTCAAAAAAGCTGTTGAATGCAAAATTGATCTAATTATATCAGGTGCTGGTTTACCTCTTGATCTTCCGAGTTATACAAAAGGTAGTACTACTAAAATTGCACCAATAGTTTCTTCAGCAAAAGCTGCACTTCTTATTTGTCGTATGTGGGACAAAAAAAATCAATGTGCTCCTGATGCTATTATTGTTGAAGGTCCTTTAGCTGGTGGACATCTTGGATTTCATAATGATGAAGTTAAAGACCCAAAACCTGTTCTAGATATCGTCAACGAAGTAAAATCTGTAATTCATGAATTTGCAGATAAATACAAAAAAAATATTCCTGTCATTGCTGCAGGTGGCATATACACTGGCGATGATATAGTTAATGCACTAAATAACGGCGCAGATGGCGTACAAATGGGGACACGCTTTGTAACTACCCATGAGTGTGACGCTGCTTCAACCTTCAAGCAAACATACATTGACGCAACAGAAGATATGATTGGCGTAATTAAAAGTCCTGTAGGCATGCCTGGGCGAGCTATTCTTAATCCATATATTTTAAATTCACCAGGTAATAAAAAATGTTATTATAAATGCCTTCATAAATGCGGTATTACAGATATTCCTTACTGTATTTCTGATGCTCTTATTAACGCAGCTAACGGTGATGTAGATAATGCTCTTCTATTTTGTGGCAGCAATGCATATCTCGCTTCAAAAATTGAATATGTATCTGATATTTTTGAAGAATTTGCAACTGCTTTTTCAAAAATTAATTAGTTTACAAATACAAAAAAAACGACTTCAAATCTAAAAATTAGATTTGAAGTCGTTTTTTTAATGTTTGTCCATATTTGCAAACTTTGTATACTGTCCTAACCATACAAGTTCTACTGTACCTGTTGGACCATTTCTTTGTTTTGCAATAATAATTTCGCCAATATTTTTTTTATCTGTATCTGGATTGTAGTATTCATCTCTATATAAGAACATAACTACGTCTGCATCCTGCTCAATTGCTCCAGATTCACGTAAATCCGATAACATAGGTCTATGGTCTGCTCTTGTCTCACAAGCTCGTGAAAGCTGTGATAACGCAATTACTGGTGCATTCATTTCCCTAGCTAACGCTTTTAGCGAACGCGAAATTTCAGAAATTTCTTGTTGTCTATTATCTGACTTTCCACTATTACCACTCATAAGTTGTAAATAATCAATCATTATAAGGTCTAAACCTTTTTCTAACTTCAACCTTCTACATTTTGCACGCATTTCCATTACATTTATACCTGGTGTATCATCAATATAAATATCTGCTGCTGCTATAGTTGGAATCGCTTTTGCTATTCTATCCCAGTCTTGTGGATCCAAATTGCCTGTCCTAACTTTTTGAGCATCAACCATAGCCTCTCCGCATAACATACGGTTAACTAATTGATCTTTTGACATTTCCAAACTAAATACAGCAACCTTTTTCTTGTTTTTAATTGCTGCTGATTGAATAACATTTAATGAAAATGCTGTTTTTCCCATAGACGGTCTTGCTGCAACCAATATTAAATCCGATGGTTGCATACCAGCTGTTTTATAATCTAAATCAATAAATCCTGTTGCAACACCTGTTACAGAACCTTTATTTATAAGTGCTTGTTCTATTTTATCAATTGAAGTGACTATAATTTCGTTAATGTGACTAAAATCTTCTGTATGTCTATTTTGAATAATATCAAAAACTTGCTTTTCTGCAAATCCCATAATATCTTCAATAGCATCTTCACCAGTATAACTTTTTGCTGTGATATCTTGACTTGCTTTTATCAAACGTCTAAGTACGGCTTTATCTTCAACAATCTTTGCATATTGTTTAATATGTGCTGATGTTGGAACTATTGTCGCTAATTCTGCTAAATAGCTAATACCTCCAATTTGTTCAAGAACACCTATCTCTTGTAAACGATTTTGAATCGTTACTAAGTCTACGGGGCTATTTGTTGTAAACAAATCCATAATCGCCCCATAAATCACTTGATGATCAGGTCTATAAAAGTCATTTGGTCTAAGGATTTCACTCGCCACTGTCATCGCTTCATGGTCCATAATAATAGCTCCAAGTACAGATTGCTCTGCCTCCACACTATGTGGAGGAATTCTCATTGCCTGTAATTCTTCCATAGCCCTCACTCACCTTCTACCTTTATTTTGCTTCAATCGCACATACTGTAACTTCAGCAACTACTTTTGGATGTAATTTAACTTCAACTGTCTTACTTCCTAATGCTTTAATTGGCTGACTTAAAGAAATTTTCTTTTTATCAACACTTACATTAAATGTTTTCTGAATTGCTTCTCCGATTTCTTTAGTTGTAATCGAACCAAACACTCTTCCACCTTCACCAACTTTAATTGGTAATTCAATCTTTTTGTCATGAATTGTTTCTTTAATTGCTAATGCAGCATCTAACTCTTGTTGTTTTTTCTTATCAGTTGCGCGGTCTTCTAATTTTTTATTATTTAAATTAACTGCATTTGCTTCAACTGCTAAACCTTTTGGGAATAGTGCATTACGTGCATAACCATCTTTTACTTCTAATAACTCACCTTTTTTACCTACTTTTTTTACATCTTGTGTTAAAATAACTTTCATTTTATTCACCTTCCTCTTCATATGTCTTAATTGCTTCTTTAATTTTCTCTTTTATTTCGTCTATTGTCAACTCTCTTAATTGTGCACCAGCAATATTTCTATGTCCGCCACCACCTAGAAGTTCCATTATGCGCTGAACATTAACATCCGAAATAGACCTTGCACTAATCATCATTTCTTCGCCTTTTTTTGTTATTACAAAAGCTGCTGATATATCTTTAATATTTAAAAGCTCATCCGCAACTTGAGCTGCTAATATATTATTATGATCATACTCACCCTCAACAGCTGTAATAGCCATTTGATTTTGCCACATTTCAGATGCAGCTATTGCAGCCGCTTTTATTCTATACGTTTCTATATCATTTTGAAATAATATACGTACACGTGTACTATCTGCCCCTGCACGTCTTAAAAATGCTGCTGCCTCAAAAGTTCTTACACCTGTTTTGAATACAAAATTTTTCGTATCAATAGTTATACCTGCAAGTAATGCGTCTGCTTCAATCTGTGTTAGCTTTACTTTATCTGTCAAATAATTAAGTATTTCTGATATCATTTCACAAGTCGATGAAATATATGGTTCTATATAAGTTAAAACTGCATCCTCTATAAAATCAGTATTTAATCTATGATGATCAAATATTACAACATGATTTGTTTTATCTAATAAATCCGGATGTTCTAATTGACTTTTTCTATGCGAATCAACTAGTACTAACAATGTTTGTTTTGTAATATCTTGTTCTGCTTTTTCACTTGTAATAAAAAGATCTTTATATTCTGGTGTTTCTAAAATTCTTTGATATATTGCTTGTACTGAATAATTAGATTCATTTAATATAATCTGTGCTTTTTTTCCCATAATAGTCGCTGCGCGATAAACTCCCATCGCAGCACCTAAACAATCAACATCAATATGCTTATGCCCCATTATATAAACTTTATCTGCATTATGAAGTAATTCTTTAAAAGCATATGCTTTTATACGTACTTTAACACGAGTACTTTTTTCAACTTCTTTCGTTTTACCACCATAGAATGTGTATTTATCATTATGCTTAATAATAGCTTGATCACCACCACGTCCAAGTGCTAAATCAAATGCTGCACGTGCTTCTTCTTTTGATTGCTCTAGCGTTCCAAAGTTACGTCCAATACCGACACTAATCGTAACTGGTAACTCATTACCTACTTGAATATTTCTAATTTCATCTAATATATCAAATTTACGATTTTGCATTTCGGCCAAACTAGATTCTGTAAAAAATAACATGTATCTATCACGATCAAATTTACAAAGACTAACTTCTTTATTTTTAAACCAAACACCTATTTTTCTATCAATAATTGCACCTAGCATAGGTCTTCTAACTTCTTCTATACTTTGCATAACTTCTTCATAGTTATCAATATATAAATATCCAATCATAGGTCTTTGTTGAGTTACACGTTCTTCTAACTTCTTTTGCTTAGTAACATTTATTAAGTAAATAGCATAATAAAATGGAACTGTTGAATCTTGAAGTTGAACACGTTGACACCTCATATTGTAATGATTTTCTCCTAATATAACATCTTTTTCATAAATTCCATTTTCTTTTGGAAAATTCTCTAATTGAAGATCTACAAATATCGATCTTATGTTATACCCTAAAATTTCTGGTGTTTCCATACATTCAGAAAAACTTTTATTAAACCATGTAATATCGCCTAATTTATTAAGAATTACAACTGGCATCGGTGTCTCTAAAAATAAGTCTTGTTTTATTTTACAAAGCGCCTCAACTTTTGCACCCACTTCTTCCTCTACTTGCTTTTTCAATCGTGTTTCTAATAAAAATGTATACGTAAGTAACCCCAAAAAAACAAGTGCTGTAACAATTCCAATCAATGTATTTGCATAAATTGTAATGACCCCTTGTATAATTGCAAAACAAAAACCTATTTGGGTAAATCGTAGTATTGCAGTCATTGAGACCTGCGTATCTTTTTTTTCTTTTTTCATAACCACGCTACCTTCCCTAAATTATCTGTTTTTGCTATTCTAAACAATTAGTTTCACTTTTCTAAAATTAAAAAGTATATCACTAAACCCTACCATCATTATAACTGTTGGTATCGTACTAAATAGCAATCCTATAATAGCGTATGCAAGTATTTTTTTTGTAATGACCCATTTTTTTCTTTTAATTAAAACTATAGCGGTCATACCACCTAAAAACTGTAATAAAATAGTTACAAAGAAAAATAAATTAACCCCTAGCAACCCTAATAATGGTTCATCATTTTGAAGTTGTATTAATATTAATGCTAAGAAAAATAAAACAGCCATCCACTTTGAAAAAGTAAATTGTGCTATCTGTCTAAATGAAGGCATATTCCATTTTATTATTTTTGCAATTCTAGTTATTAAAAATTGATATATTGCTGCGTTAAAAATACCTATTAATAAAAATAACGCTGGATATATAGTCTCTAAAAGTATATATTGCATAGAAATAACTTCTTTAAACGCTTTAAATTGCTCATGCATAGATACATCTGAAGCTAAAGTCATTGCCTCATCAATTAAATTCATTTGCAATATCTGCGTATCTGCAATAATTTCTAAGTACATATTAATATAGTCTATACCTAAATTACGCATAATAAGTACAACGATAAAAAAAACTGACATTACACCTACTCCAATATACATTATATATTGTGGTATAGTTGCTGATTTTTTTGATAATGACAATATAATTGTCACTGGCATCGCTACTGCACAAAAATAAAAAACACATTCTACTAACGATCCGGTCAATATAAGAATACTAATCATAACCGCTACGTGAATAATCCATGCTTTTTTCAAATTGTTTTTCATTCCTAATAAATATATGGTAATAGGTAATGCAATTATTGGAAACAAAAACACCATAGTTCTTGAATATAATCCTACTACTCCTAATATTGCATATAACAAGATTAACCCAATTACTTGTATTCTTTCTTTCTTTTCTTGTTTCATATACACTAGCCTCCTAATATCTCATTATAACACAATATTATTCTTTTTTATAGTATATCAAATGCCCCTCTATATTATAGGGGGATAAATAATATTACAGACAAAAAAAAACACTACTCACCAAAAAGTAGTGTTTTGTGCATATTGTGTGTGTGCTTATTTGTCTCTCTATTATTTGTTGAATTTGTTAATTAGTCTTGAGTGTATGGTAAAAGTGCTACGTGTCTAGCACGTTTAATAGCTACAGTAAGTTTACGTTGTGCTTTAGCAGAGTTACCAGTGATTCTTCTTGGAAGAATCTTACCTCTTTCAGAGATAAACTTTTTAAGAGTGTTAATGTCTTTGTAGTTGATTTTTTTGATATTATCCCCTGCAAATTGATTAACTTTACGTCTTCTACGGTTACGTCTTCTTTGCATTGCCATTGTATTTTCCTCCTTCATTTTAAGTTTTTAGTTAAAATGGTAAATCGTCATCTTCTTCCATTGTAGGTGTAAAACCTGACACTGGACTCATAGAAGGAGGCGTTGCTGGACTTGATTCTAAAGGTGTACCTGTTGCTACCCCTCTTGATTCAGCTGAAGATTTACTTTCTGCAAAATGTTGTTCTTCTGCTATTACATCTACTGATGTATGCTTTACTTTTTGTTGGTCTTCCCAAGTACTAACTTGTAACCTTCCAACAACTGCAACCATTTGGCCTTTTCTGAAAAACTTTTCTGCAAACTCTCCTGCTTTGCCAAAGGCAACAACATTAAAGAAATCTACATCCGGTTCTCCTTGTTTAGTAAATTGTCTTCTTATAGCTAGTCCATATCTTGCAACTGCAACTGGATTGGCTGATTGAGAATATCGTACTTCTGGGTCTCTTGTTAATCTTCCCATGAGCATAACTTTATTCATCATTAAACCTCCTTCATATTTTGATTTTTATTGTTCATCAAGACGAACGATTAAATAACGAAGAGCTGTTTCCATAATACGGAATCTACTTTCAAGTTCTGCTGGAACTGCTGTTTCAGCTTTGAAATTTATAAAGTAGTAAAAACCGTCTCTTTGTTTGTTGATTTCGTAAGCAAGTTTTCTTTTGCCCCAGTCATCAACGTTAGTGATTTCTCCGCCGAAACGTGTGATAAGTTCTTTTGCCTTTTCAAGGTTTGCTAACTTATCCTCTTCACTTAAAGATGGGATCAATACAAGCGCTAATTCGTAATTCTTCATTGTTGCACCTCCTTTTGGACTTTGGCCCTACCTCTTGTGTAGAGCAAGGAATTCATTACAATTCACAATGATATCATAACTAAGTACTTAATACAAGCTTTTTCTCGAAATATACATTGGATATTGTTGTAACTATTACACTTCATTTATCTTATTTAGTATTTTTTTGACGCTTTTTTCAAATTTTTCTCGTGGTATCATAACCATATGCTTACATTTTTTGCATCGCAGCTTAAAATCCGCACCCACACGAAGTATTTCCCATTCATTCGTTCCACATGGATGCGATTTTTTCATCTGCACTATATCACCTATTGAATAGTTCATTTGTTACACCCTCCTTAGTAATTATTTCCATATGTTATATATTCTATTCTTTTTTCTGTATTTTTTTTTACAAATTAATCCAATAATTATTGAAATCACTTTGTTATTTATTTATTTACTTACTTACTTACTTACTTACTTACTTACTTATTTATTTATTTATTTATTTATATTTTATTTTCTATTATATAATATAATAAAAAAAATACAATAGCTTTCCTCTACTATTCATCAGTTTGCACATTATTGCTACTATGCTGCACAAACTAAGTAGCTGCCTACTTCTACCTCATATTTATTTTTTAGTCCTAATACTATCTATATACTACTTCTCACAGCATTTTAAAAATATCCTTGATAAATTTTCAATATAAATTTTAACGTTAAAATATATAACAATTATTTTATTTATTGCATAAAAATAAGCACTTATTTTCATAAGTGCTTACTTAAGGCGGCAACCAGATTTGAACTGGTGATGAAGGTGTTGCAGACCTCTGCCTTACCACTTGGCTATGCCGCCATATTCAATTATAGGTACTATCTACTCACACTAGCTACTTATGCATAGATTTAGTTAATAAGTATACTTTATATATTTTAACAGTAGATCTTACTAAACTCCCCGAGTAGGGTTTGAACCTACGACCCTTCGGTTAACAGCCGAATGCTCTACCACTGAGCTATCGAGGAATATTTTTACAACTTATAATGTAAAGTCAATTATCAACTGCTTACTTTATATTATATGATGCAATTTTCATTTTATGCATATATTAATTAAAAAATATTTTTTCATTTTCAAATTAATTATAATGTTACATAAAAATAAGCACTCATTTTTATAAGTGCTTATAAAGGCGGCAACCAGATTTGAACTGGTGATGAAGGTGTTGCAGACCTCTGCCTTACCACTTGGCTATGCCGCCGTATTCAATTATGGCAACCATCTACTCTCCCGGGCCGTCTCCAGCCAAGTACCATCGACCGACTAGGTCTTAACCTACGTGTTCGGTATGGGAACGGGTGTGTCCCCTAGTCGCATCGTCACCATAAAATGACCCATAGGGGAATCGAACCCCTGTTACCGCCGTGAAAGGGCGGTGTCTTAACCGCTTGACCAATGGGCCTTACTAAACTCCCCGAGTAGGGTTCGAACCTACGACCCTTCGGTTAACAGCCGAATGCTCTACCACTGAGCTATCGAGGAATATCAGTACACTCTATAATATAAGGCCCACCATCAACTGGCTACTTTATATTATATGCTCAAACTTTTGTTTTATGCATGTATACTTTCAAAACTAAACATAATTTTTTTATCTTTAAACTTCTACTTTAAACCTTAGTTAAACCTTTTTCAGGTCAAACCCTCGAACCGTTAGTATTGGTCAGCTACACATGTTGCCATGCTTACACCTCCAACCTATCTACCTCATAGTCTCTAAGGGGTCTTACTCCATTTCTGGATGGGAAATCTTATCTT
>JBOFDK010000034.1:0-52945 GCA_051646925.1 Cellulosilyticaceae bacterium | reverse complement strand
CTCGTTAAAAAAGTTTGTCTGCTGACAATTTTTACTTCGTACTATTTACATAGTACTGATTTTTTTGATTATAACCGAAGTTATTCTCATTTGAATCGACTGGTTTAATGATTGTTATTTTATTTTCAAAGTTCATTGTTTACTTTATGTTTCAAGGCTTATGCCTCTTTGTCGTTGCGGCTTGTCCGCTGCTGACTTGTATTATTATGCACCATTCCAATACATAAGTCAACACTTTTTAAAAACTTTTTATTGGAAAAAAATTTCTTCCTTATTATACCTATAAATATATTTGCAAATATGCTTATACAACATAGATAAACAGGTCTTTTAAAGAAAAATATAATTATATTAATTCCTTAAAAAACCTATATATTTCAAAAAAAATTTTCAAAAAAATTATCTTATACTAATTTTTCATCGATTATTTTAAACTCTAACGTCTCTAAATCCACTTTTAACACTGCCTTATGAATTCCATTCGTCCATACAAATTTTATTTTTGAATCTTTACAAGCAACTTCTAGTTGGCTATCAAATCCAAATGCTGGAGATGTCGCGCGAAATTTTAGCAGCTCTAATTGTTTTTTCACTATATCTCGTTCCAATCCATCTTTTACTTGATTGTTTGTAAGATTTGTTCTATTAATTTCTTTATGACCACCTTCACCAGCTCTTTTTACACCTTCATAATCATTTTTCATAGCAAAAAGATCTAAATACCATATTTGCGGTTTTCCTGGCATAAATAATTGCAACGCTCTTGCTAATAACATTTTTTTATCATCTTCACCTAATGCACTATAATAGGTTGCATTCACTTGGTAATACATATTTTCTTGTCCGTGCAAATCTTTTACATATCCGCCTCTTGAAACAATTGTATCAATAAGTTTTTTAATACGTACATCCGGTATAATCCCCTTCAAGTCCAATACTGGAATACCATCATGACATCCTAGCATATTTACAACTTTCATACCTTTTTCCTGAATTTCTTTCGCCCATCTTTCAAGTACTTCTCCATTTTTTTCTTCAATAGCATCAATTATTAGCCCTGGTAGAAAAAAATCATAGGTCATGTATCCTTTTTCCGAAATACGCTCATGCATTTTTTCCATATAACTTGTATGTATTTCAGGTAGTAAATTCAACTCATACTTATCTGCTAACCCACGCACTTTCTCAAGCACTTCCCATGTAGTAGGTTCGTTCAAGAAGTTTTTTTCCCCAACCTCTTTTGGAGCATATGCAAATGCATCTAGCCGTACTATTTGCGCACCATAGCCTGATAGCGTTCCTAATACTTCATCATAAAAATCCCATACTAATGGCGATTTAATATTTAAGTCCATTTGTCCTAGATAACTTTTTTTGCTTTCCATCCATCCTACAACAAGTTCCTTGTATTTTTCTAACTCCCCAAACTCTATATCTTTTAATTTTACCCCTTTTTCTATCTCACAATTAACACAATTTGAAATTGCTACTGCCGTACTATACTGAACCCCCAACATCTGCATCAAGTTTTGTTCTTCTAGTTTAGGGTATTTTATTTCCTGGTAAAATGTATTCCAATACGGTACATTTTTACCATTTGGAAATTGCACCATCAAGATTGGTAATCCCGGTTTTCTAAAAAACATTTCCTTAATCAATTCTTCATTTGGTACAATATATCCTTCTTCTTTCATTTCTCCATTGTTACACCAAAAATCATTCCAGTTAATAAAAAAATCTTTATAAATAGATTCTTCACCTTTTTGTAGTAAATCTTGAAATTGTGGTGATAATACTGATGCATGATTGAGAATAAAGTCTAATTTTAGATTAATCCCTAACTCTTTTACCGCTTCTAAATCTTCTTTTTTTACCATCATTTCATTTAACGTATAGTCAATTACAGAAAATCCTCTATCTAGGTCTGTATTAAACATACTTGGTAATACGTAAAAAGAATCGAAAACATTCTTTAACTCTGCTTTTTTCAAAAAAGATACGATATCTTCAAATTTTCCACCCAAGCTATCTGGATAAGCATTAAACATTGGCCCATTATTCATCTCTAACGTTTTCATTTTTTCACCTTTTCTATTTTATTATTTTTATCCTATATCTTATTTACACTATTACTTATTACTTATTACTTATTACTTATCTCTTATCTCTTATCTCTTATCTCTTATCTCTTATCTCTTACCTCTTATCTCTTATCCATAACTTTTAGATACATTTCATAAGTTAAAATCTTACCTTCTTTAGAAAGAATAATTTTCGCTTTTTTTGCTTGTTCATGAATCTTTTTTTGTTCAATTTCTAGCACACATGTTGTAAACGAACTATCTACCGCTTCATCACGTTTACGTTTTTGACGATATGCTAACGTTTCCTGTGGTGTGCTATTTAACAAAATTGGTATATCTATGCCTGACAAGTAATCGCTATTACCATGTGTCCATTCTAAAATAATGATTTTTGTATCTTGAACATCTACCTCTTCATACTCCATATCTGTTTGTTTGCTACCCATACGTTTTAGCCACAACGTTTTTTCACCCTTTTTAAATCGATTAATTATCTCCTGAACTTCTTCAAATCTAATTTCTTCTGGTGTTCCTAAATATTTCTCTAGTGCAGTTCTTCCGCCTTCTATATACACCTTATACCAAGGATACATTTCAATATATTTTTCATTTGCATCATCTGATTTTAATTGTAATTCATGTATTATCTTAAAACGTTCTTGTGTGTATTCACCTTTTCGCACCAATTCCTTTAGGGCATTTTCTCTAAACAACTGTAAACGCTCTGCATCATTGTATTTTGGAATACGTCTTGGATAGTTATCTCCTGATAGATTATAACAACCTATTCCTTCTTCTCTAAAATAGTGTGTTAACAAAGTCGCTAAACTCGACTTACCTACACCTGACCCACCACTAATTGTAATAACTAATTTATCCATCTCAAACTTTTCTATCACTTTAGGTATTTGCTCACATAATTCTTTGAAAATCACACTTGCATTCGGCACTAATTCTTCACTCAAAACTACACGTTCCCCAGGCATATCGCCGTATGGCATTTCTTCTTTGATAGGAGGTGCTTGCCAATTGCTAATTTTCTTCAATTGTTCACCTAATTTATTTTGTTTATACATACCAATCCCTCTTTTCTTTTTACATTATTTAATTGCTTAAGATTTCAAAAAAGTCAGTTACGAGTATATTCGCAACTGACTTTTCAAAAAACATTTATGCTACTTTTGCTCTCTTATTCGATAACATACTGCTTCATATTCTTCTTTAGGGACTGGCAACAAAATTCCACCATTCATAAGAACTTCACCTAGATATACTTCTTTTTCATTTACACAATACATCTTGTTCGGTTCAAGGCCTTTTACTTTTAGAATACACGCTGAACCATTTGCAAACACCTTTTTGGTTACACAACTTACAAGTGCCTGCGTTTTATCTTCTGATGTGACTTGCCAAGCTACAACCGCTTCATGATTTGGTGATGTTAAACGATAGTATAATCCGTTTTGTATAAGGTCATAATTTTCCTTAAACGTTGCTACTTGCTCTTTAACCATTATTTTTTCTTCTTCTGATAGCTTATTGATATCTAGCTCATATCCAAATGTACCCGCCATCGCTACAACGCCTCTTGTATTAAATGGTGTAGTTCGACCAGTTTGATGATTTGGACATGCTGACACATGTGAGCCTACTGCCGAAATTGGATATCCAAAAGACGTTCCATATTGAATATCTAATCGTTCAATTGCATCCGTATTATCACTACACCAAATTTGCGGATGATAATATAACATACCTGCATCAAAGCGTCCACCGCCACCGCTACAACCTTCAAACAAAACATTTGGGAATTCTGTTGTTAATCGCTCTAGTAAATCATACAATCCGAGTACATATCTATGGTACACTTCGCCCTGCTTATCTGCTGGCAAAGAAGCTGACCATACATCACATATACTACGATTCATGTCCCACTTAACATACTCAATAGGTGCCTTGCTAAGTACCTCATGTATGTAATTATAAATATAGTCTCTTACTTCTTTTCTTGAAAAATCAAGTACTAGTTGATTACGACTTCTATTTGCATCTCTTCCTGGGATAGCAATTGCCCAGTCTGGATGTTCTCTATATAAGTCACTATCTTCCGACACCATTTCTGGTTCAAACCATATACCAAATTTCATTCCTAGTTTATTCACTTCATCTACAAGGTGCTTTAACCCACCTTTTAGTTTGTTTTCATTTACATACCAATCACCAAGACCACTATTATCATCATCACGTTTCCCAAACCAACCATCATCCATAACAAACATTTCTATGCCTAATTCTGATGCATCTTTTGCTATATTGATAAGTTTATCTGTATCAAATCCAAAATACGTTGCTTCCCAGTTATTAATAAGAACAGGACGTCTCTCAAGTTTGTACTTTCCTCTACAAAGGTTATGTCTATATGCTTTGTGATAAATTTGTGAAAGCTTTGTAAGACCTTCTGCACTATACGCCATAGCCACTTCTGGTGCTATAAACGTTTCATCTTTTTCTAAAACAAAACTAAACGCTTCTGGGTTGATTCCCATTACAAAACGAGTTGTATTACATTGATCTACTTCCGCTTCTGCAACAAAATTACCACTATATATAAATGACATACCGTAGCATCCGCCCATATCCTCTGTTGCATCTTTATCGCAAAGTATTACAAACGGATTGTAATGATGACTAGATGTACCTCTCACACTTCCAATAGACTGCTTTCCATGCACAAGACTACTACGCTGTGTAAGACGTTCCATCGCGTGTCTTCCATGAAATGTAATCATATCTAAATCCGAGCGATTAAAATCAATACATGTTGACATAATATTTTCAAGACGAATTGCACCTTCTCCGTTATTAATAACTTTTGCAGCACGCGTTATAATGTCCCTATCAGGAATTACCCCATAATAAAGCTCTACTACCACATTTGTTACTTGGTCTTTAAGTTCTACAACAAGTGTCTGAGCTTCTTCTTTTTCACAATACATACTAGGTAATCCAGCTAATTTATACTTTCCGTCTATAACCTTATGCGTTACATATCGTAAATCTGTAGCAAAGCTACCATCTGCATTAATTACTTTAATACTATTTTTACGATAGTCGCCTACCCCAAACCCTGAAAACTCTTGTGGTAATGTATCTAATGAAAAAGTACGCATGTCTCGCATTTTGTACGGATTTCCCGAAAACCCTCTATCCACTTGTGGGATAAGATATGATAAATCTGAATCGCCAATTTTTTTGCCATAATACAGGTGAAGTAAAATATTTTCTAACCCTATCTTCATCTGATACGCTGTATTTTCTGTTTGAAGTGTTATCACACCTGTTTTTTCATTAAATAAAATCGCCATATCGTAACCCCTCTTTACAAAAATTAAATTATTATCCTTTTGTTCCTGTTAACGCAATACCTTCTATAAATTGTTTTTGGAATACTACATAAAGTAATACCATTGGTAACATTGCTAAAAACGACCCTGCCATAAGCACTGGGAAGTTCGTATTAAACTGACCTTTAAGCGTTGCAAGACCTGATGAAAGTGTCATTAAATTAAGGTCTGTATTAACAACAAGTGGCCACATTAAGTCTCCGTAAGCAAATACTGCTGTAAAAACTGCTAATGCTGCTAATGATGATTTTGTAAGTGGAGCCATTATTTTGAAGAAAATTTGAGCTTGATTACATCCATCTAATTTAGCTGCCTCAATAATATCATCCGGTATCCCCATATATGCTTGCCTTAAGAAGAATGTTCCAAAAGCACTTACTACACCTGGAAAAACAAGTGCAAATAACGTGTTAAGCATATTCATTTTTGCTAACATTTGATATTGAGGAATTACAAATATTTGTGAAGGTAACATTAATTGTGTTACTACCAACATAAACAAAATCTTTTTCCCTGGAAAATCAATTTTTGCAAAAGCGTAACCTGCTGCTGAACTAAATACAACAGCACACACAATACGTGCAGCTATCATAACTCCTGTGTTAAAGTACAATTTAGCAAACGGCAAACTATCTACTACACTTTCATAACTAGATAAATTAATGCCTTGTGGCCAAAACTGTGGTGGTATTTGCATACTTTCTGATAATGTCTTAAAACTTGTAAGTATCATCCAGAAAAACGGAAATATCATAATTGCCGCACCTATAAGCAATACAATATACGAACTTATATTTGTATTTGTTGCATTATTTTTCATTTTCATAGTTTTCTCCTTTCTACACATCATAGCTAACCCATTTTTTCTGTCCTTTAAACTGCATAATAGTTACCGCTCCAATAAGACATACTGTCCATACAACAATCGCTGATGCATATCCTTTATTTCCTGCTACAAATGACTCTCTATAGAATAAATACATAAGTGACTGTGCACTTGATAATGCAGGATTACTTTCTTCAACTAGCATGTAAATAAGGTCATACACTTTAAGTGATGCCATTACCCTCATAATTACAACAAAAAATAATGTTGGTGAAATCATAGGTAATGTAATTTTGAAAAACTGTTGAATTTTTGTTGCTCCATCAATCTCTGCTGCTTCATAGTAGCTCCCTGAAATACCTTGTATACCTGCAAGTAACAGTACACAATCATAACCAACGCTACTCCAAATTGCTACAATCGCACAACTGATTAGAACAAACTGAGGACTTGTCACCCATCTAATATTTGTATTTAGTACTGTATTTATAATTCCGTAATCTGCATTAAACATCCACTTCCATACCATAGCAATCGCTGTTGGTGCAACTACCATTGGCAAGAAATAAATCGCACGAAATACTGTCTGCCCTTTAATTTTCTTATTAAGAAATACTGCTACAAGAAGTGCTAGAAATACCCCTATTGGTACTGTTAGCAAACAAAATGAAATACTATTCCATGTAGCTTTCCAAAATTCCACACTTTGGAACATATCTATATAATTTTGCATACCTATAAATTCATAACCACCAAACGCCTTCGTAGATGAAAAACTTAAAATAAGCGTCTCAATGAATGGATATAGATTTAACACAATCAGACCAATGATTGTGGGCGCAATCATTAGATACGCCCACATATAGTCCTGCTTTAATTTTAGCTTTTCTTTAATTGTTTTTTTCACCAGCGGACCTCCCCTTATTAAAATCTATTTATTTTTGTTCTGCACTATCTACAAGTTTTTGCATATTTGCCAATCCATCTTGTAAACTTACAGTTCCTGAGTATATTTTTAGAAGTTCATCATTAACTTTTGTCTTCCAACTTGGTCTACCTTCACTATTAATACTTTGTACGCTATAATCAAACCCATTTAATATAGACTTAATATCAATTGCATAATCGTATGTTTCATATGTTTCTATAAATGTATTTTCTAGCCCATTATATGCTGGGATAGCCACACCAACTTTTCCTTGAATTGCTTGTGCCTCTTCTGTTCCTAAAAATTTGATAAAATCTTTAGATGCTTCTAGATTTTTACCTTTTGCACCTGTTGCATAAGTCAGACCGTTAGAAATTGTTGCTCTTCCATCTCCACTTACTGGATTTGGACATTTAGGCAATTCTGCAACATCCCATTTGCCAATCATTTCCGGGAAATTATCTAGTTGTGCTTTCAAGTTCCAGTTTCCTTCAAGAAACATCGCTCCTGCTCCTGAGAAAAATGCTGTTCCTGGTGATTGCTCTGCAAAGAACGCTTGCTCTGGACAGAAATCATTCTTTTGAATATTTGTGTAAAATTCCATTGCCATCTCTGTTGCTGGGTCCGTAAATCCTGCTTTTGTTTTTTCATCATTCAATATGTATCCACCCGCTTGATAAACAAAGTTCCAATAACCTAGTTGATCATCTGCATATGCCATATATCCATATTTGCCTGTTTCTTCATATATTGTTTCTGATGCACTTATAAGGTCATCCCAAGTCCAATCTGCATTCGGATACTCTACACCCGCATCATCAAACATATCTTTATTGTATACAAGACAAATTATATCTTTATCTTTTGGCAATCCGTAAAGCTTACCATCGCTACCTTTTGCATTTTCAAGTAATCCTTCTGAAAAATGCTCTTCATAATAATTTGCATCTTCTTCGCTATAAAGGTCTGTTAAATCCGCTAACATACCATTGTTGGCATACTTAAGAATTTCATTTGTATGCATCCAAAATACATCAGGCATCGTGTTCCCTGTTGCTGCTGCCTCCAATTTTGTCCAATATTCACCCCAGTTAGTTACTTGAACTTCAATTTTCACATTAGGATTTTGCGCTGTGTATGCATCAACTGTTTTTTGCATCGCTTCTTTTTGATTTATATCCCATATTTGTAATGTTAATTTAGTAACACCATCTGCCGCTTCTTTATTTCCTGAACATCCCGTCATCGTAGTAAGCATCATTGTAGCTAAAAGTAATGTTGTAAGTTTTTTTAATTTTTTCATTTTCCATTCTCCCTTTAGTGTATTTTCCCCAAACCAATGCGTCTTATTTGTATTAATTTTATAACTTTTTTACAAATTTGTATATACTCTTATAATTCCTTAAATATACCAAAATGCAACTATTATCTTAAAGTGTTGAAGTAAGGTTGCATTTGGGTATATACTAAATTTATTCTATTAAATTTTTCACTCCTAGAAAGGTATTTTGTTATGGATAATGTCTTTTTTTCTATTTTTCCTAATGATCTTTTTATTGATTTAGCACTATATCAATATGGCTGGGAAGCATGCAGTCCACTCCACTCTTTTGGACCTGCTACACGTAATCACTACCTCTTCCACTATATTATCTCCGGCAAAGGTACTCTTATTGCCACTGATAAAAACGGCAAAACAACTACATATCACCTATCCGCAAGGTCAGGTTTTTTAATTACACCAAACACTATCAATATGTATTCAGCTGACGAACTTGACCCTTGGGAATATACATGGCTTGAATTTGATGGTTTGAAAGTTAAAGAATTTTTAGAAACTATAGGTTTGTCCGACCAAAAACCTATTTTCCATGCCAAAACATCCGCTTTAGGAGATAGTGTTCGGGATGAAATGTTTTATATTTGCGAACATTCTACAGCCTCTTCATTTCACCTAATAGGACACCTTTACCTTTTTCTTGATGCACTTCAAAAAAGCTCTAGCTCACCTGCTATTATACAAGGTGAACGTTTAAGAGACTTTTATACTCGTGAATCTATTGTGTTCATTGAACAACACTACGCTGAAGATATATCTGTTCAAGACATAGCCGACTGGTGCAAACTAAACCGTACTTATTTTGGCAAAATTTTCAAAGAAATAACGGGATTATCTCCTCAAGAATTTTTAATCCAATATCGTATGAGTCGTGCAACTGAACAGCTTAAACTTACCAATAACTCAATACATTCTATTTCAATATCTGTTGGCTACCCAAATCAACTTCATTTTTCACGCGCATTCAAAAAGACATATGGCATATCACCTCGTGAATGGCGTAGTGCAAATAAATTACATAAATTATCATCCAACTAGCTTTAACCTTTTACTTTAAGCTTGAAACAGCTTTCTTACAATACTTTAACTTTATAAACTGTTCTAATTGTTCTTACATCAAAACAAATAGAACAGTTTATTATTTTTACTAAGCACTAAACTAGTGCTACATTGTTTACTTCACCTAACCTAAGTCTTTTTTACCTTTTTCAAACAATAATTTAAAATATCCAGTGAACTATTAACTTTAATACAATACCTACTAACGCAAACGATATAACTGCTATATACATCATATTATTTGTACGTTCAATATCTTCTTTTTCAACACTTCGGTAATCATCTCCTATAGTTGGTTTTTTTATAATTTTACCAAAGTACATCGCATCACCTGCTAACTGTATCCGCAGCGCACCTGCACATACAGCCTCAGTATGTGCAGAATTTGGACTTGCATGATTCATTCTATCTCTTTTATAAATACAATACGTTCTCTCAACATCATATCCCAATATTACACAAGCACCCATCATACAATAAGCCGCAAGCCTTGCTGGTATATAATTGACCAAATCATCTGTTTTTGCTGCTACTCTGCCAAAATAATAATATCGTTCATTTTTATAACCAACCATAGAATCCATAGTATTAATTACTTTATATACCGCCCCCAATACAGGACCTCCAATAAACATATACAACAACGGCGCAATACTTCCATCTGCTGTATTCTCCGCTATAGTTTCTACCGTCGCTTTAATTACACCCGCTTCATCTAACTGTTCTGTATCACGCCCTACAATACGACTTACTTTATATCTAGCATCTTCTAAATCATTTTTTTGAAGCGCTTTATACACCTTTAGACTTTCTTCTTTTAAACATTTTGTTGAAATCATCTGACTACACAAAACCGCCTCTACTATAACACCTACCCACGGATGTACCCAAAAAGCTATTTTCAATATAGCTGTCATCGCACATATCGTTCCTACAATCATAATCCCCACCATAAATGCACCTCTTCTAATAAGAGCTGCTTCTGAATGCTGTGTTTTATTCAAACGTTTCTCCAACATACCTATTGCACTACCCATCATTCTAATAGGATGAAATATCATCCATTCTGGATCACCTATTATAAAATCTAATACAATCCCTAAAACCAAACTAATAATATGCACCATCACACTACACTCCTTCACTTGTTCATCTTATCTAACGCTTGTCCTATATACTTCTTATTCTATACTTCTCATCCTATTCTATTTTATTTCAAACTTCTTTTAAACCATTTTTATACATTCATAGTAATAAAGGATGTTATTATATAAATACAAACTTTAAGGTTCTAACAAGAATAGATGGTTACTTCTCTCCCACCTTTATGCCTCAGTTCTAAATCCAGCATAATAAATAGGCCATACATTCGACATAAAGTTTCATGATATGACCTGTTCTCTTTTAATAAGTAATTGTCTTAGGAGAGCGAATACACAAATTAAATTACACTCTTATTAATTTTATAACCTAATAATCTTACCACTATAATATTAATGTTCTATCTTCTTTTTTACAAATTATTAAAGTTACTACACGGAAATATAATAACTACTCTTGTTCCTTTTCCCAATTCTGATTCTATATCAATTTCTAGTCCCAACTTGTTACAAAGATTTTTGCATAAATAAAGTCCTATACCTGTACTTTTGCCAAATAACCTTCCATTCTCTCCTGTAAAACCCTTTTCAAATACTCTAGGAATATCTTTATCACTTATTCCTACACCATTATCTTCTATTATTAAAGCAACTGAATTTTCTTTTTCCTCACTATAAATTCTTATGATAGCCTCCTTAGGTTTTGCATATTTGATAGCATTTATTATAATTTGATTAATAATAAACTCACTCCATTTCATATCACTATAAACAACTTTGCACTGTATATTTTGCAATTCTAATTTAATTTTTTTATTAATAAAATCTCTTATATTTCTTTTAATAACTTTTTTTATAACTATACTTAAATCAAGTTCTTTAATAATATAATCCTTACTTACATCTTCACTTCGACTATAATATAAAGCTTGTTCTACAAAACCTTCTATACGATCTAATTGAATATCAATTTTATTGATTACATCACTTGGATAATTTTCAACCATCAATTTTGCAGAAGCTATGGGGGTTTTCACTTCATGAACCCACGTCTCGATATACTCTCGATACTCTTCTTGCATATCCCTGTAATATTTAACATTCTCATGCATATCTTTGCTAATTTCTTCTAATACATTAGCAAAGATTTTACCTTGAATAAAATTTGGCTCCTGTAATACCGCTGGCAATAAATATTTTTTTTCTAATCCATCTAAGATTAAAGTTATTTCATCATAAAATTTTTTGTGTTTAATCATATCTACAAAAATATAAGTTATTAAAGGTGTAAACCAAATAAAAAATACAATCAGTATAATAGACATACTTATGCCTACAACAGCCATTACCATTGCCACTATTACAAATAATATAAAGTTAATAAATAAAAATAGCACTTTATCTTTAAAAAATGTTAACTTACTCATGGCATTATATACCCTAGTCCCCTTTTTGTTTGGATTGCCTGCTCTATCCCTATTTCTTCTAGTCTTTTTCTAAGCCTAGCTATATTAACCGTTAACGTACTATCATCTACAAAGTAGTCTGCTTGCCATAAATATGCCATTAAAGATTCTCTAGAAACAATACTACCCTTATGCTTGATTAAATAAGAAAGAATTTTTACCTCATTTTTTGTAAGTTCCAATAACTTATCCTCATATTGAATAGATGCATTAGATAGATTTAAACTTAACGCATTGTACTTTAAAACATCCTGTTCCATACTTTTACCATATGTTCGCTTTAAAATAGAATCTATTCTAGCAAGTAATATTTGAGTGTTGTAAGGTTTGGTTACAAAATCATCTGCCCCTAAATTCATACTTATGAGTTCATCCATATCACTATCTCTACTTGTTACTATTATAATAGGCACCTCTGATTTTTTTCTTATTTCTTTGCATATATAGTACCCTTCAAACACCGGTAAATTAATATCTAATAGTATAAGGTCTGCATTTTCCTTATCTATTATTTGCAAAATATTCTCGAAATCTGTAGGTGCTGCAATATTATATTCATATCGGCCTAAAAAATTACTTAACTCTTCTCTAATAAACGGATCATCTTCAATAATTAGTATTTTTCGCATAACTACCACCTTCCTCTATTAGTATCTCCTAAAAATACATAAATACAGCTACAGTATGTACTAATATGCACTTACCATAACTGTATTTATTCTAAAACTATAAAGTATTTTCCACTATATTTTTATACCCTAAATAGGTTGCAAAGAAGTAAATACTATAAATTACCAACATCGCACCTACTGTAATGAGCGAACTCGCAACGATATTTGTTTCATTAAACATCTTTATAAAGTCATTTGCTACTTGTATACCAACAACTGCATGTACTAAAGCTAATAAAATAGGTAGCGAAAAATAAACCAATGTTTGCACAAATATACTTTTATTAATCATCTTATCACTCGCACCAATTTTTTTAATAGCTTTATATCTATCAATACTACAACTCGCTTCTGATAACTGTTGAAGCGCTAACACTGCCATACTTGTAATTAAAAAAACTAGACCTAAATATATTCCTACAAATAATATGGTGGTTGTTAAATTTTTACTTTCTTCATATACCATTTGTCTTGTATATCCAAAAATAAAATTATTCTTTTCCGAGTTAATTTCTCCAACTCTAAAATCATTAAATAGGTTACTATATTTTTTCTCTAATTTTTCTTTATTGTCCTCTGGGTAATTAATATTTAAACCATATAGATCCAAAGTAGCCTCTTCTACTAAATCATCTGGAACAATTAGTGTAGGAAACATCATCGAACTACCTTGCGTGTAAAGATTGTCCGTTATTATTTCTTTATCTTTTATTGTAAGTTCATTGCCATAAAGACTAACCGTATTATTATTACTTAAAAACTCATTTAACCCTGGCATAATCATTGTATTATTAGTTAATATAAGCGCTTCATCGTCTTTTAAACTTATTACTTCTTTATGCGCTAATTTTCTCAGTTTATTGTAATCAGATAACTTAATAAGCTCCATTTTACCATGTTCTAATGCTAATTTATTTTTTTCACTTACACCACTTCCAAACATATCAATAAGTTTTTCATTAGATTTGTAGATTGTAAAATATGCATATTCCTCCCCATCATTCAATTGGAACCCTATATTGTTTAATGTCTCTTCTATTGATATATCCTCTTGCTCATCATAAATATACGTGATTGCACTAGCATCATAAGGCGTTGATTGCTCCAATCCTCTATCGAAACTACTTTTAAAACTTATTCCTGTAGACAATATCCCAATTGTAAAAAAAAGCATAAGACATATAATAGACATTGATAAAAAGTTTGTATTCACCTTGCTATTTAATTGCTTAACAATAAATATATTTAGCCCTTTAAAATAAACCTTCTTACTTCTTTTTATAACAAATAAAATAAATCCCGACAAACTAAAAAAGAAAAGAACAGTTCCTATTCCGCCTAACAGTATCGATAGAATAAATTTATTATCTAATATGCTCAAACCAACTTCTAGTATTAATGTATAGGATCCTACAAGAGATACAACACATAATACAAAAGTTATTAAATATACAATTGGATGTTTAAATCCAATGTCTTCATTTTTTATACTTGCTGTTAATAAATCAATAATTTTATACTTTGATACAACTACCGTGTTAAATAACATAACAAGTATGAACATGATACCAAAATAAAGAATTGTCTTGAATATAGCTGTACCTGAAATAATAAAACTATATTCATTCATAGCCACTTCAAATAACTTTGACGAAAATACAGAAAGCCCTTGTGATGCTATAAGACCTAGTAATAACCCACTTATTAAAGACATACTCCCTACTAAAACTGTTTCTATAACTAATATTCTTGAAATATTAGACTTGCCCATCCCTAATGTCATATAAATGGCTAACTCTTTTTTACGCTTCTTAATCAGAAAATTATTTGCATATAAAATTAAGCCTCCTAATATAACTGATACAAATACTGACACATACCCCATAATATCAATAAGTGTATTTGCATATATTTTTCCAGACTCTTGCATTTCAATAATGGCTTTTTGCGCTTCTATAGAATTAAAAGTATAAAAGATACATACAGCTAAAGTAAGCGTTAAAAAATAAATTGCATAATCCTTGAAACTCTTTTTTACATTCTTTATAGCAAGTTTAGAATACATTATTGTCATCACCTCCAAGAAGTGTTATGACTTCCATAATTTTATTAAAGAATTCTTTTCGTGTATCCCTGCCTCTTATAATCTCTGTAAAAATCTTTCCATCCTTAATAAATAAAATCCTATGGGCATAGCTTGCTGTAAAAGCGTCATGGGTAACCATAAGAATTGTTGACTTTAAATCTTTATTTAAGCTTTCAAATTTCTCAAGTAATAATCTAGCCGACTTCGAATCAAGTGCCCCTGTTGGTTCATCTGCCAGTATAAGTGATGGATTTGTTACAATAGCTCTTGCAGATGCAATTCTTTGTTTTTGCCCTCCTGACATTTGATAAGGATATTTATTTAACACTTTTTCTACTTCTAAATATTGCGCAACTGCTTTTATTTTATCATCTATAACTGTACTTTTTTCACCCTTTATAGTTAATGCTAAAGCTATATTTTCATAAGCTGTTAAAGTATCTAAAAGGTTAAAATCTTGAAATATAAAACCTAATTCTTCTTGTCTAAATTTATCCAACTGCTTTGATTTTAATTTGGTAATATCTTTATCATTGATTGTTATTTTACCCGTAGTTACATTGTCTATCGTTGAAATACAATTAAGCAATGTGGTCTTACCACTTCCCGAAGGCCCCATAATCCCCACAAATTCACATTCATCTACTTTAAAACTTATGTTATCAATAGCTTTTGTCACATTTCCTTTATTTCCATAATATTTTTCTATTTTTTCTACATTTAATATGTTTTTCATAACTATATTCTCTCCTCAATTTTATATTTTTATTGATAATCCAAACTGATCTTCTTTATATCCAAGAAATAAAATTAAAAAAATTATTTTTAAGGCTTTTAAAATTTTCAATATCCTATCTCCTTCAAGTTTTATCATTTATTTTTTTAAGTACTGAATAATCTTAATAAACAAATTATATAATTTATCCTTTTACATAGAAATTGATTTATATTGCATTAATATTACAATTTTGTAATGTTCTATTTTTACCTCAGATAATAGCTATATACCATAATGTCATAATACTTCCATCTGCTGTATTTTCAACTATAGTTTCTACCATTACTATTAATTACATCAACTTCATATAACCCTTATGTTTCAAACCCTACAATACAACTTATTTTATACTATACCCATTTAAACCTCTTAGTATAGTTTCTAACGTAGCTACAACTTCCCTGCGCACAAAAAAAGCTAATATAAATTCAGTCACATCTGAATTACATTAGCTTTTTTACTTATAAATACTATTAATGTTTACATTTTTTTCTCTCTTTAGCAGAACACCCACCACTACAACCTGGACATTTATTTGATTTGATACTTTTATAAGAACGGTAGCTTGCACCAATTAGCACAACTACTACTATACCTCCCACGATTATATCTCCCATTTTTTCACATCCTATTTTATTATTTAAACACATATCTTTGACTACTTACTTTAATCAATTGCTTTAACTAATTACTTTAACTTTTTCTTTAATAACTACTTTAATTAATTACTTTAATTATATATCTAATCATTTTTTGCACTATCTCTTAAATATACTTATGTGCGTTATCGTTCTAATCAATAATTTTATTAGTTTTATTTTTAATAAAAAACACTACTAATCCACTAACAACTCCCACTGTTATAATCACTGATGCAATAAACCCTGGCGCTGTATGTCCATATACAACAATCGTTCCGATTTGTGTTACTAACATTGCTAACATATATCCTGTTCCGAACTGAAATAACAATGCTTTTGATAACCATTTCCATCCACCTAGTTCAGCACGCATAGCTCCAATGGCTGCGAAACATGGTGGTGCAAATAAGTTAAACACAAGAAACGCCATACCTGTTACTGGATTGAAAAATTCTGACATTGCTCCTCCTGGAACTGCTAGTGCCTCTTCAGATGCGACTACTAATACAATTGCAAGTGTTGCTACAATATTTTCTTTTGCTACAAATCCTGTTAATGTCGCCGCTGCCATTTGCCATCCTACAACACCAACTGGAATAAGTATTGGAACTACAAAACCACCTAGTGACGCTAATATGCTTAGGCTTGGGTCTTCAACAACTTGTAACCCCCAAGTATATGTTTGCATAAACCAAATCAAAGAGTTCATCACCAAAATAATTGTAGATGCTTTGACTATAAAGCCCTTTGCTTGTTTAAACATTTGTTTAATTGCATATTTCAAATTAGGAAGTTTGTATTCTGGTAGTTCAATAATAAACATAGACTGTTGTTTTGATTTAAATATTTTTTGTAAAAACAACCCACCAACTACAACCATTACTCCTGCGATAATATACATACTTGGAAACACCCATAAATTATCCGGAAAAAATACTGCTGCAAACAATGCAATTACAGGTAACTTCGCACCACAAGGTATAAACGGTGTTAATATAGTAGTAATTTTTCTTTCGTTATCATCTTCAATCGTTCTAGTTGCCATAACTCCTGGTATCGAACAACCTGTTCCTACTATCATTGGAATTATTGATTTACCTGATAAGCCAATTTTTTTCAAATATTTATCCATCACTACTGCAACACGTGCCATATAGCCACTATCTTCAAGTAATGCTAACATGAAAAACAACAACATTATCAACGGCAAAAATCCAATTACAGCTCCGACACCCGCTATCATACCATCAACTATTAATGATTCAAGTAACGGATTTACTCCTAAGTTTTGTAAAAATGCAGTCATAGTTTCAGGCACTATTTCTCCAAAGAATGTCTCATTCAAATAATCTGACATGAAACCACCTAAACCATTTATTGAAAATGCATAAACCGCCCACATAATGACAGCAAAAATACCAATTCCAAAAATCGGATGGGCTACAAATCTATCTATTTTATCACTCATTCGAATATGATTTTCTTTATTTTTTCGGACCAAGCACTCTTTAACTATTTGCTTTACATACATTTGCCTAGCTTTTGGTTCATCTTCAGTTGATTTATTTTCAAATTCTGGTGCGTTTTGCGTCGTATTACTTTTTTGTTTCACGACTTCTCGAATTAGGTTATGTAAGCCTTTATCTTGATTTGCAACAGTTAAAACAACTTTACATTGCAGCCTATTTGCTAACGCATCTATATCAATTACATTTCCTCTTTTTTCTATTATATCTGTTTTGTTTAGTGCAACTACTACTGGAATATCAAATTCTAGTAACTGTGTTGTGAAATATAAACTTCGCTCCAAACTACTAGCATCAATAATGTTTACAATTACATCTGGTGCTTCATCAATAATAAAATCTTTTGCTATTGCTTCTTCACTTGTATAAGGGGCAATCGAATATGCTCCTGGTAAATCTACAATACGAATATTTTCTCCTACATTTTTGCGATATGATTTTTTAATTATCGCTTCTTTTTTTTCAACTGTAACTCCAGGCCAGTTTCCTACATACTCTGTTTTTCCTGTAATCGCATTGAAAAGCGTTGTTTTTCCCGAATTAGGATTACCTGCTAGTGCAATTTTCATATACTCACCTCTATTACGCCACAACCATAATTGATTCTGCTATTTTTTTATCAATCGCGTACCGACTATCTTTAATGCTTACAATATAATTACTCCCAAGTTTATAAATCAATGTAATTTCTTCACCTTCGCTACATCCTAGTGTAAACAAAAATTTATGCATTTTCTCGTTTCCAAAAATTTTATCAACATATGCAGATTGACCATTTTTCACATCTGACAATAACATAGTATCACTCTTTTCTTATTTAATATAGTTATCATAATTACAACTCTATTGTAACTTATACCTTTATCATCTCATCTTAAATATAAATTCCCTATATTTTGTAAGTTGATAATGATTTTCAATAACTCTATTTTATACTTAACTTTCGATTTTGTCAATCATTATCATTTAGTAAAACAATTGTCTCTAACGCTTTATTTCTATATATTTATCTCTATTATCCTATTTATATTTTTTAACATAAATAAAGGTGTACTGCATATTTGCAACACACCTTTATTTGTAACTTTTTTCTAAATATAAACATATATAAATTTTTTGTATATATACGTTGTTATATATTAAATATTATTTTGTTTCAAATACACTTCTACTAATTTCGCTGTATTAATAAGCGCATCTTTATGCGTTCTCTCGTAGTGATGACTTGCATCTACACCTGGGCCAATACATGCGAATTTAAAATCACAGCCTGTTGTAACAGCTTGTGTTGCATCTGAACTATATCTATTGTAAACATCTACTTTATAATCCACACCGTTATTATCTGCTAATGTTACTAATTTTTGACGTAACTTATAGTCATAAACAGTTTTTGCATCTTTAGCCGCAATACTTACAGCATATTCAGATGACTGTTGACCTTCTCCCACTATACCAATATCTAGCGCAACAAATTCTTCTACTTTATCACTAAATATATGTGATACACCATGTCCCATTTCTTCAAAATTACTTATATAAAACATAGTTGTATATGCTGGCTTTTCATTTTTAGATACCATACTTTCGCATACTGCAAGTACAATTGCTACCGCTGCCTTATTATCAATATATCGTGTTTTTATAAATCCACTTTCTGTTTCTACAAAACGTGTTTCCATATATAAGAAATCACCAACACAAATGCCAAGCTTTGCAACATCTTCTTTGTTGTTTACTTTTTCATCAAGACGAATAGCCATCGTATACTCGTTACGCTCACCTGATGCACCTTCTTGTCCATAAAGATGACTAGATGATTTTAACGGCATAACAGAGCCTTTTATTTTATTACCGTTTGATGCAATAATTGTACAGTTTTCACCTTCTAAAGCATTGTATACTCCTCCGCCAATACGTTGAAAACGAACACGTCCATTTGGTAAAATCTCTTTAACCATTCCGCCCAAAGTATCCATATGTGCTGATACAACAACTTCTTTTGATTTATCTTGCCCTTCCATAATAGCAAGCAAACCACCTTTTTTTGTATAACTAGTTTTTATACCCATATCTTCAAAAGCTTTTTGACACACTCCAATCGCATGCTCTGTATATCCACTAGGACTTGCTATATCTAAATATTGTTTCATTAATTCAGTAATTCGATTTATCATCTTTTTCTCCTTTGTCGGCCAATGCCTCTTTTATATTATCTCCATTATTTGAGAAACTTTTTCATATCCACTTAATTATATCAATATTTTATGTACCTAAAAAGTATTTCAAAAAAAGATTTGCTCAAAAGTTTGTTTAGTAAATATTTTTTTATAATAAAAAAAAGGGCTAAACCAACACTTACGTGTTAATTTAACCCTTTTTCGTACGGAGAAGGTGGGATTCGAACCCACGGCCCCTTTCGAAGTCACTGGTTTTCAAGACCAGCTCCTTAAACCACTCGGACACCTCTCCAAAACTGTTATGTCAATTACTAGCTTATAATACCATGTTGTTTTCTACTTGTAAATAGTTTTTTTAAATTTTTCTATTATTTTTTTCAACTATTTCTAAAAACTTTGTTGCAGCCGGTGATAATGATATGTTTTTTACAAAACAACATCCTATGCTCCGTCTTGGCACAGGGTTCATAAGTCGTATTTCATATACTCCTTTTTGTTCCAAATATTCGGCTGAAAACTCTTTAATGACACATGCAATGCCTAAATTAATTTTTGCAATTTCTAATAACAAATCATGTGAACCTAGTTCTATTTCAGGTGAAATTTTTATATTTTGCTTGGCAAGATAGCGTTCTACATATTGCCTAGAATTCGATTTTTTTTCAAGAAAAATAAGTGGTAACTGTGCAAGTTCTTCTAATGGTATAGGATTTTTACTCAGTTTTTTATAATTTTCTCCTCCAACAAATATATCATGAATTTGAAAACACTCTCTAACTTCTATACTATTATCTTCTATTGGCAAATTGCAAAAAGCTAAATCGATTGCCCCAGACTTTAGCAATTCACACTGCTCTGGTGTTGTACGATTTATAATTTTCAACTTTATAGCAGGATACTGTGTATGAAAATACTCTAAATGCTTTAATAGGAAAAACTTCGATATTGCATCACCTACACCAATTTTCAAATCACCAGCTTGTAAATTTTGAGCTTGGCATAATCTTGACTCCCCAGTTTGAATCATCTCAAGCGCTGCACTAACGTGTTCGTATAGCACCTGTCCTTCCGTCGTCAAGCTAACCCCCCTTGTTCCCCTTGTAAACAATCTACTATCTAATTCTTCTTCTAAATGCATGATTGTTTGGCTAACTGCTGGTTGTGTCATATATAAAAGTTTTGCTGCGCCCGAAAAACTTTTACATTCTGCAACTTTACAAAAAACACGATAATACTCTAATTTAACGTTCATATAAGTTCTCCTTATAGGTGGTATAGCTTTTATTTATTTTACTTATATCATTAATTGCTGTATATTACAAGAGAAGTTCGAGATAATGTTCGGATTTTCTTATAACACGTTAATTAATTTTTTTACTATAAATTTATATATAACTAAGGAGAAATTACCCATGGAAAGAATGATAGGAACAGTAGTTAGAGGTCTTCGTGCACCAATTATCCGCGAGGGAGACGACATTAAATCAATCGTAGTTGATAGTGTTTTAAAAGCATCTGAAGGTAATTTCACAATTGCTGATGGTGATATTGTAACTGTTACTGAAGCAATCGTAGCTCGTGCTCATGGTAACTATGCATCTGTTGAAGCAATCGCAACAGACGTATCTGAAAAATTTGGCGATGATACTGTTGGAGTAATATTCCCAATCCTTAGCCGTAACCGTTTTGCAGTTTGTCTTCGTGGTATTGCACAAGGACTTAAAAAAGTTGTTCTTATGTTAAGCTACCCATCTGATGAAGTTGGTAACCACTTAGTTGATATTGACATATTAGATGAAAAAGGTATTAACCCTTGGACTGACGTTCTTACAGAAGCTGAATTCAAAAATTTATTCGGAAATAACAAACATACTTTTACAGGTGTTGATTATGTTGATTACTACAAAAACCTTGTTCTTGAAGCTGGTGCTGAATGTGAAGTTATTTTCTCAAACGACCCAAAAACAATTCTTAACTATACAAAAAGCGTTTTAACTTGTGATATTCACTCTCGTTTCCGTACAAAACGTATTTTAAAAGCTAATGGCGGTACAAAAGTATACGGTCTTGATGATATTCTTATTAAGCCAATCAACGGAAGTGGTTGTAACGAAAACTACGGTCTTTTAGGTTCAAACAAAGCAACTGAAAACACTGTAAAACTTTTCCCTAACGACGCTCAACCTGTTGTAGATGGTATTCAAGCTGCAATCAAAGAAAAAACAGGTAAATCAGTTGAAGTTATGATTTACGGAGATGGTGCATTCAAAGACCCTATTGGTAAAATTTGGGAACTTGCTGACCCAGTTGTTTCTCCAGCTTTCACATCTGGTCTTGAAGGTCAACCAAACGAAGTTAAACTAAAATATTTAGCAGATAATGATTTTGCACACCTTCATGGTGATGAGCTTAAAATTGCAATTTCTGAATATATTACAAACAAAGACGCTGACCTTACTGGACACATGGTTGCTCAAGGTACTACACCTCGTCGTCTTACAGACCTTATCGGTTCTTTATCAGATTTAACATCTGGTAGTGGAGATAAAGGTACACCAATCATTTATATCCAAGGATATTTTGATAACTACACTAAATAATTTTAAAAAAAAATGCCACCAGATACTTAATTGTATTTGATGGCGTTTTTTTAGTGCACTATATTTGCTTTTTATTACAAAATTTTATATATATTATCAATTTTATATTTTTGTTTATTTTTGTAGCTAGAATAGAAAATATATATTATAATGATAGTGTATAGCCTAATATTATTTTGTTGTTCATTATACTTTCAAGGAGGTGAATCATTCCTGTTGAGGAATCTTCATTATGCAACTTACACCTATATCTCAAGTACCTGATGGTGCAATCATAGCAAAAGATATCGTTGTTACAAACGGCGGGCTACTGCTAAAAGAATCGACACTTTTTCGCACCTCGTTTATATCTCGTCTTTCGGAAAGAGGCGTTACTCACATTTTTATCAAAAATCAACCTCTTCCGGAATCGACCTCTTCAGATATTATATCACCGCAAGTCAAAACAAACCTCAATTTGAATTTGAAAACTCAATTTGAACTAGTTAAAAACTTTATGTGTTTCCAAGTTGAAGAAGTCTTAAAAATTACAACTGATATTTTAAATAATGTTAGTCAAAAAAATATTATTTTTGATATTTTAGATTTAAAACGCAACGACAATTACACCTATTCGCACTGCCTAAATGTTGCTTTATTTAGCTGTGCAATTGGACGCAAACTTGGCGTTAGTCATGATATACTTGAACAAATTGTTACTGGTGCATTACTTCATGATATAGGAAAGATGGTTATTCCTAAAGATATTCTTAATAAAAGCGGTAAACTGACAGTTTCAGAGCGCTCAGTTATTGAAGGACACTCTCAACTAGGTTATGAATTTATTAAAAATACAGAATTAGTAACACCAATTATTAAAACTATTGTTCTATGTCATCATGAACGCGAAGATTGTTCTGGCTATCCTTTGTCTACAAATAAAATCTCGAACACAACTGCTATTGTTGCAGTTGCAGATGTATTTGATGCATTGATTTCCGATCGTCCGTATCGTGTAGGTTTTCCTATTAATACCGCGTTATCTATTTTAAAACAAGAACATTTAAATAAAAATATTGTTGACGCTTTGGAAAGTATCGTTAATTTTTATCCTGTTGGGTGTGCTGTAATGCTTAACAATGGACTTGTTGGTATAGTTGAAAAAAACTTTGCCGAAAATTTATCAAAACCATTAGTTCGCATTGTTTTCAACACACTTTCTTCTACAAAAACCCACGCTCGTTGTGATTTGCGAACTGAAAAATTCGTATCTATCGTTAGTCGCGTGGATTTATCTTCACCAACGTTAACAACTTTACTAAAGTAATAATATAAAGCCATATTATATGAAAATATATAATATGGCTTTTATAATGCGAAGATTTGACTTTATTCTGTATTTTCTTACATGAGCCTTGCTAATGTTGTCAACTAATGTTATTATTAAACTCAGAAGAAATATACATATTTATAATTGTATTATATTTTATTCACAACTCTAAAAGAGGTATTTTTATGAAAAAACATACTATGAAAATGATTTGGCTTATGTTTACCGTTTTTTCAATGTTATTTATATTTAGCTTTTTTCTTTTACCATCAAATACATTGATATCTGGTACTACATGGCTTCTTTTAAATATTTGGGCACTCGTAATGGGTATTAGCCTTATAATCCAAAATGGCTTACCTGCGTCTCGTTATATCGTAATATCTCTTCTTTTATCCATACTTTCTTCACTCGGATATTTGATACATTCTCTTCCACGTTCTTTAAATTGTCTTTTCATTACTTTTGTAACTTTACTTGCTATATTTACTACTTTTGATAAGTTCCCTAAGGAAAAATTTCAGTTTATTATTACAAAAAAACAAACAAGCCTTCTTATTAGCATTTGTTTAGGTCTTTTATGTGGCGGTTTATTAAGCTATATTAGTTATCAGTTTATTGCAACTATAAAAACACCAGATTTTAATTTTTCTGTGAAACATGTTCTTTTTGCAGCTAGTGTTGCTTTTTCAGAAATATTAATACTGCAGAGCCTATTTTATACATTTTGTATAAATTTAATTAGTGGCAAAATAACAAAAACATCTCAGCAATTTACTTACTGGTTTATGATGATTGTACCTTTTACAATTGCATATACTTTCACTAATTCTTTTGCTAGTACTATTTCTTTAAACTTTATTAATTTTATTATATCTCTTGTTTTATTTGCTTTTCCTCTTGCTTTTTTACAAAAACATAGAGATATTACAAGCGCTGTTATTGCTTATGGCGTAATTAATACTATTCATTATTGTTTCTTTGGACTACCTTTTTAATAGGTAGTCTTTTTTATTTTACATTACTTAACACATTCATTGCTTAATTTCTATGATTTGGGTATAATATACGTATATGAATGTCTGATTACAAATGATAAGGGGCTTACTTATGAAATTATATACAAATTGTAAAAAACATACTACTGAAGATTTTGGCACTATGCTTGAACTACTTTATCCTCTATGTGATAAAGTGAGTATTTATTTCCCTAACGATGGTACTGACGACGTAATGTCTTTTAAAAATCAATTTTTAATAGCTACTGAACTTTGCGGAATTGAAGATGAGTTATCAGTTTTAGAACCTAAAGAAGGTTTTAGTATGGTTATTGCATCTATACATGACAAAGATGTACAACAATTATTAAAATTAATTTCTCCTGAATTACATCTAAGTTTTGGAATTATCAAAGATGAAACTCTTGTTTTCTTTGTTGATGAAGAAGGCGAAATTGCTATAGATACAGATGATTTAACTGTTCTTAATCATCCTATTTTTTCTAAGTCTATACAACTTAATAATTAATTCCTCAAAAAAACAAAAAAAAGAATGTTTTTCAACATTCTTTTTTTTTGTCACATTTTTTTCGACACATCATATAATGATAAAGAATTTCTACTTTTTATATTATGAAAGGAATTGATTATCATTAAATATCTTATACCATCTTATATGTTTTTTATCTTATTAGCTATATCTATTCTTACTACCTATTTATTTCTTTTGTCGCATCGTTATTACTTGTTTATTGAGTATCTCTCCTAATAAAACTAATACAAATAATGCTGGCTGAATAAATAACAAACTAACAAACATGATAAATGCACAAAAACAACTTATTAAGAAGAGAATCATATACTTCCAAGTAATTGCTTCCACTATTGCTTCCATCATTTTTGGCTCAAATAAATAATAGCAAACAAAGTTTTCGATAATTATAAATAGTACCAAAGCAAAAGGCATATTTTTATATAATAAATAATATGTTGGCATAACTGTAATGCTGTAAATACTACTCCAAAATACTACTCTAGTCGGATTAATTTTAATTTTTGTTTTAACCATATAGACCTCATTTCTAAACGTGTATATGTGCATAAATATCTCTTTTTGACACACCTCTTTCTTTTGCAACTTGTTTCATTGCATCTTTTTCTTTTATTCCTTTTGATGTGTAAATCTCCATATGTTCTTCAATCGATAGTTTTGCCCACGCTTCTTTATCTTCTTCTTTTAATTCTTCTGCATTTCTACCTGCTAATACCAACACATATTCGCCCCTCGGCTCGTTTTGCTCATAATATATAAGAGCATCTTCTAGTGTTGTTTTTAGTACTTGTTCATATCGTTTAGTTAATTCTTTTGTTACACTAATCTCTCTATTTCCTAGTGATTCATGTAACACTTTTAACGTTTTTATTAATCTATGTGGTGCTTCATAAAAAACAATTGTTCGTGTTTCTTTTTTTAGCGATTCTAATGTGCTTTGACGTTCTTTTTTATCTGCAGACAAAAAACCTTCAAATATAAATCGTCTAGTAGATTGTCCTGAAATAATAAGCGCTGTTATACCTGCTACCGCACCTGGTGCACTAGTTACTGTAATACCGTTTTCTATCGCAAGCCTAACCAAATCTTCGCCTGGATCAGAAATACCTGGTGTTCCTGCATCTGTTACTAATGCAATCGAATGACCTAATTTTAATAACCTTATAAGTTCTGGTCCTTTTTCTATTTTGTTATGCTCATGATAACTTATAAGTTTTGTGTGTATATCAAAATGTGTTAATAATTTTTTTGTATGTCTTGTATCTTCTGCGGCTATAAAATCCACTTCATTTAGTATTCTAATTCCTCGGTACGTCATATCTTCTAAATTACCGATTGGTGTCGCTACCAACGTTAAAACCCCATATTCATCCATATATAACTCCTTTTTTTAGTTCTCCTCTTAAAATACCATAATTTTGCTATTTTATATAGGTTATATACAAAAAAATAACTACCTATTTATTTGAGGTAGTTATTTTTTTATATATATGACCTTATACTTTATTGACTTAATTTTTCAAATCTCTTTTTGTAATATCCATCAACTTGATAAAGTGGTGCTATTGGATTATGACATAGTACACGGTCTTTTACCGCAAATACTGTTATCGGTGCTTCTGAATGTTTGAAAAATAGAGTATCATGACCTACACAAAGCCCAAACAAAACATTTAAATCTGTTTTTTGTTCATTCAAGAACAATGCTTGTGAAATCGGGTTACACATAATGTCACCTTTTACATATACTTCTTTTTCCTTTTGTTCAATACCTAAAAACCCTTTAAGTACTGCACCATTTTTACAAACGATTGAAGTAACTTCAAGTCCAGCTCTTTCTAACAGTTCTGTAAATACTCTTGCTTCTTCATGTAAGCCTGTGCAAAATGCAAGACCTATACGTTTGTAATTACATCTTTTTGCAAAATTAATAACTTCTTCTACACGTGTCCAGTTACAAGCACCTTCAGATTCAACTAATGCTGATTCATAAGCTATTTTTTTATCTTCCCCTACATATAACTCTTTTGCTTTTTCTTGTAGCTCTAAATCTTGACTTGGACATAATTTTTTTGGCATTTTGCTTTCTTCTTTTGATAAACATCCCTTAGTTCTACATTTAGCACAAATACTCATTGTAACATCTCCCTATTTTATGTATATTCTATTGATTTTTTCTCTATTGATTTTTTCTCTATGTTTATTGTATTTTTATAACTTGATTAAAATATTCCTAAATAATTAATACCGTTGTATATACTTATCAAAATGATACCAACGACCATTCCTAAATAAATTTTATCTACACCTTTAAGTGAAAGTTTTTTTGATATCATAGGACCTACTGTTCCCCCAACAATACCACCTGCTACCATCATAGTAAAAGCTAACATTGTAAACTCTGGAACTCCTTTGATAATTGTTTGTATAACACTAACACCTTGTGAAAATAAAATAATATATATAGAATTAATTGCCGCTTCTTTTGCATTAAGACCAAAGAATAAATAAAGAACCATTAAATTAATTGGACCGCCGCCTATACCTAAAAACGATGATAACGTTCCTAGTAAAAACCCAATTGTAAGCGTTACTGGTATATTTTTAATATCAAAAGGTTTAATTTTTGATTTTTGTAATGTGAAAATCAAAACACCTACTGTTACTCCTGCAAGAACAAACGACTGTATAGCACCAGCCATTTCAGCATTACCACTAGCAATCTTAACCCAATCAAATAACTGTTTCCCTAAAAGACCGCCAGTTGCTGCTCCTATTGCTAAATACGTACCACGCTTACGTTCTGGTTTAATCCCCGCCTTACTATTTCGGTATAGTGTCATTATCGTCATTCCAAGTACTGTACACCCAGATAAAAAACTAATAGTTGAAACATTCATAGTTCCCATAGCATCTAATACTGGTTTGATAATAACTCCGCCACCAATACCACTAATTGCACCTAAAATAGATGCTCCCAAACAGACTAAAAAATAAATAATTTCCATATTGATTTGCCCCCTAGTTACGTATAAACCAAACTCTATATGTCAAATTTCCATTCAATATCATCATACAAGTTTGTTTAAAATTTGTCAATATATACGTGTATATTTTTTTGTATATAAATATTTTTTTTGATTTTTAGTAAATATACTGATTTTGACAAATTATCATGTATTATTGCCTCAATCTAGCTTTAACTTTACTTCAACCTTACTTTAACCTTGATTTTTCGTTGTTTTATTCATACATACTGGATGATACTTATTATATATGAATTTATTTTTATTAATTTATTATAAAAAAAAGACGCTAATATTAGCGTCTTTTTTCTTCACAGTCGTATATTTTTAGTATTTCGTTTGTATAACTATTATCATTATTATAAACTATTAGTGGCGCATCTACTCTTAACTCACTTCCACCATTTCGAACACCTTCTACCATTACCATTGTAGGTGCTGTATTTGCTTTTCCATGAACCATTTGTAACCTTTTAGGCTCTATACCATTTTGTTTCATTCCGTACATAATATCTACTAATCTCTGTGGTCTGTGAATCATTGCAAACTTACCTTTATCTTTTAAAACATATGCTGCCGCTTCTATAATATCTTCTAGCGTACACAACACTTCATGTCTTGCAATTGTTTTTGAATGGTTATCATTTTTTAGTCCTGTTGTTCCTTTCATATACGGAGGATTACAAGTAACTAAATCAAACTGATGCGGTTTAAAGTTTTGTTTATATTGTTTGATATCTATATGTTTCATCTCAATATCTTGCTCTATATTATTTAGTTTAACCGACCTATTTGCCATATCTACCATTTCTTCTTGCACATCAATCCCAACATATTGACCTCGCTCATGCATTGCATGCATTAAAATTGGTATAATTCCTGTGCCTGTACCTATATCTAATATATGTTTTGTTTTTTTCGTCATTCCTGCAAAGTGTGCTAATAAAACGGCATCAATCCCAAAGCAAAACACTTCAGGATTTTGAATAAGTTTATATCCTTTTCTTTGCAAATCATCAATTCTCTCATTGGAGTTTACTAAAGTCAAAGTCCTCAAACTCCTTGTCTTCATTTTTTTTGCCACAACATCCACCACTACCACATTTTTTCTTTTTCAGTAATTTGATGTCATTAATACTATATTGAATTACTTCTTTTTCTTGTTTATCTTTTTCTTGCTTCTTCACTGCTACTTTTACAGTTTCACGCAATAGATTTACTGACCATACTTCGCCTTTACCTTCTGGCGTCATAACGATTTCGCCAACTTCTGGCATACGGCCCCTAACTTCAACGTAACAATCTTGCTCATATTTTAAACAACACATAAGTCGTCCGCAAATACCTGAAATTTTAATTGGGTTAAGTGATAGGTTTTGGTCTTTTGCCATTTTAATTGAAACTGGCTGAAAATCGCTTAGAAATTGGTTACAACATAAATTCCGTCCGCAAATCCCTATCCCTCCGCACATTTTTGTTTCATCTCTTACACCTATTTGTCTAAGTTCAATACGTGTTCTAAAAATAGCTGCTAAATCTTTAACTAGCTCTCTAAAGTCAACACGTTCATCTGATGTAAAGTAAAATAGTATTTTATTATTATCAAATGTATACTCTACATCAATAAGCTTCATGTTAAGATTATGTTTTAAAATCTTTTGTTTACATATGAAAAATGCTTCTTTTTCTTTTGTTTTATTTTCTTTAATAATTTCAGCATCTTCTTCTGTTGCTAAACGTGTAACTTTTTTTAATGGATATACGACTTCTTTTTGGCTAATTTCTTTGTTTCCAGACATTACTTGTCCATACTCTAGACCACGTGCCGTTTCTACAATGACATGATCTCCTGGCTTATATTCAACAGCTTCTGGGTCAAAATAATACATTTTCCCCGCTGTCCTAAACCTAACACCGATTATCGTAATCATTTTTTTCGCTCCTTTAGCTTTAGTAATAAATTCTCTATAATAAACATCCCATAAGCGTTTTGGCTAATTTGCTTCTTTGCTTCTTTAATAGCGTCTAAATTGGTGCTAATTTTATTATACGTTAATTTAGAACTACTGTCGAGTAAGGTTGAATGATAATCCAGATAGTATAGTTTGTCCGATTTTGTACTTTTTAGAATTGCTATATCTCTATACCAAAGTTCCCAAAAATTAAGCATCTCTACCATTTTATCTTTATTACCACAAATCGTTTTTACTAAATCATATAGTTCTATCAAATCTGCTTTTTCAAGTGATACTAAATACTCTATACTATTTCGTCTATCTTCCATAAAAGACTCATCTGATATTAACTGATTTGCAATACCAATGCTTCCTTCTGAAAATTGTGTATACACTTCTTTTTCGTTATACATAAGGTTTTTATTATCTAAATACTTATGCATTACCTCTCTAGAAAGTGGGTTAAATGGAATTGTTACACACCTTGATAAAATAGTTGGAAGTAATGCTCCATTATTTTCTGTTATAACAATAATAATTCCATAACTAGGAGGCTCTTCAATCGTTTTAAGCATTGCATTTTGCGCCGCTACATTCATAACCTCTGCTCCATTTATTATTATCACTTTGTAGCGTCCTAACGGTTTAATTTCCATATTACTAACTACACGTTCTCTAATTGTATCAATTTTAATAACCTTTGTATCTTTTTCTATAATCGTAACATCTGGATGATTACCTGCATCATTTAATATACAAGCACTACATTTTCCACATGGCCGCTCAGTTTTATCCGCTTCGCAAAGAAGTTTCTTTGTTAATGCTTTTGCAAACATTAGCTTACCTACACCTTCTATACCTTCAAATATATAACTATGCGCAATATGCTCTGTATGTAACGCCTTATTAAAATACTTTTTAATTTCCTCATGCCCTATAATATCTTCAAATCCCATTTCATAAACCTCTCAATTACTTACCATTTTATTCGTACCTATCTTCTTTGCCTTATCATATCATTTTTAATAATTTCATAACAGTATCTTTTCTTTATTCATACCAATACTATTTTAGAGTATGTCCAAATTTATATCATATTTATATCTTTTGAAAATATAATTGCACTAGATAAAAAAACACCCTTAAGCTTTTACAAACTGTCGGGTGTTTTTTTATATAAATTATTTACTCTTGTTCAAATTGACTATTGTATAAGTTTGCATAGAAACCACCCGCTGCTAATAGTTCATCATGTGTCCCTTGCTCTACAATATCACCTTGATTCATAACTAAAATCAAATCTGCATTACGAATTGTCGATAACCTGTGTGCGATAATAAAACTCGTTCTACCTTCCATAAGGTTTTCCATAGCTTCTTGAATAAGCACTTCTGTTCTTGTATCAACTGAACTAGTTGCTTCATCTAATATAAGAAGTTTAGGGTCTGCTAAAATAGCTCTTGCTATTGTTAATAGTTGTTTTTGTCCTTGTGAAACGTTACTAGCTTCTTCGTTTAAGACCATTTTGTATCCATCTGGAAGTGTCTTAACAAAGTGATGAACACGTGCAGCTTTCGCAGCCTGTTCAACTTCCTCATTCGTTGCGTCTAATTTACCATAACGTATATTATCTTCAATCGTTCCATTGAAAAGCCATGTATCTTGAAGTACCATACCAAATGCTTCACGAAGCTCACTACGATTAAAATTACGTATATCATGACCATCTATACAAATAGTACCACTATTTATATCATAAAAACGCATTAACAGTTTAATAATCGTTGTTTTTCCTGCCCCTGTTGGCCCTACGATAGCAATTTTCTGTCCTTTTTGTACTTTAGATGAAAAATCATTGATAATAATTTTTTCTGGGTTATAACCAAAGTGTACATTTTTAAACTCTACAGAACCTTCAATTGTTGATATATCCACTGGATTTTCTACAAATTGATCTTCTTCCTCTTCTGCTAAAAATTCAAATACTCTCTCCGCTGCCGCCGCTGTTGCTTGCATTAAGTTTGCCACTTGCGCCGTTTGTGCAATCGGTTGATTAAAAGACCTCATATATTGAATAAAAGATAAAATATCTCCAACTTCAATAGATTTACGTATAGCTAACCATCCTCCAAGTATAGAAACCATAACATATCCTAGATTTCCTATAAAACTCATAACTGGCATCATCATTCCTGATAAGAACTGTGATTTCCATGCTGAATGGTACAACTCATCATTCATTTTTTCAAATTTTTCAATAGCATCTTTTTCGCCATTGAACGCTTTCATAACTGCATGGCAACCATATACTTCTTCTACTTGACCATTTACATGCCCTAAATACTCTTGTTGTACTTGGAAATGTTTTTGAGAATACTTAATAATTACTCCAAGAAGACCCATTGATAATGGCAAAATCAAAAGTGCTACACATGTCATTGTAACGCTAATAGAAAACATCATAGCCGTTATACCAATTAACGTTGTAACTGCCGTAATAACTTGTGTCATACTTTGATTTAAGTTTTGGCTAATCGCATCAACATCATTTGTTACACGAGAAAGCACTTCACCATGTGTTCTTGTATCAAAGTAATTAAGTGGCATAGCATGCATTTTCTCTGAAATTTCTTTACGCATATTGTAAGATACTTTTTGCGCAACACCAGACATCATAATTCCTTGTATAAATGATAAACATGCACTGAAAATATATAAGAATAGTAAAAATACAAGAATTTGTGAAATAGCAGCGAAATCAATACCTACACTACCATTCATCTTACCCATAATACCTTCAAATATTTTTGTTGTTACTTTACCTAAAATTTTAGGTCCTACAATAGAAAATGCTGCACTTCCTATCGCAAAAAATATAACCATTATAATTGATAATTTATAAGGTTTTAAATACTGTCCAAGCTTACCCATTGTTCCTTTAAAGTCTTTTGCTTTTTCACCACTACCCATTCCATGACCACCTGGGCCACCCATCATTGGAGGGCGTTGCTTTCTACCTTGTTCACTCATGATAGTTCCTCCTTTGATAATTGCGATAATGCAATTTCTTTATATACATCACAATCTTTTAATAACTCTTCGTGTGTCCCCTGGCCAACTATACGACCTTCTTCTAATACTATAATCATATCTGCATTAATAATTGTACTAATTCTTTGTGCAACAATAATTACCGTACTATTTTCTGTTTCTTCTTTTAATGCACGTCGTAATACAACATCTGTTTTGTAATCAAGCGCTGAGAAACTATCATCAAAAATATACACTTCAGGGTCTTTTGCAATCGCACGTGCAATAGAAAGACGTTGTTTTTGCCCTCCTGAAATATTACCGCCACCTTGCGCTATATTTGCTTCATAGCCTTCTTCTTTTTGCTCTATAAACGTTTGTGCTTGTGCAATACGTGCTGCACGCTCTAACTGCTCTTTTGTTGCATCTTTTTTACCATATCTCAAGTTACTATCGATTGTTCCCGAAAATAACATTGCTTTTTGTGGCACATAACCTATTTTGTCACGAAGTTTTTTCGTTGGAATTTCTTTAATACAAACTCCATCAATTAAAATCTCACCTGATGTAACATCATAAAATCTTGGTAATAAGTTAATTAAAGTAGATTTTCCGCTTCCTGTACTACCTATAATAGCAGTCGTCTGACCTGGTAATGCATCAAAACTGATATTTTGCAATACCTCTTCTTCTGCGTTTGGATATTTAAAACTTACATTTTTAAAACTTACAATACCTTTTTTATCCGCTACTTCTGCCCCTACTGCTGACGGTTCTTTAATAACTTCTTCTGTTGCTAATACCTCTTCAATACGCTGCGCTGATACCGCTGCACGAGGAAGCATAATACTTACCATTGAAATCATTAAGAAACTCATAATAATTTGCATCGTATATTGGATAAATGCCATCATATCACCAACTTGCATAGCTCCGTTATCAATACTATGCGCACCATTCCATACGATAAGTACAGTAATTAAGTTCATAATTAGCATCATTATAGGCATCATCATAGCCATTACACGATTAACAAATAATGTTGTTTTTGTAAGAGTTTTATTAGCTTCATCAAAACGTTCTTTCTCATGTTTTTCTGTACTAAATGCACGAATAACTAAAATACCTGTTAATATTTCTCGCATAACTAAATTTACACGGTCGACAAGTTTTTGTAACTTTTTAAACCTTGGCATAGCTATTCCAATTAATAACATAACTACTGATAAAATACTTAAAACTGCTACTCCAATAATCCATGCCATAGATGTATCAGTACCTAATACTTTGATAAAACCACCTACTCCTAAAATTGGAGCATAGAATACTACTCTAAGTAACATAACCATAAGCATTTGTACTTGTTGTATATCATTTGTACTTCTTGTAATAAGCGATGCTGTTGAGAATTTATCCATTTCAGTATTTGAAAATGAAACTACTTTTTTAAATACCTTTCCTCTAACATCACGCCCTAATGTTGCCGCTACTCTTGCACCTAAAAATCCTACTATAACTGTTGCTACCATACTAAGTAGCGCAATTAAAAGCATAATACCTCCGACTTTCAAGATATATGAATTTTGCATCTTCTCAGTATCTAAGCCCATTTGCTCGTATTCAGATTTTATAAAATCTGTTGCCGACTGCACCATAATACTTTCTGGTATAGCATCAAATTTTGTAGTCATTTCCTTTTGCATTTGAGCGCGTTGTTCTTCAGGCATCATTTGAATAATATCAAACATATTCATTCCCTCTGGAATTTCCATGCCCATCTCCATCATACCTTCTCCACTTTCAATAGCTTTCACTACTAAAATCGCTCTTGCAAAAGTTATATTTAATTCTTCTAATATTTCTTCATCTTTTGTATTTAATTTTAAAACATCATCTTCTAGTATGTAGTTTTCTAAAATTTGCTTTTCTTCAGTTTCGGGAATAAAATTGAGTAATTTATCAAATGTCTCTTTTCTTATTTCCATTGGCACCGCATCTTCGACGCCCCCTTGTTGAATACCTACATTAACAATTTTTGATGTATAGTCAGGTAATGATAAATCACATACCGCCTGAACGACTAACAATAATACAATGGCCAAAATAGGTAGTATTGACTTTTTCATATGCCTCATAAGCTTAAACATTGTCATCCTCCTTGAGTAACTTCGTAGTTACTATTTAATTTATACTAATTATATTTTCATAACTATTATAAGTCAATAACTTTTTAATTGTATTTTTTTAATTTTTAATGTATACTAATTAAAAATCAACTTAAAGGAGCTACGCTATGAACGTGAATCAACCTAGTTTTTCTGAAGAAATTTTTCACTTTATGGTCAATCTTAATCATTCTTTTTTTTCAGAACACGAACTCATGCGAGAATTTCCTTTACCACCATCTCACGTTAAAGTCTTGTTTTATCTACTCCATTCTGGAGAATCTTCTATTTCTGATATTTCTAAAAGACTATATATATCAAAACCAAATATGACCCCTATTATAGATAAGCTTATTTTAGAAGGTTTAGCCAAACGTCATAATCACCCGACAGATAGACGTACATTTTTAATTGCATTAACACAAAAAGGACATCAAATGTTCGAAGAACATAAACAATATGTTATTGCTCGGATAGAGGACAAGATTAAAATTCTTGACGAATCAGATAAAGATACTTTCAAAAACTGTATTCTTCAACTTCTACCGATTTTTCATAAAGTTGCACCACCTTTAATGTGTTTTTTACCGTTAGACGAATCTAAGTATAATCCATCTTCAAATAACTAATAAAAGCAGTATACGTTATAATATGATACACATAATTTATGTGACACATACTATGATGTATACTGCTTTTATTTAAATATTTTTTATATTAAATTAATAAAATAAGAACCATTACTCTTTTGTCTGCATAGTATATTAGAGATTATCTTATATTTTTAAACATAATCATAAATTTAAATTAATAATTCTTAAACATATGTATACATTTATAATGATAAAGGAGCATCTATTATGTTATTTAATAATCTTTTTTTCCCATCTAATCGAACAAAAGAAGAACAAATACAACAATTAGAACAACAATTAATATCACTTTTTGAAAACTACCATATAGCTTGGAATAATTTTTGTAAAGTATCACAGATTGAAGATTATATTCCCACATTAAAAAAATCGATTAAAGAAAATACACTGGAAGAATGTATAAAAGAAATTGACTATGCTACAACTATACTTGAAGATACAATTAACAATATAATCGACCACATTGATTTACACATGTTATTTAAAAAATGCAACTATAAAATTCAATCATTAGAATCTGCTTGGCTTAAAAATGTTATCCAATATCTACCCATTTCAATTGGCGGATTAAGTGGTATCGGTATATCAGCCTATGTTTGCCATCGTATTTTCCTGAAATACAATGTTTTCAACAAATTTATAGACCACATCTCTAATATATATGACGAAGAATTAGCCGCACTCATATCATCCTTAATCCCACAGTCTACTCCCCCCCAATGCAATACTAATAAAGTAATCAACTATTCTAATAAGTTATCATATCAACTATATGCTAAATTTTCATCAAATATATGCAATTCAAATATATCACCAGCTGATCAAACTATCGCGACAAACCTATTAAAAAAAACAATTGATAATAAATGTATCCAAGCACGAGAATTACTAGCTTCCAAAGTATCCTTGTCTAATCCTTTTTTAAGCAACATAGTTACTGATTCAACATTAATTAATACCCCCAATTCTTTTCCCGACTTTTTATTATATGATGTAGATGCCTTGCATAATATTATTAGCCGTAACACTTTTATTGTAGTAGACCCTAATTATAATTTTGTAACTTCTGATAATTTATTTAACCCTACTTTTATTTTTATTCCACAAAAACCTAGGTCTATGTTTTACGTAAATTCATCTATCCTCGGAATTGGAATTATAGCTACTATTACTATTTTGTTGGATATGCTTATAAGCTCTGTTGAAAACTTTGTGCAAAGTAAACTATTAGACCAAAAATGTTCCCAAATAACTACTATACTAACTGAATTAACAACTTTAATGACAAAAGAAACAGTTTCACTTATAAACTTAACATCAAATATTCAAGATGGTATTCTTTATTTCGACAAAAAACATATGGTATTAGTCGATAATAACAATAATCTCAAATTATTAACATTAAAAGATTAACTTAATTTGAAAAATATTTTTTACTGAAATTAATAAAAATAAGAACTGTTACTCTTTTATTTGCATACTATACAGTAGCGATTACTTTATATTTTTAAACATACTCATAAGTTGATAATTACTAATTCTTAAATATATATCTATAATTTCAATAATAAAGGAGAGTATATTATGTTATTTAATAATCTTTTCTTCCCTTCTAATCGAATAAAAGAAAAGCAAATACAACAATTAGAACAACAATTAATATCACTTTTTGAAAACCACCATATAGCTTGGAATAATTTTTGTAAAGTATCAAAGATTGAAGATTATGTTCCAACATTAAAAAAATCGATTAAAGAAAATAGCGTGGAAGACTGTATAAAAGAAATTGACTACGCTACAACTATACTTGAAAATACAATTACAAATATAACCGATAAACTTGATTTACAACTGTTATTTGAAAAATGTAACTATAAAATTCAATCATTAGAATCTGATTTACTTAAAAAGGTTATTAACTATCTACCTATTACAATTGGTGGATTAAGTGGCATCGGTATATCAGCCTATATTTTTCATCGTGTTTTACTTAAACAACATATTTTCAATAACTGTATGACTCATATCTCTAATATATATAACACAGAAATTAACTCACTCATCTCAACTTTAATCCCCTCCCAAACTTCTTCTATAGCCTCATGGAATTCTTTGAAACAAGAACTATTCTCCTCTTGCGATACGTCAATACAGCAAATGTACGTTAAGTTTTTAGTAAATATACAAAATTCAACTATAGCAACTAGTGATAAAGCTATAATGACAAATCTATTTAAAAATACAATTGCTAATAACTGTGTGCAAACACACCAATTAATAAATTCTCAACTATCTACACTTAAACCTGTTTCCACTTCATTCACTGAATTGAGTGCAGTAACTTCATCTCCTAAACTTTTATTATCTGATGCAGATACCATACTTAATGTTATGAATAATAACTTTAATCTTTCGTTAGACCTTGATCACACTTTTATAAATTCCGATAATTTATTTCAACTTGATTCTATTATTCTCAACAAAAAACATAGTCCTATGTTTTACCTAAGCTCATCTATAATTGGAATTGGAATTATAGCTACTATTATCATTCTGTTAGATGTTCTTATAAGCTCTATTGAAGCCTTTATACAAAGTAAACTATTAAACATAAAATTTGCCCAAATTACTAATATACTAACTGAGTTAACAACTTTAATGACAAAAGAAACAATTTCACTTATACACTTAACATCAAATATTCAAGATGGTATTCTTTATTTCGACAAAGAACATATGGTATTAGTCGATAATAACAATAATCTCAAATTAGTAACATTAAAAGATTAACTTAATTTAAAAGGGTATATATAATCATAATAATTATATATACCCTTATTTTATTTATTCTCGTATCATCATTTCATTTGCATATGGTAATTTTTGTATCATATCACAAAAAGTATGCCATTCCTTAAGTTTATGATTTTTACGACTATGATACATATTTGATAATACTTCATAATTCATTGTCACCGTACGCATTTGATTGTAACTAGACGGTAAAAATTGAATCATATCATACCAATCATCTTTTGACTTTGTTTCAAGAAAACGTAGTCTCACTTCTTCTAAATAATCTACAACACTTATCATTTGTTTTAACGTATTTTCTGTCATTTGATCATGACTAAATTGCTCTATCGCAAATGGTTGTGAATGTATTTTATGCATCGTACTCGTAGAATTCGCTACTGTTCCAACTTTATACGTATCAAACTCTTTCCAAAAATATAACGGTGCCGTAATATCCATCGTCACAAAAATCTGTCTTATAAATTTACGATGATCACTCCCAGCCTTACATAGTCTAGTAGCTAAAGATAAATCATTTTCTCCTAGTATATATTCACCATTTTCATCGTACTCACTATCACTTCTTTCCCAACTATTAAGCGGATTTCTAGCACCTCTCATTGCATTCTCTATATTCATTACACTAATTTTTTCAATTGCAATCATTTCATTTCTCCTTCTAGTGTTGATAATTCGACATACTTATTCTACCTTTTAAATGACTTTTTGTCATCATTCACGCTAAAAGTACTTCTTTCCATTTTATTTTTATCTATTTATTAATTATAGTTATTTTATCTATTCTACTTGTTTTATTAATTATAGTTGTTTTATCTATTCTACTTGTTTTATCTATTTTAGTTGTTTTATACTCTGAAGTCTATAACTCACCTGTTGTAATAGCTTTTTGTGATATTGTAATTTCTAAATTTCCATTTCGGCATCTAATTTCATCAACAAACATTTTTTCATGCATAACATTTTTTAATTTTACATTGTATGTTAATTTAAACAAACTACCCATATTTGTAGTTTTGATTTGAACAAGATTATATTCTGATGTATATTTTTTAAATAAATCCTCAAAAACCATAGTATAATCAAGATCTTCAGGCATTGTAATTCTCATACTTCTCTCATTTTTAGGAGTTTCACCTATATTACTAATTGTATATGCCACACTAATTCCACTTAATAACAGTGCAAAAATAATTCCAAATACCAAATAACCCATTCCTGTTGCTAGACCTGCACCCATAGCAATAAATAATGCACCAATTTCTTTTGCAGTACCCGGCGCCGAACGAAATCTTACTAAACTAAATGCACCCGCAACCGCTACACCTGCGCCAAGATTTCCATTAACCATCATAATAATTACACAAACAACAGCTGGTAACATCGCGAGTGTCATTACAAAGCTTTTTGTATAATTTGTTTTATATGTATATGTCACAGCTAATATAAACCCAATTCCAATAGCTACTCCTATACAACTTAAAAAATTAACTAACGTAAGTGTACTTGACATCGCTACGTTTTCAAATACACTTCCAAAAATTTGATTATGCAACATTTTTACTTCCTCCTATTTTTTTTTGTAACAAACTATGCTTATAAGCATTGCCATATTTCGAAAACGATGCTTTATAAATTTGATTTTCACTTAAAAAAGCTGTAAGCCATAACGGTAAGCCTATTACAGTTTTAACTTCCATAAGCACATATTTTGTTTCTAAAATAGGTGTTCCATATATACCTGCAGTCAACGTTAAATCTTTCTCTCTATACAAAATATTTGTATCAAATGTCATTCTAAAATCATCATCATTTAAACCTGCATAAGACTCCCTATCGTATACCAAAAACATAGATGCTTGTATATCTTTGTAAAATTTCATAACATAATCAATTTCACTGCTAATCTGATTTTGTACATTCAAAGCTTTTCCTGCATTAAAATACGCCATCGCATCTTCTTCTTTTATTCCTATACGCCTTTTATATACGATACCATCATACTTCTTTTTAAGTTCAATATATACCTCTTGCCTAGGCGTTGGAATTCCATAACTACGCAACCGTAATTTTTCTTTATAACTCGGTTTTTCAATAGACCTACGAATTAATAAATGATCTGGTGTATCAAAATACAAGTTGCAATTCGTTGTTTTAAAAAATTTATCTTTCCTCATATGCATAGCCATTATTTGTTTCAAACTCTCATATTGAACCTCAGTTATTAAATATTTAAGTTCATACCGTTTAAATAAATTACTTTTCATCTATATCACCTCTATCTTCTCTCTCGATAGATGTATTATATATTTTGAACTTAAAAATAACTTAAAAATAACTTAAAAACCAATTAAAAATAAATCGTTAAAACAAACTTTTTACCATCCGGACTAAATGCTGTAATCTTCCCCTTGTGTTTTTTTACAATTGCTTTTGCAATAGATAACCCTATTCCATGTCCACCAGATTGACTATTTCGTGATTCATCATTTCTATAAAAACGTTCGAAATAGTAATCTAACACTCCTTTTTGTAGTCCATTTGCCTGATTTTCTATGATAAATACATATTTTCTTCCTTGTTTTTTTAATACTACTTCTACCTCTGTATTTGGAGCTGAATATTTAGAAGCATTATCTAAGATAATAGATATCAATTCTCGAATCATTTCCTCATTACCATAATATGATATATTCTTTTCAACATTCATCTTTAAACTTTTATTATCCGCTTCAAATAATAACGCAAATGGTGTTACCGTTTCTATGACTGCATCTGACAGTGAAAAATCCACCGCTTTTATACTTTCTGTTTCCTCATCCATTCTTAATAATGTTACTAAGTTTGATACTAATAAAGATAACTTTACTATTTGATTTTTAATACTCTTTGACCACTCACTCTCTCCATAATCCATCTCTAAAACATCAGTATTTGTACTAATTATAGTAAGAGGTGTTTTTAGTTCATGACTAGCATCTGTTATAAACCTCTTTTGTTTCTCATATGCCTCAATAATTGGTTTAATAGCCGTTCTTGAAAAAACTAATACTAATATAAATACCGCTGCAATACCTATTAATGAAATAAAAATTGTATTTATCATAAATGCTCTAAACATCTCTATATCACGACTACAATCTAAAAATATGACCAATCTTCCTTGATTATTAGTAACTACTCTATACCTAAAATTAGCCACCATTCCTTTACTATCACCTTTTTCAACAACCCAATCCCCGTACATAATAGCTTCTTCATTTGTTAAATTAGGTACTCTATCTATACCTACTGCCAATATATCTCCTTGATTATTTTCTTTCACACTAAAATATCTAGCTGAAAAAAATGGATCCTTTTCTTTTTTATATGGACCTTGAATAAACTCCGCTTCATATATTGGTTTTGGTAATTTACCATCATTATCACTAATAACAGTTAATAGCTCGTCTGCTCTTACTTGTATTTGTATATAGTTAACTACATTTAGAGTAATAGTAATCGTTGCTAATACAACAAAAACTGAAATAACAGAAACTAGTATAAATTTTTTCCTAAGCTCTTCTATCATTACATCGCCTCCCAACACTAAACTGTATTTGTATCATTACTTCTCTTCCAAATAACATCCTATTTTTTTTATATCTCTACTTCTCTTCCAAATAACATCCTATTTTTTTATATCTCTACTTCTCTTTCAAATAACATCCTATTTTTTTTATATCTCTACTTTTCTTCCAAATAACATCCTATTTTTTTATATCTCTACTTTTCTTCCAAATAACATCCTATTTTTTTATATCTCTACTTTTCTTCCAAATAATATCCTATATTTCTTGCCGCCTTAATATTTATATTTGCGCCTATTGCTTGAAGTTTTTTTCTCAAATAAGATATATATACCCATACTACATTTATTTCTGCATCACTATCATACCCCCATATTTTTTCCATAAATTGCTCAGTTGATATCGGGTATGATGGGTTAATAAGAAGCATTTCCATCATTTGAAATTCCTTATTTGCTAGTCTAAATTGACCTTGTTCTGTTTTCAATTCAAAGCTTGTCCTATTTAATTGAACATTCCCAAACCATAAAATAGAACTCGTCATTTCTGTTTGTCTTCGCATCATGGCACGTATTCTAGCCAATAATTCTTTTGTTTCAAACGGCTTAGTTAAATAATCATCCGCTCCATGATCTAGTCCTAAAACTTTATCCTCAACTTCAGCTTTTGCCGTTAACATAAGTACCGGTATATGATTCCCTTTTCTTCTCATCGTCTTTAATACTGTTATTCCATCCATCTTTGGCATCATACAATCTAATATAACACCATCATAATTTTCAGCTTCTAAATACTCCAGCGCCTCCTCACCATCATATACTGCATCTACTGAATAATTATTATGTTTCAAAATTACCACTAATGCATTCGAAAGCTCTTTTTCATCCTCAACTAACAATAATCTCATACATTATCTCCTCTTTGTATACACTACCTATATATCAAACTTTGCTCTTTTTATATACTATCTATATATCAAACTTTGCTCTTTTTATATACTATCTATATATATATCTATCTATCTATCTATATTTAATATATTTCTCTTTTTAATATTTTCCTTACCCGCTTTCTTGGCTCTATTATAGTATTTACATTATAAAAAAACTAGGTGATTTGTATTTATCATCACCTAGTTTTATATCGCCTTACTCTTTTATTTAAGTTGTAATATCTAATAATAATCCTTGAATTTCTCCTACTTTTTCTAATATTTCTAAATGATTCGCCTCTGATCTAATCAATTCCCTTGCCAATTCATCTACTTTTTGATTTACTACCCTTACAATACCATAGACTCTATGTCTACCTCTTTTATCTAAAAAATTGTCCCTTGAAAACTTATGTGAATTCGATATTACCTCTCCCAAAAAATCAGAAATCATCATTCTATAAGCTCTTACATCTCTTACATCCATATGATCTGCAATTTTTTGTCCTTGCTTCGCAATATCTTCAACCATACTTTTAAGCGTATCTTGCAATTCGCCCTCTTCCAAATGACTTAATAATGTGAACTTAAAACCCTTATCTTCTTGTATGTTAATATTTGATGTCAATTCTTTCAATTGTGGCATCTGCAAAGGATTAATCTGTAAATCAGCCATATATCTCCATTGCCAAATTTTTATAAAACATATAAAAATATATTATTTAACTTTATATCTAATATTTTTTTATATTTTCAGTTTTATATTGTAAATAGTTTTGGCATATCCCTTCCCTTTTATTTTCTTTATAATTAGCAACTATCTCTCACTACAACCTATGTATTTTTTATAAGTATTTTATCAGCTTATATACTAAGCTACTTATAGTATATATGTATTACCGTTTTTCTACTTTATACACAATATGTTTCTTTTGAAATTTTTATACATTGTATACGTTTTAAGACTCACTATCCTTATACACTAACTTTAATCATTTACATTTTTTATATATTATAACTTTTATCACTAATACTATATATATCTTTAATATCTTTAATACCTTTTATATCTTTAATACCTTTTATATCTTTAATATCTTTAATACCTTTTATACCTTTAATACTATCTATATCTTACAATATTTATTATTGATACTCGTTATATCTTTTATAGCCATTACAACATTTATCATTTATACTCTTTATGTCTTTTATAGTTTCATTTTAAATCAAGCTTAGTGACTTTGCAAATAATTTTATTGTCTATGTTCATAATTCCTTGTAATTTTTCATTCCACATTCTCACTATATCTAGATGCATAGGTTTATATATTTCGCCCATACATATAATTGGAATACCTGGTGGATACAACATAACTGTTTCTTTTGCTATACGCCCAACACAATTTTCTAACACTACGTCCTCATTTTCACTAAAATAAACTTCTCTCGGACTCATACCCTCTGTAATTCCTAGTCGCCCCCAAATATTTACTACTGCATCTTCACTACTGTCGTTACTATTAGCACTTATATATTTTTCATCATTTCTTATTTTTGTATTTATGTCATTTTCTATTTTTGAATTTGTATATAGCTTTTCGTTCCTTGTTAATAGTTCATCATCATACTTTATAAGTAATGTTGCTAATCTATTTAGTTGATACTCATTATCCGCTACTGTCGTCATAATTATTAGACCTTCAGGTAATACACCTTCACATATTATATTATGTTTTTTTAAATAGGCCGCTAAATCATCTCCTGACGCACCACTATTTTTAGTTAAAATAATGATTTTTCCAAAATCATATTCAAACCCATTTTCTAGTAAGACAAGTTTTTTCATCATTTTTAAACGTTTTCTAATTTTCTTTAATGGTCTAATATACTCATTTTCTATTTTTTGTTCATTTTCTTCAACATAAGCTCGTGTATAATCCATTACTCCCATCATTAAATATGAAGGACTGCTTGTCTGTACCATTCGTAAAGCAGCTATTAAATCATCTTTATTAAATTTATCTGTGCCCAAATGAATAAGCGCACTTTGTGTTAACGTCGGCATAGTTTTATGCATACTATGAATAACAATATCCGCTCCACATTTCAAACTACTCTTTGGAAAATACTCACTAATACCAAAATGCGCACCATGTGCCTCATCAACAATTAAAAACTTATCTCTCTTATGTAAACTCTTCGATATACTCTCTATATCAGACACTATACCTTCATAAGTTGGGCTCACCATAATCATGCCTTTAATATTTGGGTACTTCTCAATGACACTTTCTACGTCATCTACTTTTATTTCACCTAGTAATCCAGTAGTTTCATCATATGATGGTAATAAATACACTGGCCTAATTCCTGCAAGTACCATACCATGCCAAACACTATGATGACAATTTCTTGCTACAATAATAGCATCACCTGGTTTACATGCCATCAAAAGTGATGCTAAAATTCCTGCTGTTGATCCATTTGTTAATAACATAGTTTCTTTAGCACCATAATATAAACGTAATAGTTCCATAGCTTCATAAATAATACCCGTTGCTTCATACAGATTGTCTAATCCATCAGCTTCTGTTAAATCCAACTTCAATAAGTCTAATTGTGACATATCTCCAAATAAACCTAATTTATGTCCAGGCATATGAAATGGATAATTTTTTCTACTATACTCCATTAACGCATTATACAAAGGTGCTTTCATTATTTTGTCCTCTCTAGCTTATAAACAACTAATTCTATCAAAATATCTATACTATATCAAAACGTCTATACTATATCAAAACATCTATTTCTATTTCTATGTCTATTTCTATATTCTTTTTAATTTTTACTTTCTTCTATTCTACTCTCTGTACATTAATCCCTAATTTTTGTAACTGTGAAATTATACCGTATTCTCCCCTCAGATGGCTTTCACCAATAATTAAAACATCTTTCGAATTGGTTTCTTCATTTAAGTATTCTATAATTTTTTCAGCTAATTTTAAATTATACTGCTTCATTGTTGGATAATGTATAACTTCATTATAAACAACTACTCCATCCGTACCATAATTTTTTATATCATTTATTTGCTCTATATTATACCCACTAAAATCATACTTTTCTCTATCTAACAGAGCTACACCGTTTTCTTTAGTTTCATTATTACTTTCAGTTACACTATCATCTTCAGTTACACTATCACCTTCAGTCACACTATCACCTTCAGTTATACTATCACCTTCAGTTACACTATCACCTTCAGTTACACTATCACCTTCAGTTACACTATCGCTTTCAGTCACACTATCACTTTCATCTAGATTATCGCTTTCAATGTCTTGCTGTGTTTTATTATAATACATATTAACGCTATGTTCTAATTTTTTAATCTGATTATTTAGTTCAATTTTATCTCTTAAGTCCACTTCTATATTATAATTTCCTATTGCTAAAACATCTTTATCCGCCAATAAAGCTCTAACATATATAAATTCATCTATTGCATGTATCAACTTTATTTTATTTGTTTCTATTGAATTATTTACTGGTAGACTTGTGATTAACGCATTAATTGCCCATGGTTTATAATACATAACTTTTTCTTCTGCAATATTAAACTGTTTTAATAATTCAATAATTTCTATATACAACTTATCATCTAATACATCCTCTAACTTTGTTCCATCACCAAAATATTGTTTTTGGATATATGATTGCAGACTTTCTTGATTATTAAAATCCACTTCAAAAATAATTCTATCTGCATTGTCTATTATATCGACCAATTTTTTATTTAATGGTAAAATATTTTCTACTTGTTTCGCGTAAGTTTCTATTAGATTAATTGTTTTATTATCTTTTTTCACTTGCCATACATTAGTCATCAAACCTTCATTAAATTGTTCATAAACATTTTTTATTATTCTATTCAAAAAAACAATAGCTTCTTGTAATGTACATTCTTTATTTTCATTAATACTTCCATTTTTATCTACTAATACAATTTTGTTTTTCACAACATATGTATACATATCATCACTGATATCAAGTACATCATCATAGCATTCTAATAATGAGTAATATGCATTTAATACGTCTTTTCGGCTAGCTCCATACACTATTGAATTATGCTCTACTTTTGTACTTTCAATATTATCTATCTGAGCTTTCAAACCATCTACTAAAAATACTATCTGATCCGTTGAAACAGTATTATGAAGTGTTTCTCTCCAATTCACAGGTAATATTCCCAATGTCTCTACTTCATACAAATCAACAACTGCCCAATCATCTGGTTGCTTAATTTCCGCTCCATAACTCAATGCCATTATCATTATCCATCCAAAAACAATAAAAACACTTCTACATACTTTTGATTTTATACTATACATAATCAAACTCCCCATTCTTTCTATATAACTGATTTATTTTTATAATATATTTTATTATCATAATTATTTAGCTCAACACTATCTCTATTTATTGACTTTTATTTTGCTATTTGCTTATCAGATATTCTTTTTCTATTTTTTTAATTCATTTCTGTAATACTAAGAATTTCTACTTGATATTGACTGTCTGGTGAATCTATATTTACAATATCACCAACACGTTTTTTAAAAATTTTTTTCCCTAATGGTGATTCTATACTAATTTTATTTTGCGCTGCATCAGTATCCATAGTTGTAACAATGAAATAGCTTGTCTCTATATTGTCATCTAAAAAACGTACACAAACATGTTTTCCTATACCAACTTCATCTTTTTCACTTTCACTTGAAATAATATTTGCCGTTTTAATCATTTTTTCTAAATAACGAATTCGACTTTCATTTTTTCCGCGCTCTCGTTTCGCTGCTTTGTATTCAAAGTTTTCACTTAAATCACCATGAGCTCTTGCTTCTTTCACATCAACAAGGAGAATTGGTCGTTCTACTACTTTTCTATGTTCGATTTCTTTTTCCATTTTTTCTATATCTTCTTTTGTTAAAAAATTTCGCATATTTCTATTCCCTTCCAATTTTCTCTCTATGTTATTTGTTATATTTTACCATCATTTGCTATATTTTACAATAATTCTATTTACCTTCAAAATATTTATAGATTTTTATCATTTATTCTCTTTTATATGTAGTTTAAAAAATATTTCTTTTCTTACATACTATATTTTTTGCCTATAGTATTATACTATTATTTAATGTATTAGGCTAAAGGGTATTATCTTTAGTACATTAACATTATTAATATTATTTTTTACAGAAAGGCTTTTATATGAGTTCGAGCTATATTTTAAACGAAAAAATAACAAAAGTTTGGAGCAAATTTGTACTTGCTTCTGTCGTAGGTGTCCTTCTCAATACTCTCTATACTATGGTAGACGGTATTTTTGTTGGACAAGGTACTGGTGAAGCTGGACTTGCTGGTGTTAACATTGCATGGCCTGCCATAACCGTAATTTTAGGTATTGGTTTAATGCTTGGTTCTGGTGCTAGTAGTATGATTTCCATTCATCTTGGTCAAAATAATATTTTAGAAGCTGAAAAAACACTAGGTACTGTCATTAAATTTTCAATATTGATAGGTTTTTTATTATCTATATTAGGTGTAGTTTATTCTACTCCCATAACAAATTTTTTAGGAACAACTTCTGATACCTTTTCATATACTCACGATTATTTCATTGTTGTTTACTGCATTGCTATTCCTTATATTTTATCCAGTGTTCTTAATCCTATAGTACGTGCAGACGGTAATCCTAAATTATCGATGATGATGGTTTGTGTTGGTGCAATCGGCAATATTATACTCGACTGGATATTTGTTATTAAATTAAATATGGGTACTGGTGGTGCCGCTCTTGCTACTGGTGCTGGAGTTTTACTTTCTACTTTAATAGGAATAACTTATTTTTTATCTAAACACTCAAATATAAAATTACGTTTTGAACATTTGAAATTCGATTTAACAATTCTAAAACAAATTGTTAAAATTGGTTTTGTATCATTAATGATGCAACTATCTATAGGTATTGTTATTTTCATTCAAAATCAAATTATATATTCATATGGTACTACTAGTGATATTGCAATATTTTGTGTAGCCGGTTATATTATTTCGCTTTATTCTCAACTATCTATCGGAATTTCTCAAGGTATGCAGCCATTAATAGGATATCATTTCGGTGCAAATTCAAAAAAAAGAATGAACCAATTTCTATGGCTCACTCTCATTGTTAGTTTTATTATTGGTATCATATCTGTTATTTTACTTTATTATTACGGACGACCATTTATTTCGCTTTTTGGTATAACTTCTGATACTTTAGAACTAGCTTATTCACGTGTTCTTATTTTTTGTATTGGCTCACCTTGTATTGGTATCGTTTACACAATGTCTGCTTACTACCAATCGATTGGTCAAAATTTAGCTTCCAATATAGTATCTATTACACGTGGCCTAATTTTGCAAGTATGTTTCTCCGTACTATTACCTTATTTTATTGGCATTGATGGCATATTTTATGCTCAGTCATTATCAGATATACTCTCAATTCTAATAGTATTTATTGTCGCTATCACTATTCATTATAGAAAAGGAACTAACTATGAATAAACATCAATTAAAAAGTTATTTGCTCTTAATCACTTATGCCATCACCTTTTTTATACTTCTTCAAAATTTTTCTCATGTAAGTATTGTTTTCAAAAATACATTTAGTCTTTTCATTCCATTTATTTATGGGCTAGTTATTGCTTATATATTAAATAAACCTTATCAATTTTTTTATAGTAAAATATTTTATCAAATTAATATTTATACAAAAAAACATTTCAACTATCGTTTTAATAATTTGCCTAAAGTATTATCTATTATTTCCGTATACATTTGCGTTATTATAATTATTGTCGCAGTAATGGCTATAATTATGCCTCAACTAATATATAGTATAGAAACTCTTGTTAAAGATTCTCCTACACATTATGCAGCACTTATATCATTTATAAAAGATGCACTTAGCCAATTTAATTTTTCATTAGACTTTTTAAATCAATTAGAAACTTATTTTGGTGATTTAGTTACATTTATATTTAATTTTATTTATACATCTATTCCTAACATATTGGGATCTATTATTAATATTACAACTGGTATTACTAATTTTATCTTTGGCATAATTATTTCTGTATATTTTCTTAATAGTAAAGAAACTCTTTGTCGCCAAGCAAAACAACTTACTTACGCCTTTTTACCTATTAATACTGCTAAATATGTTTTGAAATTAACACATCTTACTAATCATATATTTAGTCAATTTGTTAGTGGACAACTTCTAGAAGCTCTTATTTTAGGTTCTTTATGCTTTATAGGAATGCTAATCTTCGGTTTTCCATATGCTTTACTTGTTAGTATTATTATTGGTATTAGTAATATTATTCCTATTATTGGGCCAATTCTTGGAACGTTGCCTACAACATTTATTATTCTTATGGCTAATCCTACTAATCCATTTCAAGCAATTTGGTTCATGTTATTTATTATTATTTTACAACAAGTAGATGGAAATATTATTTATCCTCGTGTTGTTGGTACTTCTATTGGTTTACCTGGTCTTTGGGTTTTATTTGCAATATTAATATTTGGTGGACAATTTGGACTAGTTGGTATGATTGTCGGTGTTCCTATATGCGCTATATCTTATATCATCATCCGTGAAATTGCATACTCTCGTCTTAAAAATAAAAATATTCCGTTCTCTAAATCTGATGAGTAAATTTTTTCATTTTTAAATATTATAATTTATACTAGCGGGTGAGTATCAAAGTAAATTCTTTGTTACCACCCTTTTATTTTGCTTTTTTTCGTATGTATACTAGATGTCTATAATAATAACGCAATGCTTATACCTAATTTTCTATCAATATGTTGCATATCTTCTTTTGTTACTATGCCTATTTTGTGAGATAATCTTTTTTTAGAAATGGTCTTTATCTGTTCACATAGAATAGTAGAATCATAAGTTAAAAATAAATAATTATCTTTTGTAATTGTATAATGTGTTGGAATTTCTTTTTTACTTTTTGATGTTAACGGCACGCAAATTACCGTAGGTGAGTAATGATTTCCTGTATTGTTTTGAATAATTAGCACTGGTCTAATTCCAGCTTGTTCACTTCCATCTCCTGTACCTAAATCTGCTTCATATATTTCTCCTCTTTTAGGATATATGTATGCAGCTATATCTATATTGTTATTCGTATTTGTGTTCACATTTGTATTTGTATTCATAAGTAATTCCTCCTATTAATTTTAGTATTTCCAGTTTTAGTTTTTTTTAAACTACTTATCAATATTTTTTATATTTTTTATATTTTTTTGCATAAAAAAAAGACATTACCTTTGTAATGTCTTTTCATGAGCCACCGGGGGTTCGAACCCCGGACCACTTGATTAAAAGTCAAGTGCTCTACCAACTGAGCTAGTGACCCCCATTATTTGCAACGTTTATAATTGCAAGTGCCCAAAGCCGGAATCGAACCAGCGACACGAGGATTTTCAGTCCTCTGCTCTACCGACTGAGCTATTTGGGCGTGTGGTTGCGGAGACAGGATTTGAACCTATGACCTTCGGGTTATGAGCCCGACGAGCTCCCTAGCTGCTCCACTCCGCGATATTTATCTTCTGTATATTATATGGAGGGAGAAGGATTCGAACCTTCGAAGTCAGAAACAACAGATTTACAGTCTGCCCCCTTTGGCCACTCGGGAACCCCTCCACATGAAGCCGACGATCGGACTCGAACCGATAACCTGCTGATTACAAGTCAGCTGCTCTGCCAATTGAGCCACGTCGGCGTATGGTCGCTATAGGGCTCGAACCTATGACCCCCTGCTTGTAAGGCAGGTGCTCTCCCAGCTGAGCTAAGCGACCAAACGGCTATTAAATTACTCTTATCTATTTTCTAGATAAACGACCCAGAAGGGACTCGAACCCTCGACCTCCGCCGTGACAGGGCGGCGTACTAACCAACTGTACCACTGGGCCAAAAAAGTACATAGTACTTTCAAAACTAAACACAATAATCTATTTTTAAACTTCTACTTTAAACCTCAGTTAAACCTTTTTCAGGTCAAACCCTCGAACCGTTAGTATTGGTCAGCTACACATGTTGCCATGCTTACACCTCCAACCTATCTACCTCATAGTCTCTAAGGGGTCTTACTCCATTTCTGGATGGGAAATCTTATCTT
>JBOFDK010000033.1:0-2179 GCA_051646925.1 Cellulosilyticaceae bacterium | reverse complement strand
ATCCATCAGACATGAATAAAGTTACTGTAAATTTTTTAAGCAAAACCTTGTACAACTATTAGTTGCAAACCATTCTGTAAGAATCTGCAAACGAGGATTTATAAACAACAGTCTGCGGATTCTGAGAGAATGGATGACTAATTATTCGGTCATCAAAGTGTACTCAATTTTTATACTACATAAATAAACATAATATCTCACAAAACCCCACATAGGGTTAAAGAGTTTAATACAATATATTCCAAAAACCCTACGAATGGTCGCAGACCTTCGTAGGGTTCAACTAAAAAACAAACAAAACTACAAGCCTTCATTCATATATATCCAATGAACACACAGCATACCAGCCAACATATCTTAATGGTGCGACCAGCCTCATTTGGCTTCAATGTCCAGACCGCCGTGTCCAACGCTTTTCAGCAAAAGCCCACACAAGCCGCCGAGGAAATTCAAGCAAAAGCAGTAGCCGAGTTTGACAACTTTGTGGCACAACTCCGAGCCTTGCGTATAGATGTAACCGTCGCCCAAGACAGTGCCGAACCCACCAAGCCTGATGCTATTTTCCCCAACAACTGGGTGAGCTTTCATCCCGACGGGCAAGTTTTCCTCTTCCCAATGTGCACACCTAACCGTAGGTGGGAACGTGACCCCAGGATAGTTCAACAAATCGCCGAGTCATTCGAGGTAAAACAAATAAATGACCTCAGTGCCACAGAGAACCAAGACATGATTTTGGAGGGTACAGGAAGCATGGTATTTGACCATATTAATAAGGTAGGCTATGCCTGTCTTTCTCCCCGAACCCACAAAACATTGTTTGAGGACTTCTGCCAAAAAATTGATTATGAACCTATTAGCTTCACAGCATTAGACCAAAATGGAGGTGAGATATATCATACCAATGTAGTCATGTGTGTAGGCGAGGGATTCGTAGTAATATGTATGGAGAGTATAACGGATAAAGAAGAGCAGAAAAAAGTAAAAAATTCCTTCAAAAAAAATGAATTGGAAGTCATTAATATTTCCTTTGCTCAAATGAACAACTTTGCAGGAAATATGCTAGAAGTATCCAATAAAAATGGCAAAAAATACTTAGTCATGTCCAAAACCGCCTATACATCTCTCAATTACACACAACAAGGAATTATACGAAAGTATAGCGAAATCGTTTCCGTAGATATACCCACCATAGAATCTATTGGTGGTGGCAGTGCCAGATGTATGATGGCAGAAATATTTTGTCCTAAAAAATAAAACATATATATTTGTACCGAACTCACTTGTATCAAGTGAGTTTTTTTTATTGATATTCATAAAACATTCCACAACATGAACACATTTGGCAGAATCCTGAAAATAGCCGTCTTTGGAGAGTCACATGGCACACGAATTGGTTTTATTTTAGATGGCGTGCCACCTGGGATTGCTTTGAGCCTTGCAGACTTTGACACAGATATTAACAGACGTAAGGCAGGTCCTGCAGGAACTACGCCTAGGGTAGAAACAGATGCACCTATTATAACAAGTGGTTGGTTCAATGGCTACACAACAGGAGCACCCCTATGTATTTGTTTCGAGAACAATAATACAAAATCACAAGACTATGAAGCTCTTCGCAAACAGCCTCGTCCAGGACATGCCGACTGGGTAGCTAGTAAAAAATACTTAGGTTATGAAGATTATAGAGGTGGAGGACATTTTTCGGGTAGGCTAACTGTTCTTTTAGTAGCCGCAGGAGTCATTGCCAAGAAAATCCTAGGGCAAATTTCTATACAGGCAAATATTACAGAAATAGGCGGAGAGCAAGACCTAAAAAAAGGTTTAGCCAAAGCCTTAGCTGCTCAAGACAGCATTGGCGGGATTATTGAATGTACTACCACAAATCTCCCCGTAGGCTTGGGCGAACCTTTTTTTGATTCTTTAGAATCCCTATTGGCTCACGCAGTTTTTTCTGTGCCTGCTGTGCGAGGCATAGAGTTTGGGACGGGATTTGCGGCGGCGCGCATGTTTGGCTCAGCACATAACGATACTATTTTGGACATGTCTGGCAAAACCCAAACTAACCACGCAGGTGGAATTGTAGGCGGTATAAGCAACGGGAATCCCTTGGTGTTTCGTGTATGTATTAAACCTACATCCAGCACGCCACAAAAACAAGAAACCCTAAATATAAATACCC
>JBOFDK010000032.1:0-3609 GCA_051646925.1 Cellulosilyticaceae bacterium | reverse complement strand
CTCCATAATATGAGCCTTCTTCTTGCAAGCTATTTTCTCCCTTCGATTCACCATGTACACCTGATGTCAAAGGCGAAACAGTCCAGTCATATACTTTGAATTTTTCACCCTTAGGGTTTGTTAATTCTATACTAGAAAGCTCGCTATGATGCCTATCTCCACTCAAAAAAATCACATTTCGTATATCTTCGCGTGCTATTCGTGCTAACAAACTATCTCTTTCAGATGCTGCAATATTAGCAAAAGTTTCATACTTTTTAGCTGGGTTTAATACTTGACCACCCACACAGACAAATTTAAATGTAACATAACTATCATCTTGTGCCGTAGTTAATTTTTCTATAATGTCATTAATTTGTTCTTCGCCAAAATATGTCTTTTTATCACTATGCAAATTATTAGGTGTACGAAACCACCTATCGTCCATTAAAAAGAATTGTGCATCTGCCCATTCATACATTGTTTGTATGCCTTGATTATTTATACCATAACTAGGATTTGCCCAGAAGTCCATAAAAACTTCTCTACTTATCTCTTTTCCTACAAATCTACGGTCACTGTCATTAGGTCCATAGTCATGGTCATCCCAGATAGCTAAGTGAATACCTGTGGAGAGTAGCTTTTGCATCTGCGGCAAGGCTCGCGTATGTGTATAACGATATGCCATTCCCGTTTTGCTATACCAATCTACCTCACGATAATAGGTATTATCTCCTAGCCATAACATCATATCTGCTTTTTGTGCAGCAAGATTCTCGAATATTTCATAGTTTCCACCATAAGGCTTTCCAGGTCTATCATAAGCCTCTTCGTTTATAAAAGCACAGCTCCCAACAGCTATTTTAATAGCAGGGGGTTCGCTACGGTATCTCCATAATGTTGGTGTAGAGAAATATAAAGGATAAGAAAATGTTATTTTTTTCTCATTAATATATACATTATATTGATACGTAGTACTAGGTTCTATTTCATCTACAAGTATATGTGCTGTATAAGCATGTGTTTTTTCAGTAGTAATAGGAAGTGTTTTATGTATAATACTAGGTTTTAATGTATCCCAATATTGAATATATACACTTGCCGATGACTCGGTTTGTAGCCATATCATTGTTTCTTTCATCTGTGAATAACCCTGCATAGGACCTGATTTTAATAAAGTTCCTTGTGCAGATACATATAATGTACTTAGTATAAGTAAAAGAATGTATATAAATGTTTTTTTTAGCATATTACTGTATTATATATGTTATTCAGAAAGAAACTTAGCCACACAGTTTTACCATCATTGTCATTCAGAAAGAAACTTAGCCACACAGATTAAACTAACTGCCTAGGATTCCTTCTGAATGACAATTGTATTTATTTTATATTAAACTAAACTATCCTACAACAGTAACACACTATATTTACCATCCGTTGAACTCATGTTTTCTACATTCAAATAATCACCAGAACCTAACAAACTTGCCGTTACAATAATTGTTTTACCTGCTAATACTACCGTTCCATTGTGGCTAGGCAATGTAGTATCATCATTACTTAAACCTATTCTCAAAGGCACAGTTCCTGTATTTTCAAAATTAATTTCTGTATTTGCTGTAATTCCTTGTGATTCTATGTTTGTAATAGAATTAGAAGGCGCAGTTTCGCTAATAGTTCCATCGTCGCTACTATTTCTTCTCCTAATAATCTCTTGACTAAAGAAATCATCCAATCTATCTGTATAGCCTACATGTTGAAGTGAAATAAAGAGCAAATTTTTCATTACTTGTACAGACAATTCATTTCTTGCTCGTAAAGCATCTGATTTCAGTGTATCAACTTCTCCCATCTTTTGCAATTGTTCATTCCTTGCTGTAAGATAAGCATCCATTATATCTGAAAAAAGCGTAACAAAGTTTTGACCTAAAGTAGATATATAAATTTGTCCCTTGTTCCGCATCCGCTCCATTAACATTTCGGCATTTGCTTTTGATACTTGATGGTACTCATTTAAGCCTAAGGGAAAAAACTCCTGATATTCAGGTGAATCTTTGCCAAACTCGGAACGAACAGCCCCTTCTTTACGACTTACTAATGCAACAAAATCAGACAAAATTTTGTCTGTAAGCATAGTTTTACCTTGTTGCGCCGTAAAAGTCTGGTCTTCTGACTTTATATAAGTATTGAATTTATCATACAAGTTTTGTGTATCTTGTATATAAGAGGAATAAAGACCCGCAGTATTGTTGGATATCATTCTATTCAAATGGTCTTCCACAAACTTACGAAAGTTATCATCGCTTACCTCACGGGTATTAAAATGATTTTTGAAAAAGGTACGTAAATCTAACATTGTTAAAAATAATTAAAAAATGGATAAATATATGTTTGTTAAGTAATTAAGTTTTATTTTAAATAATAATATAATTTTAACATTGCTACCATTCTGTAAGAATCTAGAAGTGTGCTATTTATAAATTCTCGTCTGCGGATTCTGAGAGAATGGTATGATTTTTACTGTTTTTGTGGTTTGTTAAATTATATATTAAATAACAACAATGCAAAGTAAAAAACAAAAAAAACAATATCCAAATTTTTTATCAAAAAAAGTAAAAAAAATAGTTTTTTAGCTTTAAAATGTAGCAAATGTCTATTTTTTGTACATAAAAAATACTCAAAATTTAACAAGTATATACAAAGAAAAATGCGATATAACTTGTGTTTATACAAGATATATCGCAGAACTATTTTATATTTTTTGTAAACTTACAAAGACTATGAAAGAATATTTTTAACTTATTTGTAAGTTTACAAATGCTATGGCAGAATACTTTTATATGGCTTGTAACTTTACAAAAGCTATTGAAGAATATTTTTATACTATTTGTTTTATTGCAAATTATATAGAAGTATTTTTAAATAAATTAGTTTATTTTTTTACATTAATCAACAAACAATCTGCTAATACTAAGGCAGTTACAGCTTCAATGACAACGGGTGCCCGTAAAGCAATACATAAATCATGTCTGCCTTTTACTACAAATGATTCTACTTGTTGAGTATGTATATTGAGCGTTTCTTGTTGTTGGGGGGTGCTAGATGTAGGTTTAATACACACACGAAACACCAAGGGGTTTCCATTACTTATACCACCTACAATTCCGCCTGCATGGTTAGTTTGGGTTTTGCCAGACATATCCAAAATAGTATCGTTATGTGCTGAGCCAAACATACGTGCCGCCGCAAATCCCGTCCCAAATTCTATGCCTCGCACAGCGGGCACAGAAAAAACAGCATGTGCTAATAGCGATTCCAAAGAATCAAAAAAAGGTTCACCCAAGCCTACTGGAAGATTTGTAGTTACACATTCAATAATTCCTCCAATACTGTCTTGAACAGCTAAGGCTTTAGCTAAGCCTTTTTCTAGGTCTTGTTCCCCACCTATTTCCTTAATATTTGCCTGTATAGAAACTTGTCCTAGGATTTTTTTGGCGATGACTCCTGCGGCTACCAGTAAAACTGTTAGTCTGCCCGAAAAATGTCCTCCGCCTCTATAATCTTCATAACCTAAGTATTTTTTACTTGCTACCCAGTCGGCATGACCCGGACGAGGCTGTTTACGGAGGG
>JBOFDK010000031.1:0-3015 GCA_051646925.1 Cellulosilyticaceae bacterium | reverse complement strand
ACAAAACATTCATCTCAGGTTGTGTGAGAAAGAGTAAGAATGTGCCTTTATTATATCGTAACAACGAAAAAATGATGTTTCAAAATTGGTTCATAATATCAATAGTGTGAGTTAAAGTTTATGATAACCGTATTATTTAAGATGTCCACTATGTGAACAAGCAAGAATATTGACATATAGAGATGAATACAAGTGAGTTGCATGTTCATCAAATGAACAAGGGAATAAAGGGTATGTAATTTTTACACACCCTATTTAATTGCGAATTTTTTGATAAATGTGAAGAAAGCCCATGTCCATTTTGTGGACAACAAATATATATATATTTTATATACTTAGTTATAAGTATACTTATTCTTCTTCGTAGTGACTAAATCTAAAATGATTGACAAGAGAAAACAACTTTACCAATAATTTCAAATTGATCTTTAAGAAGATGAACAAATTCAGGATTATAAGTATCACTATAACTATTTGGTTTTAAAACAAAAGTTTCATCATCAAGGAAGAAAACCATTTTACAAACTGGAGATTGTTGATTTAAACGAATAACAGCAAGATCACCGGTTTCAATTTGTTGTTGTGGCTTAAGAATAACAATTGACCCGATAGGAAAACTTTTCGACATTGAATTATCATTCATTTCAAAAGCGATTAAATCATCACCATACTGAGAGGAAATATGAGTTGGAATGGTAATTTTAGCTGTATGTTCACTTGTTTCATCAGGGAGTGATTCAAGATTGTATATTTGAAGTGGTTCATGATTCAGACCGAGTAAATAATCAGTAGACACAAGAAATATTTTAGAGAGTGCAATTAAGATATCAACTGAAGGTGTTGCATAGCCAGTTTCGTAATTGCTGATAGACTGTTTGGATAAATTCAATTTTTCAGCTAATTCAGCTTGCTTGAGATTATGTTGTACCCGGAGGTTTTTAATTTTATTTGAGAGTTGTTGCATTGAAGTAAATCCTTTCGCGATATAAAATAGCCACGCAAGTGAATGAAGGGTATTTTAAATTCAGATATATTGATATCAAAATTATATAACAATTATTGGACTAATTCAGTAATAATAAAAAAAAATTGGAAAAATATTGTTTTTTCTGCGCGAAGTATGATATTATTGTATTGTGAGAAATAATAAGAATGAAAACAATGTACTTTAAAATAAAAAAAACGCGAAAAAACGCGAAAAAAATAAAAAGGAGGAAAAAAATGCAAATAAATGCAGGAGAAACAAATTATATAAGAGTTCCCAAAAAAATCATTGAAACAGCTAATTTAGATGCAATTGAAAAAATATTGTATATTTATTTATTTTCCTTAGAAGACCAAAATCAACCTTTCCCAGATTATAAACAGTTGATGGAAGTAACAGGAATTCGTTCTCGGACAACAATGAGTAAAAAATTGAAAGTATTAAAGGAAAAAGGGTTACTCAATGTTTCATCAACATATTTAGACAATGGTTTTAAATCACGCAACCAATATACAGTTGAAGCTGGTGATATTTTATTGCTTGATGAGGAAACTATTCAATGCACTGCCCAACAGTTAATACCAATATTTGATGGGTTAGCATACACATTGACTGAACACGATATTTTGGAAATCGCTAAAATTGGTTGTGAAATTTATGGTGATCATGCCTATCGAGAATTAGTTATTCAAATTGCCAATTTAGGCGAAATTGGTGATATCCCCGCAGTTACAGCTTTAAAGACTCAATTGGAGCGTGTTGCTGCCCAAATTGCAGGAAGAACAGAATTAGAGCAACGCTTATTTGATACATTCCCTACAGTTACAGCACAAGATCGAGTTACATTCAAACGTCTGTGCAAAGAATACCCTGAACAATTAATCGAATTTACGCTAGAAAGTGTACAAGGAAAGGCCAAACAAACAAATTGGGCATACATTACGGCAACATTGAAAACACTAAGTAAGACCTGTCGTACGTATGAAGAATGCGTTGAACAAACAAAACAATTTTTTGTCAAAAAAGATGCAGAAGCAAAAAAAATAAAAGTTGATCAAAAGCAAAAACAAGGATTGATTATACGATTAATTCAACTTGAATTGTTTGGTGAAATTGCGAATCCAATAGCGTATACACAAAGTGTGCTAGCAGATGAAAAGTATCGAACGTGTACGAGCTATGAACTATTTGAGCTATTGACTGGACATGACCATTTAGAAGCATATAGTTATGATCAACAAATTTTTGATATCCTTTACCCACCACAAAGGGGGGAGTACTATGATTCGCTTACGAGTGCGTAAAAATGAAGAACAAGAAATTATTGAATTTTGTCAACAACAAGGAAATATCTCGGCAGAAGTTCGAGTTGCAATTAAGATTTTGATGTATTTAAAAAATTACTTTCAAAATAATTCGGCACAAGAAGTATATGTCCTCATAAAGCAGCAATTACCACAAAAGCAAAATAAGAAGTAATAGTAAAAGCCTAACAGTCAAAAGTTGATAACTGTTGGGCTTTTTTCGTTATTTTAAAGTATATAAGCATTAGATATAAGCTGAAAGAAGTAAAAAGCGAGATAAGATAAAGAAATCAGCAGTGAAAGCTGAATCAAGATTGTACATAAACTACCAGTTGACATCAACTGAGAGAGTATTGATAGAATAATGCTCGTATTTGATGATAAAAGTAAGATATAGGACTGCTAGAAAGCAGTACAAGGGCTAGATTATTTCAAGATAAAAATCAAGGTATAAGGTAGATTGAGGGCAGTTCATATACATTGCCAGACTCCCATATCTACACTCGCCTACCCCAGATAAAACCTCATCAAAACTCGGCACTGCTGAGTTTTCCAACCGAAAGGTAGGCCAAAGGTCTACCTTTTCCTTATCCTGCTTACATTACTAAACTCAAATAACCTGACGTAGTTAAGTGTTTTGTACCACTAATGGATAGGAATTTTCAAAATTATGATTCAGATTGGATTCGTTGTTGCTTCACTTGTTGAAGTGTTTGATATTCATGT
>JBOFDK010000030.1:0-2664 GCA_051646925.1 Cellulosilyticaceae bacterium | reverse complement strand
CCCGTCCATTTTTATTCGCTTGTAAAGATCAGTATTTCGGAAAGTAAGGTAAGCATCAAATATAGGACGTATTCCTCCGATTCTGTTTGTATGAGATAATTTACACAGAAGTTAGGAGGAATTAACATGATATATGATTGGAAGAAAATAATTGAAGAACAGCAATCAAGTGGGCAAACTATTGCATCATACTGTGAAGCAAATTCAATTCCAGTGGGCTCATTTTATAAAAATAAACAAAGGATGCGTAATTCAACATCAGTAGTTAGTATTACTCTAGTTGTAATCGAATCTGATGTAATTAATTTTAAAATTGACGGACGTTGCTTTGAATTTGATGAGTCTAACTTAAAGTATTTGAATATAGTAATGAAAGCTCTTGATCATGATTGATGTTAATGTAATCAAAAATATTTATCTTATTCAAGGCTCTACTGACTTAAGGAAAGGCATCGATGGATATGCAAGCATTATTCAAAATAATTTTGAATTAAGCCCATTTGATTCTTCTTTATACTTGTTTTGTAATAAGGATCATAACAAAATAAAGTGCTTGTATTTTGATGGTAATGGATTTTGGTTATTATATAAACGTCTAGAAAAAAAGACATTTAAGTGGATTAAAGGAGACGAGTCTATAGTAATCACGAAACAACAATTACGGTGGTTATTTGAAGGACTGAAGATAGAACAAAAACAGGCTTTTAAGGAAGAAATATATAAATATGTTTAACCAAAAACACATTGAATCTTTCAATGTGTTTTTGGTATAATAGTAACTAGTTAGGCGGTGCTAAAATGACAAATTTAAAGAATGTTTCAAAAGACAAACTTATTCAAGAGTATATCGCGTCAAAATCTGTCATTGATTCACTTTCTTCAACAAATGACGAGTTACGTGATCAAACTGACCAGTTAAATAATGAAATAAAAAAATTAGAGTCAAAACTTGAATCTGCTCAAAATGAACTTTTAATACTTTACACACAAATAGCCGCTTCTAGATTAAAAAAGTACGGAAAAAGTAGTGAATCACATTCTTTAAACCAACTTAATCTATTTGAAGTTGAGGAAACTGAAGTAGTTGCAGAAATAACAAATTCACCAACAGGTATGGATGATAGTATAGAACCGACACCAAACAAAAAAGGTGTGAAATATAAAAGAGGAGATTTTTCTAAACTTGATGTGGAGGAAGAAGATCTGGATTTAAGTGAATTAGAGAAAAAAGAATATGGATCTGAATTAACTTTTATTGGAAAAGAAATAGTTGAAAGACTTAGATATAGACCAGCTAAGTTTTGGCTACAACGCTTTAATATTTATAAATATAAGTTGGAAAATGATGATGGTACGGTATCTGAGATTATTTCTAAAAATGCACCGTCTCCACTTATTGAAAGAAGCAAAGTAAGTAGTGAATTAGTAAGCCATATCATCCATGAAAAAGTTTGTATGGGTACGCCTCTTTACCGACAAGAGAAAAATTTCAAGGCGATGGACGTTCCATTTTCCAGACAAAATCTGTGTACTTGGACAATGAAAGCAACTGAATTATATTTACAACCGCTTGTTAAAATGATGGCTGAAGATATGAGAAATTTAGATGTTTTGCATATGGATGAAACAACATTAAAAGTTGTTGAAAAGAAGTCTAAAGGATATATTTGGCTTGTTATGAGTGGTAAGCATGAAAAAAGTAAAATGAGCTTATATTTCTATAAGGATAACCGTAATCATGCTCACGCATCAGATATACTAGGTGATTTTGGTGGATATTTACATACTGATGGTTATCAAGCTTACCCTAAAATAGATAGTGTGACCAACGTTGGTTGCTTTGCTCATGCAAGAAGATATTTAAATGATGCATTAGAACTTGATGAGGGATACAAAGGGTACAAAGAGATCAAAGATAAACAAACGATGACTGATTATTTAAATCAGAGAGTGCAACTCAAGCATAAAGTAGAAGCAATAAGTTTAATAGGACAGTTGTTTAAATATGAGCGCGAGTATGAGTCATTGAGTAGTCAAGAGCGTTATGTTAAGCGACAAGAATATTCATCAGTTGTCGTTGATAAGTTCTTTGATTTTATGAGAGCATTAAGTTCACAGTATGCACCTAAAACAAAGATGGGAAAAGCCATTCAGTATGCATTGAATCAAGAAACTCAGCTTAGAAATTATTTGCTAGATGGAAGACTAGAAATTTCTAATAATCAAGCTGAGAGATTGATCAAGCCGTTTGTAATTGGAAGGAAAAACTTCTTGTTTAGTTCAAGTACAAATGGAGCACATACAACAGCATTGAATTATTCTGTTTTAGAAAGTGCAAAGTTAAATGGACTTAAACCTCAAGCGTATTTGACATACGTATTTGATCAAATGACAGGTAAAAAACTAACGGATGAACTAATCAGAAGCTTGCTTCCGTATTCAGATAAACTACCTGAGCATTTATTTATAAAAAATAGCTAGAAATAGCTCTTTTTGGTGTATAAAAAAAACCCTTTTGGACCAACACTTTCATGTGTAGCCAGATGGGTTTTTATGTGTAAAGACGTTCTATATTTGACGCTTACCTTGTAACATTATTTGCCTTCCATCCTAAAAGTGAGTAATCAAGATGAAAGACATTATCAATAAAAATTTTAAAATTGC
>JBOFDK010000029.1:0-2223 GCA_051646925.1 Cellulosilyticaceae bacterium | reverse complement strand
AGAAGCAGAAACAAATACTGATAGCTGGGATGAAACTATAACAGTTGAAGAAACTGATTACAGACCTGTTATGAGAAAAGGGTATCACGATAGATTTGTAACTATTTGCTTTACACGAAAATCGGCAGAAGAATTTATTAAAAGAGAAAGGCATAATTTGTCTAACCCACGAATTTATGTTTATGGAATACCACGCAGAAATATTGAACTTGTCGAACTTGGTAAATTGTTTGGTGATGTTCGGTAAGGTTACTGCTAACGGTTTGGGGCTTTATGAAGGAAAGGAATTAGAAGCACAAATGCTTGTTTTATTTCTAAAGTTCAATAGAGTACCAAAGCTGAAAGTTAGTACTAAAACCTTTCTTTCATAAAACCCTTGTTAGCCGTTCGTTCTTTTTCGTTCAGTTGTCAAAATTAAAAATGTGAACAATTAAAAATATAAAAATGAAATTAACAGAATTAAGATTATCAAGTTTATTCTATCCAATTGATAGAAGCAAAGAAATTCACTTACCAATTGAAACACCTTATAAGGTTTGTACTATTGGCTTTAAAGTTGAAGCTATCCCTTATGACAAAGTTGAAAAATGGACTGAATTTAATCCAAAAGACTTGTCGCCAATTCCACTTACTGAAAAATGGCTTTTAGAATTTGGCTTTAATAAAGATTATAAAAGTGGTTATATCGGCAAAGATTTTTATAATCAAGACTTTGTTTTAGCTGAACCTTTTGTAATGGGTGAATGGCAAAAAGGATATGCTTTTGAATTTACTTCTGGTGGCTGGTCAAAATTCAAAGAGTTTAATTATGTCCACGAATTGCAAAACTTCTATTTCGCAATGACTGGCGAAGATTTATTAACTGTCGGTGGTCGTTCTTAGAATGACGGCTAACTCGTAAATATGCGCACAACCGAATAGCTATGAAGGCTTATGTATCTAAGGAGTTTGACTGTGTGTGAATTTTTTTATAAACTAAATTTCATAAGTAATTTCTCCGAAAATTTTAGTATTTGTTGAATCTCCACCCGTCAATGTTCCATTTGCGGTAAATTTTATAATATTGTTTGAAATATTACCTAATAAATTTTCGGAAAATAGAGCACCCGAAGTATCGTATTTTACTGCAAAAAAATTACATGCAAAATTACTTTTCGACTTTATTGCCATCGGCAAGTTTTCAATAATTATTTCCTCAAACCCAGCTCCACTATTTGATGTTGTGGTATCTATTCCAGAAATATCTATTTGTAAATGACATGTGTTACCTTTTATGACATATCTAAAATTATTTATAGTAGGTGGAGCTACTATTGTTATTATATTACCAATGGCATTTTTATACTTAAATATTGCGCCTGTAACATTTTTATATTGATTACTAATGTTTAAAGGCAGCCAATTAGCAAAGTTAAGCGCCCCAACGCTAGGCGCATCGCTTAGCATTATTTTTCTTATTTGATGTACATTGTGAGTATTATTATCACTAAACAACAAAGGGTCGCCAGATGAATAAGTAGTAGTAATTGTTCCCGTAACGGCATTTGTTAAAGAGCCTATAGTAAAAGCATCAACTTGGTAAATCTCTCCATTATAATAAACCGCCCCTGCACTAATATTTACACTATTAGTTGGCAACAACCCTGTGCCAGTATTTACACAACCATATAAAATATTGACTTTAGTATTATCTAAGGCCAATGATTCTCCAAACGCCTTACCCATTTCTTCAATCATTTCATTGTAATGTTGATGCGTTTGTTTTATAAATGGTTGTTTAGCCGTAGCAGTAATGTCATTGTATAGTACTTTTTTCATTTTAATAAGATTGAATGTTATATGTTGTTCCTGATATTTTTATTTTATCTGCTATGTTTGCAATTTGCTGTTCTAATAATTGCGTTGTAATGCTTAATATTGTTGGTAGTGTAGATGGATAATTAATTGTAAAAGTATTTGTTTCATAGTAATTAGGTTCAAGGCCCACAAAGTCAAATGTATCTGAATCATATAGCCCAACTTGTGATGTATTAATACTTGTTTCCGATACTAAAAAAACGCCTGTATTATTATTGTTTACTATGTAAATAGGGCTAACTAAAGGTGGCTGTGAAAAAGTCGTCCCAAACCATTTGTTTAAAGCATATTCAAAAATAATTTTTTGAGACGTATATTTCATTCTCTCATCAATACCAACAAAATTATCTTGTGTTTTATACCAAT
>JBOFDK010000028.1:0-3124 GCA_051646925.1 Cellulosilyticaceae bacterium | reverse complement strand
AATAATCATTTTTAACTTCTTTTGTCTTTTCCACTATAACATAGTCATAGTCTAGAGGCTCTAATTTTTTTCGACATTCACTCACATCAATTAATTCATTCAGTGGATTTAAACACAATGAAGCAGCCTCTGATTCATTGTTGTAATTAACAACGTTTATTGTTGTTAAGTATCGACTAAATCTTTTTAAACGATCAGTTTCAGTTACTACTACTTTTGATCTTTCAGGAATATTTTTACTAACTTGTTCAAAAAAACTAATTATTTCTTCATCTAAATAATTCGGGTTTTCAAATATGTTGACAACTTGTTCTGGTCCCTCATACTGATCCTTACTCGTTATAGTAAACTTTAGCGGATCTATTCCAGGTTCAATAAAATTATCGACTCTCAACAATTGTTGTAGTGGTGAAAAAAATAGAAAAAAACTTAGAAAACTAGCAGCAAACTTTTTAAGTTTCACATTTTCAAGTTTTATTATGCTATAAAAAGTATAATATACAACGATAAAATAAAAAAGGTATCTTAGTGCAATTATACTGTCTGGTAATCGCCAATATAGTGATGAATCAACAATTGCAGAGATAATTGTTTTTACAATTGGATTTAATATGAACCAATGTAATCCAATGAAAAAAAACAAAAATTTCTTTTGTAAATTTTGTGTTTTCCATAAAAAAATGAAAATAAATAAAATTACTAACGAATCTAAATAGGGAAAATCTCTCCATGTTTGTAACCATATATATAATGTATCCATAAAATCTCCTATTATTTACGCAGATAATAACACCATGACTTGTGTACTAATAATTGACAATATTGCAAATCCTAAATATGCTCCCATTGGCCATAATAAGTGCAGTGATTTTAAGCGTTGCTTCTTTGTTAACAAAAATAAAACAAATGCTACTCCTAGCATATAACCACCAATATATACAGACGTTGTTGTGAAAAAAATACCTAAAATACTAATTAGTGTTAATCTTATTGTACTAGCTACTACCTCTGTTTTATTATTTGCAGTAGCTAATCGAAGTATTTGTGATCCTGTGAGCATTGGAATCAATACATATGCCACTGCACTTCCTAAAAACATATTGAGTTGTATCCACGATAACTTCCAATTCCCTAAGAAATAACTAATTGCAAATAAAAATAGGAAGATTGTTATACCTGATATCTTTTTATTTTTAAATGTATCTGACAATTCAATCATAACTGATACATAGAGTGCTCCAATCACAGCTGGTATTATTAACCCAGTCGTATTCATAACATTAAGTCCACTATTTGCAATCAAAAAGCTATTAACTAGTGAATACGAATTAAATACATAGTTTTTAAAAAATGTAATTGAATAATCGCCAGAGTAAGGAATAAATGAATTTATGTGATCAAGTCCTATATTATTAGTGTATGTTGGTAGCCAGAATCCACCATCATACGAAAGTTTTTGTCCATTAGCAATAAAGATTTCACTCCCATATATAAACAAAAAAATTACTATGATTATGAATAACTCTAACTTACTTCCTTGAGCTACATTCTCCTTGAACCCTTTATAAATGGTCCGGTAATTATATACAAAACAGATAGTACTAAAAATAATTACAGCCCAAATACCAATATTAACACTCATCCACGATAAATGAAAAAAGTTAGGCACTAGTGTCACAAGCATAATCATCAACACTTGAATTATGAAACCAACCAAATAGCTATTCATGTCTTTAAAAATTTCGGTTTTATTTTTTACTAATATTCCCGTTGCAAATATATATAGCAGTATAAATATTGCAATAGCAAATGATTTGAAAACGATCTCCATATCTACCTCTTTTATTTAGTTATTATTTTTTCAAGTTGTTCCTTTGTGTCTTTATTTATGTCGAAGTGGCTTTTTTCATAGTTGTTTCTGATTATATCTAATGATAAATTTTTATCTATTATTTCAGATAAGAGCTTATACATAGCATCTGTTGAATTTGCGCACACATATCCATACTTTTTATCGATTGAATCCCTAGCATCAGAAACATCTGTTGTTAGAATCGGTGTTTTTAAAATTTTAGCTTCTTGAAACACCATAGGGAATCCTTCAAATTGTGACACCATCAGTAACGCATCAGCATTTTTTATAAATTTATACGGATTTTGCTGTGGACCATATAACTTTATTTTATCAGATAAATCATTGCGTACAATTAATTTTTCAATATTATTAAATTCCGTACCTTGACCTACAATATGAAAAACTACCTCTTGATTCCGAAGTTTTCTAGCTAATTCTATTATTCTATCTAATCTTTTTTGAGGTTCAAATCTTGCTACTGTCACTAAATTTAAGACATCAGAGTTAAATTCCGAAAAATTTTCTTCCGATTTTTTCAAAATTTTTATTTGATCTTGCAAATTATTAATAACCATTACTTTAGAGGTTAACTCTGGTTTAAGTGACAATAGCGCAATTTTAGCATCTTGAGATACACATGCAATATGATCATAATGTTTGTATGCATCCCATGCAGAATGAAGAGGAATCTTTGTTGATTTTTGTAAAGCTAATATATTATTATGTAAAAAAGCAATTTTTTTATGCCTAGCACTAATGTTTTTTAGTGTTATCGTTGGAAATAATTCCAAATATGCAACTACATAATCATATTCACCCGGTAATTTTGATTGTACATATTTTTTGATAATATAGGGAAAAAATAATGTACACAATTTATGAACAAGTACGCCTAATTTAGTCGCATACAATTGTATTACTGCTACTTCTTCGGGTAATTGTTCTTTAAATCCACCTTGAAAGTTAACAAGTAGTAGTGTGATATCAAAGTCGTTTTTGTAATATTCAATAAAATTCAATAAAGATTTTTCTGCTCCCCCTAAATCTAAGTCATTTATATGTATTAACATTTTTGATTTCAATTTCCTCACCTCTATTCACAAGATTCAAAAAATTGTAAAATTGCTTCCGAAATTTGCTCACTTGCAGTCCCATCACCATATGGATTAGCAGCGTGTGACATTGCTTCATATGCCGCTTGATCCGTCAATAATGTTGTAAACTCTTGATAAATTGTCGTTTCATTCGTTCCAACAAGTTTCAATGTCC
>JBOFDK010000027.1:0-2744 GCA_051646925.1 Cellulosilyticaceae bacterium | reverse complement strand
AAAATAGCCCTCGTTTTGCTGCTCGTTTTCCTGAAATTGCCAATACCTTTGACAATCTCCATATGCTTCATGATTTGGTTAACGATGTTCTAGCTTCAGAATGGATCAGCGAAACTCAAAAAGAAGAACAAATCCAACGCGCAATTTGGTTAGTTATGGCAGCTAATCACAAAGGCATGGAAGCAGGTAAAACTTATGGTAGCAATAAACTACATGACCATCGTTTTATGGCAGGAATGCCTGGAATGGGTTGGATGGGAGATATTGAGGGTGTTGAGCATCTTAACCACGGGCAAGGTGGTAACAAACCTGAGATGATGAACCATCAAATGGATCATGGGCAAGATCAGCCTGGGATGACGCAAGAAAAACAACCTAATCATCAACACCACAATCACTAAATAAAAAAGTAAAAAGTAGGGGCGCAAGCCTTGCGTCCTTGTATAAAATAAGAAAGAACAAGTAAATGCAATTATTAAAATTTCCCTGCCTAGTTTTTTTGGGGGCAGTTACGCTTGTCATGTGTGCAAATAGCCGTGCTATGGCAGTAGATCATAATAATATTGATGCTAATCGTCCTCTTGATTTTGATGACGCTGAATCTATTGGGTTTCGAGAACAATCATTGGATTTAGGTGCAGCGGTGGTTATTCCTCAAGATGAATCTGTCGGTGGTGAATTTGAAATCGAGTATCTTTACGGTTTTGCCCCTAACACTCATCTAAATATTGGTATTGATCCCAGTCTCCAAGAAGAAAATAACGACGAGACAGAATTTAATATAGGCGATTTATCCGTAGGAGTTTTGCATAACTTTAACCGTGAATATAATAGTACTCCTGCTTTCAGTTTACGGGGAGATGCAGCTTTTCCTACAGGCAAAGATTCTGAAGGCGTTGATTTTCGCTTGCGAGGAATTGTGAGTAAAACTGTAGGACAATATAACCGCCTGCATCTCAATTTAGATGCCAATTTTACTACTGACACTGAAGGACAAGAACGTTCTTTTATACCTGGTTTGATTTTAGGTTATTCTCGTCCTATTGGTTATCCCGAAAACTTCACCCGTACCTTCTTAGCGGAAGTAGGAGTAAGAGGCAGTGAAATAGAAGAAGATGAGCCTGTAGTTTCTTTGGGAGTAGGATTACGTCAACAAATAGGCTATCAAAGTGTTTTAGATTTAGGGATTAAAGGGGATATTGCAGGAGATGAGGGAGAGAATAATGAACTTAGTTTAGTAGTTGGTTATTCCTTTGCTTTTTGACGAACGGAACTATAAAACTGACATCAAAGTTTTTGACATAGATAATTTCTGACAATCACGAGTATTTTTCCTGGTTGACTGATAAAAGATGGAAAACAAAACGTTATTCCTCTTGGAAAAGTCAATTAGAAATTTGACAATAATTGTTGCCAAGTTTAGATTTGAATCTAAAGTTTTTATTCCCAAAAAATTAAAAATGTTAAATGAAAATCTATGCATAGCTTTCTTGCTAAATCATTTTTGATGTTTACAGCAATGTCTGGATTTTTACTGTCATGTGGAGAATCACCTCCACCTTTGTTAATTACATCAAAATATAATGTGCAAAAAATCCAAGTGCTGCATCACTGTAATACTCAATATGAGCCTTTTTTTAAATTAAAGATAGACAAAAAATTGATGAAATTATTACTTTTTTAGAAGAGAATGATCATTCTTGGGAATATCCTTTTGGTGGAACTGCACCTATTTTGCCTTATCAACTAGAAATATTTGACGAAAAACAACTTAAATTAGTCATTTGGTTTGGAAATAATACTTTAATGGGTCGGACTCTTAAAAAAAATGACGAAGGTGTTAGAGTTAAATATTTATCTTCCAACAAAATGGAAAAGTTTGTTAGTAGCATAGGAATAACAAGCAAATGTGAACAGTAATATATATAAACTTTCAGATGATAATTTTCCTCAGTAAAGAGAGTATTTTCGTCCTATAGTTTAGATAATAGTTAATATGAAAAAATGGCAAAATTTAATGCAGAAGATAATTCTGACAGAAACTTCTTCTAAACGAGTACTTATCAATGAATTACAATTACACAGATTTGAGACTGTAACAGGTGTCGTTTTACCAACAGAATATAAAAAATATTATCAAGTATTCGGTTCTGGAATGTTTGGAGATCTTGTTAGTATTCATTACTTAAATTCTTCTTTAGTTACTACATCAAAAAAAATTGTTGATATTATCAAACAACAAATAGAGGAATATTCGTCTAAAAATGATTCACATGATAAAAAATTACTTAATTGGTTGGATTCTATTTTGATATTTGCTTCTGATGATAGAGGTAATGTTGCTGCTTGGGATTTGAGTTCTTTTGACAAATTAAATGTTACCTATAATATTTACTGGATTCATATAGAAGATTTCGATGATGAGATATATAAAATTAGCTCTGATTTTTATGAGTTTGTGAATGATTTTTGTTTGGGCAAAAAAAAATTTGATTTTTTACCTGAATATATGCGTATTAAATTTTGTAATAATTTTACTTCATACAAAGCTAAACCATTTATTACTTGAGTTTGTGGTATAATTTAACTTGGAACATACCAGGAGTCTGATGAATACTTCCGTACATATTCCCCAGGATTTAAGCGATCGCCTGAATACCTACCTTAAGTATCATAAAATATCTAAAAATAAGTTTATTATCGAAGCTATTACACAAGCGTTAAACGAAAAAGAGAATAAAGAA
>JBOFDK010000026.1:0-2760 GCA_051646925.1 Cellulosilyticaceae bacterium | reverse complement strand
GCCACTAACCAAAAGGAGCAAGCTCCTTTTGGTCCGTTCGACTTGCATGTGTTAAGCACGCCGCCAGCGTTCATCCTGAGCCAGGATCAAACTCTCGTTAAAAAAGTTTGTCTGCTGACAATTTTTACTTTGTACTATTGAATAGTACTGATTTTTGATTATAACCGAAGTTATTCTCATTTGAATCGACTGGTTTAATGATTGTTATTTTATTTTCAATGTTCGTTTATGATTATATATGGCGGAGAAGGAGGGATTCGAACCCTCGCGCCGCTCTCACGACCTACTCCCTTTCCAGGGGAGCCCCTTCGACCACTTGGGTACTTCTCCTTAGTGGCCTCACCTTATAAATCAAACGGAGAAGGTGGGATTCGAACCCACGGTCCCTTTCGGAATCACTGGTTTTCAAGACCAGCTCCTTAAACCTCTCGGACACCTCTCCTTGGTTTGTGTTTTTAACACTTAGCTAGTTTACCAAATGTTGGACATTCTGTCAAGCTCTTTTTAAAATTAATTTTTATTAATTTTTTCAAATCACTTTTTCATAACTCTTGTCCCCATGTTGCTTGGCTCACTCGTTAGTACTTAGATAATATACCATGCCATTTGTCATACGTCAACTATTATTTTCATTTTTTTCATTATTTCTGTTTATTATATTTGTTTCTTCTATTGAATCATTTAAATCTTTTCATTTTCTCTTCTAAATAAACTCATAACTCCCACTACACATTTCTAACTATATCTGTAATTTCATAATAGCTTCTGCAAAAACTAAGTCTTCTATAGTAGTTATTTTAATATTATTATAATCTCCGCATATAACGTGCACAGTTTCTCCTATTGATTCCACCAACATACTATCATCTGTTCCACAAACCTTATTATGTTTTGCATTTCTATATGCTTCTATTATAAGTTCACGCTTAAAAGTTTGAGGCGTTTGAATGCTCCATAACTTTTCTCTTTCAGGTGTACTCTCAATAGTTTTTTGATTTGTAACGCATTTAATAGTATCTTTTACAGGCACTCCAACAACACATGCATCTACAGTTTGCATTTTTTCTTTAATTTGATCTATCGTTTGTTTATTTAAAAATGGTCTTGCTCCATCATGCACAAGCACATGTGTTGCACATTTACTTATATATTCAATTCCATTGTATACCGAATCTTGGCGTTCTGCTCCGCCAGCAACAACTGCTTGAATTTTTTTGTACCCATATTGGTTTTTCAACAACTCTTCAACATACTCACAATCATCTTTACCTACTACTACTATAATTGCATTTATGTCAGGATGATTTTCAAAAATTTCCACTGTATGCGCCAAAACTTCTTTGTCTTTTAACTTAATGTATTGCTTCTTTACTGCTGTGCCCATTCTTTTGCCGCTTCCACCTGCAACTATAATAGCATCTATTTTCATTTTTTCCGCTCCTTGGAGTGATCTATTTTTGCAAAAATCATTCTTCCAGCTGATGTTTGTAATACTGTAGTTACATGAATTTGATGTGTTTCACCTACATGTTTTTTTCCACCTTCAACAACAATCATAGTTCCATCATTTAAATATGCAACGCCTTGTTCCTGTTCTTTTCCTTCTTTGATAATAGTAACAACCATCTCTTCATTAGGTAACACTATAGGTTTTATTGCATTTGACAAGTCATTAATATTAAAAATATCAACTTTTTGAACTTTTGCTACTTTATTAAGATTAAAATCATTTGTTACAACAATACCTTGAATATCTTTTGCCAATCTAAGAAGTTTGACATCAACTTCACTTATATCAGCATCTTCTACATCTAAAATTTCTATTTCTATATTTTTGAGGTTTTGCAGTTCATCTAGCATATCAAGCCCACGTCTTCCTCTTTGCCTTTTTACTCTATCAGATGCATCTGCAATATGACGAAGTTCATCTAGCACGAAGTTAGGCACTACAATTTTTCCTTCTATAAAGTTTGTTTTAATAATATCTAATATTCGCCCATCAATAATAACACTTGTATCTAATATTTTAGGTTTAGCATATAGTGTATGCACATTTTTTTTGTTAAACCATCCACGCATTTCATCTTTTTTACAATGTACTATATAAATACCCGAATAACCCAGTCCTGCATATAGTAACACACACCAAATCAACGTTAATGTTTCTGATTGACTATTCATAAATGGTGAAATAATTAAATTCGCAATAGCAAGTCCTATTGCAAAACCGATAATATACATTAATATTTCTTGCATAGGGTATTTAAAAATAGCATTCTCTAGCTTACTTCCAACTATTTTCGCAATTTTTCCTGCAAGTGTTATATACATAAGTCCGAACATTACACAAAACACAATAATTTCTTTGTAGCTATATAATATATTTCCTATCGTACCATCGATACTTATAGGAATAAGTGTCTTGTATTGAAGATCAACAATTGTTAGTGCCGCTAATCCGCCTATTATCCCAGAAAAAAATATCTTTATAATTCTTTGCATATTTCACCTTCTTTCTATCAGCGTTGACCTAATGGCAAATTCGGTACAGCATTTAGTGTCATATCTTTTCTTCTTCCTGATAAAAATTCATAATAAGCTGCAGCTCCAATCATTGCCGCATTATCTGTACATAAATCTATTGATGGATAATAAAGTTCAAATCCATTTTTTTGACAAGCTATATCCATAGCTGTTCTCAAACCACTATTTGCAGCAACACCACCTGCCAAAGCAATTTTGTTTATACCTTTTTCTTTT
>JBOFDK010000025.1:0-2545 GCA_051646925.1 Cellulosilyticaceae bacterium | reverse complement strand
GTCCCACTATAAACATCCCCTTGATAAGCTAGAGCTTCAATATTTAACAATGGGTCTTTTGGTTGAATAGATTTCATATCCGGGTTTGAGTTGCTGATATCTAACCAAGGTGAAAATAAAATCACTTTACTAGGTTTGTCTATTTTTTCATTCTCCAATAATTGTAATAGAGAGAGACAAAGTCCGCCACCGGCAGAATCACCCATTAAAGTTAATGCCGAAGACATAAGATGAAACTTTTTTACGGCCGTTTTGTAATTATTTAAGATGTATGGGAAGACATCATCAGCGGTATATCGTGGAGATTTTGGATAAATAGGTATGATAATCCTTGCTTGATTCTGATTAGCTATATTCTGTAACATTCTGAAATGTAAAAAGAAAGGTTGCCACCAATAAGCACCACCATGAAGATAATAAATTGTTTTAGAAAACTTTTCATTTCGTGGTAAGAGTTCGAAGGTAGGCCCATCCAGACCATTTATATTATGAATGTTGAACTGCTTTTTAACATTTTTTGGAAGTTGATAAGGTGTTTCACTATCAATCATGGCTTTGTCAAAATTGTTCTTTTTTCTTTCATCCTTCACCAAAGGTAGGGGATGAATTATTTTTTCAAACAATACGGATTGCCAACTTCTTTTGTTATTAAGTGAGACTATAGAAATCATAATTTTTTAATTCTCCTTGAAATTGTGTTTTACTATTTGCAATTAAGTTTTTTATGAAACCATGCATAGCAATTCTCCTGACAAGTTTAATGCTAGCAAACACCAAAAAGTCAAAGTAGTTATTAGAGTAATATTAAATAAATGTTAATAACTAGACAATAAAAAGAAGCACACAATAAAACCACGTCCTATGTTAAATATAGAGCGTGGTTTTTAAATTATATACTTTGTATCTCCCTGATTCTTAAGGATAGTGTCGTATTGTTTACTTGTCATATCAGCATTTTTTGTTTGTCAATATTCATTACGTGACTAAGTAAAAGAGACTTATTAATTAATTGATCAATATGCTCAATTTTGTTGCTATAAGTACTCCCTCCAGTGCATATCTTCAAAAATCTTAGTTCGTTTTGCATGTTGTTTCTGTCATAATAATTTCTCAAAGTTAGTTGTAATGCATTGATCAAAAACGTGAATGCTTGGAAAGTATGTACGCACTCAATGAGTGCATTTATGTAATCTAGAGCCATGGATGTACTATAAAATATAAGCCCGTTAGTACAAATAGACTACTTTGCCAAGTTAATTTGCCGTCTTTCTTTATATCTGGAATAGCAGAAATAATTGTTAGAATACCAATAAATAATGATCCAATTTTAGTATAGAGTCGCTTACCTGTTATTAATGCAATTAGTATAGATAAGCTGACTAATGTACTTAAAATCATCCATGTTTTTTGTTTCATGTTTTGTCCCTAATTCAACTATGCTTTTAACGTGGGTCTGCATGTAGTAGGTGCGCACTTTTTGGGTACTTATTTAGCAAATTTACACGTTAGATATTTTGTGCCACTAAAAATAGTTAGCAAAATAAATAAAAATGCCATTGACCCATTTGCTGAAGTTTCATTTTTAGATATGGTTAGAGAAAAACTAAAGTCAAGCCCGTTTTGGCAGACTGTATACATTGTTAGTAAAGCAAGTAGCAATGTAATGCTTAACCAGAGTGTAGTTCGTTTCATTATGATAATGCTCCCAATTTATTCTGCAGTATATAAGCAGTCTGTGAATACTTTTTATTTAGAGGTACTTAATCGTTAATTTCAATGTCTGGGCGACGTTTAATGACGATTTTTTTGTCCAAAGTAATGGATACACCTTGGTCAAAGATACCGCTAGATTCTACTGTAACTTCATTTTCGCTAACTTTTAACACTATAAATGGTCCACCCCTAAAATTATCAGAACTATCTTCAATGGCTATATTGCCTTGGTCATTATCCATAATGATTGTGTTTTCAGGTGTGATTAGTTGCCAACCATAGGCAACTATTTGCGCTTTTAATTTTTGTGTATTTTTTGTCATATTTCATCCCCAATAATGCTTTTAACGTGGTTCTGCACGTAATATGTGCGCACCTTTTGAGTGCGTTTTTATTTCTATGAAATAGCTAGATAGATGGTTGCCAGTGCAATTAGGGGACTACTATATTAATAGTGGTCATACTAATGCAAATGTTAAGTTATAGTATGGCTACTAGGTCTAAAGATATAAGTACTGTTTTCTTAGTTATTTTCATATTCCCTCTTCTAAGGAATAAACAACTCACGCATCAATATAAGGGCCGTCATGTTGGCTTATTTTTGAGTAAGCAGTGACGTGTCGCGTTTTTTATTCATAGAAAAAATATGTCAAAATGCTAATGAAACTGGTCACTAACATCACTATTCCTGCTATTTTATATTTTTTATTGTTCTTATCTTTAGCAATGCCGAAAAAGCATAACCCACTACTAGCTAAAGTAAAAGCCGTTAATAAATCCATGAAGTTCCCCCAAGTCATATATTCTTCAAAATGATAATTTTAAGACACAT
>JBOFDK010000024.1:0-1719 GCA_051646925.1 Cellulosilyticaceae bacterium | reverse complement strand
TCATTAGATGGTATAGATATAGATGCAGCAAGAAAAGTAAGTGGTAATGGATTTTATTATTTAACTGGAAACATAGCTCGTTTACACAGTGCTGTTATATCATATGCAAGAGATTTTATGATAGATAAAGGATTTACTTATTGTATACCTCCATTTATGATTAGAAGTGAAGTTGTAACTGGTGTTATGAGCTTTGCTGAAATGGAATCTATGATGTATAAAATTGAAGGTGAAGACTTATACCTTATAGGTACAAGTGAACATTCTATGATTGGTAGATATATTAATACAATTAATGATAAAAAAACTTTACCATACACTTTAACTTCATATTCACCTTGTTTTAGAAAAGAAAAAGGTGCTCATGGAATTGAAGAAAGAGGAATATATAGAATTCATCAATTTGAAAAACAAGAGATGGTAGTTGTATGTGAACCAGAAGATTCTAAAGCATGGTTTGAAAAACTATGGCAGTATACAGTAGATTTATTTGTAAGTCTAGAAGTACCTGTAAGAACATTAGAATGTTGTAGTGGTGATCTAGCTGATTTAAAAGTTAAAAGTATAGATGTTGAAGCTTGGAGTCCTAGACAACAAAAATACTTTGAAGTAGGTAGTTGTTCTAACCTTGGTGATGCTCAAGCAAGAAGATTAGGTATTAGAGTTAAAGGTGAGGATGGTAATTACTTTGCTCATACTTTAAATAATACAGTAGTAGCACCTCCAAGAATGTTAATAGCGTTCTTAGAAAATCATTTAAATAAAGATGGTAGTATTAATATACCAAAACCATTACAACCTTATATGGGTGGATTAAAAGTAATAAAAAAAGTAAAATAATAAAATAGCACCTTATTTAAAGGTGCTATTTTACTTTTAAAAAGTTATGAAATTAAAGAACAGTGCAATATATACAAAGAATACTAGTATAGCAATAGCTATAACAAATAGTACATAAAAAAGTAAATAAATAGCTGGTCCTATTATAGCAATTAAAGACATTTCTCTTCCTTCGCCATTCAACTTTTTACTTCTATCTAATCCTATAATACCAAAAATTATAGCCGGTATACCAACTAAAGGCATAACTAATGTAACACCAGCTAGTATAATAGCGATTAATGCATTTGTATTTTTTGGTTTTTCGACTTGATTAGAATAATTTTGTTGTTGATCGTAATCTGTACTTAAACAAGTAGTTGAAGAAGCTTCAATCATATCTATAACCTTTGTATCACAATTTCCACAAACTTCTTGATCTTTAATTATTTCAGTTCCACAATTAGTGCAATAGTTCATATAAATCTCCTTTTAATAATATATTGTTAATAGTTGAAGTAGTATAAATCCTATACCGAATATTATACAAGCGAATACCACAATTAAAAATAATACTAATGGAATACATATAGCAGCTATAGACATACCTTTACCATAGCCATTCATTTTCTTTGATTCTACTAAACCTAAAACACCTAGTATAATACCCGGAACACTAGAAGCTAGTGTAAAAAATGAAAGACAAGAAAAAATAAATCCTAATAAAGCAAATATATTTTTAGATTGAAAGAAAGTCGGAGTGTTGTTGTTATTTAGATTGTTATTGTTTTGGTATTGCATATTATTTATATTTGGTTGATTTTGTACAACGTTATCATTTAAATCACTAGTAGTATCTGTAGAAGTTTCAAGCTTTTCTATTTCAACATCATTTGTAAT
>JBOFDK010000023.1:0-21619 GCA_051646925.1 Cellulosilyticaceae bacterium | reverse complement strand
GTTAAAATTGCAGAAGAACCATTAGATTGTGTTGCAAGGGGAACAGGACTTGCTTTAGAAAATATCGAAAAGTGGGCTGGACTGTTTGCCGACGATAAGTAGACAAGGAGCGAAGGGGCTTGAAATTATCACAACGTGTGAAAAGAAAAATTATGATTTGTGCAATAGGTGGCATAATAGTGCTTTCTGTTGCACTATTTTTAGGGATTAAGTATGATATTACAATTATAAGTAGCATTGCTGAAACTATTACTGTTCCATTTAAAAAAGTTATATATGTTGTTAATAAAAAAATAACAAATTTTACAGATTACTTTCAATCAATGGAAGAATTGATTAATGAAAATGAAATACTCAGACAAGACAATGATAGATTGATATACCAAAATACTATTTTAGATCAGTATAAAGGTGAAAATGATCAACTAAAAAATTTGTTGGAAATGGAACAAAGATATAGAGAGTACCCGAGTACAGGGGCTAATATCATAGGTAAAGATTCCGGGAATTGGTATAAAGTTTTTAATATTGATAAAGGAAGACAAAAAAATATTAGAGAAAATGACGTTATACTAGCTGATGGAGGTTTAGTTGGACACGTTTTTGAAGAAGAGTTATTTTCTTCACAAGTAATTACAATTATTGATGATCGAAGTTCTGTCGGTGCAGAAGTGGCAAGAACAGGAGATAATGGTATTTTAAAAGGCGATGTTGAATTATCAGCTGCTGGAATATGCCGAATGGAATTGTCTATTGACTCAGAAATTGTAAAAGGTGACCAAATTATTACGTCATATTTAAGTGATATTTACCCACCAGGGATTCCAATTGGTATTGTTGAAGAAGTTACTAGTGGAAAAAATGGATTAACACAGTATGCATATGTAAAACCATATGTAGATTTTAAACATTTGCAAAATGTTCTTATTCTGCAGAGTAGGCAGGAGGAGTAATATGAGAACTCTTGTTATAGGCATACTTTTAGCGATGACATATATATTGGAAACTACAATTTTTCAAAGTATTCGCATTGGTGGGGTTGCTCCAAATTTTATGGTAATAATTGTAGTTTCATTTGCGTTATTAAGAGGAAGCAAAGAAGGCGCTATTATTGGTTTTTTTGCAGGATTAATTTACGATGTAACATTTGGAATGTATATGGGTGAAATGATTATTCCGTATATGTTGGTTGGTTATTTTTGTGGTAAATTTAATGTGAATTTTTATCGTGAAAATTTCATATTACCTTTTTTGTGTACGTTAACAAGTAGTGTTTTTGTAAATGTAGGAACATTATTTTTGTTTATGATGCGTGCTAAAGTGAATTTTTTCTTTTATTTCAAAAATATGATTATACCAGAAGCAATTTATACAATTACTCTTTCTCTAGTAGTTTATCAACTAACATATGCTATTAATGAAAAACTAGAGGATAGAGAAAGAAAAACTAGAAATATTTTTTAAAAATGAGGAAGGGGTATTATGAAAAGTAATTTTAATAAAGTCCTTCGTTTTGTAACTGATCGTATTTTTATTGTTGTAATTGCAGTAGTATTAATGTTTAGTGTTTTAGTAGGCCAATTTTATAAATTACAAATTATAGAACATGATTCATATGCAAATAATTTACGTGCAAGTATAGAAAGAAATATTGAAATTCCTGCAACAAGAGGACGTATTTTTGATAGATATGGAAGACCTTTGGCCATTAATCAAGCGACTAATGTTCTGAAATTTGATCAACAAGTGAGACTAAAAAAAGGTGAACTTAACAAAATCTTGTTAAATGTTGCTGAAGTTTTAGAAGAAAATGGTGATATAGCGATTGATAATATGCCGATAACGGTATCAGAGCCATTTGAATTTACAGGAACTAAAACGCAGGTTAATCAATTTCTATATAATGTTCCGTATAACGATGCAGCACACCGCGAAGAACTTGTACAAAAAACAGCATCAGAACTTATAGATTACTTAAGAAGTGATAAAGTATTTGATATTGATGAAACATATACTTCGGAAGAAGCTAGGAAAATCATACCAATGAGACTTGAAATATTTCCATATACATATAGGAAGTACAATCAAGTTACATTAGCAACAAATATTTCTCAAGAAACAGTGATGAAAATAGAGGAAAGTTATGCAGATTTTCCAGGAGTTTTAGTAGATGTTGAACCTGTTCGTTATTACACAGAAGGTGAAATTTTTGGTAATGTTTTAGGTTATACACGTGCAATAACAGGCTCACAGTATGAAGAACTTAAAGCGGATGGTTATGATAAAAATGATATTGTAGGGCATGAAGGTATTGAAAAATCAATGGAATCAGAGCTTCGCGGATCAAAAGGAATGGAACGCGTTGAAGTTGATAATTTAGGCCGAAAAGTTCATACGATTGAAAATCAAAATGCTATTGCAGGAAATGATGTTTACTTAACGATTGATTTAGATTTACAAAGAGAAACATACTTAAGTACTGAAAGAAATCTAAGCGCGGCACTTTGTGATAGATTAAGAGGGAATAAGCAAGGAGTAGGACCGCTTGCAAGTAAAGAAATCATAGTATCCATGCTAGAAAGTAGTCAATTATCATATAATGAGCTAAAAACTGCAGAAGAAGGAACTATGCAAAAAAATATCTATCAAAAACTTATAAAAATGTATGATGAACTTGATGATATTATAAAAAATACAATTACACCACTTGATTTATTAATTCAAAATCTAGAAGAAAATACTGGAAGTTTTACAGAGCGAGAAGTATTACTAGCACTTAATGAACAAGGAAAAGTAAAACTTGGAAGTGAAACAGTAAAAAATTTAACAAGTAATTTAAGCGGGACATGTGAGTCAATTTTAATTGACCAATTAGAAAAAGGCACATTAAAACCTAATCAATTTGCAGTAGACCCATTTAGCGCCTCGGCAGTTATGTTAGATGTTAATACAGGAGAAGTGTTAGCACTAGTAGGTTATCCATCTTTTGATAGTAATGAAATGACTACTAATTTTAATGCCTATTACAATACGCTTTTTGATGATAGAAGTATGCTTTGGAATAGAGCAGTAATGACTAGAGAAGCACCAGGGTCAACATTTAAAATGATTACAAGTATTGCCGGGCTTGAAGAAGGCGTTGTAGATGCAAAAACTACAATTTATGAAGGTACAGGTATTTATGAAAAAGCAGGTAGTCCTGGACCAAAGTGTTGGATTCATAGCTTGACAGGTGGTGGACATGGTACAGTAGATTTAGTTCGAGGATTAGAAGTATCTTGTAACTATTACTTTTTTGATGTTGCTTTTAGATTAGGACTTTTAAGTAGCGAGCCATATTATGGTATTGATATGCTGACAAAATATTCGGAAATGTTTGGTCTTGGTTCTCCTACAGGTATTGAAATTGCAGAAACAGAGCCTAATATTTCAAGTCCAAAAAACTTAGTTAAAAATCAATTAACACCGGTTTTAAATGGTTTGAAAAATTTAAGTGATGAAAACTTAATGAAATATACAGAGGCAGTAACAAATGAACTAAATAAAGGATTATATCCGATTATAGCTGCAAAAGGTGATACAGTTGAAGAACAAGTAGACTATATGACGCAGCATGAAATTAAACGACAAATTGAGCCGAGTTTGCAGGATGCTTTTGAAGACTCGATTACAGAAATACTAAACGAAATTTATTTGAAATTAAAAAATAAACTAGAGCTAACAGTTAAACAAAGCATTAATCAAATTGTAGAGGGTACGATGAATGATCCTTCTACAAGATCATTAAAAGCTAAAACTAAAGATCAAGTTGTTAATTTACTAAGAACGTTTGTAGAAAATGAAATAACGGAACTTGTAAAACCTATTATTCAAAAAATAGATTTATATGATATTTTAGATGCGTATGAATACGCATACGATATTGTATACAGTAGAGAATTGAAGAAAAATGGTGATGAAAATATTATTGCATTTTTAAGAGAAAGACTTGAAAAAATAGAAGAAGAGGAAGATCGTTATAGAGAACACTTAACTTCTAAAATTAAAGAAAGTATTCTTCAAACTATTGCAAATCAGTGCCTAATGAATTTAGAGCTTGAATGGTCAGAAGGTACGACAATTCGGACAGCTATAGGACAAGGTAGTAATGCATTTACGCCTACTCAAATTGCACGTTATATAGCAGCAATTGCAAATGGTGAGACGGTATATAATGTTAGGTTAATTAATGGAATTTTTGATGTTAAAAATACAAAAACATATAAGCCGAAAGAAAGCACAATTTATGGAACATTAGATTTAAAAGAAACAACGATTCCACTTATTCACGAAGGAATGTACAAAGTTTCAAAAGGAAGTAGTGGTTCGGCAAGAAATGAATTTAAGAATTATGAAATACCAGTAGCATCTAAAACTGGTACAGCACAAAAAGGAGGGCGTGAACATAGTTGGTTTGTAGGTTTTGCACCATTCGACAAACCAGAAGTAGCTTTTGTAACAACTATGTATTACGCAGATTCGCTAGGAAGTTATTCGAGGTTATTAGCTAGAGATATGCTTACAGAATATTTTGGGCTGAATAAAGAGACGACAAAAACAACGCTAGATAATATATTCGTTGATTAAGGGGGGAAATATGAGTAGTATACAAAATTATGTTGTTTTTAAAGGTAGCTTAGATGGAGTAATTGTTATTCTAGATGAAAATTGTGCCTTTGAAACAATATTAGAAGTTTTTAATGAAAAACTTCAATCTTCACGTAAATTTTTTCAAGGTGCGCAAACAAATATAAAGTTTAGTGGCCGAAAATTAAGTTTAGAAGAAGAATCGGCATTAATGGATATTTTAAAAAATCAAGATATTTTTAATGTGACATTTATTCATCCGTTTGAACGTACAGAAGAAGCTATTAGTGATGCAAAAGAACATTGGGCTCAAGAAGAGCTTCAAAAACCTAATGTATCACTACTGTATACACACTATGGAATGGTGAGATCTGGTCAATCTATTGATTATAAAGGAAGTGTTCTAGTACTTGGTGATGTTAATCCAGGAGGCGTTATTAACGCTGATGGAAATATTATAGTAATGGGTACATTAAATGGACGTGTGCATGCTGGGAGAAATTTAAAAACGCAAAAAGCGTTTGTTATTGCAACTCACATGCATCCTTTACAAATTAAAATTGGTACAGTTATAGCACAATCTCCAGAAGGTGAACGTGTTAATAGAAAAAAAAATCAATTGCCTCAAATAGCATATGTGATGCATAATCAAATATATGTCGAGGAAATAGATGTCAAAACTGTGGCGGATATGGTAGAATAAAAACAACCAATGGATTAACAGGGGGAAAAACAATGAGTGAAATTATCGTAATTACATCTGGAAAAGGTGGAGTAGGAAAAACAACAACATCTGCAAACATTGGAACAGCTTTAAGTTTAGCAGGAAAAAAAGTTGTTTTATTGGACGCAGATATTGGACTTAGAAATTTAGATGTAGTAATGGGATTAGAAAACAGAATAGTATATGATTTAGTAGATGTAGTAGAAGGTAGATGTAGGTTAAAACAAGCACTAATTAAGGACAAGCGTTTTGAAGGTCTTTATCTATTGCCAGCAGCACAAACAAGAGATAAAGACGCGGTTAGACCAGAACAAATGAAAAAATTATGTGATAATTTAAAAGAAGAGTTTGACTATGTTATAGTAGATTGTCCAGCTGGGATAGAACAAGGATTTAAAAATGCAGTAGCAGGTGCAGATCGTGCATTAGTTGTTACTACACCAGAAGTTTCAGCTGTAAGAGATGCAGACCGTATTATAGGACTTTTAGAGGCAAATGGCGTTTCTAATAGTCAGCTTATTATTAACCGTGTAAGAATGAGTATGGTAAAACGCGGTGATATGATGGCGATGGAAGATGTAGTCGAAATTTTAGCTATTGATTTAATTGGTGTCGTACCAGATGATGAAAATATTGTTATTACGACAAATAAAGGAGAACCAGCAGCGGCAGATCAAGGCTCATTAGCAGGTAAAGCTTTTAGAAATATTGCACAACGTATTGAAGGTAAAGAATGCCCGTATTTAGATCTCGAAGCAAATAACGGTATATTTGATAAAATAAAGAAAATATTTGGGTTCCACAATTAATTTTGAAGAGGGTGATAGTATGTTAGATTTTAGTCAGTTATTTGGCAGAAGAAATCAATCGGGTAATGTTGCGAAAGATCGTTTGAAATTAGTACTTATACACGATAGAATGAATTGTTCGACAGAATTATTAGAAATGATGCGTGCGGATATTATAGCAGTGATTTCTAAATATGTTGATATTGATACAGATGAGTTTAATATAGAAGTATCGACATTAGAATGTGAAAAAGGTGGACAAAAAGCCCCTATGTTATCGGCTAATATTCCAATTAAAAATTTAAAAAAGGTAAGATAGGTGGGTGGGGTAGGATACTACCTACCCACCTATAAAAATAGGAAGGAAAATTTAAATGCTGAATTTGCGAAAGGAACACATTAAAAATATCGATATATGGATGCTTGGGTCAATGTTTTTATTAATAGGAATTAGTTTATTAGCAATTAGTAGTGCAACGTCATACACAGGCGATATTGAAAACAATTTTAATGATCAATTAACGTTTTTTATTACAGGACTAGTTCTAATGGCAATAGTGATGCTTATTGATTATCATTTTTTAGGCGATTGGTATTTGATTATTTATGCTGGGTGTATCCTTTTACTTCTTGCAGTGTTTTTATTTGGTAAAAATGTTAATGGAGCAGAGAGATGGTTGCCTATAGGCCCAATATCCATTCAACCATCAGAATTTGTGAAAATTGGCGTCATATTATGTACAGGAAAATTAATATCTAAATATAATGATCGTATTAATAATATATCAATATTGATGCTTATATGTTTATTTCAATTTGTACCATTTATTTTAGTTAATCGTCAGCCTAATTTATCAACAAGTCTTGTTATTTTAGTAATCCTAGTGATACAATTATTTGTAAGTAAATTAGACCTTAGATTAATTTCAATTATAGCTATTTCAAGCATAATTGTCGTTTCAATAGGACTTTTTTATATAATTAAAAATCCTAATCAGGTACTAATACCAAGTTATCAACGTGATAGGATAATAACACAAGTTGAAGGTGGAGATGCACTCGGTAATAACTTTCAAACGAATCACTCAGTACATGCAATTGGCTCGGGAGGATTAAAAGGAAAAGGACTTTACCAAGGCGCTATAAGCCAATTAAATTATTTACCAGAATCTCATAATGATTTTATCGTAGCTATAATAGCAGAAGAATTTGGTTTTATAGGTATTATGCTGATGCTAGGAATTATGTTATTTATGATTATTAGAGGTTTTTGGATTGCACATAATGCAGGAGATGATTTTGGGCGATTTATAGTGATTGGCTATTTTGGAATGATGGCAATGCAGACATTTGTTAATATGGGTGTTGTTACAGACTTGCTGCCAAATACAGGATTGCCATTACCTTTTGTAAGTTATGGAGGTAGTTCACTTTGGGCAAATATGATTGGTATGGGACTTGTACTGAACGTTGGTATGAGAAGAGAAAATACTATGTTTTAGGAGGCGTGAGATGAATATAGGTCTTATTGCACATGATGCAAAAAAAAATTTAATGGAAAATCTTACAATTGCATATCGACATATTTTAGCTAAACATACTTTGTATGCTACAGGAACAACCGGAAGGTTAGTAGAAGAGGCGACTAATTTAAGTATTTATAAATATTTAGCAGGACACTTAGGTGGAGCGCAACAATTAGGAGCACAAATAGCGCATAACCAACTAGACATGGTTATTTTTTTGAGAGATCCTGTAACGCAGAAAATGCATGAGCCAGATATTGGTGCATTAGAAAGATTATGTGATATACACAATATTCCAATTGCTACAAATTTAGCAACGGCTGAGCTGCTTATTAAAGCGCTTGAGCGAGGAGATTTAAGTTGGAGAGAAGTAATACGTTAAAAGACTTATCTTAAGTCTTTTTTTTATGATATTTCATTTATTAAAATAATGATTTTAGGATAATATAAAAGTATAAAAATAATACAAGCGATGATGGAGGTAATAAATGAGTAAATTACTAAATATACCTGATGAATTATTAAAACAGGTAGATAAACCAGCACGATATATTGGTGGAGAATTAAATAGTTGTATGAAAAACACTGAAAATATAGATGTAAGATTTGCATTTGCATTTCCAGATGTTTATGAAGTGGCAATGAGTCATTTAGGTATGCAAATTCTTTATCATTTTTTAAACCGCAGAGAAGATACGTACTGTGAGCGAGTTTTTAGCCCGTGGTTAGACATGGAAGAAAAAATGAGAGAAAACAACATTCCATTATTTTCATTAGAAACACATACACCAATTAAATCATTTGATTTTTTAGGATTCACACTACAATATGAAATGAGCTACACAAATATTTTAAATATGCTTGATTTAGCAGGAATTCCAATTCGTAGTAGTGATAGAACAGAAGAAGATCCAATTATTGTAGCAGGTGGGCCATGTGCATATAATCCTGAAACACTAGCACCATTTGTTGACTTTTTCTATATTGGAGAAGGCGAATGTTGTTATGATGAAATTATAGAAATATATAAACAATATAAAAGCAATGGAAAAACAAGAAAAGAATTTTTAGAAGCTTTATTAGATGTTGACGGTATGTATGTACCTTGTTTTTATGAACCAGAATATAATATAGATGGAACGCTAAAAGTTACTAAACCAATTCATCCAAAAGCAAAAAATCAGATACGTAAAGTTGTAACGGAAGATGTAGACCAAGTATTTTACCCTGAAACACAAGTAATTCCTTGGATTCGTGCAGTACATGACCGCGCAGTACTTGAAATGTTTAGAGGATGTTTAAGAGGGTGCCGTTTTTGCCAAGCTGGTATGATTTATCGTCCAGTTCGAGAAAAATCAAAAGATACACTTATTAAACAAGCTAAAAAACTTATTGAATCGACAGGATATGAAGAAATAAGTTTAGCATCATTAAGTACTAGTGATTATAAAGATTTAGAACCATTTTCAGATGAGTTAATTGAATTATGTAATGAAAAATGTGTTAATATTTCATTGCCATCTTTAAGAATAGATGCTTTTTCAGTAGATTTAATGAAAAAAGTACAAGAAGTTAGAAAAAGTAGCTTAACATTTGCACCAGAAGCAGGAACACAACGTATGCGTGATGTAATAAACAAAAATATTACAGAAGATGAAATTTTAAGAGGCTGTGATTTGGCGTTTAACGGAGGATGGAACCGCGTAAAACTATACTTTATGTTAGGATTACCAACAGAGACAGAAGAGGATGTTTTAGGCATAGCAACATTATCTGAAAAAATTGCAAAGTGTTATTACAGCATAGATAAATCAGTACGTAAAGGTGCACTACAATTAGTAGTAAGTACATCATGTTTTGTACCAAAACCATTTACACCGTTTCAGTGGCATGGGCAAGATAGCTGTGAATCTTTTATGAAAAAGCATATGTTGTTAAAAAATGCGATTAGAAGTAAACAAATAAAATATAATCACCATGATGCAAAAACAAGTGTTATGGAAGCTGTAATTGCAAGAGGTGATCGTAAAGTTGCAGAGCTTATTTATGAAGCGTTTAAAGCAGGCGCAAAATACGATAGTTGGAGTGAACATTTCAAAGGTGAAATTTGGAATGATGCAGCAGAAAAATTAGGACTAGATTTTGATTTTTATGCAACACGTCAAAGATCTTATGATGAAGTTTTTCCGTGGGATCATATAGATATCGGAGTTACTAAGCAGTTTTTAATGCGTGAAAGTAAAAAAGCACAAGAAGAACTGACTACACCACAATGTCGTGAAAAATGTTCAGGATGCGGGGCAAATGTCTTTAATAAAGGAGTATGTTATGAGAATTAGAATGAAATTTACAAAATGTGACCAAGTTCAGTTTGTAGGTCATCTAGATACTGTACGATTATTTCAACGCGCTATTAAAGTGGCAAATATTCCAATTGCATACTCTCAAGGATTTAATCCTCATTCATTAGTTTATTTTGCACTACCACTTTCAGTTGGAGTAAGCAGCATGAGCGAATATATGGATATAGTTACGCAGTGTGATGTAGATATAGAAGATGTTGCAAAAACATTAAATGATGTATTGCCAAGAGGTGTACGAATAGTAGAAGCATTTCAGGTGGAAACAACTACACCAACGCTTATGAGTTTAGTTACAGAAGCGGATTATGAAATAACTTTTCCAAAAGAAAAACTTACAGATGAAGTAGTAAAGCAAATAAATGATAGGTTAGAGTCAGAAGAATTAGTTACACTCAAAAAAGGAAAGAAAAATACACGAGAAGTAGATATTAAACCAATGATTAAAAAATACGCTTGGGGACAAGGGGCGGAAAAAAATATTTTAAATGTACGTATAGCAGCGGGAAGTACAGAAAACTTAAGCCCTGACCTTTTAATAAAGGTACTAAGTGATGATTGTTTTGAAACATATGAATATTCTTTGTGCCGCAAAGCATTCTATACAGAAACTGAAGAAGGAACGGTGTCATTGAGTCAATATGGACGAATTGTGTAAAAAACAAATTATTATAGATACTAGTTATACTTTTACAAAAATAGGATTTGCAATAGATCAAAAACTTGAATATTTATATACGGAACACTTATTAAATAAAAGTATTAAAAATCAAATGGTAATAGGACAAATTCAACAAGTTATGAAAAACTTAAACTCTGTTTTTGTAGACTACGGAGAAGAAAAAAAAGGATTATTACCAATAAAACAAATTCCAGAATGTTACAAAAAAAACTTACACCAAGGAATGCGAATACCTGTACAGATTAAAAAAGAAAATACAGGAGATAAAGGCAATAAATTAACAAGTTTTTTAACGCTAGAAGGAAATAATCTTATTTGTTTTTTATTTGAACCAGATATCTGTTTTTCAAAAAAAATAAAAAACAATATTTTTAAAACCAAAATTAAAGAGCAACTATCAGTATTAACAGATGGAGAATGTGGTTTTTTAATTAGGACACGTGCAGAACAAATAGACGTAGATATTATTATTGAAGAAGCAAAAATATTGCTTGAAACAGCAAAACAAATAAAATTAAGGCAAAATCATTTAGCAAAAGGATCAATTTTAAACGAAGCATTACCACTTGCAATTCAAGTAATAACTGAGCATTTAGAAGCGCGTGAAAAAATGGATATTATTTGTAATAATACTAAATTAATAAAAGATATTAAACAGATGTTATTGCCATACAAACAAATAAGTGATGTTAACATATTAGAATACGATGCTAATACGGTGTTATTTTCAGATTTTAGTTTAGAAAAAAGATTTGAAAGTACAATGAAAAAAAAAGTATGGTTAAAAAATGGAAGTAATATAGTATTTAATTATACAGAAGCATTAACAGTTATTGATGTTAACAGTGCAAAAGCAGTTTTATCTAAAAATAAAGAAAAAACTTTTATAGAAATTAATCAATTGGCAATAGAAGAAGCTTTTAGACAAATACGATTACGTAATTTAGGTGGAATGTTTGTTGTGGATTTATTAGAAATGAACAATCAAAAATCGGCGGATAATATTTTTCAATATGCGATGATGTTAATACAACAACCGATAAATAAAGAATTGAAAATTTATCCAATTACACCGCTAGGACTGTTACAAATTGTCAAAGAAAAAAAATATACTAGTTTCAAAGAAGCTATATATGAAAATTGTGAATATTGCGGACAAGAGTATGGTCAAAAACAACTTATCTGGAGTCTTTATCAAATAGAAAATCAATTTAAAAGGTTATCAAGAGATACGATTCAAAAAAAATGCTATATAAAAATGAGTATGAAGTTATACGAATTATATACAAAGCTTAGTTTGCAGAAAGTTTTTGAACAAACTTATAATATATTGGCAGAAATTTCTGTCGATAAAAGTTTTAAGCCGCAACAATATGAATTTAATTATCACAATTGATTAATGCTTGACAGCAAAAACATAGTATGTTATATTAACTAAGTGTTTTAGCCGCACGAAGAGGTTTTGAAACTAGAAATAGTACCACATTCGGCGAGTTTTCGGAATAAGGAGGTGTACACATGTACGCAATTATTGAAACAGGTGGAAAGCAATACAAAGTTGAAGTTGGTTCAACACTTAGCGTTGAGAAATTAAACGTTGCAGTTGGTGAAACAGTAGATTTTAACGTATTAGCAGTTTCGAATGACAAAGGTTTTCAAGTTGGTAAAGATGTAGAAGGTATAGTTGCTAAAGCTGAAGTAATTGAAGAAGGTAGAGGCAAAAAAATTATCGTTTACAAGTACAAAGCTAAAAAAACTTACCACAAAAAGCAAGGTCATCGTCAACCATTCACTAAAGTGAAAATTACTGCAATCGAAGCGTAATTCATATGATTAAGGTTGAATTATATTACCAACAAAAAACATTGTGGCGTCTTAATGTCGCTGGACATGCAGGTTACGACGTGCATGGACGAGATATTGTTTGTAGTGCAGTGACTATATTGGTTTTTAATACAATCAATTCCATCGATGAATTAACCGATGAAGTGATTGATTTGCAAAAAGTCGATCAATCTAAAGGTGTTATAGATTGTCTTTTTCCACAAAGAAAGCAAGGTAACACAAACTCCGATGCAACATTACTTTTAAAAAGTATGCTCATTGGGCTCAATACAATACAACAAATGTACGGAGAATACATTTCAATTAAAATAATTTAGAACTCATCAAATTATCAGGAGGTGAATGATATGTTACGTTTTGACCTTCAATTTTTTGCTCATAAAAAAGGGGTAGGATCAACTAAAAACGGTCGTGATTCTGAGTCTAAGCGTCTAGGCGCTAAAAGAGCAGATGGACAAGTAGTAAAAGCGGGTAACATTTTATACCGTCAACGAGGAACAAAAATTCATCCAGGTGTTAATGTAGGTCGCGGTGGCGATGATACATTATTTGCATTAACAGATGGACGCGTTAAATTCGAACGTAAAGGCAGAAGCAAGAAACAAGTTTCTGTATATCCAGTAGCAATCGAAGCGTAATCGATACACGTGAAGGTTTCAACATCTGTTGGGACCTTCTTTTTTTTATAGCCTATTCAAAAGCTAATAAATATAATAAACTAAAATATGGAAGGAGTGAGAAAATGTTTGTAGATAACGTGAAAATATTTGTACGTTCTGGTAAAGGTGGGGACGGACATGTTTCTTTTAGACGTGAAAAATATGTACCTAACGGTGGACCAGATGGTGGAGACGGTGGACGTGGAGGTCATATTGTTTTTGAAGTTGATTCAGGAATGAATACACTTATGAACTTCAGACATAAAAGACATTATAAAGCGCAAGATGGTGATAGCGGTAGTAAAAAACGTTGTCATGGAAAAGATGCACCGGATATGGTTATTAGAGTACCACAAGGAACTGTTATTCGTGAAGCAGAATCAGGAAAAGTTATAGCAGACCTTCATAAAGTTGGAGATAGACAAATTATTTTCCGAGGTGGTAAAGGTGGACGAGGTAACCAGCATTTTGCTACAGCAACACGTCAGGCACCTAAATATGCTGAAAAAGGACAAGAAGCTAAAGAATATTGGCTAATTTTAGAACTTAAGATGATTGCAGACGTTGGTCTTGTTGGATATCCAAACGTTGGAAAATCAACATTACTATCAATGGTAAGTAATGCACAACCTAAAATTGCGAATTATCATTTTACAACACTTGCACCAAATTTAGGAGTTGTTACTAACAAGTACGGAAAACAATTTGTTATGGCAGATATTCCAGGGCTTATAGAAGGTGCTGCGGACGGAGTTGGACTAGGGCACGATTTCTTAAGACATGTGGAGAGAACTAAAGTATTAGTGCATGTTGTAGACGCTTCAGGAAGTGAAGGAAGAAATCCAGTAGAAGATATTTTAGCTATTGAAAATGAAATTAATAAATACAATCCTGAAATATTAACAACAAAGCCTCAAATAATTGCAGCTAACAAAATGGATATACCAGGTGCTGAAGAAAATCTAGAAGAACTTAAAAAAGTATTTGAAGATGGAAAAAATATCAAAATAATGCCTATATCAGCAGCATTAAATAGTAATTTACAACCATTATTAGAAGAAGTTGCAGAATTATTAAAACAAGTACCTGATGAAGATATTATTTTTGAGCCAGAGTTTGTTGAAGAACACCATGGTAAATCAGGTGGATTTACTGTAAGACAAGTTGAAGAAGGTTATTTTGCAGTAGAAGGTGTTGGTGTAGAAAAAATGATTGGATACACTGCATTAGATACAGAGCAAGGATTTGCATTCTTCCAAAAATATCTGCGTGAAAAAGGTATTATTGATGAACTTGATGCGCAAGGTATTCAAGAAGGTGACACTGTTCATATTTATGATTTAGAATTTGAATATTACAAATAAACCTTAATTAAAATATAAGAAAGGAAACAAAATATGATTCAAATAACAAGTAAACAACGTGCTTATTTACGATCAGTAGCACAAACAGTAGAGCCTATTTTTCAAATAGGAAAAAATGGTTTAACACCAGAAGTTACAGAAGCTGTAGCACTTGCATTAGAAGCACGAGAAATGGTTAAAATAAGCGTACTTAATAACTGCTTAGAAGATCCAAAAGAAATATGTCAGTTTATAGCTGAAAGAACACAATCTGTGCCAGTACAAGTAATTGGTAAAAAAATCATTTTATTTAAACCAGCTAAAAAAAATCCCAAAATTATTTTGCCTAAAGCTTAATAAAACATGATGGTGGACCTAATAGGTCTGCCATTTCGTGTATACGAATATTTAGAGGAGTTGAATAACGTGACTGAAGTATCAAATCGTTGTAGACGCATTGCAATAATGGGTGGGACATTTGATCCTATACATATGGGACATCTTGTTACGGCAGAAGCGGTGCGACATGAATTTAATATTGATGAAGTTATATTTGTGCCAACAGGTATACAGCCACATAAATTAAATATGAGTGTTACGTCAACAGAACATCGTTATTTAATGACGGTATTAGCAACGACAGAAAATGAATTTTTTAGAGTTTCAAGAATGGAAATTGATAGAACGGGAATAACATATACTATAGACACTATTAAAGAATTACATTTGCTATATGGCGAAGAAACAAAATTATATTTCATTACTGGAGCAGACGCAGTACATGAAATATTAACATGGAAAAATTCTGAAGAGTTATTTAAAATATGTACGTTTATAGCAGTTACAAGACCTGGATATGATAAAAATAAATTAATTGTCAAAATTGAAGAACTAAGAAATTCATATGCATCAAATATTTACTTTTTAGAAGTACCAGCACTTTCTATTTCGTCATCAGATATAAGAAAGCGAGTTAAAGATAATTCTACAATTAAATATTTGGTAACACCAGCAGTTGAAAATTATATAAACAAATATAGTCTATATAAGTATCCGGTAACATTTGAAAATGAAAGTATTAGAAAAATGACGGAATACGTAAAAAAACAATTGAGCAAAGCAAGATATGAACATACTAGAGGGGTAATTGATCGCGCAATTGAACTTGGTAATATTTACAATATAGATATAGATAAACTTTTTATAAGTGCACTGTTTCATGATGTGGCAAAAGAATTTTCCAAAGAACAAATTATAGAATTATGCAAAAAATATAATTTAACGATGGATGAGTTTGAAATGAAACATATAGAAGTAAATCATGGAAAATTAGGCGCAGCTATTTTAGAAAATGAATGGAAAATAAAAGATGAAGAGTTATTAAATAGTATTAGATCTCATACTGTAGGAAGACATGGTATGAGTGATATAGAAAAAATTATTTTTTTAGCGGATATGACAGAATATGGTCGTAAAACGTTTCCAGCATTAGAAAAAATAAGACGCCTTTCTGAAATTGATTTAAATTGTGCAATGTATGAGGCATTAGTTACCTCAAAAGAATATGTGGGGGATATACTTAAACAAGACGTACATCCTATTACAAATGAGCTTATTGAAGTATATAGGGTTTATGATATTTGATGAAAAGGAGAAAGAGATGAATATTTTAATACAATGTATTATTTTGATTGTAGGGTTTGTAGTTTTAATTAAAGGGGCTGACTATTTTATAGATGGAGCAGCAGCGATTGCAAAAAATCTTAAAGTTCCAGATATTTTAGTAGGATTAACAATTGTAGCATTTGGAACAAGTGCACCCGAAGCATCGGTAAGTATTAAGGCAATACTTAGCCAAAATAGTGATATGGTGCTTGGGAACGTTATAGGTAGTAATATTTTGAATATTCTTTTGATTGTAGGAATTTCATCATTTATATTTCCTATGCAAGTTAAAAATGATACGATAAAAAAAGAAATACCATTTACAATTTTAGTAAGTCTGTTGTTATTTGTGCTTATTACAGACATACCATTTGGAAATGGTAGTGTAAACATGATTAGTCGTGGGGATGGACTAGTTATACTTTTGTTTTTTGCAGTTTTTATGTATTACTTAATAACTTTAGCAAAAAAAGGACAGGTCGAGGAAGCAAAACCTAAGCATACTTTGGGTAAAGCCTGTATTTTTGCATTACTTGGATTAGCAGGTATTGTATTAGGTGGAGATTTTGTAGTAGAAGCAGCAACAAAAATAGCAGTAGAAATGAATATAGGACAAAAATTTATTTCACTAACAATCGTAGCATTTGGAACGTCATTACCAGAGCTTGTAACATGTGTTATGGCGGCAAAAAAACAAGAGCATGATATAGCACTCGGGAATATTATAGGTAGTAATATTTTCAATATATGTGTAGTTGTTGGTATACCAACAACGTTATTTGGAAGTATTATTCCAGCAGAACCAGTTTATACAGATTTAATAGTTATGCTTGTAGCAACAGTTATATTGTTTGTATTTAGTAAAAGTGAACGAACAATTTCTAAAAGAGAAGGTATTATTTTCTTGATGATGTTTCTTTTATATTATGGATTCTTAGTAGCATCACAACTCGCTATATAATACAAAATGAGATAAAAGCGCAATAAAATAAGGATGTGTCATATGACACATCCTTATTTTATTTTTTTGAAAAATTTATTTTGCGTTTTTTTCCTACTTTATATTTTTTCTTGCGACGAAAAAAAAGAATAAAAATTAATAATATCACTAGCAAGATAATAAGAATACTAAACCACTCAAAAGAAATCATATTTGTAGGTTGTGGGCTAAAAGATGTGATAGGAGCTGGAGAGTATTGAATTTTAGAAGCGATTAAATCGTCTGATGCAATAATTTGAGAATCATAAATATAATCAATAGTTCCAACAACATCTTTTTCTTTTACACCAAGATCTAAATAATCAGGAATATTAAGTCTAGTTGTAATATCTCGAAGTTTAATATTTTTGCTGATTAGTAAAGACTGATTAGAAGCAACACTAATTGAAGTTTGAGCAGTTTCGTATAGTTCGCCGCTTTTAATTGAATAAATAGGCAATGTTTTTAACGTTGATGAAGGATTGTGTAAATTGATAGTATGATAAGAATTAAATCCATAATCAAATAGCTTGTTCGTATCTTGATAAATACCAGGCTGCGAACCTTTCATAATAACGGCTATAAGATCTATATCACCTTTTCTGGCAACAGTTACAAGTGTATTTTTAGCCTCATTTGTAAAACCTGTTTTACCTGCGATAACGTCATTGCGGTAAAGTACGCTATTACGACGTTCATTCATCATACCGTGTTGTTGAGATAAATATCTAGATACAGTAGCCTTATTTGTTGGGGGAATTTCAAAAGTTGGTTGTGCCATAATTTCTAAAAAATAGTCATTATTATAAAGTGCACGTGTTATATATGCCATATCATAAGGCGTTGTATAATGATTTTCGTTATGAAGACCGTGCGGATTTACAAAATTAGTATTAAGCGCACCTAGTTCTTTTGCTCTAGTTGTCATATTAATAGCAAAAGTATCAATTGATCCACTAACTGCTTCAGCTAGGCCATTTGCAACTTCATTTGCAGAATCTAAAAGTAAGCCTCTAATAGCTTGATCGACAGTTAATTGCTCACCAACTAAAATACCGATGTTACTACTATTATATTCAATACTATGAATAGCTTCAGTTGAAAAAGTAATAGTATCAGTAGGTTTTAAATTTTCAAGAACCATAAAAGCAGTCATCATTTTAGTAATACTTGCAGGATAATATATTGTATGGGCATTTTTCTCATAAAGAATTTTTCCACTTTTTGCATCCATTAAAATAGCAGCTTCCGCGTAAATATCTGGAATAGATACTTCAGAAGCATACAGACTTGAAAATAAAGATGATAAGTTTAATAGGCATAAACTAAAAATTAGACAAAAATAATATTTTAAAGATTTTTTGAACATATTCAATAAACTCCTTTCGACATCAATAGTATATAGAAATAATGAAATGAAGTAAAGGTAAAAATGTCTAATTTATGAAAAATATGTTAAGACTTTGTATAAGAGGTGATTATGTGGTAGAATTAGTTAAAAAATACAAATTAGTACTAATGATTATTATTGTAGTAGGATTAAACATGATAGTAAGTTACTTGAAAAATAATGTGACAGAAAATGATAATGTTCCAATTTCAGATGTAGTTTCAACTCAAAATATAATAATGGAAAATATAGTATTAGAAAGTGATCAAACTGATACTGTAGAAGTAAATGAAATAATGAGTACCGATCAAATAGTGCCTGTATTTGTTTGTGGCGCAGTTAAAAATCCAGATGTTTATTATTTAAATCAAAATGCAATTATTCAAGAAGCGATTTCGCTAGCAGGTGGATTTGATGAAGAGGCAGATATTAATTTAGTAAATCTTGCTAAACCTATCGAACCAAATGGAAAAATATATGTTCCAAAGATAGGGGAAGAAACCGACCAAATGTTAAATTCGTATGATAATACGGATAATTCTTCTAAAGAAACAGGATTAGTAAATATTAATATAGCAGCACAAGCAGAACTTGAAACTTTGCCAGGAATTGGACAAGCTAAAGCGTTGCAAATTATAAATTACCGAGAAAGTAGTGGTAAATTTGAAAAAATAGAAGATTTGATGAATGTGACTGGAATTGGCACAAAAACATTTGAAACATTAAAACCGTTTATTAAAGTAAACTAGGAGGAGTTAGATGAACAGTCGTGTGTTAGTTGTAGACGATGAGAAGTTAATCGTCAAAGGAATAAAATTTAGTTTAGAGCAAGAAGGTTGGGAAGTAGATGTTGCATACGATGGAGAAGAAGCACTTAATTTAGTGAAAAATGGGCATTATGATGTCATGATTTTAGATGTTATGCTTCCTAAATATAGCGGCTTAGAAGTTTGTCAAATAGTGAGAGAATTTTCGCTATTACCGATTGTAATGTTAACTGCAAAAGGTGAAGATATGGATAAAATTATGGGACTTGAATATGGTGCGGATGATTATGTAACTAAGCCGTTTAATATATTAGAACTGAAGGCCAGAATTAAAGCTATTATTCGTCGATCAACACACGTAGAAAAAGAACAGGGTAAGAAAATTTTAGAAATTGATAAATTAAGATTAGAACTTAATAGTCGTAGAGTATTTTTAAGTAATCGTGAAATTAATTTAACAGCTAAAGAATTTGATATGTTAGAATTATTTGCAACACATCCAGGAAAAGTTTATAACAGAGATCAATTGTTAGATACTATTTGGGGAAGAGATTATCCAGGAGATGTAAGGACAGTAGATGTTCATGTACGTCGTCTAAGAGAGAAGGTAGAGCCAAACCCAGGACAACCTGAATATATTCAAACAAAGTGGGGGGTAGGATATTATTTTAAAGATTAGGATGAAATGGTTTCAAAGCTTAAGATGGCGAATTTTCATCATGGTTTTTTTGGTTAGTTTTATTCCATTGATGTTTTTTGCACCAATTTTAATGGAGCGTATGGAAACTTATTATGTGAAACAAAGTAAAAATGAATGGCTTAGAGAGGCTAATCGTATAGGTATCCAAGTAATGGAAGGCGATTATCTGAAAAATGGAAGTAGTTATACTTTTTTCAAGTCTTTTATAGATAATATGAATAAAGAAAAAGATTCAACAACACGTGTTGTTGTAGTAGATAGTGCAGGATTTATAGTAGTGGATTCAGCAGGTGCAGATGTTAGACGTACAGTTGTTAATGAAGTTGTTTTTTCGGCACTGAATAAAAAAGACGATGCAAAAGCGTATAAATTAGAAAAAGAAGATGGAAGCATTATGTGTGCTGCAGTTCCGATTGTTGATAAAGACAACATTGACGAAGTGTTAGGTGCTGTAATTGTAACGGCTAAAATTGATAGTATTTACGATTCATTAGGAGAGATGGAAAGTCAAATTTATTTACTTTCACTTATGACAAGTTTATTAATAGGACTTCTTAGTTTTTTCATTTCATCATTTATAACAAGACCTTTAAAAGAACTAATGAAAGTTGTTCAAAAAGTAACAAATGGACAATTAGAAGAAAAAGTTAATTTGCGTGGTAAAGATGAAATTTCAGAATTAGGTAGTGCATTTAATCATATGACGGATCAATTAGAACGTGTAGATCAGTCAAGACAAGAGTTTGTATCAAATGTTTCACATGAACTTAAAACGCCTTTATCATCGATTAAAGTATTAACAGAATCATTGATGTTTCAAGAAGATGTTCCTGTTGAAATGTATAAAGAGTTTTTCATAGATATAAATTCGGAAGTTGATAGATTAGATAATATTATTAATGATTTATTAACACTTGTAAAACTAGACCGTAAAGAAATTCCTATGAATATTAAAACAGCGCCACTAAATGAAATAACGAAAGCAATTTTAAAAAGATTAACTCCGCTTGCAAAGAAAAAAGATATTAAGCTTGTATATCAAAGTCATAAAGATATTTTGGTTGATGTAGATGAAGTTAAAATAACATTAGCAATTTCAAATTTAATTGAAAATGCCATTAAATATACACCAGATGGTGGTGAAGTAAAAGTTATTTTACAAAGCGACGTGCAAGATGTATTTATAACAGTTCAAGATACTGGAATTGGAATTGCAAAAGATGAGCAATCAAAAATATTTGAAAGATTTTACCGAACAGATAAAACAAGAAATAGAGAAACAGGTGGTACGGGACTTGGATTATCTATTACGTACAGGACAGTAATTATGCATAATGGTTCTATTCAAGTTGAGAGTGAAGAAGGTGTTGGATCTACATTTGTAGTTCAAATTCCTATACGTCATGTGTAAGGAGGGTATTAGTTATTAATGAAACCTTGTAGAAGTTTGTATAAACTTATTGATTTTATATAACGCTCGTATTATTATAAATCAAGAGGTGATAAATATGAAATATTATTCTATAGGAGATTTTGCAAGTCTAATAGGCAAAAACCCACAAACA
>JBOFDK010000022.1:0-1821 GCA_051646925.1 Cellulosilyticaceae bacterium | reverse complement strand
AATCACCTAATTCATAATCAAATGAAGCATATCCTTTAGTTTGTGATTTTAATCTATCAAAAAAATCATATACAATTTCTAACAAAGGCATATCATAATGCAAAACCACTCTAGATTCTTCCATATATTTCATATTTAAGAAAGTTCCGCGTTTCTTTTGACAAATATCCATAACAGCACCTACATATTCATTAGGTGTCATAATAGTAGCCTTAACAAACGGTTCGGAAATAGACTTAATAGTTGTTAATGGAGGCAATTGTGCCGGATTATCAATAGTTACATTTGATCCATCAGTTAAGCAAACATGATAAGAAACAGATGGCGCTGTCGCTATTAGTTCAATACCAAATTCTCTTGAAATTCTTTCTTGGATGATATCCATGTGTAATAGTCCTAAGAATCCTGTTCTAAATCCAAATCCTAGTGCTTGTGATGTTTCTGCTTCATAAATTAGGGCAGCATCACTTAGTTTTAATTTATCTAAAGCATCTCTTAATTCAGGATATTGTTTTGAATCAATAGGATATAACCCACAAAAAACCATAGGATTTAATTTTCTATATCCTTCAAGTTGTATTTGTGAAGGATTCTCAATTGTTGTAATAGTATCTCCGACATGTACAACATTAATATCTTTAATACTAGCAGTAATAAAACCTACATCACCAACTGTTAAAAATTCTCTTGATACTTCTTTAGGAGTCCTAACACCTAATTCAACAACTTGATATGTTTTGTTAGTAGCCATTAATTTAATAGTATCTCCGCGTTTAATTGTTCCACTTACAATTCTTACAAGAATAATTACACCTCTATAAGAATCAAAGGCGCTATCGAAAATTAAAGCTTGAACCTCTCCCATTGGATCGCCTTTTGGAGCAGGAACATACTTAACTATTTGTTCAAGTATTTCTTTTATACCTATACCAGCTTTTGCACTTGCTAATACTGCCTCATCAGACGGTAGTCCTATAACATCTTCAATCTCTTTTTTAACTCTATCCGGGTCAGCTGATGGTAAATCAATCTTATTAATTAGTGGTAGAATTTCCAAATCGTTATCTAAGGCTAAATATACATTAGCTAAGGTTTGAGCTTCTATACCTTGTGATGCATCAACAACTAAAATAGCTCCTTCACAAGCAGCTAAACTTCTTGATACCTCGTAAGTAAAGTCAACATGTCCAGGAGTATCGATTAAGTGAAAAATATATTCAATCCCATCATCTGCCTTGTAATTTAGTTCAACAGCATTCAATTTGATTGTAATTCCTCTTTCTCTTTCTAAATCCATACTATCAAGTATCTGATCAACCATTTCTCTTTTAGTTACATTATCACATAGTTCTAAAATTCTATCCGCTAAAGTAGATTTACCATGATCTATATGTGCAATTATTGAAAAATTTCTTATTTTATTTTGTCTTTTTAGTAGTTCTTCTTTGTTTAATATTACACTCATTTTAATCACCTTTTATCTTATTTATTTTACATTAAAATTCACATTAAAACAACATAAATAATATCATACTTATATGATTAGTATTTATTAACTAAAAAATAGCATATAAACAAAAAAAGAGACAACTAGTCTCTTTTTTTGTTACTTAGTAATCTATAAGCCATGTTTTGTACCTTATAAAAAGGTGGTAATTATCTATCTACGAAATTAATCGTCTTTTGTTAAGCTTCTTAGTTTGCTTTACAAAAGCTCCCCTACCAAATTTGGGTTTCTAGCTTGAGGGGTTTACCGCGTTTCACTCTTTCATTTCTAAAAGTATCGTCTCTGTGGCACTTTATGAATAAAACCATATCAAA
>JBOFDK010000021.1:0-10957 GCA_051646925.1 Cellulosilyticaceae bacterium | reverse complement strand
CCTGTTTCTAGGCTAATTAACTTATCAAGTCCTGTCAACATAGCCCCGCCTCCTGTAAGCATAATACCACTTTCCATAATATCTGCTGATAATTCTGGTGGTGTTTTTTCTAATGTACTTTTAATAGCATCTACAATTGAATTAACAGGCTCTTTTATAGCATCTGTTACTTCATGTGATGTAATTGTTAAAATTTTTGGTAAACCACTAACTAAGTCACGTCCACGAATTTCCATAGTTGGATTTTCTGATGTTGGATGCGCAGCACCGATAGTTACTTTGATTTGCTCTGCTGTACGTTCTCCAATCATAAGATTGTATTCCTTTTTTATATATGAAACTATATATTCATCAAACTCGTCTCCTGCAATACGAAGAGACTTACTTGCAACTATACCACCTAATGAAATAACTGCAACGTCAGTCGTTCCACCTCCGATATCAACTACCATATTACCTGTTGGTTCTTCTACGCGTAGTTGTGAGCCAATTGCTGCGGCCATAGGTTCTTCCATAATTAAAGCTTGTTTAGCTCCTGCTTTAAGAGTTGCTTCTTCAACCGCTCTTTTTTCAACTGAAGTTACTCCTGATGGTACACAAATTATAACACGTGGTTTTGGTGAGAACATTGTTTGCTTGTATGCTTTTGCAATAAAATAGCGAATCATTGCTTCTGTTGTGCTAAAATCTGCAATAACACCATCACGCAGTGGACGAATTGCTACGATATTTCCAGGTGTTCTTCCGATCATTTTTTTGGCTTCGTCTCCAACTGCTAAAATTTGATTCGTTTTTTCTTTAATCGCCACTACAGATGGCTCGTTAACCACAATACCTTTTCCTTTGACAAACACTAACGTATTTGCCGTCCCTAAATCAATTCCCATATCTCTGCTAAACATAATCTGCCTCCTAATATTTGCTTTATTTCATCTTAAAATTAAGTCTTTTAACTTAATCAATTGTATTTACATATTAAATCCCATATTAACATGATACCTTTTTTTTTTTTTTTTTTCAACAAAAAGATGTCAGATATTTTGTAAACATTTTATAAATAACCTTTTTCTTTTAAACTAATAAAGAGTCTGTCGCCAATAACGATATGATCAAGAAGCTTAATTCCTAAAATTTCGCCTGCTTCAGACAATCTTTTTGTAATTAAAATATCCTCTTTACTAGGTGTTGGATCTCCACTTGGATGATTATGAATTGCGATAATACCATATGCGGATTTATTAATTGCACCTTTAAAAACTTCTCTTGGATGTACTATAGATGCAGTTAAACTTCCTTGTGAAACCATCTCATAATTAATCAAGCGGCACTTAACATCTAAATATGCTACCATAAATTTTTCATTTTTTTCATGTCTAAGTGTTTCCATAAACATACCTGCAATATGACTAGGCGATGTTAATGGTTCTCCTACTTTATAATGATTAGATGCAAGTCTTTTACTTAGTTCTAATAAAGAAATAATTTGTATAGCTTTTACTTCGCCAATACCTTTAATAGATTGTAAACTTTCATACGTATAATCATATAAATGCAATAATCCATGTGCCGAATCACCTAATAAGAGTGCTGCTAGCTCTAGCACATTAATATTTTTTGTACCTGTTCTTAATAAAATGGCTAACAATTCTATATCACTCAGATATTGATGACCATATTGTTTAAATTTTTCATACGGTCTTATTTGTTCTGGTGTTTCTTCAATTCGCATGCACACACTCCTTCTTTAGTAGTAGTCAAATTATTACCTTTACTTTTCATAAGTATTCATTTTTCACAAAAAAAAATAAGCCTAATTTCTAAAGGCTTATAATTTCTAATTCATAGCAAACATCATATAACTTTGAAATAGGCAATCCTACAACATTAAAATAATCGCCACTCATGCTTTCTACCATGACACTTCCATATCCTTGTATTGCATAGCTACCGGCCTTATCAAATGGTTCTTTTGTTTCAATATAATATTTTACAAACTCTTCTGATAGCTTTTTAATTTTAATATCTGTACTTTCATAAAATGTTTTTATTATTCCTTTATCTTTATTAATTAGCGTTACTCCCGTATATACTTGGTGCTTTTTATCTGACAGCTGTCTAAGCATTTTTTTTGCATCTTCTACATCTTTGGGTTTTCCTAATAAACAACCTTCTAAGCTTACAATAGTATCACACCCTATAATCCAGTTGTTTGGATATTTTTCAGTTAATGCATTTGCTTTTTTATAACTTAATTCACAGACATTTTCAGATGGTGATTTTTTCATATCTAGCGTTTCATCTACATCTATACTATCTATGTCAAACTCTATAGGTAATAATTCCATAAGCTCTTTTCTTCTTGGAGATTGTGATGCTAAAATTAGTTTTTTCATACTCTTACCTCTTATATTTTTTTATATAACAGTATACCACCGCATAGTCCAATTATACCTGCTAAAGTAATTTTAAGTTGAAATTTAAAACTAATTAATAAAACACCCAAATCTATTGTAACTGGATCTTGAAGCCCAAATGATTCTCCGTAGTTAATAAAACTGAGTACACTTACTTCTTTGCATAGTTCTCCTGTAAAATTTCCAACTGTTAATCCTGCTAACATACATAATAAAAGTATCCAAAAATTTTTAGGTTTCACTGCCATTTTTTCTCCTTTGTATAAATAAATAATAGAGAGTTTTTTCACTCTCTATTATTTTTAAAATTTCATAATTGCTTTAGTTGGACATTTTTCAGCGCATTTACCACATCCTACGCATTTCAAATCATCAATCGTTGCTAATTGATTTTCAACTTTAATCGCATTAACTTCACATTGTTTTACACAAATTGAGCATCCTATACAACCTACGCTGCAACCTGACTTCACATCTTTGCCTTTATCATGTGATTGACAAATAACTTGATATTTTGTAGTAGCTTTGCCAATATACAAAAGCGCTTTTGGACATTTTGATACACAAGCATTACATGCAACGCATTTTTGAGTATCAATTGACGGCATTCCATTTACCATCTTTATTGCATCAAACGAACATACTTTTGCGCAAGTACCTAGTCCTATGCATCCATATTTACAAATTTTCGGTCCGCCGTGAATAAGCATAGCATCATAACAACTTTGTATGCCCTCATAATTGTATTTTGTTTTTGCAACATCACAGTTACCCTGGCACCGAATAATTGCAACTTCTTTTTCCCCGATAATTGGGGTAACTCCCATTATTTCTGCTATAGCAGCTATTTGGTCATCATTACTAACTGGGCAACCACTAACACTTGCATCGCCACTAGCAACTGCTTTTGCAAAAGCCTCGCATCCTGCAAAGCCACAGCCTCCGCAATTGGCTCCTGGTAAATTATTTTTAATTTCATCAACACGTTCATCTACTGGTACTGAAAAAACTTTAGAAGCTATCCCTAAACCTATCCCAAACAAAACACCCATACCACTAATTGCAATAATTGGATTTATAATATCTACTATATTCATTTTTCTGATTTCCCCCCCTATTTAATAAGATTTTGAAACCCTAAAAAGGCAATTGCCATAAACCCTGCTGTAATTAATGCAATTGGGAATCCTTTTAAGCATGGTAATATATTATTTTTTTCAATTCTCTCACGTATACCTGCAAATAGTACCATTACGATTGTAAAACCAACCGCTGCACCTAAACCATTTACAACCGATTGTATAAGTGTAAACTGTTTTTGCATATTAATAATTGCTACCCCAAGCACTGCGCAGTTCGTTGTAATAAGTGGTAAATAAACTCCAAGTGCCGAATATAATGATGGGCTACTTTTTTGAATAACCATTTCAACAAATTGAACTAATGATGCAATAACTAAAATAAATGCAACAGTATATAAATATTCAATTTCAAGCGTTTTCAAAATAAATTCATAAATACCATATGAAATAAGTGAAGCAAGCCCCATAACAAAAGTTACTGCCATACCCATTCCCGTTGCTGTTTCAACTTTTTTTGATACTCCTAGAAAAGGACATATACCTAAAAATCTAGTTAATACAAAATTATTAACTAGGGCTGCCCCTATAAATAATAATAATAGTTCCATGTCCGCCTCCTATTGTTTTTTAGCTTTTGCTAAATTTAGTAGTGCCATCAAAATTCCTAATGTAAAAAATGCACCAGGTGCTAAAATCATTATGATAGCTGGGTCATACTGAGTTGGCAACACTTGAAATCCTAAAATAGTACCAACTCCTAGTAATTCTCTAACAACACCAATCGATGCAAGCCCTACTGTAAATCCAAGTCCCATGCCTATACCATCAAACATAGATGGTAAAATTTTATTTTTAGATGCATAAGCTTCTGCTCTTGCAAGAATTAAACAGTTTACAACAATTAACGGAATAAATAAACCTAACTGTGAGTGCAGTGATGGTATATATGCTTGTAATAATAAGTCCATCATCGTTACAAAACTTGCTATAATTACGATAAAAGCTGGAATTCGAATTTTAGCCGGAATCCATTTTTTAAGCATTGAAATTGCAATATTTGAACATACAAGAACAGCTGTTGTCGTAAGTCCCATTCCTACCGCATTTTCAACACTTGTTGTAACAGCTAGTGTTGGACACATTCCCAAAACTTGCATATATATTGGGTTATCTGAAATAATGCCTGTTTTAAGTCTTTCACTAAATATTTTCACTTAGTTTCCCCCCTTAAATACATCATTTGAAATATTTGCAACATATTCTAAAGCTTGGTTTACACCGTCAACTACTGCTTGACTTGTAATTGTTGCTCCTGTAATTGCTGAAATTTCATTATCTTTACTTGTTCCTTTTTTCGCATCAATTCCATAAATTTTACCTACGAATTGTTCTATAAATTCCGGTTTTTCTAAATTTGCGCCAAGACCTGGTGTTTCTGCATGACTAAGAATTTCTACCCCAGTAACATTTTGCTGCAAATCAACACCTACAAGCATTTCAATAACATCCCCGTATCCATTTGCTATAACCTTTACAACTGTTCCAACAGGCATATCGTTTTGTGTTGCATTATAAATTTCTAAAATGCCTGCATCTACATCTCCATCTATGCTAATAACATCATCTGCCTCTGGTATTAGTCTTTGAATAGCCTCTGTAGTTGCCATTTGTTTTCGTTCAGCTATCAATGGCTTAGTTACACTATTTACAAGTCCTAACAATCCTGAACAAACTGCTGTAATACAAAATAAAACTGCTCCTAATTTAAGTGTTTCTTTCATGCTTTCTTCCTCCCAAATGGCGTATTTTTAACATATCGATCAATGAGTGGAACACAAAGATTCATCAATAAAATACTATAACTTACCCCTTCTGGATATCCACCATATGTACGAATAATACCTGCAATAAGACCTGCTGATACCGCAAAAATCACCTGTCCTTTAATTGTCATAGGTGTTGTAGTATAATCAGTCGCCATGAAAAATGCACCTAATATCGCACCACCTAGCATTAATGAATACAAACTTGCTTGTATTCCATTCCCAGATATAACTCCGACAATAAATATACTTCCTAAATAACAAACTGGAATATGCCATGTAATTATTTTTCTATAAATAAGATATAATCCGCCCAATAATAATGCTAGTGCAGAAACTTCCCCTATACAACCATTAATATTTCCAATAAATGCATCCATTACTGATGGAGTTGCAACTATTCCATACTCTTTAAATAATGCAAGTGGTGTTGCTTGTGATATAACATCAATAGTTTCCGAAACTCCAGATAACATATCCATACTTCTTGTTGGAATAATTGTATTTATATCAACAATGCCGCCGTTATATGGACCAAATGTTGTCATCGCAGTCGGATATGCTGCTAATAAAAAAGCACGTGCTGCTAAAGCTGGATTAATAAAGTTTTGCCCGATACCACCAAATAATCCTTTTGCTAATATAACAGCTACAAAACTTCCGACAATCGGCACATAAATTGGAACATTAGCCGGCATATTAAATGCTAGTAAAATACCTGTTACTATTGCACTTAAATCTTTGATGCTTGTTTGTTGCTTTGTATATTTCACCCACAACGCTTCAAAAGCTACACATGATATAGTTGTTACAAAAACAACTCCTAGTGCACGAAATCCAAAAAAGTAAATCGAAACAAGTAACGCTGGAATAAGTGCTATAATTACATCTCTCATAACACTTTGAACATTATGTTTTGCATGTGTATGTGGTGATGGTGATACATGAAGTAGTTTATCCATAAATCATTCTCCTTTATTTGCTTTGCTTTTGGCGAATTTTATTTTTTTCCGTTCGAATACTTTGCACTAAATGACGTTTAGATGGACAAATATACGAACAACAACCACATTCAATACAATCCATTCCAGACATTTCTAAAAAATGTTCATCCTGTTCTAATAATGCATCTTGGTTTAGCGTACTAGGTATAAGTCTCATAGGGCATACTTCAACACATTTTCCGCACCTTAGACAATTATATTCACTAGTTTTTGTTACTTCTTTTTCGGTGAAACATAAAATTGCTGATGTTCCTTTTACAACAGGTATATCAACTGATGAAATTGTTTGCCCCATCATAGGTCCACCTGAAATTACTTTCACAACAGAATCTTCATCCCATTTTGCATATTCTAATAATTCTCTATAACTAGTGCCTAATCGTACTTTTACATTGACAGGATTTGCAACACCACTTCCTTGAATTGTTACAATTCTTCGTATAATAGGTCTGTTTTTTGTAACTGCTCTCCATATTGCTACAATTGAATCAACGTTAAGTACTATGCATCCAATATCTGCCGGTAATTTACCACCTGGCACTTCTTTTTTTGTAACCGAATAAATTAGATGTTTTTCTGAGCCTTGTGGATATTTTGTATTTAACGGTATTATCTTTATTTTTTGTTCATTTAAGCAATTTTTTTCAAGTTCTTGAATTGCATCTATTTTATTATCTTCAACACCTATATAAGCTGCTGATTCTGGAAACATATGTAATAATATTTTAATTCCCTCTATAATTCTTTCACTTTCTTCTAACATTAAACGATGATCCGAAGTTAAATAAGGTTCACACTCCGCTCCATTTACGATAATATGTTTTATTACTTTATCTTTTGGTGGATTTAATTTTATATGTGTTGGAAAAGTTGCTCCACCCATACCAACTAATCCGGCATTTTTAACTTTTTCAACAATCATCTCAGCTGTTAATTTTGTATAATCTATAACTTCATCATTTTTTAATGATTCTGCCGATTCAAATAATCCATCATTTTCAACAACTACTGAAATTACTTTAATCCCCATTCCAGTCATTCTATCTTCTACTGCCTTTACAGTACCAGATACACTACTAAAAATTGCTGCTGATACATATGCATCTACTTCTCCTATACATTGACCAACTAATACACGATCACCTTTTTTTACAGTTGGTTTACACGGAGCGCCTATGTGTTGTTGCATAGGAAATACAAGTTCCAAGCCGGGCATTAATATTTCAATTGCCTTATTACAAGTTTCATCTTTATTGTATTTCGGATGAATACCTTTTTTAAAACTAAATCTCTTCATCTAGCTTCCCCTTTCAATCCTCTTATTTGTATATTTTTCCAATACATTATAATTATATACTTTAGTATAAAGCTTTTTCACACTTTTCTCAACATACGTTTTCTTTATAAACTTTTTTTCTACTATTTAAACATTTTGTATTTTTTGTTAAATCTAGCATTATCCTGCATAAAGCTTGGCATACTCTCTTTTTATTTTTATTTAAAATATTCAAAAAAAGAACTATCTTTGTGTCGATAGTTCTTTTTTTTATAATTTAATCTTCAATTTGTCAATCATCTTAATATTACTTGCAAGTTAAATTGCAAAATATTTAAGTTTATATACATTTAATTTCTTATGCATTTAAGTTTATATACATTTAATTTCTTATGCATTTAAGTTTATATACATTTAATTTCTTATGCATAAATAACTACATATTAGTTTAAGTTTTTAAACTTCATTAATACTTCGTCATAATCATCTACAAAATCATCTGCTAAATTTTTAAGAATTTCAATAACCTTTTCATCTTGCCCATCATTTACTGCCCATACGTCCATACCTGCATTTTTTCCTGCGCGAATTCCATTCGCAACATCTTCAAAAACTAAACATTTTTCTGGTAAAATATCTAATTTTTCTGCTACTTTCAAATATACAAATGGATGTGGCTTACCTTTTTCTACTTCACAAGATGTACATACAAAATCAAAAAATTGTTCAATTTTTAAATATTTGAGTACTGCCATAACCAAATACGTACTATTACTTGTTGCTATACCCATTTTTATATTTCGTTCTTTTAAATATTCTAAAAATGTCATAACCCCTGTTTTCAAATGTACTTCCGATGTATAAAAGGTAAATGCTAGTTCATTCCAATGTTCTTTAATTTCTTCTACCGAAACAACAAGTTCAAATCTTTCTTTGAAAAAATGTGCTGTTTCTGTAAAACTTTTTCCTTCAAGTTCATTATCTATATCTATTGGCAAAGTAATTTTATGTGTTTCACAAAATACTTCATCAATTTTTTTCCAAACCCACATCGAATCAATTAGCGTACCATCAAGATCAAAAATTACTGCGTCATATTTATTACTCATCTATAAATCACCTTGCAAACACTTTAATTCTACATCTGTAAGTTCTCGATATTCTCCGCGCTCTAAATCTGTTGGAAGTGTTAATCCGCCCATTTGAATTCTTTCTAGATAAATAACTTCTTTGCCAACGCTATGCATCATTCGTTTAACTTGGTGAAATTTACCTTCACGAATTGTAATGTGTACTTCTGATTGTTCTCCGCTATTTAAAATTTCAAGTTTTGCTGACATACACTTATAATTTCCAATAGTAATACCCTCTTCAAAAGCTATAACATCTTCATCCGTAACGCATCCTTGTATTTTTGCATAATAAACTTTATCAATATGTTTTTTTGGTGATAGTAATTTGTGGTTTAATTGTCCATCAGTTGTCAGTATTAACAAGCCTTCTGTATCTTTATCTAATCTTCCAACAGGTGCAATTCCTTTATTTTGATCTATTACATCCATCAAATCAAGTACTGTTTCATGCACTGCATCTTCTGTCGCTGTAATAACGCCTTCTGGTTTATTCATAATAAAATGGTAATGCGGCTTATACTTAACATCTTCACCCATAACTTGTATATTTGTTTCTGGGTCAATTGACATTTCTGGTTTTTTTACAACTTCATCATCAACTTTTACTTTTTTACTTTTGATTAATTTTTGCACTTCACTTCTAGACCCTACGCCTATATGCACGAGTATTTTATCTAATCTCATTTTTTTCATTTTTTTTACCTCATAAGTCGCCATGTCGGCGGATACTGATTTTTTAATAATCCATTTACACTTTTTACCCATCCTAAAGGATGATTTTTAAACGATACAATATGATAACCTTTTGGGGCATCAACAAGTAATGTTTCGCCTTTTAAATATTTTAGTGCCTCTAATTCTTCTAACTCTATATAATGATTAAATTGTTCAAGCTTATAACTAAGTGCTAAACTATGTGATGGTTCAAATCGTTTATTTTTTAAAACGCCTATCATCATTCCACTTTTTAGTACTCTTAATCCTTTTAGCGTTGGTGCATCTTTAGACACCATATATACACGTTCATTAATTTGTGTTACTAATAATTTCTCACTTGTTTTAATATGCTCTTTTATAAATGCAGCTACTTCTTGAAGCTCATCTATCGGTTTCACATTTTCAAGTGGTTTTGTTTGCTTTCCTAAGCCTTTATTTTTTTTAAGCAAACATACAAAATGCCCTTCTCCCTTTAGATGATGTGGCCAAAGTCTTAATGCCCCCTCCAAATCTTTATTTCCATCTGCCCAGTTCGGCATACCTTGTTGTATACCTCCGATGCCTTTAAGCGGCACTATACTATATTCTGGATGTTCTTTTAAAAAATGTCCTATCATAATTTCATTTTCTTCTGGTGCAAATGTGCACGTTGAATAAAGCATCATACCATTTTCTTTTAACATAAGGTGTGCTTGTTCTAAAATTTCTTGTTGTAAAACTGTGCAATACTCAGTACCATGAGTTTCCCAACTTTTAATAGCCGCTTCATCTTTTCTAAACATACCTTCACCTGAGCATGGTGCATCAATTAATATTTTATCAAAATACTCTGGCCATTTTTCTGCAAGCTTATGTGGTGCTTCGCTTGTTACTATTGCATTTCTTATACCGAAATTTTCGACATTTTTTGCTAATGATTGAGCTCTTGATGGACTAATATCATTACTTATTATAATTCCTGTTTGATTAAGTTTTGCAGCTACTTGTGTCGTCTTTCCTCCAGGTGCTGCGCATAAATCTAAAACTTTATCTCCATCTGTTATAGGTAAAAAACTTCCTGGTGCCATCGCACTAGGTTCTTGAACGTAGTATAATCCTGCATAATAAAAGGGATGTTTAGTTGGCGTACTATTTGTATAATAAAAGCCCTCATTACACCAAGGAACTGGCTCTAAATCATCAAATGGATTTATTTTTTCCCATTCTTCGATATTTAACTTTAGCGTATTTATACGAATTCCTTGATATTTTGGTAAATCATAACTAGCTTTGTATTCATCATACGTTTCACCTAACAAATTTTTCATCTTTTCTTCAAATTTCTCTGGTAACTTCATCAATTGCCCGTTGCCAAAACCTTATAGAACTTTATAAAGTATGTTTAATTCCCTGTTCATCCTACTCCATTTTGCTTAAAGCTACTTTGGTTTGATATAGTAGTCCGAGGGCTTAAATTCCCATACAACGAATGGTACATATTAGTGTATTCGTTAAGTGATACTACACTA
>JBOFDK010000020.1:0-24171 GCA_051646925.1 Cellulosilyticaceae bacterium | reverse complement strand
AGGGTTAGTGTATTTGCAAGGTGGTGGTGGCAATTGATTAGGTTTGATTTTCACCCAACCAATCTTCTCCAATAAAACAGCTTTTGAATTAGCTTTAAGTTTAGAAGTGTCATTGTAGAAACTAGGGTTAGCTTTCTTTTTACTATTGCCACATCTTTTGTTCTTGTTCTTCGGTTGGATATAGCCTAATCCTTTTCGCTCGTATCATTTTCTATTTCATTAACAGCTAATACCCTCTCACTTCAAGTTCATTATATATTTTGGTATGAATTGCAAATAATCTGCTGATACAAGACTATATTTACACTGTTCAAAATCACCTTGTAAACACTGCTCCCACGCCTTTTCATCATGTAAATGTCCATACACAAAATATTCGACAGGGTAATTTTTAATTATATTTGTTATATCCGATTGTTTTTTTGTTGCGGTAGTTGGCGGATAATGTTGCGTAACAACTATACGCTCTGCCCCTTTATTTATTGCTGCATCTAGCGATAATAGCAGACGTATTTTTTCACGTTCATAAATTTTTATATTTTTTTTATCTTCATCATCTTCTGGAATATTCCACCCTCTACAACCACAAATAGCCCAGTTTTCTACAATTATTGCATCATTTTGCAAAAAAGTAATATTACTAAATAATGTGTTTATATAGTTTATTTTTCCCCACCAATAGTCATGATTGCCTCTAATACATATTTTGTGACCTGGCAACTTATTAATAAATGTAAGGTCTTCTATAGCTTCTTCTATTTTTAACGCCCATGAAATATCACCACATATAATCACATAATCTTCTTCAGAAACATACTTTGTCCATGCATCTTGAATTTTTTGAATATGATTTTCCCACTGATTTCCAAACCGTTGCATCGGCTTATCTACTTGATGTGCCAAATGAAGATCACCTATTGCAAATAATTTCATTATGCCGCTCCTTTTGTCTCATTATAGCATAGTCACATTTTCCATACAACGCATACAATAACAAAAGCCGATACTAAAATTAGTATCGGCTTTTCATTCTATTTAAAAAAAACATTTAGACAATAATAAAATACATCCTAATGCAATTAGTATCATTCCTACAATTTTTTTTATTTGATAGTCTTCAAACTGCTCAAACCTATTCATATTATTTGATGAATTATTCATTGTAGTATTTTTATTACTATTCGGATGCTTATTTTGTCCTCCTACTTTAAATGCAACAACTTTAGGGATTTTAGGAGATTGATATGTACGTGCTTTAGTATTATTATTTCTTCCTTTTTTCTTTCTTTTAAATTCATAAATTGCATTACTCATTATTCTCTGAAATGTAGACATAAATTACTCCTTTCTCGCCGATTAATATTAACGAAAAAGAAGCGTTAGTCTATCCACTTCTTTATTCGTTATTCGGATTAAATTTTCGTAATGCTGGGCCATTTAAATAATTACATAAATCCCCTTGCATCCAGTTATTTTCTTCCATTTCTTTTACAATATCATCATGTATTTTCCACCAACTTGTATTCCAATTTGCAAACAAAGTATACTCACTAGGCGCCCTTCCTATAATACGCTGAATAATAATATCTGGTGAAATGTTTCTTAAAAAAAGAATAACTCTTTTTTTGTATTCTTCGAGCGAAATCATATCTAATTGTCCGTCTAAGTAAAGTTTACCCATTGGTGTATTTTTTACAATGTATAGAGCATGAAGTTTTACATAATCCGAATGAATTGCACTCATTACTTTAGCACTTTCAATAACATCACGTGTATTATCCCACGGTAAATTTAAAATTAAATGAGTACACAATTGAAATCCAGCTGCCTTTATTCTCATGCTAGCATCTAAATATTCACCTAAACTATGTCCTCTATTAATTTTATCTAACGTATGGTAATTAACCGTTTGAAGACCAAGCTCGATGCAAACATCTAATTTATTAACGTCTGCCCATCGTTTAATTATCATTAAATAATCATCTGAAATGCAGTCTGGTCTTGTTGAAATACTAATACCTACAAGCTTTTCATGTTTAATTTGCTCTAGTGTGTCATGTAACTGTGTAATTGGCATATATGTGTTACTATAATTTTGTAAATACGCAATAAAATACTTTGCTTTATATCTTTTACCTATATAGTCAATATTCGTTTGTAGCTGATCTTGAATAGTTCTTTGCGCATCTAGCATTTCATAACCTGCACCATCTTCGCTACAAAATGTACATCCACCTTTTCCACAATTACCATCACGGTTAGGACATGTCACTGGAATATTAATTGGAATTTTATAAACTTTATCTCCATATTTGTTTTTTAAATAATCTGCATACTTGTTATAAACCATCATACTTCAAACCCCTTTCAACTATATCCTAAAGCGAAGTATTTGGTTTGTCAAACAAGCTATTATTTATTATATTTAGAATTTTTATATTTATACCATATTGACGTACTTTTTCTGACTTTCTAATATTTGTTTTTTAAAAAAGCAGTACACAATTATTTTTATTAATTATGCACTGCCTTTTCAATTTTTTTTAATTTTCTTTAAACACACAAATAGAATATTCAGCTACTGGCTCTACATCACTAACTGTATAATCTTTCTTTAAAAAACTTTCTTTTTTATCTGTATCTATAATTTTTGACCATTTTTTAGTAGTACTCGGCATTTCAAATTTTAATGTTTCTGTGAAGTTATTTATAGCAACATAATATCTTTGCCCTTCACTAGACACTTCCCATGCTAAACTTCTTGAATAATACGTCCAATCAGGTGTTTTTAAAGATACACCATGCCATTTTACAACGTCTTTACCTTTTTTAATTGCAGAAATATGTTGTTTTCTAAATGCAATCATATTCTCCATAAATGTATTCAGTTCTTTTTTTCTCTCTCTTACGTCCCAGTCAACCCATACCATTTCATTGTTTTGACAAAATGCATTATTATTACCATTTTGCGTACGCCCAAGTTCATCACCCATTTGAACCATTGGCACTCCGCTACTTAATAATAATATTGCCATATAATTTTTTATTCGTTTAATTCTCATTGCAATTATATCTGGGTTATCTGTCTCACCTTCAAATCCACAATTATCGCTATGATTACAGTTATGTCCATCTCTATTACCTTCACCATTTTCATCATTATGTTTGTTGTTATAACTCACTAAATCCCATAACGTAAAACCATCATGCGCTGTTATAAAATGTATACTTGAAAATGCATTTTTGTTCCAATCTTTAAATCCAATATCTTCCCCTATTATGCATTTTGCAAAAGATGGCATCATATTATAATCGCCTTTAACTACGCGTTTTATAGAATCTCTATAACTATCACTCCACTCTCTAAAAGGCGCAGGCATATGTCCTACTTTGTAACTACCTTTTGCATCCCAGCTTTCACTAATTAGTTTTACATGTCTAAGCACCGGATGATTTGCAATATCATCTAGTATTCCATGCTCCATACAATTTCCATGTTCATCTTGATTTAATATTATCGCCAAATCAAATCTAAAACCATCTACTCCAAATGTTGTTACCCAATAATTTAAACTATCTAAAATCATATTTTTTACAACAACATGTTTAGCATTTAGTACATTTCCTGTTCCTGAACAATTTAAATACCTATCATTTTGTTTTTTATAATACACTTCATCTGCTAGTGCTTTAAAGTTAATTGGTAATGCATCTGTCATACCTTCACCACTGTGATTGTATACAACATCTAAAATAACTTCCATCCCAAGTTCATGTGCTTTATTCATAAAATTCAAAAACTCTTCTCGTGCATTTAAAGGATTTTCACAGTACATAGGATCAATTGCAAAAAATCCTATAGTATTATATCCCCATTCATCATAAAGAAGTTCTCCTGTTTTAGGACATTTATTTTTTAACGTATGTCTATTCCATTTTAAAATTGGCAATAGCTCAATTGTTGTAATGCCTAATTTCTTAAGATACGGTAATTTATTTATAAGCCCATTAAATGTTCCTCTTTTACTCTCTTCTTGCGATAAATCATTTTTTGTATAATGACCTACATGAAGCTCATAAATAACAGTATCTTCCCACTCTATTTTTGGACTTGCAACTAAATCATCTAATCGTCTTGGAATCATATTAAAATAAATGTTTTGACCTTCTTTTTTTTGTATTACACCTGTAGCGTATGGGTCTAATAAACAGTGAGATATATTCTCTTTTTCATCTATAATTTGCCAAGTATATAATGTTGCATTGTTTAATCCTATTATTTCTATATGAAAAATATCACCTGTCGTAAACGCTTCTTTATCTAGCGTTAGTACGGCTACTGAATTTAAATCATCTTGATTTTCATAAAATTTCAATAACATTTTATGAGCGTTAGGAGCATAAATGCCTAATTGAATTCCTTCTAGTGTTAAATTACTCCCTAAGTTTGGACTTCCTTTTTTTACCCGATACATTTTTTACACCACCCTATTGATAAATTCTTACAACTTTCATTTTATTCTAAAACATGCTTTTTTGATACATATATTTATAAAATACTTGAAAAAAATTTTTTTTATGATATACTAGGCTAATATTCATAAAAACGTTGACGAAGAATTAGTAGTATATCTGCTGGGTAATTAGAGAATGTACGGTTGGTGAAAGTACATCCCAAAAATATATGAATTACAGCTTCTGAGTTGTGCTACTGGCACCGGTAGTACCGTTATCACGCCAAGGCAAACTATGTTTGCAAATTAAGGTGGTACCACGACAAGCTCGTCCTTATCTATTAGGATGTGCTATTTTTTTTATCCAAAAACATAATATTCTTAGGAGGATTAACAAAATGAATGCTTTTGATATTTTAATGGAACGCGGATTTATCCAGCAAACAACACACGAAAAAGAAATTCGTGAATTACTTGAAAAAGAAAAAACAACTTTCTATATTGGATTTGACCCAACTGCTGATAGTTTACATGTTGGTCACTTCGTAACTGTTATGGCTATGGCTCACATGCAACAAGCAGGTCATAGACCAATTGCTTTACTAGGTGGTGGAACAGGTATGGTTGGTGACCCTACTGGTAAAACAGATATGCGTAAAATTCTAACACCTGAAATTATTGCACACAACGTACAATGTTTTAGAAATCAGTTATCACGTTTTATAACATTTGATGATGATAAAGCTATAATAGTTGATAATGCTGATTGGTTATTAAAACTTAATTATGTAGATTTTTTACGTGAAATTGGTGTTCATTTTTCTGTAAATCGTATGCTTACAGCCGAATGTTTCAAACAACGTCTTGAAAAAGGACTTTCATTTTTAGAATTTAACTATATGCTTATGCAATCATACGACTTCCTTGAATTATACAGAAATTTCAATTGTAAATTACAATTAGGTGGAAACGATCAATGGTCAAATATTTTAGGTGGTGTTGAACTAGTTCGCCGTCTTCATGGTGATACTTCTTTTGGTATGACATTTTCTCTTTTAACAAATAGTGAAGGCAAAAAAATGGGTAAAACAGAAAATGGTGCTGTATGGTTAGATGCTACTAAAACATCTCCTTACGAATTTTACCAATACTGGCGTAATGTTGCTGATGCTGATGTGAAAAAATGTTTATCACTACTAACATTTATTCCTATGGATGAAGTTAACCGCTTATCATCTGCTGAAGGCTCTGCAATTAATGCCTCAAAAGAAATATTAGCTTTTGAAATAACAAAAATTGTTCATGGCATCGAAGAAGCAACAAAAGCTCAAGTGGCTGCAAAAGCTGCATTTAGCGGAAAAGGAGCTACTGGTTCGTTACCTACTACCGATCTTTCACGTACACTTTTTGATAATGACGGTGTAAATATTATTACACTAGTTGTAGACCATTTAAAAATTGTGCCATCTCGTTCTGAAGCACGCCGCTTAATTGAACAAAAAGGTATTAAAATTCAAGGCGTTGCTGTTGAAGCTCTTTATTTTAATTTTACAACGTCTCTTTTTGATAACGACTCTATCATGATTCAAAAAGGTAAAAAAGTATTTCATCAAGTTAATTTAGTATAAAATAAAAGCTCACTCTCTATTATATTAGAGAGTGAGCTTTTTATTTTTACACTTCTTTTCTTGAAAATATATCACCCATATATCTAATAATAAGAAGTCTAATAAAACCTACAACTGGTACCGCAAATAAAAATCCTGCTATACCAAACAATTGCCCACCTATTATTATTACTAGCAATACAACAATAGGATGTAATTTTACCGTTTCACCCATAATATGAGGAACTATAATCATTCCATCTATTTGTTGTAATATCATAATTATTAATACTGCATAAATAGCTTTTTGCGGTGTATCGCCTATTAATCCTACCATACCTGCTAACAATACGCCTACAATCGGACCAAAATAAGGAATAAGATTAACTATTCCTGAAATAATACCAATTATAATTGCAAAATCTAACTTAATAGCAGTCAATGCTATACTAATTAACATTGCCATAATAATTGCATCAATAATTTGTCCTCTTATATAACCTGAAAAAACATAATCTACATCTTTCCAAATATCAAACACTTCATTTTGCATACGTCTTGGAATTAATAATTGTATAATTCTGCGCCAAATAATTAATAAAGCTTCTTTATCTTGAAGCATATAAAATGAAATAATAAAACCTAATCCGATACTTACAAGGTTATGACCTATTCCTCTAAGTAACATCTCTGTTTTATCCCCTATAATTACCATAAATTTATTTAGCATAGTATACACATAGTTATCAATATCTAACTCACCTTTAAAAAAAGGAAGCCTATTAGCTACTACATCAACATTTTCAATCATCATTTTTAAATATTTAAAATAAGCCTCTAGCGTATCACTTATTTTTGTGTATTGTAAAACATCAATAACATTTTTTATGTTTATCCATATAATCACCATAAATATAATAAATATTGCTATAAATGTTACAAAAGCAAAAAAAGTCGAAAATGTTCGTATTTTTTTAGATAAGCTTTGTTTGTGTTTTATTTTTTTTATAATACATCTCATATAAAAAGATACTAGTGGATCAAATAAATAGGCAATTATTATACCGAAAATTAACGGTTTCAAAAGATTCATTATTAAAAAAATCCATTGTGCTAAAATCCCCCCTATGTTTTTTAATTGTAGAAATATACTTGCTAAAACAATAATCGTTAATACTGTTCCTACAGTATAAATCGCAATAGTCAAGTATTTGCTATTCTTTTCAATTTTCATAGGGGTACCTCTATATTATTTCATTGATTTTATTAAATTTACTATATACCAATAAACACGTCTCATAGAAGATATGCTTACTCTTTCCTCTGGTGTATGAATATCATACGTATTTGGACCTATTGAAATCATATCTATTCCTGGTTTTTTTTCTGCTATATATCCACACTCTAAACCTGCATGAACCGCACTCATTTCAGGTTTTTTATTATACATTTGCTCAAATATCTCTACAGCCTTATCTCGTAAATATGAGTTTTTTGAATACTCCCACTCTGGATATGCTGCTTTAACTACGCATTTTGCACCAAAGCCTTTAGATATCGCTACTAATCTTCTAATAATCCATTCTTTTTTTGTTAATATAGAACTTCTAACAGAAATATCTATTTTTAGTTGATTATCACAAATACTTACAGCACCTATATTTAACGATGTTTCTACTAATCCTTCTATCTCTTTGCTTTGAGCTATAATCCCTTGTGGCAAAGACATCATATAATCTATAACACATCCTGTACTATTGTCTGTTAAAACTACTTGATTTATTTCAATTTCTTCATAAACAATAGCGATATTTGGGTCTTGCACTGCATATTCATGACTAAAATTTGTTTGCCATTCATTTATTGTCTTTTTAAAATTCTCAATATGTTTCTTGTTTAATTCAACAACTACAGATGCTTCTCGTGTTATAACATTATCTTTTGTACCACCATCAAATGTAGCTATTTGTATAGCATATTTTGTATATAAAGAATCTAATAGCCTAACCATTAATATGTTTGCATTTGCTCGTTCTTTATTAATTTCAACACCTGAATGACCACCCAAAAGACCTTTAATATCAATTTTATAACATATATTATTTTTATTACTTTCTGTATATCCAATAGGCAATCTTAACTCAGCTTTTGCCCCACCAGCGCAACTAATTAAAAATTCACCTTCTTTATCAGTGTCTATATTAATAAGTCGTTTACCTTCTAAATATTCTGGATGTATCAATTCGGCACCATACATACCTGTTTCTTCTTCAGTTGTCATCAAAACTTCAATTGCTGGATGTTCTAATGTATTATCTGATAAAATTGCCAATTGATACGCAAGTGCTACTCCATCATCTGCGCCTAAAGTTGTCCCTTTTGCATGTATAAAATCACCGTCTACATACAGTGCTAAACTATCTTTTTTAAAATCATGAACTGTTTCATCAGTTTTTTCACAAACCATATCTAAATGACCTTGTAATATTATTGCTTCTGCATTTTCATATCCTGATGTTGCAGGTTTTTTGATATATATATTATTCGCTTCATCTTGTTTAACTTCTAAATTATTATCTTTTGCAAATTGTACCATATAATCACTAACCGCTTTTTCATTACCTGATCCGCGTGGGATTTTACTTATTTGCTCAAAATAATAAAATATTTTTTCTGATTTTAAATCTCCAAGTCCTAATTGCATATAAGCCTCCTAATAAATTTTTAATTCTTAAAACTATGAATTGGAGCTGGAATTCTTCCACCTCTATTAATAAATTTTTCACAAGAATATTGATTAACAGGCATAATAGGTGCTCTACCTAATAATCCACCAAATTCTACCATTTCTCCTACTGTCTTATTAATAACTGGAATAATACGCACAGCTGTAGTTTTTTGGTTAATCATCCCTATAGCCATTTCATCTGCAATAACCCCTGCAATCGTTGTTGCACTAGTGTCACCTGGTATAGCCACCATATCTAATCCTACAGAACAAACACATGTCATTGCTTCTAGTTTTTCAAGTGTTAATGCGCCAATTTCTGCAGCATGTATCATTGCATGGTCTTCACTAACTGGAATAAATGCACCACTTAATCCTCCAACATAAGAAGATGCCATTACTCCGCCTTTTTTTACACAATCATTTAAAATTGCAATAGCCGCAGTTGTACCTGGGGCTCCCGCGCACTCAAGACCCATTTCCTCTACTATCTCCGCTATACTGTCCCCGATTGCTGGTGTTGGCGCTAAAGATAAATCAATAATTCCAAAAGGCACATCTAAAATTTCTGCTACTTCTTTTGCAACCATCTGTCCTGCACGTGTAATTTTAAACGCCGTTTTTTTAACACATTCACACATAGTTTCAAAGTCTTTACCTCGCACATCTTCAAGTGCTTTTTTTACAACTCCAGGTCCACTTACACCAACATTTATAACACAGTCATCTTCACCTACACCGTGAAAAGCTCCAGCCATAAAAGGATTATCATCTGGTGCATTACAAAAAACTACAAATTTGGCACATCCTATACTTTCTTTTTCCGCTGTTGCTTCTGCAGTTAGTTTAATAATTTCTCCGATACGTTTTACTGCATTCATATTAATACCTGAACGTGTTGTCCCTACATTAATTGACGAACATACATGCTCTGTTACCGCTAACGCTTCAGGAATTGATTCTAAAAGCACTAAATCTGATGGAGTACATCCTTTTTGCACTAGTGCTGAAAACCCTCCTATAAAGTTAATACCAACTTCTTTAGCCGCACGATCAAGCGCTTTAGCAATTGGAACATATGAGGCTGCTTTTGTAGCTGCACCTATAAGTGCAATTGGAGTTACTGACACTCTCTTGTTTACAATTGGAATGCCGTATTTTTTTGAAATTTCTTCACCTACTTCAACAAGTTTTCCAGCCTTTGTTACAATTTTATTGTAAATATTTTCACATAACTTATCCATATCATCTGAAATACAATCGAATAAGCTAATCCCCATTGTAATTGTACGAATATCTAAATTTTCTTCTTGAATCATTTTATTAGTTTGCTGTACTTCCCATTTTGAAATCATGTTTTTTCCCCCTTTTAGATATTGTGCATACAATCAAAAATATGTTCATGTTGTAATCTAATATTTACTCCAAGTGTACTTCCTAGTTCATCTAATTGATCAATGATAATATTAAAATCTTCATTGCTACTTTCCATATCTACTATCATCATCATATTAAAATACCCTTGAACAATCGTCTGTGAAATATCTAAAATATTAATTTCTCTTTCAGATAACAATGTACAGACTTTACCAATAATACCTATTTTATCTTTTCCTACAACTGTAATAATGCCTCTCATACTTTTATCCTCCTTAATTTTACCAATGAATTTATAAGTCATCTTATATATATTGATATCTTATAGTATCTGCTAATTTCAATTTTATTTCTATACTTTTGTCCAAATTTTTAAAAGTTTTATGTTTTATACATATTATTCTTAATTTAATACATTCAACCTTTATAATTATCCCTATATAATACACTATACATAAAATAATTATTCAAATATCTACATATAAACTATAAAAATCAATTATTTTTTCATAATAAATTATATATATCTATTTCAAATTTTTTATTATTTTTTTCATAACATCAGCGTGTTCTTTTGGAGTAACTTCATTTATGCAACATCCTGTAGCAAGTTCAAATCCCGCAAAATAATTTTTTCTCGGTATGATTTTAATATGTAAATGAAACATATCCTTTTTATTCGGCATTCCATTCATTATACAAATATTATAATCTAAATTATTTTTTAATTGTTCGTAACACAAAATCACTTGCTGAACTTTTTTTGCTAATCCTAATATTTCATCTTTATTCAATTCCCCTAATGTTGCTTTATGATTCTTTGGTATAATCCATGTTTCATTTGAAACCTGAGACGCATATGGGGCAACCATAACCCACTCATCATCTAAAATGATTTCTCCTACATTCGTAGTATTACAAAAAATACAATCTTTTTTATTTGCTAACGTTTCATAATATTTCAAAAATACTTTTGGTATTTTCTCAAGAGCAATAATTTGCCAATGTTGATGTTCTATGCTTGCACCTGCACGTTCACCATTATTTTTGAATATTTGAATCATATTTATGTTTTTCATTTTTGCTATTTCAATCCATCGTTTTTGTAATGCTGTAAACAACGCTACCCAATGAATAGTTTTATACTGATACGGTTTTTTATAATGGTCTATTGTATCAATAACTACATCATGTACTCCTTCAATTTCAGTACTTGTTACTGGATATTTATTGTTAACAATTCGAATACAATCACCATCTTCAACTGGTATCATCATTTTTATTTCTTCCAATTCATTGTTATTATGCACGCAGAATGGACATTCTTTTGTATTTTCTTTATTAATCATTGGTCTATTTTGTCTATTGCTTACATACAAACTTGAACTATTACCCACTTGGCTATCATATAAATAAGACACCTTACACCTCTTTTCTTTATAGTTTTCATTCTACTATATTGTTATTTAAATTTAAAGGTAAAGGTAAAAAAAAAGACTAAGAAATCTTAGCCTTTTTTCATCTTTAAAATTAGTATTCAACTTTCCATCGTTCAACATTTGTATAAATATTAAGTGGTGTTGGTTGAATATTGCCTTTAATTTTTTTCTTTGTAATAAGTGCACCATTTCTAAAATACAAACTGATATATGGATTTTGTTCTACAAAATATTGTTGTAACAAACTATATGCACTTGCCGCATCTTTAGGAGATGTATTAAACACTTGAGCTAATAACTCATCCATTTTACTATCTCTATAACTTATAAAATTATCACCGTTATTTATTTGCCCCGAATGAAATGCAAATGATAAGTCTGGAATATAAGATAATTTCCAGCCTCCTAAAAACGTCTCATATTTTTTATTATAGATACGTTCTCTGTACGTAGCTGCATCTACAATATCTAAATTTACTTCTATACCAATTTCTTTATACATTTTAGCTACACCTTCAGCAACTGCTAAACGTTCTTTATTTTCTTTATTTACTAATAAATCAAATTTTAGTGGCTCATTATTTTTTACGAAATATTTAGTTTTATTATCAAATATATAACCTTCTTGAACAAGTAATAATTTTGCTTTTTCTTTATCAAATTCTTTTGTTCCTATAGTTTGATCATATAAAAAAGAATTTGGACTAATTGGAGTATCAGTAATTACACCATGACCTAAATAATAAGTATTTAGTAATTGTTGTCTATTTAACCCATATACCAAAATTTCTCTAATAACTGGATTTTGAAAAAGTGGATTATTAAAATTCACACCTATAAATTCATAATATTGCGTACTCATTTCATATACTTCGGCTGACTTGTCCTTAGTATATTTACCCCAATCCATAATATCAGTATAAATTACATCTATAAGATTTTGCTCAAATGCATGTAATTCACTATTTTTATCCGGAACAAGCATAATTTTAATTTGTTCAATGTGTGGTTTACCATTAAAATAATTTGGGTTTGCTTGTAGTACCACTTCTTTATTTGGTGTTTTAGAGATAAACTTATACGGTCCACTTCCGATAGGTATCACTTTATCACTTTGTTCTTTTGGAACATCATAAATATGCTTTGGAACTACTGGAAAGAAAAGAGTTTGAAATGTTCCACTAAATACTGTTCTATATGATAGCTTTACTGTTTGTGCATCTAATGCTTGTGCATTTGCTAGATTTTTCGTAGCTAACTTATATGGACTCTCTGATGATTCTTGAATTAATTTCAATGAAAACACAACATCTTCCGCTTGCAAAGGTTGTCCATCGTGCCATTTAACATCATCTCTTATTCTAAGTGTTACCGAATTTTCTTCTTCAGAATATGACCAACTTTCTGCTAAATTCGGCGAAATATTTCCATCATCTTCTACATTTACTAATGTATCAAAAATAAGATATAAATTTTGCTGAACACTTGGTTCCATATTGAAAATTGGATGCAACGTTTCTGGATTTTGCATACTAATTTGTAACAAATTCTTTTCTTCTGTTTTTATCATACTATTTGTTAATAAATTATTTTCTGCATCTTTATTATGTTCAATATGCTCATCTTCTTCGGTATTTTCCTCTCCTTGCTGACAACCAACAAAAATAAGACTAATTATAACTACACATATCATTAGTTTTATCAATTTTTGTATCACTCTATTTTCTCCTTACCATCTATTTTACACTTTTTCTTTTTAAAATTTTTTCAAAATAATCTCTAACTGTTTTTTTACATCTTCATAAGACTCTGTATTATTTATAACAAAGTGAGACTCTTTCTCTAATTCTTGCCATTTTTTTTGTTTTTCAATCCTTTTGTATGCCTCATCTTCTGTTATGTTATCTCTCTCTACTATCCGTAGCATACGTGTTTTTTCATCCGCATACACACCAATTACTACATCACACAACTTTATAAGCCCAATTTCTATTAAAAGCGCTGCATCTATAATTACATACGAGTATTCATTATTTGCTTTTAATTGTTCTATTCGTGTTTTAATCTCTTTGTATATTAATGGATGTGTCAATTTATTTAATCTTTCGAGTGATTCTTTAGAACTAAATACAATGCTTCCTAGTTTTTTTCTATTAATATGTCTCTCTTCATCCAATATATCTACACCAAATTCTTCAATAATTGGAGTATATGCCTCTCCAGTTTTACTAAGCAGTACATGTCCTACTTCATCTGCGCCAATAACATGACAACTAACTAGAGACTCTATTAACGATACAATGGTTGATTTTCCAGCTCCACTACCACCTATAATACCAATAATTTTCATTTTTTATTTCACAGCAAGCCAGTTATTGCCTTCATGAACATCCACTGATAAACACACATCTAATGATGCTGCATTTTCCATTTCCGTTTTCAATAACGTTGCTACTACTTCAACCTCCGGTTTATAAACTTCTAATAACAATTCATCATGTACTGTTAATATTAGTTTTGATTTTAATTTATTTTCTTTTAAAGCTTTGCTAACGCGAATCATAGCTATTTTAATAATATCTGCTGCTGTACCTTGAATAGGTGTATTCATTGCTTTACGTTTTGCAAATTCACGTACATTATGATTTGAAGAGTGAATATCTGGAATCATACGTTTGCGGTGAAATAGCGTTTCTACTTCTCCATAAAGTTTTGCTTCTGCTATAACACTATCTAAATATTTTTTAATTTTAGGATATTTTTCAAAATACCCTTCTATATATTCCCCTGCTTCTTTTGGACTAATTCCTAAATCTTGTGCTAAAGAAAATGCACCGATTCCATAAACAATTCCGAAATTAACCGCTTTTGCATTACTACGCTGCGTAGCTGTAACATCTTCAAATGCTGTATGAAATACTTGTGATGCGGTTAGTCTATGAATATCAATATTTTTATTAAAGGCATCAATTAAAACTTCATCTTTTGACATTGCTGCTAAAATACGCAGTTCTATTTGTGAATAATCCGCATCTAAAAATACATATTCTTCTGATTTTGGAATAAAAACTTCTCGAATTTTTTTACCAAGTTCCAATCTTATTGGAATGTTTTGTAAATTAGGGTCTGTTGAACTCATTCTTCCTGTAGCTGTAATTGTTTGATTAAATGTTGAATGAATTTTATTATCCTCTTTCATAACAGCCAATAACCCATCAACATAAGTTGATTTTAATTTTGTATATTGTCTATATGCTAAAATATGTTCAACTATTGGATAATTTACTTTTAAAGTATCTAATACTTCTGCTGCTGTAGAATACCCTGTTTTTGTTTTTTTAACTGGTGGAATATCCATCTTTTCAAACAATACAATACCTAATTGTTTTGGCGAATTAATATTAAATTCTTCTCCTGCTAACTCATATACTTCTTTTGCAGTTGCTTCAATTTTCCCTGACAACATATCACCATATTTTTTTAGCATTTCAGGGTCAATTGTAATGCCTTCATACTCCATTTCGAATAAAACTTCTGCTAGTGGTAATTCAATTTCTTCATAAAGTTTTAGCATGTTTTCATCTTCAAGCTTATTTTTTATTTTAGGCCAAATATTTTTCAAAACTTGCGCCTCATGACATAGTATTTGTGATAATACTGTTTCATCTATTTCTTTTAATATCTTTTTATTTTTCCCTTTTCCAAGTACACCATCTAATGAATCCACATTACAATCTTCAGAAAATTCTCTCGCAAGTTCACTTAGTGTATATGAATCTTCTGTTGGATTACATAAATACGCTGCAAGTAATGTATCGCTAAACTCTCCTTTTATAGTAACATTCCATTTTGATAATATATGTCTTATAGATTTTGTGTCATGTAAAATTTTATATGTTTTTTCATTTTCAAATAATTTTTGAATAATGCTACGTGTGTATTCATCTTCTATTTTTAATACACTATAATTGTACTGCTCTCCATTTGTTACTGCTATATATACAGTTTCTTCATCTGTATACATAGAAATACTTATTACTCCTTCTTCAATAAATTGTTCATCTATTGACATAATATTTTCGATAACAGTCATAGCTGAGTTTTCTGATTGATTTTCTGGCTGCATTCTAGCTATTAATTTTTTGAAATCAAGTTTTTTGAAAAGTTTTTCCGCTTCAAAATTTAATTGTAAAGTATATGAAAAACTTTCTTCTTCTCTCTCAATTGGCACATCTATAACAATTGTTGCAAGCATTTTACTTTCAAAAGCTTGATCTTTATATGTGATTAAATTTTCTTTTAATTTTTTTTGTGTAATTTCATCAATGTTTTCATAAATACCTTCCATACTTCCGTATGCTTTTAATAATTTAATTGCTGTTTTTTCACCAACACCTGGCACGCCTTTAATATTATCTGATGAATCTCCCATCAAACCTTTTAAATCAATAAATGTTTTTGGACTAACTTCATATTTTTCAGTAACATCTTTGCCCAAATAACTTTCGACCTCGGTACCACCTTGTTTTGTTTTTGGAATTTTAATCATAATTTTTTCCGATGCTAACTGCAGTAAATCACGGTCTCCTGATACGATAACTACATCATATCCTTTACTTTCAAAATTTTTTGCCATAGTCCCTAAAATATCGTCCGCTTCAAAACCTTCACATTCCATCATCTCGATATTCATTTTATTTAAAACTTCTTTTAAAACTGGAATTTGACTTTTTAATTCTGGCAGCATGCCTTTTCTCGTGCCTTTATAATCTTTATTTTGAACATGTCTAAATGTCGGCTTACTTACATCAAATGCTATTCCTAATAAATCCGGTTTTTCTTTTTCAATTAAACTAAGCATAATATTTAAAAAACCATAAATCGCATTTGTATATTGCCCTTCACTATTAGTTAAAAGTGGTATACCATAAAATGCACGATTTGCAATACTTAATCCATCAATAAACATTATTTTTTTTGCCATTTTTTCACCTCTTTTTTATATGTTAATACAATGATTCTATTTGTTTTATAAAATCAATACTTTTAAATTTTCGGTCAATATAAAAAGCTATATAACGTCTACATAACCGCTTAATCTCCGTTGCAATAGTTTGATCTATTTTAAAATTAAAACAAGCTTTTATAGGAGTATAGACAATATAATAGATTGTATAACACGTTCCATACGAAATTTTAAAATCTACTTCTTCTATATTACATGAATTACATATTAATCCGCCTTCTTCAATACGAACTCCATATGTCATTTTCTCTTCAAATTCTATATTTTTACCACATATACTACAATTACTTAAATCTAGCATAAATCCAAGTTCAGCCATTGCTCTTATTTCAAAAATCATACGAATTAATTTTAAATTTGCATCTTTTTTTTGCAATTGATGAATTGTATGTAGCATAAGTGTTAACATCCGCTCACTATCACCACTTTCAGTTGCTACTTCTAACACAAATTCTCCAACGTATGTAGCATAGCTAAGTGCTAATAAATCTTCACTTAATCTATGAAACATTGTTTTTACCTCAACTGCCAAAAGTTTATATGTATCTTTATAACCACTTAGTACAAATTCTCCATACACGAAAAGTTGAGTGCCAGTCGCTAGACCACGATCAAACTTTTTGGCCCTCGGTGCACTCACTTGTATTTTTCCTTGTTCTTTAGTAAAGAGAGTGATATATTTATCACTCTCTCCAACTGTATATTCTTTTAGAACTATCCCATTTACCTTTATGATCATAGGTTATTTGCCTCTTCAATTTCATTTGGTTCATAGGTTGGTTGTTCACTTGATGTATGAATATTTTGATGCGAAACGCTTTCATAGTCTTTATATCCTAAATACGTATGAATATCTCCTGTAACTTCAAAACAATTCCATAATCTGTTGATCATTTTTAACGCCCCCTATTGCACACTGTATAAATATATACTGTATGAGCATATATTGCGCAATAAATTTGTTTTTATACATTGTAAAAACTTCCAACTTTAAACACCTTGACTTTAAACTTCTCTTTTATCAAATCCATAGTTTTTTAGCATAGACTGACTATCACGCCAATTCTTTTTTATCTTTACCCATATAGTTAAATATACTTTTGAGCCTAATAATCTTTCTATATCATGACGCGCTTTGCTTCCGATATCTTTTATCATTGCACCTTGTTTACCAATAATAATACGTTTATGTGAATCTCTCTCACATACTATCGTTACTTCTATATCAACTATATCACTATCTTTTCTTTTTCTCATAGTATCAATTTCTACTGCAATACCATGCGGAATTTCTTTGTCTAATAAATGAAGCGCTTTTTCACGCACTAATTCTGCTACTAATTGACGCTCTGGCTGATCTGTAATCATATCTCCTGGGAAAAATTGTGGTCCTTCTGGTAAATATTTTTCCATACACTTCATCAATGATTCTACATTTGTTCCTTCATATGCTGATAATGGAATAATTTCTGTAAAATTAATTTTTGATTGATATAGTGCAATTGTTGCCGCTACTGTCTCTTTTGAAACTGAGTCAATTTTATTAATACATAGAAAAATAGGTGTTTTTATTCCATTTAATCTTTCTATAATTTCTGAATCTAATTTTCCAATATGTGGATCAGCCTCAACTAAATAATATACAATATCAACTTCATTTAATGTCGTATGCGCAGCTTTTACCATGTATTCTCCTAATTTATTTTTTGGAGAATGAATTCCTGGTGTATCAATAAAAATTGCTTGATATTTATCAGTTGTTAATATTGTTTGTACACGATGTCTAGTAGTTTGTGGCTTGTTTGACATAATCGCAATTTTTTCACCTACTAATCGGTTCATAAGTGTTGATTTTCCAACGTTTGGACGTCCTATAATTGATATAAATCCAGATTTAAATGTTTCTTTCATATTTTTTCTCCTCATTTGTATAAATCATTTGTATAAGTCATTTGTATAAATTATTTGTGTAAATCATTTGTATTAAAATGATGTGGTAATAATTCTTTCACAGTATTTTTTTTAATTTCACCTTGTGAATTTTCTAATATAACACTACCTTGTGGCATGAACTCTCCTATTACTTGCATGCAAATACCACATGGATACGTATATTCACCACTACTGCTAACAATAGCTATTGCTTTAAAAGATTGTTCACCTTCTGATATTGCTTTAAAAATTGCTGTTCGTTCTGCACAGTTAGTTGCGCCAAAAGATGCATTCTCTACATTACATCCCGTATAAATTTCACCGTTATCTGCTAACAATGCTGCACCAACTTGAAAATTTGAGTATGGTGCGTATGCATTTTTCATTACTTCTTTTGCTTTTTTTATTAGCATTTGCTCTACTACATCCATATTTTCTTACCTTTCAATACATAATTTTTGTAAAATTTCTTCTTGTTTTTTTACCATTACTAACTCTTCTTCTTTTGTCATATGATCATAACCTAAAAGGTGGAACATACTATGTGCAACTAAAAAACATATTTCTCTTCTTAATGTATGACCATAATTAGCACTTTGAATTTTTGCAACTTCATCACAAAGCACAATATCTCCAAGTATAAGTTCTTTCGTATCATGATTAATATGTGATGCTTCGTCTATATCATCCCATATAATTCCACCATTTTGAGCTGCTTCAATTTGCGGAAACGATAAAACATCTGTTACTTTATCAATTCCACGATGACACTCATTTATTTCCTGAATTTCTTTTTCAGTAACGATAGTTAAACTAACTTCTACTTCGTAAGGTACTTCTTCTGCCTTAACCGCTAATTTTATTACATTTTGTACGTCTTCATATATTTCACTATATTGTTCAAAAAATCCATGTTCATCTTCTAAATAAATCGTCATTTCTTTAGCCTTTCTTATCTGGATACTCTATTCTATCATGATACATCCCTTTTAACATGCGTGTAAAGGACTCTATTATTTTTTCAATGTCACTAATATATAACTGACACTCATTTAACTGACCTTCTTCTAACTTCTGTCTTACCATTTTTCGAACAAGGCTATCAAGTTCAATGTCAATACCAATCCTATTTTGCATAGCTCTCACTGTAGCTTCAACAACATCTGCAAGCATAATAAGTGCTGCTTCTCGTGATTGTGGCTTTGGCCCCGAATATTGAAAATCTTGAATATTAACTTCATCTTCTTGGCTATTTTGTGCTTTAGCATAAAAGTATTGAATAATTCCAGTTCCATGATGCTGAGATATAATATCTTTTACACATTGAGGCAGTTTATATGCATCTGCAATTTCAATACCTCCGGTAACATGCGATAAAATTATATTACTACTTGTTTTTGGATCTGCATAATCATGCGGATTTTCATTCATTTGATTTTCTTTAAAATAATTTGTAGATATAAGCTTTCCTACGTCATGATAATATCCACCTACACGCACAAGTAATGTATTTGCTCCAATCTCATCTGCCGCCGCCTCTGCTAAATTAGCTACTAACAAACTATGATGATATGTTCCAGTTGCTTCTAGTAATAATCTTTTTAGAAGTGGCTGATTTGGATTTGTTAATTCTAACAGCTGGAGCGGGGTTACAAAACCAAATGCCGCTTCCCATAGTGGTAAACTTCCAACAGCTAATATTACTTCTATTAATCCTACAACAAACGCTTGTGCACCTTTTAATAATAAATTCGCATCTACAGAAATACCCACTAATAAATTAAGCGAAATAAAAATTAAAGCATGCATACTTCCTACCATTAAAGCGCACTTCATAGTTTGCTTACGTTGTTGCATAGTAGATACTATTAGTATACCCACTGCACCTGATAGTAGCATGTATATAACAAAAATAATATCAGCCTTGCAAACTATAGAACTAACAACTACTAACGTTATATGAAGTATAAACGCTATGTCTACCCGAATTAACATAGTTATAAACATCGCGCTTATTCCTACTGGAATATATACAAAATCTACATCCATAAACACACGTATAATAATTAATCCAAGCATATACACGATAGAAATAAGTGCTGTTTCTCTAAATTTTAACTTTACCAAATCTTTTGTATTCCCAAAATATTTAATTAGAAACCATGCAACAATAAGACCTATCAATATAAGACCACAATATTGTGTTATTTTTGAACTTGTCTCATCTTCTATGTACCCACATTTACTAAGTATAAGGTATACTTCTTCAGTAATACGACTACCTTGGGCTACTATCATTTCTCCTTGTAATACATAACTACTCTCTACGCTATCTCTTGCTATTTTTCTAGCTTCTTCCGTTGCTATCTCATCTACCAATATATTCGGTTTTATTTGTGAAAGAATAATTTCATGTGCAATTTTTTGCGAACCACCACTCATTGAAGTTGCTTCTAATTGTTGCCTTATTTCTGCACTTTTATTATTTGCATCGTGAACCCCTGAATCTTGTATTGCAATATATACTTCTAAACACTTGGATTTTAAAGTACCTAACTCTGCTTCAGTTAGTGTTAATAAAGTTTTATATTCATCTTCATATAAAGCTATCGGCGATTTGGACTGTAGTAATGCAAGCGGAGAAACCCCAAATTGCGATGCTATCGCTGTAGTCTTAATAGTTCTTACATAATCAAATAATAGTCCAATATTATTAATACCTATTTCTTTGATTTTATCATTTTCTTTATATACAATCGGAACATTTAACTCACTTTGTTTACGTTTGCGTTCTGTTGCAATTTCATTTTCAATTTGAAATGGTGCATATACTGTTTCACTAGCTATTTGCCCTACATCTAATGATAATTTTTTTCCGAAAAAATCGCTTGATGTTATTACTAAGAATGTCATAATAAACGTCATAATAATAAATGTAATTTCCCATTTTTTTTGCTTAAACATATTACATTCCCCCTTTTTCAAAAAATACCGCCTTGTAAGCGGTTTTTTTGAATTTATTATCTATTACCAGTAGTATCCACTTTCGATTCTGATGTTATCTCTTCAATAGTTAGAGCTTTATCTACCGCAATATTTTCTTCAGCCATAATATTAAATGTTGCTGTCATTTTATTATCATCTTCTAACTCATAATTAATTTCTTGTTTTAAGATTTTTGCATCTTCACCTATAATTGTTCTAGCATGTTCATATAATTCCATGAGAAGTTGGTCTTTTGCATCACTTTCACTTATTGTTTCTATATCTTCAACATACTCTACCTTTTGTGTTTTTTCAAAATAAAATGGTAGTGGCAGTAGTTTTGTTATAGACATCTGATTTGTTGTTACTAAAGTATCATATTGTTCATAAGTTTTTTTTGAATTAAATAACGGTATTTTAGTTTGAAATATTTTCAAATTATAAGATGTTGCTACTTCATCTGTGTAATTTTTAACTGTTTTAGTAAGGTCTAAAGTTCCTTTTAAACTATACCCCGTCTTAGCTTTAATTGTTGCAATAGACTCCGTTAAATATACTCTACCTGATTCATCTGTAAAAGGAATCGCTCCTTTTACTAATACATCATCTTTTTTAACAATATCACCAGCTTTAACTTGCGGAAGTCCTTGTTCTGTAGCAATATATGTAATTAGTCCATCGTTTTTTGCAATTAAATCGCATGGCACATCATTTTTCATAATTTTAGGTGGCTTAACTGCTTCTGCCACTTGAACTAACATCTGTGTTCCTTGAAATTCTATACCTGTCCATGTAATTTGAGGATATGCACGCATCAAAATTTTTTCAGCATTTCTTAAATCTAACTTCTTTTTAAACTTGCCTGTAGTGTATCCTTCATCTTGTAATACCTTAATAACTTCTGCAGTTTCTATTGCATCATTACCTGTAACATCTATTACCCAAACAAAAGAACTTAATATGTACATAGATAAAATAAAAATTATAGCTCCTATACCAAACAGTTTACGTTTACGGTATCTGAATAATAAAAATGGCAATCCCTTTTTCTCAACTATATGTACTTTACAATTTGCTTTTTGCGTAGCTTGGCACATTTTTTTAAATCCTTCAGTCGTCGTTGATATGTAGATTTTATTTCCTCTTTTTGCTACATTTCTCATAACAATCTGCCGATTCATCATCATCCTTATAAATCTATCTAGTTCATTACCACATACCTCTACTATAACATAGCCCTTCCAATAATGCCATAATGTTAGAAACAAAATACTCTCCTCCTTATTATTCAAATGCAACTGAGCAGATTTTTCCTTGAATATGTATTTCTTCAGAATCCATCTCTTTCGCCATTAACATTTTTCCTTTTATACACAATATACCGCATTGTGTTTTTAGACGAATACAGTTTTCTTCATACGATACAATGTTTATAAAATTTTCTATATGAACATCTTCATCCGCCACCATAGTTATAACGGGCACATTTCTAACCACTTCTTTTGGAATATCTAATTGTTCTTGCAGTTTTGTAAAAAACATTTGCTTTTTTTGTTTTTTCATAAATCACACCCCCTCAAATACATACTATGCATATATTTGGACATGTATACTTAAAATATTTAAACACAAAAAAAACACCACCAGACTAATCTAGTGATGTTTTCCCCTGTTTAAACAATATCTTAGTATTGTTTATTCTTTTTGCGTGCTGCTTCTGACTTCTTTTTACGTTTCACACTTGGTTTTTCGTAATGTTCTCTCTTACGAATTTCTTGCATGATACCTGCTTTAGCACAATTTCTCTTAAAGCGGCGAAGAGCACTATCTAAAGTTTCATTTTCGCGAACAGTAACCTCTGACATTTCTTTCCCTCCCTCCGGCTGCAGTATCGTGCTTTATGCAATTTGTACGGAGAAAAGATTAAAGCACTACGATAAATTATAATTCACATTCATTCATACGTCAATAGTTTAAATATGTTTTTTTATACCAATTACATTTTATGACATTGCGTACCTACAATATTACGAGCTAAATCTAGTGCTTCAGATATTTTTTGAATATCTTTTCCGCCTGCTTGCGCCATGTTTGGACGGCCACCGCCACCGCCTCCAACTACTTTAGATGCTTGTGCAATAATTTGGCCACAATTAATTCCTAGGTCTACTCCGCCTTTTGTTGTCATTGCAATTAAACTTACTTTTTCATCTTTATGACTTGCTAATACAACAACACTTTCGCCTAATTGATCTTTTAGTGTATCTCCCATATTACGAAGCCCATTCATATCTAATCCTGGCACTTCTGTTACAAGTACTTTAAGTTCATTTATCATTTCAACTTTTTCTAAAATATTACCCGCTTCTTGTTTTGCTATATGTGCATGAAGTTTTTCATTTTCTTTTTGAAGATTTTTTTGTTCTTGCATCATATTTTCAATTTTTTTAACAAGCCCATCTTTTTTTGTTTTTAGAAGTTGCATTGTTTCACTAAGCATTTGGTCAACTTGTGTGTAGTAAGCAATAGCGCCTCGTCCTGTTACCGCTTCTATACGTCTTACACCTGCTGCTACACCTGTCTCAGATAGAATTTTAAAAGTTCCTATTTGAGCTGTATTCGT
>JBOFDK010000019.1:0-1736 GCA_051646925.1 Cellulosilyticaceae bacterium | reverse complement strand
TCATCGTGAATGGTTTTCACTTCTTGGGGAATCGTTACCCGCATACCCGCTTGGGTAAGGGCGGCAAAGTGGTCATTACTACGTAGATATAAGTTATTTAAGAACAACAACATTTTAGCGGCATTGCTGCGAATGTCATCGTAATCATTGATGCCAAAATGGTTTTGCATACCAATCTTATTCACAAAAGCATCTTCAATAAAGATTTTGATATGCTTTTGATACAATTTTCTTGCGCCTTCCATCAAAGTGTTTACTGTTTGCGTGCGGGTAGTACCTAAATCCACCATGTTGTCATCAGACATTTGATTTTGAGCAACTAAAATAGCCTGCTCCCAGTCTGTTTCCCATTGTGCATGAAAACGCACTGCATTAAAGTTTTGAAAGTCTGCCCTGTCTATCAAATAGTAAGCCCTAATTTGAAGGGCAAAAGATAACTGCTCGGCATAGGTTAAACGTTCTAGTACCATGATTTTAAAGTTTGATAAAAAATTGCAGCAAGATGTGTGCCAAAGTTTTAAGAAATGTGCCTTTTGGTTTTTGATTAAACCTGTATAGGTGCAGGAAACACCTATACAGGTTTGGGAAAAGAAGAAAGAAGTGATTAGTTTCTGACCTAGTAAGGTGTTTCCTGCACCTTACTAGGTCTAATCAAAAATTAGATGTAGTATATAACACTATTATTTGAAAAATCCTCAAAACCGTATGTAATTAGCTTCATGGTTAATCACAAGCCTAATTACATATAGTTTTTAAACCTACTTCAAGTAGTAACAAAATCAATTACAGATAATTTCAAAAGGTATTTAGCTATTAACAAAAGCAATTACAGGTAGTTTGTAAATGTTTTGTATATGATAGGTTATTTCATACAATTAGTCATAGCCTATTAAACGCATGAGGGTTCGGAACTTTTTGAAAGTTCCGAACCCTAATACTCTAAGCCTTTTTCATTTTTCAATGAAAAAAGAAGCATTACGCTGCCATTTGTGAGGCATATAAACGCTAGCATTTTGGTTATTTCCCTTGAAATATTTCGTGTAATACATTGGGTAATAAGGTGTTTAACGCTTGAAGCTGGGCGGTTTGATGGGCTTGGAGTGCTTCAATTTTATCTAAAGTATTTATTATTTCTATTACAATTTTTTGTTGAATCTCAATATTTGGTACATTTAACTTTAGTGCTGCTAGTTTTACACCATTAACATTTGGTAATCCTGTACCCGTTTTACTATCTGTTATTTGCTTCCAATATGCCTTTGACTGGAAAAAATAGTAAAGATATTCTGGTAAAATATGTTCTTTTACTCGTAGGCGAATTAAGTAAGAAGCAAATATCGCATTATTAGGCACAGACTTTACTAAAAAACTTTTACCGATAGTACCTCCTGTTCTTACAAACAAAATATCATTTTCTTTTAGTAAATAGGTTTCGACTCTATCACACTGACAATAAGGCACTTTATTCCAATTCACTTTCCCGTCTTGAATATCTGTAATTCTAACTAAATAAGCCCCTATGTTTTCAAAATCTGCGCTTGCACTATAACCATATTGAGGTTTTTCACAAACTTCACTAATTGTATGTTTATTACCATATTGAAAGAAATTATCCAAAATACTTAATTTAATTTCTTTCATCTCCCTTATCTGCTCCTCCCGCAGCTTTTTCACCTGCTCCACGCGTATTCTTACAGCCTCTAATCGCGCTACGATACGCTGCTGCTCGGCTAAGG
>JBOFDK010000018.1:0-19998 GCA_051646925.1 Cellulosilyticaceae bacterium | reverse complement strand
ACTAATATGTACCATTCGTTGTATGGGAATTTAAGCCCTTGGACTACTATATCAAACCAAAGTAGCTTTAAGCAAAATGGAGTAGGATGAACAGGGAATTAAACATACTTTATAGAGTTCTATAAGGTTTTGGCAACGGTCATTATGAAAAAAAAGAAACGGTATTTAGCAGTTATATGTTTATGTTTACTTTCTATGATACTGACGGGATGTAATGCGTTTTTTGAAAATATGGCAAATAAGGATATTATTAAGGTTTATTTTTATAATACAAGCAGTGGTTTAGTGGAAGCTGAAAAAATAAAAATTACGCATGAGCCAGACGCGCCAAGTGAGAAAAAAATGTTAGCAGTTCTTGAGGCTTTATATAAAAAGCCTCAAAATGGAAATCAAGTTTCAAAAAATTTAGAATTACACATTAAAGATGCTAGTCTTAAAGAGAGAGTCGCATATATTGTTTTTGATGAAGAGTATAATAGTTTGTCTGCAGAAGTACAAATGACAAACAGGGTATCAATCGTTTATTCTTTAACAGAGCTCGATTTTATAGATGCGGTAGAATTTTATATTGGTGATAAGCCATTAACAACAAGCTATGGTAAAAAAGTAGGCCAAGTGAGTCGTGAAGATATGTTAATTAGTGCATTGAATACGAATCCAGCTACAATCACACAAACAATAGTGTTATATTTTCCTAAAGAAAACGAAGAAAAACTATATAAAGAAGAGCGAACAATTAATGTTAATGGAAATGCACCGCTTGAAGAATATGTAATTGCGGAACTTGTTAAAGGACCGACAACTAAAGGTTTACTACCTACAATTCCGCCAGATACACGTATTGATGAAATACGTTCCCAAGAGTTGGTTTGTCAAGTAGATTTATCATATAATTTCAAAGCAGCGCAGGTAACGGGATCAATGCAAGAAGAGCTTATTATTTACTCAATTGTTAATTCACTAACTGAATTGCCAGATATTCAAAAAGTGATGTTTTTAATGGATGGTAAAAAACAAACAGAATTTTCAACGATGTTTGATATAGGTGGTTTGTTCGAAAGGAATGAGAATATTATTGCAAAGTAATCATAGACCGTTAATGTGGTGTTGTATTAGTTTTTGTATTGGAATTATAGGGGGGAGTTTTCAGTTGGCATCAACTGAAGCTCCTTTTATTTTACTATGTATAGTTGCTATATTAGGTATAGCGTATATAAGTTATTATTATAAATCAATGCAGTATGGGGTTCTTATAATATTTGTTTTAGTAGGAATGTTTTGGATGAATAATCATTATCTTTCTAATGAATGGAAAAATCTTATTGGAGAGCAGACTGTTTATGGAACTGTTACCAAAGTCCAATCATCGGAATATGACCAAAAAATAACATTAAAGAATGTTGTAATTGAAGAGAAAGATGCATTAAAAAAATATAAATCACGAGTTATTGTTTCTATAAAGAAAAATGAAATAATTGAGATTGGCGATAAAGTAGTAGTAAAAGGTTTTAGTAAGCGGCCAGACTTACCTATGAATCCATCAGATATGAATTATAGGTTATATTTGTTAGGTGAAGGCGTAAGCGTTATGATACGTGCAACAGATGTAGAGGTAACTGGTAATATATCTAGTAATATACAAAATATGAAAAAAACAATTGAAAAGCAAATTATAAAAGTTTTTGAAGAAGGAGACCAAGGTATTATGAGTCAATTATTGATAGGTGAAAAATCAATGATTGATAGTGAAACAAAAAAATTATATACAATGCTTGGAATAGGCCATGTATTGGCTATTTCAGGACTACACATTGGTGTGTTTTTTGGACTTGCTTGGTGGATATGCGGAGAATTGTATATAAAATATTCAGCACGTATTATACTTGCGATTAGTTTGACGTGGATTTATACTTTTATGATTGGAATGCCAGTTTCAGCTGTAAGAGCTACTATGGTTTTAACAATTTTGTATTTGGGTAAATTAATACTAGAAGAAGGGGATGCAGTTATTGCTTTGGCGTTAGCGGGCACAATGATTTTACTAAATAATCCATATCAATTATTTCAAGCAGGATTTCAGTTATCTTTTACAGCGTATAGCGGTGTTATTTTAGTTAGTGAATTGAAACGAAAATGGAAACAGTCGAGGCAATATAATAAAAGATTGAATAAATATGTTGCACCAATTATTATGAATATAATTATGTCGATAGTTATTATGCCTATTTTAGCATGGTATTTTTATGAAGTGCCAGTACTTGCAGTATTTTTAAATTTGTTAATAATTCCAATATATGCAGTTCTTGTACCATTAGGCATTGCACTTTTAGTATTTGGTATATTTTTTCTGCCGCTTGCACAATTAGGTGGAATGTGGATAAATACGGGACTAAGTATGCTGACAAATTGTTTAGAATGGCTTAGTGAAATTCCTCTAATGACAGTTGTAACTGGAAGGCCTGAGTGGATAGTTGTAGTTTGTGTATATGTGTTTATCGGAATAGCGGTTGCATTTATATTTAATTGGAAGATTAAACAGCATATATTTTGGTGCGGAATATGTATGTATATAAGTTATTCTTGGCAGTTTGTGTGGTTTAATGAGCCACAAATGAGCATGACACAGTTATATATTGGTCAAGGAGATTGCAGTGTTATAATAACGCCAAGAGGTAAAGCAATAATAATAGATGGTGGAAGTTTTGGTAAAGAAAATACACTTCTAAAATTTTTGAAATATAAAGGAATTACAAATGTAGAAAAAATTATTGTATCTCATGCACATGAAGATCATATTGGTGGAATTATAGGATTACTAGAAGAACGTATTTTAATCTCAGAAGTAATAATGCCAAAAATGGAGCCAGATAATGAACTAGAAGAGATGCTACTTGAAGTTTGCGAAGAAAAAAACGTACCATTTAAATATATTGAAGGAAATGAAATATATACAATAGATGGTGTTAATATACGGTTTTACCTTCCAGGCATATTAAGAGTGTCAGATAATGCTAATGATTACTCGGCAGTTTGTCGCATTGAGTACGGTATGTTTGGGGCATTATTTACAGGTGATTTAGAAGCAGAGCAGGAAACAAATCTTTTACCATATATTGATGAAAGTACGGTTTTAAAAATAGGGCATCACGGATCTAAAACATCTAGTCAACTAAAATTTTTGGAACAGGTAAATCCTAAATATGGTATTATAAGTTGTGGCATAAATAATAGATATAATCATCCAGCTAATAACGTTTTAGCTGATTTAGAAAGTATAGAAGCGGGTATATTAAGAACTGATTTGATGGGTGCAATAGAATTTGTAACAAATGGAGAAAAATTTGTAATGAAGTACCAATTACAGGAGGAGAAGTGAAAATGAAACAAATCGCAACACTAGAAGATATAAATAACTGTTATGTGCTATTTGGAGAAGAAAATTGGCTTAAAGAACAGTTTATGACGAGTATTATAAAGACACTTGGTGTTGAAAAAGATTTGATGAATTACAGTGTTATAGAAGGAAAAGATTTTAAAGTGAAAGATCTTATAGATGCATGTGAGACAATGCCTTTTTTTGTAAATAAACGCCTTGTTGTTGTAAATGATAGTGGGTTTTTTAAAGCGGGTAAAAAAGAAGAAACACAGCAAGTTTTAAAATGGATTAAAGATTTACCGGGTTCTACTATTCTTGTATTTTCAGAAAAAGAGTTAGATAAGAGAAATGCTTTTTATAAGTGGATGAATACAAATGGAGCGGCAATAGAATTTCAGTTTCCAGAAGAAAATGAAACTATTAGTATTGTAGAACAAATTGCAAAAGAAAAAGAAATTGTTATATCTAGACCAACTGTGCGATATTTTATAAATAATATGCCAAAGTCTATCAATCATATGATAGTTGAGCTTGAAAAATTAAGTGCATACTGTCAAAAAGAAGAAGTTACAGTTGAAGCGATTCGAAACGTGTGTAATTTTGCATTAGAACAACATGTATTTGAGTTATTAAAGCAAATAACAAATAAAGATGCAAAAAGAGCATTAGGAATTTATCATCAACTTATGGAACGTAAAGAATCGCCAGTAGGGGTGTTAGTACTAATTGGAAGGCAGTATAGAATGCTGATACAAGGTAAATATTTAATTAAAAATAATATTTCACAACAACAATTAGCAAAAAAATTAGGTATTCCAATGTTTGTGGCAAAAGAAATGATGTTAGAGACAAAAAAATATAGTTTTAAACAGTTAGAAGAAATTATAGAAAAATGTTTGCATTGTGATGTAGCAATAAAAACAGGACAAATGGAACCTATTAAAGGTGTAGAACTTTTAATTTTGGAATGTATGTATATATAAAAAAAAGCCTCTCACATAAAGTGAAGAGGCTTTTTCTATTAGCTTACGCTAATGTGTTTACTAGACGTGTTAAAGTTGATTTTTTACGAGCAGCAGCATTTTTATGGAAAATGTTTTTTGTAGCCGCTCTATCAATTGCTTTAATCGCTACTTTTAAACTATCTTGTGCAAGAGCAGCATCGTTAGCTACTACAGCAGCTTGTACTTTCTTGATGTAAGTCTTTACTGCTGATTTTACTGCACGGTTACGTGCTGTCTTTGTTGCGATTACCTTAATACGTTTTTTTGCTGATTTTATGTTTGCCATTTTAGGCACCTCCATTTAATATTCTATGAGACCTGAGACACGGTGCGAGGAATAAAAAACGGTTCGTGTTATACATCTCAACATTATATAGCATAAACAGTCATAAGTCAATGTATAGTACTAAAAAAAATGGTGAAAATACATATTATAAGCAAATGGAATATAAATGACTGCATATGAAAAGAGGGTTACCAATGAATGAGGATGCTATAAAATGGACACCTAGAACAGATTTAGCTTTAGAAATAGGGATTCAATTGCAAGAACAAGGACAGGCACAACTAAAAGATGTAAGTGAGGACACATACAATATTGAAGGGGTAAATATTATGACGGATAAACATTCGTCAGAACATATTACAACAACCTACGTTCATGTGGAAAATGAAAAAGGCTCTAAAATAATGGGGAAACCAATAGGTCGTTATATTACGATAGAAGCGTTAGCAATGAAAGAAAATGACCCAGATGCACATAAAGAAATTATCCATATTTTGTCAGATGAAATTAGGAATTTATTGCCACGCAAAAAAAAGGCACATGTTATGGTTGTCGGACTTGGAAATAGATTTGCAACACCAGATAAACTTGGACCTGATGTATCTGGAAAAGTTCTAGTAACAAGACATATAAAAGATCAAATACCAGATAATATTGAACATTCGGTAGGTATTTTAAGTAGCTTAACGCCAGGTGTAATGGGGCTTACAGGAATTGAGACTTGTGAAATTATCAAAGGCGTTGTAAAAGAAGTGAAACCGGATTGTATTATTGCAATTGATGCTTTGGCAGCTAGAAATGTACAAAGAATAAATAGTACAATTCAAATTACAGATACAGGTATTGCACCAGGCGCGGGGATAGGTAATGGGCGAAAAATATTGAATGAAGAGACTGTTGGGTGTCCAGTTATTGCGATTGGTGTTCCTACTGTTATTGATACAGCTACACTTGTAAATGATACAGTTGAATTGTTAATGGAGAGAATACTTAAAAGGGCAGATAATAAAAAAGTATACAATATGTTAAAAGAAGTAAGTAAACAAGAAAAATATGATATGTTTAAAGAAATTCTAGAACCACAAATGGGAAATCTATATGTAACAACAAAAGATATTGATGAAATTATGAATTATTTATCGAATATAATTTTTAATAGCATAAATATTGCTATTCATCCGGGGATTGAATTAGAAGATATTAATAAATATAGTGAATAAAAGTCATAAAAATGAACAAGCCTCTATACAATATAAAGAGTATTGTACAAAGGAGGGGCTAAAATGCAAAAATGGCTTAATCAAATTCATAGTGTAGGAGCCTTACAAAAAATTTCGAAAAAAAGTATTGGAATGGTTATAGTTACTATCTGTTTTTTGAGTTTGTATTTTCAAAATGTTACAGTATTTAAAGAAACAGGGACGTTACCGCTATACCATTGGATGATGCCGTCGCAGGCTATAAAGACAGAAGTAAAATGGTATGCCGGAATTCAGGAACAAATGAAACGAATGATTCAGCCGGTTCAAATGATTTATGCGACAATGCCATATTTTAAAAATAAAAGTATGGCACTTGGATTATACGATGATGAGTTGGCAGGATATTTTTCTGTTCCAAAAGAAAAAGACATAATATCGCTTGATGGAGAAAATAAATATATTCCAACATTTCCAACGCCTTTAAAACAAGTTGTATCATTAGACGATTTAACAAATCCAAAACATCTTATGAGCACGTTTTATATGGGAGGAGACGGAACAGTTACAATAAATGAAGATTTATTGAGTCAATGGGATTTTAAAGCATTAGCTGAAAAAGAAATTCGTATAGATGAAACGATAGAAGGACCGAAAATTTTAATTTTCCATACACATAATCAAGAACGATTTAGCAACGAAGACCCTAAAGAAGTAGCAGGTATAGTTAAGGCTGGTGAAGCTTTGAAATACTTGTTTGAAGAAAAATATGGTATTGAAACGTTGCATGTAACAGATGGTTTTTCATCAGCTGAAAAAAATCAAACAACTACTGGGGCATATGAACGTATGGAGCCGGTTATAACAAGTATAATAGAAAAAAATCCATCAATCCAAGTTGTTATAGATTTGCACAGAGATGGTGTTCAAGAAGGCGTTAAATTGGTAGGAGACTATAAAGGTAAGCAAGCTGCAAAGTTTATGTTTGTTAATGGGCTTTGTCAATTTACAAATGAGAATGGTGAAATTGTAAATCGTGTTACACTTGAAAACCCTTATATAGCAGATAATTTAGCATTCTCGCTACAAGCACAAATTGAAGCAATGAAATACTACCCAGAGCTAATTCGAAAAATTTATATCAAATCGTGGAGATATAGTTTACATATGCATCCAAATACACTACTAGTTGAGATAGGAGCAGACACTAATACATTAGAGGAAGCGTTGTTAACAGTAGAACCAATTGCAGATGTTGTAGCAAAAGTACTTCAAAAAGATTGATACGAATGAAAAAGCTATGTTATAATGAATTGAATATACTAGAGAAAAAATAAGGAGGGGCAAAATGTCTCTTTCACGACGTGAAAAAATTAGAAATTTTTGTATTATTGCACATATTGATCATGGTAAAAGTACACTTGCGGATCGTATCATTCAAATGACTGGTACATTAACAGCACGTGAGATGCAAGCACAAGTTCTTGATAATATGGATTTAGAACGTGAACGTGGGATTACAATAAAATCTCAAGCTGTCCGCTTAGTATACAAAGCAGAAGATGGCGAAGAATATATTTTGAATTTAATTGATACACCAGGACATGTAGATTTCAACTACGAAGTATCAAGAAGTCTTGCAGCTTGTGAAGGCGCAATTTTAATAGTTGATGCAGCGCAAGGAATTGAAGCACAAACACTAGCAAATGTTTATTTAGCGCTAGAACATGATTTGGAAATTATGCCGGTAATTAATAAAATTGACTTGCCAAGTGCGGACCCAGATGCAGTAAAAAAACAGATTGAAGATGTTATTGGACTAGAAGCGAAAAATGCTCCTATGATTTCAGCGAAAACAGGTTTGAATGTTGAAGATGTACTTCGCCAAATAGTAGAAGTTATTCCTCCTCCAGTAGGTAAAGAAGATGCACCGTTAAAAGCGCTTATTTTTGATTCATTATACGATCAGTATAAAGGAGTTATTATCTTCTGTAGAATTAAAGAAGGACATGTAAAAAAAGGTATGCGTATCCGAATGATGGCAACTGAAGCGGAGTTTGACGTTGTAGAAGTAGGTTACTTTGGTGCAGGACAATTCAGGGTAACAGATGATTTGTGTGCAGGAGAAGTTGGATACATTACAGCAAGTATTAAAAATGTTGCAGATACACGTGTTGGTGATACTGTAACAGAAGCTGATAATCCAGCTAGTGAGATGTTAGCTGGGTATAAAAAAGTTAACCCAATGGTATATTGCGGATTATATCCAGCAGACGGCGCAAAATATGGTGATTTAAGAGATAGTCTTGAAAAACTACAATTAAATGACGCTGCATTAGTATTTGAGCCAGAAACATCAGTTGCTCTAGGGTTTGGTTTTAGATGTGGATTCCTTGGATTATTGCATATGGAAATTATCCAGGAGCGTCTAGAACGAGAATATAATCTAGATTTAGTAACAACTGCGCCAAACGTTATTTACAGAATATATCAGACAGATGGTTCAATGATTGAACTTTCAAATCCGGCAAACTTACCAGATCCTTCTATGATAAAGTATATGGAAGAGCCAGTAGTTAATGCGCAAATTATAGTGCCAGCAGACTATATAGGTGCAGCTATGGATTTATGCCAGGAACGAAGAGGTATTTATGGTGGTATGGAATATTTAGAAGCAACAAGAGCTGTACTATCATATGAGTTACCACTTAATGAAATTATCTATGATTTCTTTGATGCATTAAAATCACGAACAAGAGGATATGCATCATTTGACTATGAGTTAGCGGGATATATTCAGTCTAAACTTGTTAAACTAGATATATTAGTTAACAGAGAAGTTGTAGATGCTTTGTCACTTATAGTGCATGAAGCTAGTGCAGCGGATAAGGGCCGTAAAATAACTGCAAAACTGAAAAAAGAAATTTCAAGACATATGTTTGAAATACCTATTCAAGCAGCGATAGGTACAAAAGTTGTTGCACGTGAAACTATTAGTGCAATGCGTAAAGATGTTTTGGCTAAATGTTACGGTGGTGATATATCACGAAAACGTAAACTTTTAGAAAAACAAAAAGAAGGTAAAAAACGAATGAGACAAGTGGGAAGTGTAGAAGTACCACAAGCAGCGTTTATGAGTGTTTTAAAACTTGATGAATAGAGGAATCAAATGAAAATAGGATTGTATGTGCATATACCATTTTGCAAATCTAAATGTTACTATTGTGATTTTTTATCGTTTTCAAAGACAGATAAGATGGAGCAATATATAGAAGCGTTAAGAAATGAAATTGAATGGTATGGTAATAGCGTACGCGGCAAACACACAATCAGAAGTATTTTTATTGGTGGAGGAACCCCGACGGTTCTTCCACCTTTTTTAATAGAAAAATTGTGTCAAACGCTGACGGAGAAATTTGAAATAGAGTCAGATTGTGAATGGAGTATAGAAGTAAATCCAGGAACGATAACTAAAGAACATATTGATATTTTTGAAAAAGTAGGTATTAACAGAGTAAGTATAGGGTTACAGGCATGTCAAAATACACTGCTTAAACAAATAGGAAGAATACATGATTATAGTGATTGGGAAGAAACGATAGAGCTTCTTCAAAAAAGCAAAATCAACAATATTAGTACAGATTTAATGTTTGGATTACCAGGGCAAACGTTATTAGATTGGAAAAATACATTAAAAAAAGTTATTAATGCGAATGTAAAACATATTTCTGCATATAGTTTAATAATAGAGGAAGGGACATACTTTTCGAAATTAGATGAAGAAGGTAAACTGACATTACCATCAGAAGATGTTGAACGTGAAATGTATCAATATGCAAAAATGTTTTTGAAAAAAAATGCATTTGAACATTATGAAATATCAAATTGGGCAAAACCGGGATATATATCTAAACATAATACAAGTTATTGGAAACAAATACCGTATATAGGCGTAGGACTCGGAGCACATGGATATTTAGATAATATAAGAACAAGAAATACACGTAATATGGAATCTTATTTAATAAATAATGGAATGCCAGATTTGATTAGACGCATAGAATCGGTACAAACTGTGCAAATGGATATGGAAGAATATATGTTTTTAGGTTTGAGAATGATAGAAGGAATATCTATTAAAGAGTTTTATAATAGGTTTAATGTTGATCTTTTTGAAATATATGGAGATACATTAAATGGATGGATAAAACAAAAAAAAATGGTTAATCATAATGGTAGCATCTATTTAACTGAAGAAGGAATAGATGTTTCAAACCAAATCTTCATGTCTTTCTTAATGGAATAAAAAGGATAAGTATTTTGGGAAAAATGCTATTGACATCATTTGAAAAAAATGATATCTTGTAATAGTAGTTAGCACTCGAAGCTAGTGAGTGCTAACAGTAAAAAGGGAGCGATAGGATGGATATAAATGAACGTAAAATACGCATCTTACAAGCTGTTATACATGACTATATTCAGACAGGAGACCCTGTAGGTTCAAGAACAATTTCGAAAAAATATGATTTAGGTGTGAGTTCAGCAACTATTCGTAATGAAATGGCAGATCTTGAAGATTTAGGGTTGATTGTGCAACCATATACATCGGCAGGTCGCATTCCATCGGATAAAGGTTATAGGATGTATGTTGATAAATTGATGCAATGTCCTCATATTACACCCGATATAGATCATATTGTTGCAGACATGTTTCAAGATAGAATTTCAAAAATAGATTCTCTGTTGGAAGACACAGCAAGACTTATTTCAAAAGTTACGCAATATGCGACGATTGCTTCTACGCCAACAACGCTAAATAATGTTAAGTTAAAGCATATACAGCTTGTACCCGTAGATGATAGAAATGTAGCTATTGTTATTGTAACTGATGCAAATAATGTTAGGCATAGAACTATTAGAACTTCTAAATTATTAGATCAAAAGTTATGCATAGTACTTAGTGCTATGATTAATGAAAGTCTACAAGGTGTATCAATAAGAGAGATTAGTTTTGAATTAATACAACTTCTTGAAAACAGATTGTTAGAATATAGAGATATTGCAAAAGACCTAGTAGACGCCATTGTGGATACGCTAGAAGTTGAAAATATCCCAAATATTACAACGCAAGGTATGATGAATATTTTAAACTTTCAAGAATTTAATGATGTTGAAAAAGCAAAACAATTACTGGAAGTACTTGAGCAAAAACCATATTTAATGAGTTTGTTGAAATGTCAAGCAGATGAAAATGTAACAATTCGTATTGGTGAAGAAACCGGAATTGAACAGATGAAAGATTGTAGCATAATAACAACAACTTATAAAATAGGTGATTTTAATTTAGGAACAATCGGTATTATAGGGCCTACAAGAATGCAGTATGGTCAAGTGATATCACTTATGGAACACATTTCAGGACATATTAAAAATATGCTTATTGACAAGTAATTAATATCTGTCAAAAAGCTTAAATAGAAAGGATGATTCATTAAATGGAAGACAAAAAAGAAGATATGGAAAAACAAATGGAGACATCTGAAATAGAACAAGAAGATGATATCATTGAAGAAGGTATTACTAACGATGATACTGCTAAAGAAAAAGAAGTAGAAATTGTAGACGATAAGGCATCAGAGTATCTTGAAAGATTACAACGTCTTATGGCAGAGTTTGATAATTATAGAAAAAGAAGCGAAAAAGAACGTGCTGGATTATACGATTTAGGTGTTAGTTCAACTGTTACTGAATTGCTTCCGATTGTTGATAATTTCGAACGTGCACTAGCTCAAGAAACAGAAGATCAGCAATTTGCAGAAGGTATTCAAATGATTTACAAACAACTAACAGCATTATTTCAAAAACTGGGAGTTGAACAAATTGAAGCTGAAGGGCAATGTTTTGATCCGGAGTTACACAGCGCTATTATGAAAGTCGAAGATAGCGAACTTGGAGAAGGCGTTATATCAAAAGAGCATCAAAAAGGTTATAAATACAAAGATAAAGTTATCAGACATAGTATGGTAACTGTAGCAAACTAAAAAAATAAAACAACTAAAAAATAAAATAGCTAAAAAAATTAATAAGCTTAAAAATAGGAGGATTTAAAAAATGGGTAAAATAATAGGAATTGACTTAGGAACAACAAACTCTTGTGTATCTGTAATGGAGGGTGGAAAACCAGTTGTTATCGTAAATACAGACGGTGGACGTACAACACCATCGATTGTTGCTTTTACAAAAACAGGAGAAAGACTTGTAGGGGATGTAGCAAAACGTCAAGCTGTAACAAACCATGAACGTACAATTAGTTCAATCAAACGTGAAATGGGAACAAATTTCAGAGTAGGTATTGACGGAAAAGATTACTCACCACAAGAAATTTCAGCAATCACACTTCAAAAATTAAAAGCAGATGCAGAAAGTTATCTTGGAGAAGAAGTAACAGAAGCAGTTATTACTGTACCAGCATACTTCTCAGATAGTCAGCGTCAAGCAACAAAAGATGCAGGACGTATTGCAGGACTTGATGTTAAACGTATTATCAATGAGCCAACAGCAGCAGCTTTAGCTTACGGATTAGAAAATGAACAAGAACAAAAAATCATGGTTTATGACCTTGGTGGTGGTACATTTGACGTTTCAATTATAGAAATTGGAGATGGCGTTATCGAAGTACTTTCAACAAGTGGAGATAACAACTTAGGTGGAGATGACTTTGACCAACGTATTATCAACTACCTTGTAGAAGAATTCAAAAAACAAGAAGGCGAAGATTTAAAAGGCAACGATATGTCAATGCAACGTGTAAAAGAAGCGGCAGAGACAGCTAAAAAAGAATTATCATCAAAAACACAAGCAAATATATTAATTCCATTTATCTGTGCATCAGGTAAAAACTTAGATATTACACTTACACGTGCTAAGTTTGATGAATTAACAGCTGATTTAGTTGAAAAAACTATGGGACCAGTACGTAATGCACTTAAAGATGCAGGACTTGATGCAGGTGATTTAGATAAAATTCTTCTTGTAGGTGGATCAACACGTATTCCAGCTGTTCAAGATGCAGTTAAACGTATAACAGGTAAAGAGCCATTTAAAGGAATTAACCCAGATGAGTGTGTTGCAATTGGTGCAGCTATTCAAGGTGGAAAATTATCAGGAGAAGCGGGAGTTGGCGACATTTTACTTCTAGATGTTACACCACTTTCACTTGGTATCGAAACTATGGGCGGAGTAGCAACAGTTCTTATTCAACGTAACACAACTATTCCAACAAAGAAAAGCCAAGTATTCTCAACAGCTGCAGATAATCAACCAGCGGTAGATATTCATGTTGTTCAAGGTGAAAGACCGATGGCAAACCAAAATAAAACAATCGGTAATTTCAAATTAGATGGTATTATGCCAGCACAAAGAGGAGTTCCACAAATCGAAGTAACATTTGATATTGATGCGAATGGTATCGTTAAAGTTTCAGCAAAAGATTTAGGTACAGGTAAAGAGCAACACGTTACAATTACAGCAAGTACAAATCTTTCAGATGATGAAATTAACAAAGCTGTTCAAGAAGCAGAAAAATTTGCTGAAGAAGACAAAAAACGTAAAGAAGCAATTGATACAAAAAATGAAGTAGAAAGTACTTTATTCCAAACTGAAAAAATGCTTAAAGATACAGAAGGTAAATTAGAACCTCAAGATAAAGAAAGCATTGAAACAAGCCTGAATAAATTAAAAGAGATTAATGGCCGAGTTAGTTCAGAAACTATGACCGAATCTGAAATAAAAGAGTTAAAAGATGCTAAAGATGAATTAACACAAATATTCCATGGCATTTCGGAAAAACTGTATAAGCAATCAGCGCCACAAGGAGCAGAAGCACAACCAGAAGCAAATGCACCAGAGCAAGACGATGTGATTGACGCAGATTTTAAAGAAGAATAAGAAAGTAGAAACGGTCAAAGAGATTTCTCTTTGGCTGTTTCGTCGTGGAAGATATTCAAGAGAACTGTTGAAAACGTAGAGAGAGATAGTTATAATAGAATTTGTAAATAAATAAGGATGGTGAAGGAAATGGCGACAAAGAAAGATTATTATGATGTTCTAGGAGTCCAAAAAGATGCTGGAGATCAAGAGATTAAAAAAGCATATAGAAAATTAGCGAAAAAATACCATCCAGATACAGGATCCGGGGACGCTGAAAAAGAAGCAAAGTTTAAAGAAGCTACAGAAGCTTATGAAATATTAAGTGACCAAGAAAAAAGAGGTGCATACGATAGATTTGGCCATAGTGCATTTGAGCAAGGTGGAGCTGGTGGCGGCTTTGGCGGCGAAGGTTTTGATTTTGATATGGGCGATATATTTGGAAGCGTTTTCGGCGATATATTTGGCGGAGGCGGTGGTGGTCGTCAACGTCAAAGAGGACCACAACCAGGTCAAGACGTTAGACAAACGATTCAAATTGATTTTGAAGAAGCAGCATTTGGATGCGAAAAAGAAATTCAAATAAATACATCAGAAACATGTGCAACATGTAAAGGAACAAAAGCAAAACCAGGAACACAAGCTAAAACTTGTCAAAAATGTGGTGGTACAGGTCAAATACGTGTAATGCAAAGAACAATGTTAGGTTCTATGCAAAGTGTTCAAACATGTGATGCATGTCATGGTACAGGAAAAATTATAAGTGACCCTTGTACAGCATGTAGAGGACAGGGTAAAATACGTGTATCAAAGAAAATTACTGTTACGATTCCAGCAGGTATTGATCATGGCCAAACTCTTCGTATTTCAGGAAAAGGTGAGGCAGGAGATTTAGGCGCGCCAAACGGTGACTTACTTCTTACAGTTTATATAAAAGCACATGAGTTTTTTGAAAGACGTGATATGAATGTTCATATGAGAATGCCAATTAGCTTTACACAAGCAGCGTTAGGTGCAGAATTATCTATTCCAACGCTTGATGGAAACGTAAAGTTTAGTATTCAAGAAGGAACACAATCAGGAACAACATTTAGAGTACAAGGAAAAGGAATTCCAAGTATACGTAACAAAAAACATCGCGGAGACCAATATGTAGAAGTTTATATAGAAGTTCCAAGAAACTTATCATCAAAACAAAAGAATTTATTAAAAGAATTTGCAGATCAAACAAAAGAACATCAAACTGAACAAAATAATTTCAAGAAAAAAATCGAGAAATTTTTTGGCAAATAACCAAAGATAATTAGGAGGATTTCAGTGGATTATATTCAAGTTTCAATCGAAACAACAAGAGAAGCAGTGGAAGCATTGAGCTATTTTTTAATAGAGGAACAAGCAGGTGGTGTTGAAATTGAAGATCCACAAGATGTTTGGAATCAGGATAAAAAAGAGGTTATTTATGATTTGATTGATGAATCACTTTTACAAGAAGATATGGATAAAGTATTTGTAAAAGCTTATTTTTCGACTGAAATTAACTTAGCAAAAAAACTAGAAGCTATTGAAATGCACTTACAAGGTATTAAAAACTATTTAAATATCGGAAGTGGAAAAATAACATTAGTAGATATGCCAGAAGAAATGTGGGCAAACGAATGGAAAAAATACTATAAGCCAGTAGCATTAGGCGAACGAATAGTAATAAAACCATCTTGGGAAAACTACGATGTAAAAGAGAACGAATTAATTATAGAGATGGACCCTGGTATGGCATTTGGAACCGGCACACATGAAACAACAGCTATGTGCGCCGGCTTAGTTGAAAAATACATCAAACCAGATGACAATGTAATTGATATTGGAACAGGAAGCGGTATACTTGGAATTATAGCAGCTAAAATGGGTGCAAAAGATGTACTAGGTGTAGATATTGACCTTGTTGCGGTTAAAGTAGCTAAGGAAAATGTTAAGCTAAATAATGTAGACCAAGTAATGGATGTAAAAGCGGGTAATTTAATTGATGTAGTAGAAACAAGAGCAACAATTGTAGTATCAAATATTATTGCAGATGTTATTATTATGTTAGCCGAACAAGTTGATAAAGTAATAGCTGAAGACGGTATTTGGATTGCATCAGGTATTATTAATAGCCGCAAACTAGAGGTATTAGAAGCTCTTAAGAAAAATGGCTGGATAGTAATAGAAGAATGTGAACAAAAAGAATGGGTAGCATTAGTTTGTAAGAGAGATGAAAAACATGCCTAAATTTTTTGTGAATGCATCGGATATTATAGAAAATAAAGTTTGCATCAAAGGAGATAATTTCCGTCACATTAAAAATGTATTAAGATTGCAAACTAATTCAGAATTACTAATTAGCAATAGACAGGGCCAGGATTATAAGTGTATAATTAGCGAAGTAGAATCAGAGCATATAATGGCCGAAATCCTTGAAGTAACTGAAAATTCTACGGAGCCAAATATAGAAGTCATTTTATTTCAACCGTTAATTAAAGGTGAAAAATTAGAATGGGTTATACAAAAAACAATTGAAATAGGTGTTAGTAAAATTATACCTATTATAACTGAGCGTTGTATTGTAAAATTAGAATCTGATAAAAAAATCCAATCTAAATTAGATAGATGGAATAAAATAGCAGAAGCAGCAGCAAAACAAAGCGGTAGAGGGTGTATCCCACAAGTATGTAAACCGATTTCTTTTAAAGAAGCAATTGAACTTCAAAAAAAAGAAAATATATATACAATTATACCGTATGAAAATGAACGAAACCAAGGTATAAAAGAAGTTTTAGGTTCGGCGAAAAGTCATACATATGGCATTTTCATTGGACCAGAAGGTGGGTTTACCGAAGATGAAATACAATGTGCTATCAATAATGATGTGCAAGTAGTTTCACTAGGCAAACGTATTTTAAGAAGTGAAACTGCAAGTATAGTTGCATTGACAAACATTATGTATGAAGCAGGAGAGATAGGATAAAATTCTTAAGTATACACCTCAACGATTTATAATGGTAGACATTTGAAAATGAGGGGGGTATTCCCCCTCATTTTTTTATAAAAAATCAAAGGAAGGATTTTATTGTATGCAAGAAATATATTTAGACTACGCCGCAACTACCAAACCACTAAAAGAAGTAGCGGATTGTGTGACAACAGTTATGTTAGAAACATATGGTAACCCATCTTCACTGCATAAATTAGGTATTGAAGCCGAAACTATTATAAAAAAAAGTACACGATATTTTGCAAATATACTAGGATGTAAAGAAGACGAAATTTACTATACATCAGGAGCAACAGAAAGTAATAATTTAGCATTGATTGGTGCGGCATACGCTTATCAGCGTATGGGGCGTAAAATCATTACTACAACTATAGAACATCCTTCAGTTACAGATGTTTTTACACATCTAGAAAAAGAAGGATTTGAGGTTGTACGTATTGGTGTTGATCATAATGGATTAATCATAATGGATGAACTTAAAGAGGCAATTGATGATCAAACTATTATTGTAAGTGCTATGTATGTAAATAATGAAATTGGAACAATACAAAACATTACAGAAATCGGAAATTGGTTAAAAAAATATGCACCTAGAGTAATTTTTCATGTAGATGGTGTACAAGCTTTTGGAAAAATGCCTATAAATGTTGGCGTTAGTAAAATAGATTTACTTTCAATAAGTGCACACAAATTTTATGGACCTAAAGGAATAGGCATATTATATAAGCGCAAAGAAGTTAGAATGTTACCTTTATTTCATGGCGGTGGTCAGCAAAAGGCAATTAGATCGGGTACAGAAAATGTGCCTGGAATTGCAGGTATGCACTGCGCTGCTATGTATTGTTATGATAATTTAGCAAAGTTACAACAGCAATGTATGGAATCTAAACGATATTTATCAGAAAGAATATTAAATGAAATTGAAGGAACTAAACTTAATGGACCAAGCATAGACGAAGGCGCAGCACATATATTAAATATTCAATTTCAAGGAGTTCGCGCAGAAGTATTGTTGCATACACTTGAACACTACGGAATATATGTTTCATCGGGCTCAGCATGTGCATCTAATAAAATTGCAACAAGTAACACTTTAGTGAGTATAGGGCAAGGCGGCGAACAACTAGATCAAGCAATTAGATTTTCTTTCGGAAGAGAATGTGATAAAAATCAATTAGATTACGTTGTAGATGTTTTAAAAAAACAATTGCCATTATTAAAAAGATTTACTACAGGAGGTAAAAAAAGATGAAAAATGTATTTTTAATCAAATACGGCGAATTAGCAATCAAAGGTAAAAATAGGTATATTTTTGAAAATAAATTAATTGATATAGTTAGAAGAAATTTAAAAGATGTCGGTAAATTTGATGTAAAAAAAGAGCAAGGAAGAGTTACAGTAGAACCTCGTGACGAGCAAGTAGATGTTCAGATGGTTATTGATAGATTAACTCGCGTTTTTGGTATTATAGGTGTAGCTTATGGTACAAAAAAAGAAGAAGTGTCTATAGAAGCTGTTGAAGAATTGGCATTAGAACATATGAAAGCTCTTTGTAAAGAAAACAAAGTACTTACATTTAAAGTAGATACAAGAAGAGCAGACAAAAGATTTCCTATGAAGTCAATGGAAGTAAGTGCACATATTGGAGCATTTTTATTAGAACAATTAGGAGAACAATTAAAAGTAGATGTTCATAATCCTGATGTTATTTTACGAGTAGAATTACGTAATGGAAGTTATGTTTATTCTAAAACATATCCGGCTGCAGGCGGGATGCCTTATGGAACTAATGGAAAATCAACATTATTGTTATCAGGCGGGATTGATAGCCCAGTAGCTGGATGGATGGTTGCTAAAAGAGGTGTTGAAGTTGACGCTGTTTATTTCCATAGTCCACCATATACTAGCGAAAGAGCGACACAAAAAGTTATAGATTTAGCTAGAAAAGTATCAGTGTATACAGGTTCTATGAAAGTTCATGTAGTTCCTTTTACAGATATTCAAATGGCAATATATGAAAAATGTCCTCATGAGCAACTTACAATTATTATGAGACGAATTATGATGGAGATTGCACAAAGAATTGCTGTATCAAATGGAAGCATGGGTCTTATTACAGGAGAAAGTATAGGACAAGTTGCAAGTCAAACTATGCAAGGATTAGTTTGTACAGATGCGGCAGCTAGAATGCCTGTTTTCAGACCATTAATTGGATTTGATAAAGAAGAAATTGTTAGAGTAGCAAAAAAAATAGATACGTTTGAAACATCTATTTTACCATTTGAAGATTGTTGTACTATTTTTGTTCCAAAACATCCTGAAACAAAGCCAAAATTAGAAGCAATTGAAAAATCTGAAGAAGCATTAAAAGATTGTATAGAAGAGATGATACAAGCATCAATTAATAATATGGAAGTTATTAAGGTGTAAATATTTATAAAACAAAAGGCTGTTGCATATCGCAACAGCCTTTTATTTTATTCTGTATACATAAATTCACGTAAATGCATCATGAGAAGTGTTGCAGATGCATTGTCGTGTATATCTAGTTTAATCGGTTTACTAAGATCTAGGCTGAAAATACCCATAATTGATTTTGCATCAATTACATATCGTCCAGATGTTAAATCGAAATCGCCATCATATTTACTAATAAGATTAACGAATTGTTTAACCTTATCAATAGAATTTAGTGAAATCATTATAGTCATCATATGAGAATACCTCCTATACGTAATAAGTTCATAATAAAGTCATAAATAAACATTGTCAATAAAGAAATTACACAAGAATAAAAAAATATTTATAATTAGTTAAAATTGAAATTATATAAAGGATTTTAGGAATATAAATAAAATAAAGTATAGATAAAATTATAAATATATTAAGATGTAATGGCAAAGTATGAATATGCTTGATAGACCAATGTTACAATGGTATAATTGAAAGATAATTTATAGAGAAACTAAATGACGGGGAGGCCCGTCTATATTTTTTAGGTTTTAATTGTAGACAAAGTATAATTAATATAAATATATACTTAGTTTAGGAGGGGAATAGCTGTTAATGAAACCTTGTAGAAGTTTGTATAAACTTATTGATTTTATATAACGCTCGTATTATTATAAATCAAGAGGTGATAAATATGAAATATTATTCTATAGGAGATTTTGCAAGTC
>JBOFDK010000017.1:0-16243 GCA_051646925.1 Cellulosilyticaceae bacterium | reverse complement strand
AACTCTGGAATAGGTACATTTACAGGACAACCTTCTACACAAAAACGTTGTTTACAACCAAGACATCTCTCAGCTTCTTCCATCGCCATTTCTTTTGTGTATCCAAGTGTAACTTCTTTGAAGTTTTTGTTACGAACATTTGGTGCTTGTTCAGGCATTTTAACTTTTTCCAAACTCATATTAGGCATTATTTTACCTCCCCTTTTTGCATTCTACAAGCATGCTTTTCTTCTTTTTTATACATTGCTTGGCGTCTTAATGCTTCTTCGAAATCTACTTCAAAACCATCAAAATCTGGACCATCTACACATGCAAATTTTACTTCGTTACCAACTGTCAGACGGCATCCACCACACATACCTGTACCATCAATCATAATAGGATTCATTGATACTATCGTTTTAATGTTAAGTGGTTTTGTAATATCTACTACAGCTTTCATCATCATTAATGGACCAATAGCAATAACTTCATCATATTCATTTCCGTTTTGAATAAGTTCTTTTAGTACATCTGTTACAAAACCTTTACGGCCAAGTGAACCATCATCTGTTGCATAGTATGTATTTTCTGCAACTTTTTCAAATTCTTTTTGAAGAATAACTAATTCTTTATTACGTCCACCTAAAATTACGTCACATGATACGCCTTTTTCCATTAGTTTTTTAATTTGTGGATAAAGAGGAGCCGCACCAACACCGCCGCCTATACCTAGTACACGTTTTTTTGCATGTGTTACAGACTCAACACCTAATGGACCTGCAAAATGTGCTATAAATTCGCCTTCTTTTTTATTCGCAAGTTTTTGTGTTGAAAACCCTACAACTTGATATATGATAGAAACTGTTTCATTTACTCTGTCGTAATCTTGTATTGTAAGAGGAATTCTTTCATCTCCTTCTTCAGCACATAATATAATAAATTGTCCAGGCTCACATTTTCTTGCAACATATGGTGCATGAACTACCATTTTTTCAACTGCTTCACTTAATTTTTCTTTTTTAATTATTTTATACATAAGAATATCTCCTTTAAGTATTACTTATTCCATATGAAAACTCTAAACTTTTTACTAGAGTTAATAGCTTTTCTCAAGTTTTATTATAATATATTAGGCTTTAAAATCAAATAATATTTGCAGTAGATAAAAAATAACCCCCCTACTAAACTAATAGGGAGATTATTTTTTAGTATGCAACACCTTGCATATACATTGATTCTGCAACTTTCATAAAACCTGCAATATTTGCCCCTAACACGTAGTTATCAGCATCGCCATATTCTATTGCCGCAGTACGTGCACTTGCATGAATTGTTTTCATTATGTTTTGAAGTTTCTCATCAACTTCTTCAAAAGTCCAGCTATAACGCATACTGTTTTGTGACATTTCTAAACCTGAAGTTGCAACACCACCTGCATTAGCTGCTTTTCCTGGTCCAAATAATACTTTGTTTGCCAAGAATAAATCAACCGCTTCTGGTGTACAAGGCATATTTGCCCCTTCCGCAACTGCTACAACACCGTTATTAATAAGTAACTGTGCATCTTCGCCATGTAACTCATTTTGTGTTGCACAAGGAAGTGCGATATGACATGGTACACTCCATATATTACGGCAACCTTCTCCATATACAGCATTTGGTCTTTGTATAGTGTATTCAACAATACGTTTACGTTCTACTTCTTTGATTTGTTTAACTAAATCTAAATCAATTCCATCTTTATCATATATATATCCTGCTGAATCACTCATAGCAACAACTTTAGCTCCAAGTTGCATTGCTTTTTGCGCTGCATAGATAGCTACATTTCCTGAGCCTGAAATAACAACATTTTTACCTTTAAAACTATCATTTCTTGTTTCTAACATTTCTTGTGTAAAGTAACAACATCCATAACCTGTTGCTTCAGTTCTTACTAGTGAACCACCGTAAGTAAGTCCTTTTCCAGTTAAAACACCTGTGAATTCATTACGTAGTCGTTTGTATTGACCATACATAAATCCAATTTCACGTGCTCCTACACCGATATCTCCTGCTGGAACATCTGTATCTTGACCAATGTGTTTTGCAAGTTCTGTCATGAAACTTTGGCAAAAACGCATGATTTCGCCATCAGATTTTCCTTTTGGGTCAAAATCACATCCACCTTTACCACCGCCTAAAGGCAATCCTGTTAAAGAGTTTTTGAAGATTTGCTCAAATCCTAAAAATTTGATAACACCAAGGTTTACTGATGGATGAAAACGAAGTCCACCTTTGTATGGCCCAATTGCACTATTGAACTGTACTCTAAATCCACGATTTACTTGAACTTTACCTGCATCATCTACCCATGATACTCTAAACATTATAGTACGTTCAGGTTCAACCATGCGTTCAAAAATACCCGCATCAATATATTTTTTGTTTTTTTCCGCTACCGGTTCCATACATAATAAAACTTCTTTTACTGCTTGGTGAAATTCTGGTTGTGCTGGATGGTTTTGTTCTACACGATTCATTAAATCTGCCATATACTCTGTACGAAATGCCATAATAAATTCCCCCTTGAATAATAGTATTATTTACGTTTTAAATTATAAGTACATATTACCATATATTTCTCAAAATGCAAGATATAATTTAAATTTTTTCATTTTTTTAAGTTTTCAAGGGGGTTTACTACTAAAATTCATATATAATCATCAGTTTATGAAAGTTTTTTTAATTCTTCTTTCATAATTAATGAATAATTATCATTGTATTTTCAGGTAATGTTTCATAAAGCCATTTTGCGTCTTCTTCTTTTAGTATAATTTCATTTCTTTTTTGAGGTTTTCCAATTTTATTATAAACTTCTTCTTTAACTTTCCAACTATCATCCCTTGTAATTCCATGCATCAACACATCATCACTTAGTTGCATTAAATAATTACTACCTTCGTTATTTACTTCGTCAAAATAATTACTCGATTTTTGATTTATATAATATGTTCCAGCAGGTGAAGATATTGTACCATCTCCAGCTGAACATACTAATCGTTTAATTTCTTTTGTCCCTTCATAAACAATAACAACATTTGGTTTACCATATTCAATAGTTACCCATATCCTATCTTTTGTCATAGGTACTGTTGTAAAACTAAATTCTTCTATATCACTTTCTTCTCCTGATACTGCTTTAAGCTGAACAGAACCCGTATACGTTTTACCTGACGCTAACATTTCTTTTGGATAAAAATCAATTGTTTGCTCATCTTTTATTTGACCTTCTATTTTATGCCCTGCTAAAGTTAACGTTGCACTTTGTATTGCTCTATCACTTTCTACTGTAATTTTTGGATAAAGTCCTACCCATTTACTTCCATCTGTTGGAGTAATCGTATCCACATTTGGTTTTACATCTGTATGTATAGTAACTTGTAGCGCATTTTCTAATAAATCACCAGCTCTAGATGGCATACCTTTTCTAAATGATAAAAGATAGTTATGGTCATTTTCTAGTGGTGTTTTAGGCGTAAACAAAAAACTTGTTTCATCTAATACCTCTTCCCCATTTTCATCTAATATCACTTCCGGTTCTATAAAAAATTTCGCATCCGATTGTAGGTATTTATTTAACATTCTAGCATCCATAGGTGTATTAAATCGAACATAAAAAGGCTCTGTTGTCGTAACCATTATGCTTTCTGTCGGCTCTGTAATGTCTACTTCTGCTAAGAACTGGATTGGTAACGTTACATTTTTACTTATGTTTTTGTACTTAGTAGGTGCATCTTTTATAATTAGTGTTACTGCTTCACCTCTTATATCACCTGTTTCTTCTAATGAAATTTTACATGTTGACTCACTAATCCATTCCACTTTACTTATGAACTGATTGTTGTAAACTTTATTACTTTTTACCATGATACAATCTTTTATTTTATCTTTATCCATAGGTACTAAAAAATTAATTGTTACTTCTGCACTACTATCTACAACTTCACTCAAAACAACATTGAAATCTCGTAGAAAAAAAAGTAGAACGGCCATCAATACGATGGTAAGAGCTATTCCATATAGTTTTTTATTTGCTTTCATCTTTTCACCTCACATATTTTACTAATTCAATATATATGCTACTAAATGGACAAACATACCTCTTTTAGGACATAGCAAAAAAAAATTTGCATAATATTATATAATGATTCTTTATATATTTAAAATTATAATTAATTGTAGTATAATAATAACTACATAAAAAACAAAGGATACTACATATGAAAATATTAATTGTTGCAGACCAAGAAAGTGTATACATATGGGATCATTTTGACCGAAATCATTTTAAAGATGTTGACCTTATAATATCTTGCGGAGACTTAAAAGCTTCTTACTTATCTTTTCTTGTTACCATGATTCCAAAACCATTATTATATATACACGGAAATCACGACGTTAACTATATTACATCTCCTCCTGAGGGCTGTACTTGTATCGATGGTGATTGTATATCTTTTAATAATTTGAACATTGCAGGTTTAGGTGGATGTATTGAATATTCAGGAGGACCATTTCAATTTCCTGAACAAGCTATGCAAAAACGAGTAAAAAAATTAATGAAAAATTGCCGTAAAAAAGGTGGGTTAGATATTCTTGTTACACATTCACCTTCTAAAAATGTCGGCGATGGTGATGATTGGGCTCACAAAGGCTTTGAATGTTTTCATTCTTTTTATGATATACTACTACCTAAATATCATTTACATGGACATCAACATTTAAACTATGGTGCCAATAGTAGCCGAATTATGTTCGCAAATCAAACTACCGTTGTTAACGGTTTTGGTTATTATATTTTAGACATATCTGAAAATAACAAATAAAAAATAGACAAAGAGATTAATATTATACTCTTTGTCTATTTTTTATTTATATAATTACTTCTATTTTCACTTATACACTTATCTATATATTTATTTATCCAAAAAAGAAATTTGCAACATCATCAATGTGTAGCAATTTTCCAAGCAATATCATCTCTGGATATGTCCATTCTGTATCACCCTTCATTTTTCGTGTTAATGTTTGTTTACTTACACTAAGATGCTTAGACAACATTTCAAAACTGATATCATGTTTTTTCATTTGTTCATTTATTTTTGCTTCCATTCATTCCTCCGTATATATGACCTTACTATATTTTTTTATTTTCAAAATAATATAACGTCTTATTTTAATGATTTTAAAATACTCCACTCCGCTAATTTTTTTTCAAAACTAATAGTATGTGCTGGACTAGTTGAACTAACTTTATAAAAAGTTATACCTTCAATTGGTTCTTTTACATACTTGTTAAATGTTTTAAAAGCCTTATCTCCGTTAAAAATGATAGTATTAATACTATTATAGTTATCTTTTAACCATTTAAAATCATTAATTTTTTCATTTTTAATTGCCGAATCTAAACTTCCTTCTCTATCACAATACCCAATAACATCCCATAGTGCAATATTGTTACTTAGTAGAAACTCTAATCTTTGTTCATATTCTTCTTCGTATTCTTTTTCAAATAAAGTATATATAATTTTCCAAAATTGATTTCTAGGATGCCCATAATACTGATTGTATTCAAGTGATTTTACACTTGGGATAGATCCTAGTACAAGTATTTGTGAATTCTCATCTATTACTGGTTTAAATGATTGAATCATATCTTTTGTTTACTCCGCTTATAATTTTTTTATTTACTTACTTTTATTCATTTATTTCGTTAGCTCTAATTATTTTTTCTAATTAGTATTTATTCTAATTTATTCCTTTACTTCTTTACTTCTTTATTTATTTCTGTCACTTCTATTTTTTTAGCTGTTACTTGAACTGGATAACTTTCACGAATCTCTGGAAAAATAGTTATTATGACATGGGCTCCCTTTGCTAAAGTACCTTTTATTTTTGCATCATTAAAATAAACACTAGCCTTATCAAATCCAACATCATCTGTCGTTATTACAAGCATTTGTTTTTCATGCAGCTCTATTATTTCACCCTCAAACGTAACTGTTTCCTCTTGTGAACAACCAGCTAAACAGAAGCAAGCTAAAATTGTTATAAGTATCACTACTACTATTTTTGAAAAATAACATTTTCTAATATTGCTATTTTGTGATTTCATGTCATTCATAAAACACCTCCACTATATTAAAATAATTGTTACTATTATATTATTCTATATGTTTTAAATTAATGTGTTCTTAAAATTTTTTCCATTGATTTTCCTTTTGCAAGTTCATCAATTAATTTATCAAGATACCTAATATCTCGTATAAGTTCATCTTCTATTTGTTCTAGCTTTATACCACATATACTACCTTTTATTAAATGTCTATTTTCATTCATTTTAGGCGCATTAAGAAAAAACTCTTTATAATTTACATCTGTCTTAATAGCATTTTCAATTTCAGCCTTAGTATAACTTGTAAGCCAACAAATAATTTCTATAACTTCTTCCTCTGTTCTAGATTTTTTTATAGCTTTATCAATAAACAATTTGTATATTTTTTCAAATTTCATATTATATAATTTATCGTAACTCATATTAATCTCCTGTTTATTAGTATATTTATTCTATGTTATCTAGTGCTTAGATTCCCTAAATTACATGTTTTCTTATTTTACATGACTTTCAAAAAATATTCAATTATGTATAGTCTATCCAATAATTCTACATTTTACATATCTATCATTTTAAAATGATATCGCCGTAATAACAGTAAATACAAAAAAGATGATTTCCATATATATCTGAAATCATCTTTTTTTATATATTAATGTGTTGCCGCTCTTAAACTTGTACTTATAGCTACAGGACTCATTAAAACTTTACCTGTACCTCTGTATACATTTACAAGCCCTTCCCCTGACGCTGCTGAACCTATTAATGTTTTTCCTGAACGCTCAACTGTAAACTTTAATTCCGCACTCCATGCAACAGCCATATTACCATCTATTTTTAACACATCATTATTAAGTTCAACCTCAATAAGCTCATCTATAGGTATGTTACTTTCTAATGCAACAATACCCTTTCCAGATAATGCAAGGTTAAATAACCCTTCTCCACCAGCTAATGCAGAAGATAAATTTGTTCTTGCCACTACTTCATGTTTTACTTTTCCATCACAAGCTAAAAACATACCATCTTCAACAACTATTCCCTTTGCTCCCCAACTTGAAAGGTCTTGTAAAATAATATACTTATATGTAGGCTCAAGGACAAGAAAACCACTACCAACATACTCAGGCTTAATAGTTGTTTCTTTTGTTACAACGCTGCGAGCCATTTTACCAAATAAATCTCCTATACCTTTTAAACCACTTGTCGCTGCCACATTTCCAGTAGTCCACTGCATAGCACCTGCCTGAACAGTTGCGCTACTATTGTCATCTAACTCTATCACTACTTGTTTACGACAAACGCCCATTTTGCTCATATAATATTCATTAGCAGCATTATTATATGAAACACTTAAATCTTTTTTATGCTCTAATACACTAAAATTACCTTTTTGCTGTGTTATAACACGATTGCTTGTTTCTAAATTTTTAATATCTACAGACATAATCTTTCTCCTTTTTTTAAAAAAATAATATAATACTATTTATAAATACATTGTATAACTATAAATATATATTTCTTTACATATTTATTTCTCTAACTTAAATCTATTGCTAAATTTATTATACTCTTTTTTATATAAGTTATGTTCTTTTGCGTAAATATAGTCTTTTATATAGATATTTATTATTTATATATAACATTAAAGTCCTACTATTATAGATTTTATTAACAACATATGATTGTTTAATCTATACAGTAGGACTTTATCAAACTATTTTTATTTATTTGTTTTTATTAAGCTTCTATTGAAATATGCTTAAACTGTGTAACATCAAAAAGCCCAAGGTCTGTCATTTTCAGTTCTGGAATAACAGGTAGTGCCATAAATGCAAGTGTTAAAAACGGGTCAATATTTGGATTAATATCTAGTTTTTTAGCTGCCTCTAATAATTTTTTAAGTTTTTCAATAACTTGCGATGCATTGAGCGAACTCATTAAACCCGCTATAGGAAGGCTTAAGCTTTCAACTACTTTACCATTTTGAACAACTACAATTCCGCCTTGCTTTTCTATTAGTGTATTTGCCGCTAAACACATATCAAAATCTGAATCTCCAACACAAATAATATTATGAGAATCATGTGCAATTGTTTGCGCAATAGCTCCACCTTGAATTCCAAAGTTTTTTATAATACCCAGTCCCATATTTCCTGTGTTATTATGACGCTCAATAACAGCAATTTTAGAATAAGTTGCATCTGGAACAAAGTTACCTTTATAAACATTTACATTTTCAACTACTTTTTTTGTAAGAATTTCATTATCAATAATTTCGATTACATGAACTCTTGGATATGATAATTTTATACTTATATCTTCTAAGTCAATAGGTACGCAATTCATAGTACTTAAAATAGTAGATTCTCTATCATATCTAACATTTCCTGATGTTCTATCAATTTCAGAATTAGTCGCATATTTTCCATGTTGCCATACCCCACCTACCATAACATCTGAAATTGCAACATCATCTAGACTATCAAGTATAACTAAGTCTGCATCATATCCTGGCGCTAATGCACCTTTTGTTTTAAGATTATAAGTTTGAGCTGGATAAAGCGTTGCCATGCAAATAGCTTCTATTGCCGGTACGCCAAGCATAATACTTTCACGAATATTACTATCAATATGTCCTTCTTCTAAAATATCTTCTAAATGTTTATCATCTGTACAAAAAACACATCTTGTAAATGGCATTTTATGTGAAACTAAACCTTTTACAATAGCTGATAAATTGTTAGCTGCAGATCCTTTTCGTATTTGAACTACCATTCCAAGTCTAATTCTCTCTAATGTTTCTTCAATAGTTGAACATTCATGGTCTGTATTAATACCTGCAAACACATATGCTGACAAATCATATCCTGTAAGTCCTGGCGCATGTCCATCTACTATTTTCCCATTGGCAATTTTTATTTTTTCTAAAACTCTAGTATCACCTAGTATAACACCTGGATAATTCATCATTTCTCCAAGACCTAATACTTTAGGGTGATTAATTAATTCTTCTAATTTTTTAGCATCTAGTACCGCACCGCTACTTTCCATATCTGTTGCCGGAACACACGATGGAAGCATGTAGTAAATATTTCCAGGCGCATTATTAGCCTTTTCAATCATATATTTTACACCGTCAAGACCACAAACATTTGCAATTTCGTGTGGATCTGCAATTAGTGTTGTTGTTCCAAAAGGAAGTATTGTTTTTGAAAACTCACAAGGCGAAATCATGCTTGACTCAATATGCACATGACTATCTATAAATCCTGGTACAACAAATTTTTGCTTAATATCAATTTCTCTCTCGCCTCTATAATCACCAATACCTATAATTTTATTATCACTAATTGCTAAATCTCCAACTATGATTTCTTTTGTAAAAACATTAAGAATCGATGCATTTTTCAAAACGATATCAGCTTGTTTTAAACGTCTACAAACATCTAGATAATAATTTGTTTTCAAGTGAGTACTCCTTTGCTATATTATGTCTAATTTTTAAGATTTATCATATCAGAAAATGAATTAATTGTCACCATATATTAATGTAATATAGCTATTTCCTATGAAGTTAGATATAATAATATATGAATAAATGGAGGTTTGAAAATGAAAATAAAACATTTACTTAGCTATACTAGGCGTGCAATACAAGATTATAATATGATTGAAAATGGTGACCGTATTGCTGTTGGTATATCAGCTGGCAAAGATAGTTTGGCACTGCTTGTATCGCTCACTCAATTACGACATTTTTATCCTAAAAAATTTGAAATTGAAGCAGTTACCGTTTCTCTAGGATTTGATTCATTTGATTTAACTCATGTAATTGAATTTTGCAAAGCACTAAATGTACCATATACAGTTTATGAAACAGAAATTGCTAAAATTATTTTTGAAGATAGAAAAGAAAGTAATCCTTGTTCACTTTGTTCAAACCTTAGAAAAGGCGCGCTTTATGATAAAGCAAAACAACTTAATTGCAACAAAATTGCACTAGGTCATAATAGAGATGATATTAACGAAACACTTCTGATGTCTTTATTCTACGCAGGTCAAATCCATACAATGGCACCTGTTAAGTATCATGAAAAAGTAGATTTAACAATTATTAGACCACTTATATATGTTCCTGAAAAAGACATTAAATATTTTGCAAAAAAGGAAAATTTACCCGTTGTAAAAAGTCCTTGCCCTGCAGATGGTCATACAAAGCGTGAAACGACAAAACAATTAATTTATCAATTAGGAAAAGAAATACCAGATATTCAATCTAGGCTATTTGGCGCTGTTGAACGTAGCCAAATTGAAGGATGGCAATCAAAGGAGTTATAAATGTCTGCTTACAATGATGATAAAAATAAACAACTGACACTTCTTTTAAGACGTATGTTGAATGAATTTCCGCCGTATCTTTTTGATTTTTTCAGAGGAATGGAACATACTTCTAGTATGGCAACACGTCTTGCATATGCATATGATTTGAGAATCTTTTTTGATTATCTTATCCATTTTTACACACCTCTTATGCATCATAAAGAATATTCAACTATTACACTTCAAGATTTTGAAACTATTCCTGCACGAGAAATCGAAAAATATCTTGAATATTTGTCTTACTATGAAAAAATCGAAGATGAAAACAATATCGTTACACATCAAAATAGCCAAAAAGGAAAAGCTAGAAAACTTGCGGCTTTAAGAACTTTTTATCTTTACTACTATAAACAAGAACGTATCTTCAAAAATCCAACTACTTTAGTTGATATGCCTAAAATATCTGAAAAACCTATTATCCAATTAGAAGTTGAAGAAGTTGCAACACTACTTGACCAAATAGAAGATGGTACTTCTCTAACAGATAAGCAAAAACAATACCATAACTACACTAAACAAAGAGATTTAGCATTAATTTCATTGTTACTTGGAACTGGTATACGAGTTTCTGAATGCGTTGGGCTTAATTTAGAAGATGTTGATTTTAACTATAATGGAATTCGAATTACTAGAAAAGGTGGAAACGAAACAATTATTTATTTCGGAAAAGAAGTTGAGATGGCACTAAAACAATATTGGGCAATACGTGAAAATCAAAAAAGTAAAACTGATGATACACCACTTTTTTTATCACTACAAAATAAGCGACTTTCTGTTCGTAGTGTGCAGCTACTTGTCAAAAAATATAGTACACATGTAACTCAACTAAAAAATATAACACCTCATAAATTACGTTCCACATACGGAACACAGCTATACCAAGAAACAGGTGATATTTATTTAGTAGCAGACGTACTTGGCCATAAAGATGTTAATACGACTAAAAAACATTATGCTAAAATGGATGATGCTAGGCGTAAAATGGCTGCTAATATAGTGAAACTTCGAGAAGAATAAGAAGAAATATAACCAAAATTTTTTCTAGGGCATTATTGTCGTTTTTTATAGTTTTTCACCAATATTAATATGAAAACTTGATAAAAAGTAATAAAAAAGCTGCTATACAAGTTTATATTACTTATGATATCAGCTTTTTTTTATTACTATTATAATGATAATCAGTAACGGAATTTGTCAAATATACATCGAATGAGTTGTAATATTTGCTCTTTTTCGCTATTCTTTTAAATAATGTATTCTTCAAGTTTTTTTGCAAGGTGCAAAGGCAATGGTAGAGTTGTTTTCCCCGAAGTATGCTGTATAGATGCAATTCTTAAGTCATGTATACATTTTATAATCTTTATTTCATTCACTTCACTTCTATCAGACATAAATAAAGGATACATTTCAACTAAGTTACGGTGAGAATAATACTGTTCTTTATCTATTTTACTATGTTCTTTATCTAAAGTATCTTTTTCTTTTGAAGATTTATCATCTAATGAGTAATATACATCATTATACTTAAATATACCGGCCATACTTTTATACTTACTGATGTTAGTATCTGACGTAGTTGGATAGTATTCAGGCACCTCATCATTTACACGTAGTCGTACTAATGATAAGTTTTTTACGTTATTATCTAATTGAATTTGACCATTAAGTTCCTCATTAACAAGAAAATTACTAATTTGGCCTCTATTTGGATCAAAAGCTTTTTCAATTTCTGTGTTAGAAATACCCTTGATTAACCTTCTACTTGTTCCATCTGCAACTACAACAACTAAATGAGGCCCTTGTAGAGACATAATTCTTAAAAGACGTCTAGAAATGACAGTATTAGACGATTTTAAATTTCTAGTTTTATCTGGTGATGTATATAATTGATTAACTAACCCTAAGCTAAGTTTCCAATATGGTATATCAACATTTTCTATCAAATCACAATAACCTGAGATATAACCCTTAACAAAATCACAAGTAATAAAAATCGGAAACGGTTGTATAGTTTTCCCATATATTGTATTTTTATAATTACATATATAAATACCTGTAACTTTTTGTTCCATAATTGATTTGTTTTTTGATAAATTACATACTATGCCGAGTTGGCGATATCCATCTAGGATAGTATGCTGAATTACTGTATTAACATAATAATTTTTTCCTAATGCTTTAGGTTTTTTTTCACGTTCTCCTTCCTCAAACTCTGATAATGCTTTCTTGTAACTAAGTATTTTTTGATTATTTTTCCCATCTATTTCATAATAGTTTTTCGGAGTAATGAATTGTGTTAGTCTTCCACATTTTGCAAACCCTATTCTTAATGCGTTTTTCGGATCATACAAATCTTCTTTACCTTTATTGGTACAAAAAGCATCCTTGTTTTCTAACACTATAAAACAAAGAGTTGGACCTTTTGTAACTGAAATCTTATTTTGGATTTCTGCAACTCTTTTTTCAAATCCTTTAAGGTTAATTTTCACTTTATCATTGTCTACTATGAGGGGGCTCCCTAGATCCTCTAAGTTATATGAAGCAATGGAGTATCCTGTCCCATCAAAATGATTTTGGAGTTTTTGAAGTAGAGCATCTCTCACTTGTTCTTCTCCGCTACTATACCATATTTCAATAGATACATTTTCTTCATTTAATGCACCCCCTACTGCACAATGAAATGCTGGAGCATTTTTCAATAAAAACTTTTCATCAAAAAAAGGTGTTGGCTTATTTGAACCTACTACTTTAACTGCTTTTGAAGTCTTATTATCAGATATAAAGGTTAATTGTTCTTTAATGAGTTTAAAAAGACATTTAATATCATTGAAGGGTAAACCAGCATCGGTATTATGCTTAATACCGGTAATTCCATATTCAAAAGGTATATAAATAGCCATTTGGTCATTAGAAATATAATTTTGAGGATTTATAATCACGCTATTAAAAGAAGGTAATAAGTCCTCACCATAACAAGAAACAAAACTTTTATAATCAGCATTTTTCCAAGTTACCTCTTTAAAATTTGAAGAATATCGTGCATCTAAACGCTGTAATTTATAAGGACCTACTTTAACATAAGTAGCTTTAATAGTTGGTAAATAAGGTATTTTTTCTTCATCATTTCTAGAAATCCATCTTCGTATAGAAAATTTAATATTTAAGTACGCCTCATTAAGCGGTGGGATGGTTTGTATAGAAAACTGCATTACATAGGAATGGTAATCTACTCCCTTTTTATCTGTAAAGGCAATAGGATTTGTTACCAACTCATTATTGGCAGAATATAATACCTCTACCTCTTGATTCATAAAGTTAATCTTTTTTCCGGCTAAACTGTCTACTATTTTAAGAGGTAAAATTGTATATGCCATGGAATCTACAGATTGACCATTATTAAATAACCGTACATTTTCTTCCGTTATGTTAAATAGTGATGTGCATAGCTGTGAACACAACTGTTTTGCAAGTTCTTTTGTTTCATAACTATTATGACGTTTCTTTTCTAATTCCGATTCATCTATATAAAAGACTTCAATCCAAACATCTAATATTCTAATAACTTTATTGATGTCTATGGGAGTAAATGAAGTTAACCATTTAGTGTCATCGGATGTTTTAGTCACTTTTTTTATATCTGTTATACCTTTAAGATGTGTTATAAACATCTTCTTCAAAGAATTTGTGGGAAGACTATGAAATTGAGGATTAAACTTAATATTAGATAATTGCTCTAATTTTATAAGTTCTAGTTTTAAGGTTGAGGGAAGTGATAAAAAATATATTTTCTCTGATATAGTCTGATCTATTTTAATTGTTACTGGATATAAGTATTCTTCCTTTGTTGTCATTTTAAATATTTCCTCCTTTTAAACCTATATAAATAGGTTCATATAATGTTTTTGCAATATTACCGGTTAAAGGATCTTCTATTAATTCTTCTAAATAGCTTAATAATTCTCCTAAAAAATCATAGCCTTTTTGAGATTTTGCACGAAATGCTCCATCTAAGAAATATACCTTTAATGGTTCCGTTTTAATATGACTTTCATCACTAATTCTACAAAGTCTTCCAAATATCTGTATTAGCATAACAAAAAGTGTTGCTGTGATATCTTCTTGTAACTCTTTATCTAATTGATTTAATCCATATTTATTTGCAGTTAACTTGCTATACAGTACAAAAGCATCTTTTCTCATTTCAGTATACGTGTTTACACTCGCTTTATATACATCATTATTGTATTTAGTCATAATATAACCGTTAACTTTTTTTACATGTAGCCCATGATCTGTGGGATCATTCATTGGACGAACTAAGAAGATAAGCGTATCAAACTTAGAATTTCCAAATTTATCAACTATATTGTGCCCTCGTTCTATCGCTATTGCAGGTGCTACTAATATTCTATTATCAAATGTTTTAACTTTACTTCGTGTTAGATATTGTTCGCTTACCGTATTATTAGAATCTGATTTTAGTGCTATCGAAACATTAGAATAACCATGACGCACAAGAAATTTATTTAGCTGTTTTACAACATATTCAGCTTGTTCATACTTATTGACAATCATTAATATGTTGTTCCCGCTCTGTAATAAGTTTAAAATGATGTCTATATTCTCATTTAATAATTTTTTGAGATTTTCATTTTTATCTTCATCTTCTGCTCCTGAAACACGGATATCACTTCGAGAATACACGAACTGAGTTTTGGAGATATAATCCCTTTTGTATTTTTCTGCTTCAATAATATAATTTACTGGAATGTTAATATGATTCATATAGGATTTAGGTGCAAAGCTTGTACCAGACATTAGTAGAACATTTGGCCCCAGTGGCTTTCCTGATTCATCAACCTTAAGCCAAGGGAATTTAAGTGCTAACGATCTGCCAGTAGCAAATTGCTTAGTAATAACCAGATCATCTTCCTTAGTTTCAAAAGCAAGCATATTTCCTATTGGTGCAGAACATAGCCATTTCTGATGCTCTATAAAGGATTGATTAAGTAGTTGTTTAGTAGAAATAGGTAAACTATTATTGGCTCTTACTAATCCAGATAATTTTCTATATAGTTGGTCAAATGCTATAAGCATAATAATAAACTGTATTTTTTTTTGAGTTATAGGACCAAACTGATTAATATTGTAACCAATGAATTCTAACTTAAATATCCAGGATACTTCTGTGTTAAAAGCAAGAGATAAAAGATTAACTTGATTATTCGTTAACTTTGGAGACGCTAATTTATATAGTTCATTCCAAAGATTTGGTGGTAATTTCTCCTCAGTAGTAAGCTGTTCTACATCTTCATGCAATAAATTTAATAGTTGTAATGCCGTAAACTTCCTAAGCCGTGATTTTGAAAATCCTGTACTAACATTCTTAATTCTAGTCCATATCTCAGTTAAAGCCTTAGCGAATTCACTCATCGTTTCTACAAAAGTACGCTCATCTGCATCTACCTTATTGTTGATAGACCTCCTTCCATATTCATTTTGAATCTCTACATTTGCTTGAATATATTTGTTTACACCTATACTTGGAGCAAATATTTGATCTAACCTACAAAGTGCACTGTCTGCTTCATCTATAATAACTAGATCTGTATGATCTAAAATATGATTAAATATTAACTCTCTTTCTGCCAGCATAGATATACTACATAAACCTTCTAAAGTCGTTATTATAACATTTGCATCAATGAACTGCTTATCAAT
>JBOFDK010000016.1:0-2227 GCA_051646925.1 Cellulosilyticaceae bacterium | reverse complement strand
AATAACCAATCATCAATAGGACCTTCGGGATCTACACTAAATCCAAGAAGTTTTACAATATTGCTGATAGATGAATCGCCGCCATATATTTCTACTATCTTATTACTTGTAATTTTTGATGACTTTTTAAATATAGATTTATATACGGCACCTCTGTCTGCATAATGAACAAAATATTTCTTACAGTAATTCACCATATACTTCTTAGCCAAATCGATATTTTTTTTCTCAGCTTTTTCAATCTCTTCTATATCATTATGATCTACAATTGGAACGTCAAAGTATTCGTGATATGTAATTAATCTTGCAAGTTGGCCTATGATAGTATTCTCCATATAATAATCGACATCGACTTGTATATTTTCATCAACTGCTACATCGAATAGTTCCATTCTATCACCAACTGATAATGCAGTTTTACGTCCTCTAAGATCATATTTATAAGGATATTTCTTAGCAATGATATAATTGATACGCTCACCAGGCTCTAAACTAATACCTCTTTCAGACAGCATACGGTCTCTAAATACATGCATTGACACATTCTTTTTATTAGGTTTATATACTCCTGTCTTAACGAACATTTTTAATTTTTCTGGATCTGCCCAATCAGTCTTATAGAAGCTATCAGCAGTTTCTTGGACAATCTCCATAATGGTTTTTAGGTTTTTGTAGTCGACGGATACCTGAAGTATATCACTACAAACAGATACTAATAAAGGCGACACTCCTCGCTTCTTGAGATCTAATCCTCTAATAAACAAGTTGAATTTATCCTCTTTATTTAAGTTGTAATTTGGCTCTGAGATATGTGGTATGCCATAATATTTCTTTTTTGCTAAGAATGCACAGGGAAACAAAAATTCCTCGTAACTCATCTTTAGGAAGTCGTTTCCTGTATCAGCCTTGAACATGTTATTTACTGTGACATTCAATGGTTTGATATCTTCAAACGAAGTATTAACCATTCTCTCCCAATAGTCTCTTCGCGTTATCTGGTTTGTATAGAATAGTTTGTCAAACTCCTCAAAGTTTTTATCAGGAGTGCTGAGATAGATACTATCGGTGTTAGAGACTACAAGTTCACCTACACCTGCAAGAAAATCACCAGTTTCAGTTTCAATGTCATATACTTCAATATAAGGATCTTCTAAATCTAAATTTTCTAATTTAGATTCTAATGATTTAGATGAAATTTCACTATCATATATAGGTAATTTTATATTTTTAATAATTTTTTTTATCTCGTTAGATTGTTTGTTTTTAACTGTGGTTACCTGATATATATCAGGATGATCTTCATAATTATGAATACTGAATGTATCAAATCCGATTGATCTCATCAAGTAATAAAGTCCTTGTGTAGTAATTTTTCCACGTTGTGAAAATCTCTCACGTTTAGTAGTTTTAGCTCCATCACCTTCATAAAATCCATCCCAAAATGATTTGCGAATATTTAGAGGTGAATTTAAGATACATGCTGGGATTCGTTTATAACCACGCTTATCATAAAACATGTCTCTATACTTTTGTACTATTGTTCTTACATTACCAAGTGGTACAACTCTACTAACACCAGATTTAATTTTATTATTTAATTTGAAAGTGAATGCCGGTTCTGCTATTGCTAGACATCTCATAACTTTAATTAAATGAGTAAGATCTTTCTTTACAATAGACCATGAATTATTAACTGTAACTCCGTGGTATTGACCACACGATCCGTCGGCTAAGAAAGCCCCATATACCCACGCTTCTTCTTCTGAGATATTCTTTCCAGCATTATCTAAATAAGCTTGTACTGAGAAATATGATTTCATTTCTGTTTTATCTCCTTTTGCTTTGTGTGCATCAAATTCACATTCTCTACAATGATTACATCTTCTTGGTGAATAGAAATCATATACAGGTTTTATTTTAAAACATCTAATACATTTTTTAGTAGCATATTCTTTATCAATAAACTTTGGTTCTGAAGGAAATTCTTCAGGAAACGCATGAAATAGTTCATCTCCAATTTTAGCATCTTTAGGGGATAAAGCTTCTTTTGCAGCAGTTAATAAAGAATGGTCTTCGGTGACATCTATTGATGCAATAGGAGTATTTATACGATAAATTTCTTTCTTTGTTTTATGTTTTATAATTCTTTTAATAGAACTCCATCCTTTAGATGTCCATGTCTCTAAGCCATCATATGGTAAATGCTGTTCTTTGTCAATACGAATAG
>JBOFDK010000015.1:0-61907 GCA_051646925.1 Cellulosilyticaceae bacterium | reverse complement strand
TAACATTTGAAAACAAATTATCTATAATACGCCACATATGATGTCTATCTGCTTTTACATATACTTCTTCTACATTCATGACTACCGTTAACTCTTTTTCTTCAAAACGGTCTGTGTACTCTCCAATAGCTTGTTGTATAAATTGTCCAAGCTCCACTGTTTCTAAGTTTACCTGCATATTACCAGTACTAGCTTTAGATACTTCTACCAAGTCTTGTATCAAAGTTTTAAGTCTTTCTCCTCTTTCTGAAATAACCTCTATATATTCATTTACACGTTCATTTTCTATTGTTTCACCTTTCATCAAATCTATATAACTTATAATTGATGTAAGTGGTGTTTTTAAATCATGTGATACATTTGTAATAAGTTCAGCTTTCATTTTTTCACTTTTCAATGCTTTATCTACTGCTTTTTTAAGACCTAAACCAATGCTATTTATATCTTTTGATATTTTTATTAATATTGGAAGCGTCTGTACTAGTGTAATTTGGTAATCTAAATCACCTTGTTCTATCTTTTGAATTGCATAACTAATTTTTTTAATATCGCTTATTATTTTTACAATCAAAATTAATGCTATACCATTAAAAATAATAGCTGCTCCGAACATTAAAAAACGTAAAATGCCCCATCCACCAAAAAATATAAATGCTATTATCGCATTAATTAATAGATATATTCCAAAAATGACTATAATACTAGCCTCTATATGTTCAGTTTCAGAATACATTTTTATTATCCATCGCCCAAAACGTCCTATTATCGTATTTTTCCAAAAACATTTTCCTTTTATAAGCCTTACAAATATTAAATAAATACTTAGCAATATTAAACTTATTGCAACCATAATACATAGCAATATTATAGCGTTATATAACTTTGCAGTATATAAATTGTTTCCTAATATTGTATTTGCAAATGTAATAAATACTGCTCCGCCTAGTATAAATAACACTAACGCTATCACTGCATAAACTTCAAAATTGATTGCATCCATTTTCTTCAAATGTAATTCATCATCATATGGTTTTCGCCCAGCAACAATTGTTAAATATGCCATTAATACAATACCTACCACTAAACTTATCATACCTTTTAGTAAGTTATCATTGTACTGCTCAGAATATGTTATAAATAATTCTTTATCTTTTGCATACTTATCTTGAACAACAAACGTATCCCTTGGCGCTACAATAATTTGATATGTTTTAGCTATATTTTGCTTAATCAAACTTTCGTTATCATAATACCTTCCGCCCCAATATTCCTTATATCCGTCGTTGTTAGTTATATAAACATCTTCACCGTCACCTTCAGCATAAATAATACGGTTTTCTAGTTCTTCGATATATTGCATACGATTGTTATCATCATAATTTTCAATATTTGTTATTACTTTATTATCTGTCACATTAATTGCCAAATATTCAAAATTAATCGGCTTATATACAAGTGCTTGTTGTATTTTTTCAAAATACTCTTTGCGATCTCTTATTACTTCTTTACGTATGCGTTCTTCTAACAACGTCATTTCATCTATTATTTTTGTTTCATCTTTATTATTTTGTATTTCTTGAATTTCTTGTTCGTAAATTACTTTATACTCTTCTATATTAACTAACTCTTCATCAAAAATATTTTCATCATCATATCGTACAATCCAATCCCTCGCATACGATGCTAGCGGTATCAAATATTTTTCTCTAAATTGATATGTTTCTTCGTATGACGTTGCCGCTATGCCATATCTTCTACTTTCAGCCAAGTTTGCCAAACTTGAAAATCCCACAACTGCCATCACTACTAGAAGCATAATAGCAACACTTTTTGTAATTGTATTTCTAGTTATTTTTTTGAACCATATAACCACTGCCCCACACCACCTTTATATATTTTGGATCTTTCGTATTAATTTCTATTTTTTCTCGCAATCTTCTAATATGAACTGCGACTGTATTTTCAGCTTGAAAAGCTTGTTCTTGCCATACATGTTCATATATTTGATTTATTGTACATACACTATTTATATGACGCATCAAATATTCTAAAATTTTGTATTCTGTTGGTGTTAATCTTACTATTTGACCATCTACAGTAACACACTGTTTTGTAACATCAACACATAGTCCACCTGTAATCATTATTTTTTCTGTTTCAACCATACTTCCAAGTTCTGTATATCGTCGTAATTGACTTTTTATACGTGCAATAAGTTCGAATGTATTAAATGGTTTTGTAATATAATCATCTGCTCCAAAGCTTAATCCTGCAATTTTGTCTGTATCTTCACTTTTAGCCGATAACATAATAATTGGAACATTATGTTCTTGTCTTATCTTTAACGTTGTTGATAACCCATCTAATTTGGGCATCATAATATCCATTAAAATTAAGTGAACTGTATATTCTTCTAACGCTTTTATTGCCTGCATTCCATCATAACATTTTATAGTGTTATATCCTTCTTTTCCAAGATGCAAACAAATACTATTTACAATTGCTTGATCATCATCACATACCAATATGGTATACATCTTTTCCCTCCGCTCCATGTATTTATTATTTCTACTTTTTTAATTATAACTAGTCTTTCTTACAATATGTTTATCCTAAATCTTACGATTTCTTCATTTATTGTATTATTTCCCATCGGTATCTTTTCTTATTCGACACGTTATATCATTTCCCGACAGTATTATTTATTATTTTACTAATTGCATTATTTCCCATCAATATTACTTATTATTATGCTTATTATTTCATTTCCCGTCAATATTGTTATCTATTCTACTTCTTATCTTTTTTTGTATTATTACCCGGGTTAATGTAATATCATGTAAAATATATACATTATTTATTTCGCTATAAAATGACAACCATTAATGGCTAGTTTGTGATAGACATAATCCATTTGTAAATCTGTATAAAATAAATACATATTCCACCATTTTAAATATGCTGTAATATGTATTTATTTTGTTAAATTGAGTTAGCGAAAACATGATAGAGATTAATTTGTACTTATATTATTTTTTAACTATTTAAATATTGATAAATAAAAAAACAAATAAAAAACGACCATATGGTTTTTACCCCATACGGTCGTTTTTATTTGCTCTATTAATTAGTACTCACTTAAAAATTATTTAGTTTTATCATATTTCTGTGCAAGTAACCTTTTTGTATATCTTTTTCATTTTAATAATCTAATTCTTCATAATCATCTTCTTCGTCAACAAATCTAAAATCAATCGTTCTTGTCAAGCGATCTGTTTTAATAATTCTTACCATTACTCTTTCGCCTAATTGATAAATCTTTTTAGTTTGCTTACCTACAAATCTATGAGCTGGTTCATCATAAACATAGTAATCATCATCCATTTCATTTACATGAACTAACCCTTCAACAGTATTATCTAGTTCAACATAAACACCCCATGATGTTGTGCTTATTATTGTACCTTCAAATATTTCGCCTTGATATTGTTCCATATATTGAACTTTTTTAAGTTTAATTGTTTCACGTTCTGCTTCTTCTGCACGGCGTTCTCTAAGTGATGATTTTGTTGCAACTTCTGGCATACGAGCAAAAAGATTTTCTTCATTTTTGCCTTGTAATTTACCACGCAAATTCATTTTTATAATACGATGAATTTGTAAGTCTGGATATCTTCTAATTGGTGATGTAAAGTGTGAATAATATTTTGCTGCAAGTCCAAAATGTCCATTACATTCTGGTGTGTATCGCGCTTGCTTCATTGATCTTAATAATAAATGGCTTAATATATTTTCTTCTGGTTTATCCTCAATTACTTCTAAAACTTTTTGCATATCTTTAGGATGTGTTTTAGCACCCATCTTGATTGTATATCCAAAACTATTCATAAGTTCTTGAAGTGCCATAATTTTTTCTGGATCAGGATCTTCGTGAGAACGATACAAAAATGGCTTTTCTTGCCAAAAATAATCTTCTGCAATAGTTTCATTACAAACAAGCATAAACTCTTCTATAATTTTAGTCGCTACATTACGGTCATACGGTTTAATTTCTACAGGTGTACCGTCTCTATCTAAAATAATTTTAGTTTCTGGAAAATCAAAGTCAATTGCACCACGTTTACTACGTTTGTTTCGTAACCTTGCTGCTAAAATTTCCATTTCTTCAAACATAGGGATAAAGTCCGCATACCTTTTTTTCAAACTACCGTCTTCATCTTCATTTAGTAATATTTTTTTTACATTTGTATAACTCATTCTCTCATCTATTTTAATAACAGTTTCGTGAATTTGGTGTGATTGAACATATCCTTTTGGATCAATATCCATAATACAACTTAATGCTAAACGATCAACCCCAGCATTTAATGAACATATACCATTGCTTAGTTGATGAGGTAACATTGGAATTACACGGTCAACTAAATAAATACTAGTTCCTCGTTCTAGTGCTTCTTTATCAAGTTCTGAACGATCAGTTACATAGTGAGTTACATCTGCAATATGCACACCTAACCTATGCCATCCATTATCAAGACGCTCGATAGAAATTGCATCATCTAAATCTTTTGCGTCTTCTCCATCAATCGTAACCATTTGAACATGACGCATATCTGTTCTGCCTTTTTTATCGCGGTCACTAATTTCTGCGGGAATTGTATCTACTTGTTGCATAACTTCTACTGGGAACTCCGTTGGCAAATCATATTGATAAATAATTGATAAAATATCAACTCCTGGGTCATTCATATGTCCTAGTATACTAATTACTTTACCTTCAGGATTACGTTTTTCTTCTGCCCAATCAATAATTTCTACAAGTACTTTATGACCTGTAACAGCATTTTTATTGAATTTTTTTGGAATAAAAATATCTCTTGAATATTTATTTTCATCAGGTACAACAAATCCAAAATTTTGACTTTGTTCATATGTCCCTACTATACATTGCGGGCCACGTGCTATTATTTTAACAACTTCACCTTCTGCACGTTTTTCACCTACTTGTGGTTTTGTAATACGACACATAACAGTATCTTTATGCATTGCACCATTTACAGCTGATGCGGGAATAAATAAATCTTTTTCTTCGCCTTCCATAACTAAAAATCCAAAACCTTTTTGATGTCCTACATAAGTACCTGTCCAAAAGTTAAGTTTTGCCGGTTCTATAAATTTACCACGTTTATTTCTAATAATTTTTCCTTCACGAATAAGTTCGCCTATCAATTCTTCAAGAATTGGTCTATCGTCTTTGTGTACCTGTAATAAAATACATATTTCTTTTATTTTCATAGGCTTGTATGTTGGAGCATGTAATAAATCAAGTATTTTCTTTTTACGTTCTTCATTTAATGCACTATTATTTAATTCGTTTGATTCATTTGATTGCATATTGTCACCTCTTTCATAGTCTTAAACACATTACTATTAATATCATTATAATTACTTAAAATTATTTATATCTATATTTATACTTGCATTTATGTTTATATTACTGTCGTTAGTATATATTTTTTTAATATTAACTACTACTATCCCCTTAACTTTTTATATATTTACTTTTTTAGTATTATTATGCCCATTTATAAAAAAAGGATGTTGCGTATCATACGCTCCATCCTTCTTTAGCACTTATAAAATCATTAAAAGCAAAGCTAAAATGATAAATAAAGCAGCTGTAATTTTTGTCCATTTTTCGAACTTACCTTCTAAGGTATTTTTCTTATTTTTTGACCAATAACTTTCTTGTTGCGTTGCAAACGTCGCTCCAAGTCCTGCTGATTTGCCTTCTTGAAGAAGTACAATAATAATAATAGCAATCGCTGTTATTACGTATACTCCTGCAATAACCATTTTTAAAATTTCCATGGCCTTGCCTCCTTAAAATGCATTTTTACACTGCTTTCATCATATCATAGCACGTCTTATTTTGCAAGTACAGTTACGCTTTAACAATACCGAACATTATTACCTAAAACTGTTTAAACGTTTGACTTTTTCTTAGCTTTACTGTATAACTATATATATCATTATTACTTACTTACAGGAGGCTTTATGAAACTTTCAAACAAAATCATCGGACTTAGTATGGCAACAATTTTTTCAATTGCACCATTACTACAAGCGACACCTATTACTCAGCAGTACTTAAATCATTATTATAATTTATCTTCATTAAATACTAGTATATCATCTGATGAACTTATAACTGCTCTTGATACAACTGTTGGTTTAGATTTAACATACGATACAAAGCTTAGCAGTGTAACTGGTTATGAAGCTATTAAAATGTTAGTTGATGCAAGTGATTTTGAAGAGCTTGCTCATACATACTCTACTAAAAAAGCTAGAAATCGTTTAAAAAATACATATAAAATTAATTCTACTATTGATTCAAAATACGTTCAGTACGTTGCAGCAGCTCTAGATACAAATATTATCGATGCTACAAAAATTTCTAACGTTTCTTTAAAAAAGAATATTACTGATACAGATGCATATGGTTTAGTTCTGTGCGCTTTAACAACTCGTGGTCAAGGGCGTAATATGATTGGTCATTCAAATGACCCAATGATTATATCTAATCTTTACAAAACATGGAATAGCGTTGAAATTATTACAGATGAAACTCTTCAAACAATCGGAAATGAAGCTGTTAAATCTGGACTTGTTACAGGATATAATATTTTAGCTTCAAAAAATGATGCTCGTTTTTTACCTGAATTAACTCTTCGCTACGGTCATTCAGATATTAAACACGCTGCACAATTAATCGGTTTATTAAATAGCGAAGAAATTGTTGCAAAAGTTCAACTTGAACCAAAAACATCAGCTTATGAATATTTAATCGAATGGGGTCCAATACCAGAAGCTTCACCTCAATACGAAGTACGCGAAGAAGCTACTGATTTTTATATAACTTACGCTGCGGAATATGATCTTGTACTTGAGTTTTCAAATATAGAAGATAAAACTAAATTTGATACTATCATTACTGATTATGCTAAGAAAAACACTTCTAATCCTGAAGGTAAAGCACTTCTTCACGGTTCATGGTGGCAACCACTTTATACATCAACAATCGAAATGCCAAACTATGAATACATTACAAACAACGTTATAAATATGGGTGATAAGCGACTTACTACTTTTGCTCTTTCTGAAAATGCTGAAAATGTAAAGCTAGGTCTTGAAAAACTTACTAACACACCTATTGCACAAATTCCAACATGGGTAGATGCACCATTTCATCGTTATCTTTTAGGTGATTTTGAATAAATATTTTATACAAACAAAAAAGCAATGGAGGACTTATAATAAGTTCTCCATTGCTTTTTATTTTATAACGATCTATCATCTATATTTTCAAGCCACTTTGTAATATCTTCAATAATATTATCTACACAACCTTCTTCAAAAGGAGAAATTAAATTACCTTCTTTTACAAGTCCTAGGAAAGATAATGTTCCTCCCTTGTTTGAAATATTAAGATAATCTTGCCAACCCTCTTCACGGTTATGTTGCATTTTTTTCCAAAATTGAAGTGCGCAAATTTGTGCTAACGTATAATCAATATAATAAAATGGTGTTTTGAAAATATGACCTTGCTTAAACCACCATGTACCACTCTCTAAAATATCGCACCCTTCATAATTTTTATGTGGTAAATATTCTTTTTCTATTTTTCTCCATGCTGCTTTTCTTTCTTCAGGTGTTGCATCAACATTTTCATATACATAGTGTTGGAACTCATCTACAACTACACCATAAGGAATAAATTTAATTGCACTTGCTAAATGACTGTATTTGTATTTCGTTGTATCATTTCCAAAAAAACGTTCCATCCAAGGCCATGTAATAAATTCCATACTCATAGAATGAATTTCTGCACTTTCATATGTTGGCCAGTTTAGAGAAGGTACATCTATGTGTCTTGATTGATAAACTTGAAACGCATGACCTGCTTCATGAGTTAATACATCTATATCACCAGATGTTCCATTAAAATTTGAAAATATAAATGGAGCTTTATATTCTGGAATAAATGTACAATATCCTCCAGCTTGTTTTCCTGCTTTTGTAGTTAAATCCATCAAATCATTATTTATCATAAAGTCAAAAAATTCTTTTGTTTCTTTTGATAATTCACTATACATAATTTTTCCATTTTCAACGATAAAATCTGCATCACCTTGTGGTGTTGCATTTCCTGTTGAAAATTCAAAATCCTCATCATAATATTTAAGAACATCTAATCCTAATCGTGATTTTTGCTGTTCGTATAGTTTTGTTGCTTCTGGTACTATTGATTTTTTAACTTGTTTTCTAAAATTTGCAACCATATTTTTATTATAATCCGTACGCTTCATTCTCATATAACCATATTCCACATACGATTCAAAACCTAATTTTTTTGCAATTGTATCTCTTAATTTTACTAACTTATCAAAAATATCATCAATTTCTTTTTCATTTGCTTCAAAGAAACTTTGTGATACTTCGTATGCTTTACGTCTTGTTTCGCGATCTTCCGAAATCATAAATGGTCTTAAGCCCGACAAATTATATGTTTGTCCATTAAATTCTAATTCTGCACTTGATATTAATTTATTATACTTTGATGTAAGTTTGTTTTCTTCTGCCATTTCATCACATACATCTGGTGAAAAAGTACGAAGCTCTGATTCTATTATATCAAAATATTGTTTACCATAATGCTTCTCTAATTCTTTTTTAAATGCTGATGCAACTAGTGCTTTTTTAAAAACACTTGATACTTCTTCATACTTAGGTGCATACTCATCCCAATATTCATTTTCTTTTTCATAAAATGTATCTTTTGTATTAATACTATAACGAATATACGCTAAGTTAGACTGTGTATCAACATCATTTATTAGTTGATGTACTTCATCTATCATTTTTATTTGCTCTTCTACTGTTTTTGTATTTTGCAATTGTTCAACTATTCGGTATACTTCTTTTTCCATCGCATCAAAATCTGGTCTTTTATACGGATATTGTTCAAATGTCATATTACACCTCTTTTTCATATAGTATTATAATAAATTACTTATTTAGTATATACTTTATTTTTCTTTATTGTCTAGTATTTTTTGTATTAAAAAAGACAAAAAATAGCCGAATGTACTACTACGGCTATCTTTTGTCTTTTTTATTTTTTTAATATTCTATTTTAAATTGAAAAATGATTTAAGTCCTCTGTATTCTGCTACTTCATCTAACTCTTCTTCTATTCTAAGAAGTTGGTTATATTTTGCAACCCGGTCAGAACGCGCAGGTGCTCCTGTCTTAATTTGACCTGCATTCACCGCAACTACAATATCTGCAATTGTTGCATCTTCTGATTCACCTGAACGATGTGATATAACTGCTGTATATCCTGAACGATTTGCCATTTCAATAGCATTAAACGTTTCTGTTAATGTACCTATTTGATTTACTTTGATAAGTATTGAGTTAGCTACACCTCTTTCAATACCTTTTTCTAAAATTGCTGTATTCGTAACAAATAAGTCATCACCTACTAGTTGAATTCTATGTCCAAGACGTTCAGTTAATAATTTCCAACCATCCCAGTCTTTTTCTCCTAGTCCATCTTCAATAGATATAATAGGGAATTTATTAACTAAATTCTCATAGTAATCTACCATTTCAGCTGATGTTCTAGTAATTTCAGTACCTTTCATTTTTGACTCACCTTTGAAGTAATAATTTCCTTCTTTAGTGTATAATTCAGATGCTGCTGGGTCCATAGCAATACGCATATCACGACCTGGCTCATATCCTGCTTGCTTCATAGCTTCTACTATAATTTCTAAAACTTCCTCTGACGTTGCAAGGTCTGGTGCAAAACCACCTTCATCACCAACACCTGTTGCAAGACCTTTTCCGTTTAATACTTTTTTTAATGTATGGTAAACTTCACAACACATACGTAAACCTTCTTTAAATGATGGTGCCCCAACAGGCATAATCATAAATTCTTGAAGATCTACTGTATTATCAGCATGCTCACCACCATTTAAAATATTCATCATTGGCACTGGCAATACTTTTGCATTTACACCACCAAGATATTGATAAAGTGGCATTTGAAGAGCTTCTGCTGCTGCTTTTGCCACTGCCATTGATACGCCAAGTATAGCATTTGCACCTAGCTTACTTTTATTTTCTGTTCCATCAAGGTCTATCATTAATTTATCAATACTCGCTTGGTCAAGCGCATTCATACCGATAACTTCTTCTGCTATAATGTCATTTACATTTGCAACAGCTTTTTCAACACCTTTTCCTAAATAACGATTTTCATCTCCATCACGAAGTTCAATAGCTTCAAGTTCGCCTGTAGATGCTCCTGAAGGTACTATCGCTCGCCCTACAAAATCACCTTCTACGATAACTTCTACCTCTATTGTTGGATTTGCTCTAGAATCTAATACTTCACGTGCGAATACGTCTAATATTTCAATATAACCTTTCATATGCAAAACTCCTCTCGTCTAGATATTTAGTCTTTCATAGTTTGACCAATATTTGAAATACCATACGCTCTTTCAATAAAGTTTGTGCAAAAAAAAGAGGCTGCATATGCAACCTCTTAAATATTTTATCTTATAAGTAATGATTCACCTGTCATATCTACTGGTTTTTCCATTCCCATCATATCAATCATTGTTGGGATAATGTCTGCAAGCTTACCATCTTCTTTTAATGTTACACCTTTATCATAATTTACAAGGATAAATGGTACTGCATTAACTGTATGTGCTGTAAATGCTTCTAATGTATTGTAATCAATCATCTGTTCTGCATTTCCATGATCTGCACATATAAATGCATGAGAATTAGTCTCTTCAATCGCTTTAACTATTCTTCCAACAGCTCTATCTACAGCTTCAATCGCTCTAATAGCAGCTTTCATATCACCTGTATGTCCTACCATATCTGCATTTGCAAAGTTACAGATAATTGCATCATATTTTTTTGAGCGAATTGCTTCTTCAAGTTTTTCAGAAACTTCTGCTACACTCATTTCAGGTTGTAAATCATATGTTGCAACTTGTGGTGAACTAATTAATATACGATCTTCATTTTCATAAGGATCTTCCACACCACCGTTAAAGAAGAATGTAACGTGTGCATATTTTTCTGTTTCTGCAATACGAAGTTGTGTTTTTCCATTTAGAGCAAGAAATTCTCCAAATGTGTTTTCTAATGTTTGTGCTGAAAATGCAACTTCTTTATTTTGTATTGTAATGTCGTATTGTGTAAATGTTACAAATACTGTTTTTACACGTTCACGCTCAAATCCTGCGAACTCTTCATCACAAAATGCACGTGTCATTTCACGAGCTCTGTCTGGGCGGAAGTTAAAGAAAACAACCGAATCGTTATCTTCAATTTTCGCAACAGGTGCACCATCTTTAACAACAACTGTAGGTAATACAAATTCATCATTTATACTACTTGCATAAGAATTTGCAATTGCATTTACTGGACAATCCACTTCAACACCAACGCCCTTAACCATAGCATTGTATGATTTTTCAACGCGGTCCCATCTGTTATCTCTATCCATCGCATAATAACGACCTGATACAGTTGCAATTTCTCCAACACCAATTTCTTCTATTTTTTGCACAAGTTCTTCCATAAAAGCTCTTGCTGATGAAGGTGCTGTATCACGCCCATCAAGAAATGCATGAACATATACTTTTTCAAGACCAATTTTTTTTGCAAATTCTAGTAAGCCATATAAATGTGAATTATGACTATGCACACCACCATCTGATACAAGACCTAATAAATGTAGTGCTCTACCGTTATTTTTTGCATTATTCATCGCAATCATAAGTGCTTCATTTTCATAAAAGTCACCATCAAAAATTGATTTTGTAATACGTGTTAATTCTTGATACACAATTCTACCAGCACCCATATTTAAATGACCTACTTCTGAATTACCCATCTGTCCATCCGGAAGACCTACTGCCATACCACTTGCAAGTCCTGGAACTGTTGGATATTTTTTCATAATTGCATCTAAATTTGGTGTTTCTGCTGAAAAGATTGCATTAGCTTCGTTATTTTCATTTATGCCAAATCCATCAAGGATTAGCAAGAGATTTGTTGTTTTATCCATTTTTCGCTCCCCTAATCCTAGTAGTTTACGATTGAAACAAACTCTTCTTTAAGACTTGCCCCACCTACTAATCCACCATCGATATTACCCATGTTGAATAATTCATTTGCATTTGCACCATTTACAGAACCGCCGTATTGAACACGTACTGCTTCTGCCACTTCTTGATTGTAAATTTCAGCAACAACTTTACGAATTGCTGCACATACTTCTTCAGCTTGTTCTGATGTAGCTGTTCTACCTGTACCGATTGCCCAAATTGGCTCATATGCGATTACAACGTTTTTAGCATCTTCAGCTTTTACATCTTTAAGTGCAATTTTTGTTTGAAGACGTACAAGATCAATAGTTACACCTTGTTCTCTTTCTTCTAAACTTTCACCACAACAAACGATTGGCACTAAACCATGCTCAATTGCTTTTAATGTTTTTTTGTTAACTGTTTCATCTGTTTCTCCAAAATATTGTCTTCTTTCAGAGTGTCCGATAACAACATATTTAACTCCTAGTTCTTTAAGCATTGATGGTGCAATCTCACCTGTGTATGCTCCATTTTCTTCAAAATGCATATTTTGTGCACCTACTCCAATGTGTGTACCTTTTACAGCTTCAAGAACTGCTGGAAGACATACAAATGTAGGACATACAACAACGTCTACTGCTTCTGTGTTGATTTGATTTTTTAATGAGTTAATAAGTTCAACCGCTTTCGCTGGTGTCATGTTCATTTTCCAGTTACCTGCAACTATTTTTTTACGCATAATTATAATCTCCTTTTAATTTAACATTTAATTTTTAAAATAATATTATTTATAATAAGCTAAGTTTTTATTTAAATTTTATTTAAGTTTTATTTAGGTTTTTATTTAAGTTTTATTTAGGTTTTTATTTAGGTTTTTATTTAGGTTTTTATTTAGGTTTTTGTTTAAGTTTTATTTAGATAAAATCTTGTTGGTCTAAATTTTTATTATATTATATGTAACATTTTAGGTATTACATATAAATATACAAGCAAGCCTAAAGGATATCTTTAGGCTTGGCTTGTTAATTTCTAATTAGTGATTTCCGCATCCACATCCGCAGCATCCACTTTTTTTGTTATCTGCTGCCATTACTCCTGGGAGCTCTTTACCTTCCAAGAATTCTAGACTCGCTCCACCACCTGTTGAAATATGAGTCATCTTATCTGCAAAACCTAGACGTTTTACAGCATTTACTGAATCTCCACCTCCAACAACAGTTGTTGCTCCTTCAAGATTTGCTACCGCACTACATACAGCAAGTGTTCCTGCCGCAAAGTTTTCAAACTCGAATACTCCCATCGGACCATTCCATACAACTGTTTTTGCACCTTCTAATGCACTTTCATATAAACTGATTGTTTTTGGTCCAATATCAAATCCTGACCATCCTTCTTCAATTGTTTCAACTACCGCACGCTCTGTATCATTAGAGAATTCTTTCCCTACAACGTGGTCTACTGGAAGAAGAAGTTTAACACCTTTTTCTTTTGCTTTTTTAACCATTTCTAAAGCGTAATCCATTTTATCTGCTTCAAGAAGTGAATTTCCAACTTCTTGTCCTTGTGCTTTTAAGAATGTATATGCCATACCTCCACCGATAATAAGTGTATCCACTTTATCAAGAAGGTTATTTATAACTGCGATTTTATCTGATACTTTTGCTCCACCTAAAATAGCAACAAAAGGACGTACTGGTTTTTCAACTGTTTCACCTAAAAACTTAATTTCTTTTTGCATTAAGTAACCTACAACATTTTCTTTACAACATGTTGTTACACCTACATTTGAACAATGTGCTCTATGAGCTGTTCCGAATGCATCATTTACAAATATTTCGTTATCGCAAAGTGCTGCTAACTCTTTTGCGTATGCAGTAGCTGTTTCATCTTTACCGTATTTTGTTTCTTCCGCACGGTAACGTGTGTTTTGAAGTAATAATACTTCACCAGCTTTTAATTCTTGTGCTACTTTTTGTGTTTCTGGACCTGTTACTGTCGCATCATCCACAAATTTAACAGTTAATCCAAGTCTTTCTGTTAACGCCGCTGCTACTGGTGCTAATGAAAGTTCAGGATTTGCTTCACCTTTTGGTTTTCCTAAATGTGAACAAAGAATTACTTTTGCGCCTTGCTCTAATAATTTTTTGATTGTTGGTAACGCACCGTCGATACGGTTGTAGTTTTGAATAACGCCTTCTTTTAATGGTACGTTGAAATCACAACGAACAAGAACTTTTTTACCTTGAAGATCTTTTAAATCTTCTACTGTTTTTTTATTTAACATGGTATTTCTCCTTTTCGATTTTCAATTTTCAATTTTCAATTTTCAATTTTTTCTTATGTTTTACAAATTTATTGATACATAAAAAGGGCCGGTCCTATAATCTAAGTACAAGACCGGACCCTTTTAGGATCTTATTTAAAAGATGTGGTTTCAGTACAATTATTATTTACTTAATTCAGCAAAGTATTTAATTGTTCTAACCATGTTGCTTGTGTATGAGTTTTCGTTGTCATACCAAGAAACAACTTTAACTAATGACTTGTCACCAAGCTCAGTTACTTTTGTTTGAGTTGCATCGAATAATGAACCATATGAACAACCGATAATGTCAGTTGATACTAATTCTTCTTCTGTGTAACCAAAAGAGTTATCTGATGCAGCTTTCATAGCAGCATTAACTTCAGCAGCTGTTACTTTTTTAGATACTACAGCAACTAATTCTGTTAATGAACCTGTTGGAACTGGTACACGTTGAGCAGCTCCATCTAATTTACCAGCTAATTCTGGAATAACAAGTCCGATTGCTTTAGCAGCTCCTGTTGAGTTAGGAACGATGTTACAAGCAGCAGCACGTGCTCTTCTTAAATCACCTTTTGGATGTGGGCCGTCAAGCGTCATTTGATCGCCTGTCCAAGCATGAATTGTTGTCATGAAACCTTTTTCAAGTGTTGCAAGATCTGTTAACGTTTTAGCCATTGGAGCTAAACAGTTTGTTGTACAAGATGCTGCAGAGATGATTTTATCATCACTTGTTAAGATGTTTTCATTTACACCGAAAACAACTGTTGGAAGGTCGTCGCCTGCTGGAGCAGAGATAACAACTTTCTTAGCACCTGCATCGATATGTGCTTGTGATTTGTCTTTTGATACATAGAAACCTGTACACTCAAGTACAACGTCTACGTCTAATGCTCCCCATGGAAGATCAGCAGCATTTTTTTCAGCATAGATTTTAATTTCTTTGCCATCTACAACGATAGATGCATCTTTAGCTTCTACCTTGTCGCATAAAGCATATCTACCTTGTGCTGAGTCATATTTTAATAAGTGTGCTAACATTTTTGGGTTAGTTAAGTCGTTGATTGCTACGATTTCGTATCCTTCAGCACCGAACATTTGTCTAAATGCAAGACGTCCAATACGTCCAAAACCATTGATTGCTACTTTTACAGCCATGATTGAAGTCCTCCTTGAAATATCTCTAATTTTGTTTTATATACAACCGCTTACCTTATTATTTACATAAGTAGCGAATTGATACCTGAATAATGTATTTCTAAATCTACTGGAATATTAACTGTATTTTAAACAACTTGTCCTTTTGTTAAAATAATATCTAACTGCTTCTGTAATATCCTTTATTATCATATCTGATTTTGACATTTTTTGCAATGTTTTTTGCACATTCCATCCACTTATATTATTAAATACTTTTAAATCTTGATATGATTCAATTTTATATGTTTGTTAATATTTTTTCAAACAATTATTTTTTAATTCTTTTTCCTCAAATTTATTAGATTAATCAAAAAAAGTTCAGCACCTATTTTTGTGCTGAACTTTTTTATTTATCGTTCACTTTTATCTTTGTAATATTTTTTGTATTGTCTACTTTAGTTCATTTGTTCTGATGAATTAAATATTTTCTTCTCATCCATTACAGTATGTGCAACATTAGATGCATGATCCGAAATACGTTCTAAATTACTTATAACGTCTAAATAAATAACCCCTGCCATTGAACTACATTTATTTTCTGCTAGTCTTTGAATATGACGTGAACGTAACACTTCTTCTGTTCTATCTACATCTAACTCTAAGCCTACTACTTGTTTAGCAATATTTCTATCATCAAATTCTTGTGCTTGTATTGCAGTATCAAAACAAGTAATTGCCATAGTACTCATTTTTTTCAATTCTTCTTTTGCTATATCTGAAAAACTTACATCGTCTCGTATAAGGATTTCTGCCAACTCTACGATATTTTCAGCATGATCTCCAACCCTCTCAATATCACTTACTGAGTGAAATAATCCTGTTACAACTCCATGCTCAGATTCCGATATAGGAAGATTAGATATTTTAATTAGGTAATGGTTAATACCATGTTGAAGTTGATTGATAACTTTTTCTCTATCATAAACTTCTTGAATTTTCTTTTCATCTTTTTTGAAAAGTGCCTCTACAGCAACTTTTGCATTTTGCGCTGCCATTTCACCCATTCTAACTACTTCTTTTGTTGCATTTTGTACTGCAAAAGAAGGTGTTTCTAAAATACGTTCATCAAGATGTTGTAATTCACTTTCATTTGCCTCTTCTTTTCCAGGCACAATCTTTTCAGCTAAATTTACTAACAATCCTGCAAATGGGAATAACATTAGTGTATTAAGCAAGTTAAACACTGTATGCGCCACACTAATTTGCGTACTTGACACTAGTTGATTTCCTAAATCTGGAATAATCCACGTAAATGCACAAATACCTATTACCGCAAAAATAAGAGAACCTATAACATTAAACAAAAAATGTATAACAGCTGCTCTTTTACCATTTTTAGTTGCACCTATACTTGATAACATCGCTGTTACTGTTGTTCCGATATTTTGTCCTAGTATAATGTAGATTGCAGTATTCCATGGCACTAATGCTGCCATAGCTAATGTCTGTAATATACCAACAGATGCTGATGAACTTTGAATAACCGCAGTAACTAATGCTCCTGTTAAAATACCTAGAATAGGATTTTTACCTAAAACAACAAATAAATCTTGGACTTCTGGAAGTTTAGAAATAGGTTTTACTGCATCTCCCATTAAATCAAGCCCTAAAAACAAAGTACCAAATCCAAAAATAATTTGTCCAATGTCATTGACTTTTTTCTTTTTCGAAAAAAGTACCATAATAATACCGATAATTATACACATAGGTGCTAGGTTTGATGGCTTTAAGAATTCTGCCCATTCTCCTAGTGAAACTAACCATGATGTAATTGTCGTTCCAACGTTCGCACCCATAATAACACCAACTGCTTGCTTTAATGACATCAGTCCTGCATTAACAAAACCAACTACCATAACAGTCGTTGCTGACGAACTTTGAATAATTGCTGTAACACCTGCACCTACTGCTACACCTAATATAGGTTTGCTTGTAAGTACACTTAGTAAATTTTTCATTCGACTACCGGCTGCTTTTTGCAACCCTTCGCCCATGTAATTCATACCAAAAATGAATAAACCAAACCCTCCTACGAATGCTAGAGCGATTTGAAAAAAATTGATATCGTTCATTGGTATCCTCCCTGTGATTTTCATACATAGCCATTTTAGCACGATATATTTTTGTAAACAAGTGTATTATATCTTCAAAACAATATTTCTTTTTATTACTTTATTATTTTCCTTTTTTTCAATTCTTATGAGTACTTTTTATATTTTACAAAAAAAAACATCTTCTAAAGCTTTTAAACTTTAGAAGATGTTTTTACAAACGTATCGTCCCACCACCTAAAACTAAATCATCCATATATATAACAAGTGCTTGTCCTGGAGTAATAGCACGTTGCGGTGTATCAAATGTACATTTTATCGTATCTTCATCTATCATTTCAACCATACATGGTTGTGGAGGATGACTGTATCTTATTTTGGCTGAAACTTTCATTTTAGATGGTAATGTTTCAAATGCCATAAAATTCAAATTATTTGCCAATACTTCGTATGTCATTAATTCTTCGTTATCTCCGACTACTACTGTATTCGTTTTAGCATCAATTTTTTGCACAAATACTGGTTTACCACAAGATAAACCTAATCCTTTTCTTTGACCAATCGTATAATGTATAATTCCTTGATGTTCACCAATTACTTTTCCTTTTGTATTAACAAAATTACCTTTAGGCATTTTTTTACCTGTTTCTTTTTCTATAAATCCTGCATAGTCATCATCAGGTACAAAACAAATCTCTTGGCTATCTGGCTTATTTGCTACTGCTAACCCTATTTCTGATGCAATTGCTCTAATTTCATCTTTTGTATAGTCACCTAGTGGCATTAATGTATGTTTCAATTGATATTGAGTCAAATTATATAACGCATATGTTTGATCTTTTGCCAACGTTTTTGACTGCACCATAGCGTATCGCCCTGTTTTTTCATCTTTAACTATACGTGCATAATGTCCCGTTGCAATATAATCTGCCCCTATTTGAAGTGCTTTTTTTAACATAGATTCCCATTTAACATATCTATTACATGCAATACATGGATTAGGTGTTTCACCTCTTTGATATGCTTCAACAAAATAATCTATTACATGTTCTTGAAAATCATCTCTAAAATTAATAACATAATGAGGAATATCTAACTTTTGACATACACGTCTTGCATCATCAACAGCTGATAATCCGCAACATCCGCCGTCTTTATCTTCCTCTGCATCTTCTTGCCAAATTTGCATTGTTAATCCTATAACATTATATCCTTCTTCTTTTAAAAGATGCGCTGCTACTGAACTATCGACGCCCCCTGACATACCAACAACTACTGTTCCTTTATTTTGTATCATCTCTAAACTTCACTTTCTTCTTCATCTTCACCATGTGTGTGATCATGATGGTCTGATTCAACTGGCTCTTTTAAACCTGGAATAACTATTCCTTCTTTTTTTGCATAATCCCATAATGCTGATTGAAGCGCCTCTTCTGCTAGCACTGAACAATGAACTTTTACAGCTGGTAATCCATCTAATGCTTCCATTACTGCTTTATTTGTAATTAAAAGTGCCTCTTCTACCGTTTTTCCTTTTACAAGTTCTGTCGCCATTGAACTTGTAGCAACCGCTGCACCACATCCAAATGTTTTAAATTTAACATCTTCAATGATTCCATCTTCAATTTTTAAATAAACACGCATAATATCTCCGCATTTTGCATTTCCTACTGTTCCAACTCCACTTGCATCTTCTAACTCTCCAACGTTACGTGGATTCATAAAATGATCCATTACTTTTTCACTATACATTACATCACCTCTTCTATTTTTTTTATCATTATTTCTCGTAATCTATCTATCTATCTATCTATCTATCTATCTATTTAAAATTTATTATTTTATTATTTTTGTTTTAAAAATTCTTCATATAATGGAGACATATCTCTCATACGTTGAACAATTGCAGGTAATTTTTCAATAACAAATTCAACATCTTCCATATTTGACTCATCACCCAATGTAAATCTTATAGATCCATGTGCTTTTTCATGTGGTAATCCTAATGCTAAAAGAACATGTGATGGATCAAGTGAGCCTGATGTACAAGCTGATCCACTAGATGCTGCAATTCCATGCATATCTAGAAGTAATAATAGTGATTCTCCTTCTACGAACTCAAACCCTATATTTACATTATTTGCTAAACGCTTAAATCTATGTCCATTCAATTTTGCATAAGGAATCGCTTCTAATATACCTTCTATCAACCTATCTCTAAGTTTTGATAACTTTTCCACTTTTTCATCTATATTATTACATGCTAATTCCATTGCTTTTGACAAACCAACAATTGCCGGCACATTTTCTGTACCACCACGGCGTCCTCTTTCTTGCGCGCCGCCATGCATTAAATTTGTAATTTTCAATCCTCTTCTTATATATAATACTCCAATACCTTTAGGTCCATTAATTTTATGTCCTGATATAGATAATAAGTCAATATTTTGCTCTTTAACATTAATTTTAGCCTGTCCAATTGCTTGTACAGCATCTGTATGAAATATAATACCTTTTTCTTTAGCTATTTTACCAATTTCATCAATAGGCATAATTGTTCCAATTTCATTGTTAGCATACATTACTGAAATTAATATTGTTGTATCTTTAATAGCATTTTTAAGATCATCTATACTAATAACTCCATCTTCATCTACATCTAAATATGTTACTTCAAAACCATGTTTTTCTAAGTATTCACATGTATGTAACACTGCATGATGCTCTATTTTTGTTGTAATAATGTGATTACCTTTTGAGCTATATGCTTCAGCAATACCTTTAATAGCCCAGTTGTCCGCTTCTGTTCCGCCACTTGTGAAAAATATTTCATTTGTATTGGCACCGATTGCCTTTGAAATAGTCTCTCTAGCCTCATCAACTGCTTTTTTATTTTTTTGAGCTGTTTGATAAATACTTGATGGATTACCATAACTTTCCATAAAATATGGTAACATCGCATCTAAAACTTCTTTTTTTACTGGGGTTGTTGCTGCATGATCAAAATATATTTTATTCATATCACTTATAGCTCCTTTATAATATCTCTATATTATTTAATATTATTTTTTCAACAATACTTTATTAATATTATTTTATATATTGCATGAATATCCACCTAAATTTTTTGCATCATCAATCATTTCTTGAAGTGTAATACTGTCTACCACATTATTAATACCATCTCGTATTTTTTCCCATACTGATTGAGTTACACACTGTCCAGCTTTTGTGCATTTGTGTTTATTATTTTCAAAACTACATTCAGTGGGTGCAAGTGATCCTTCTAACGCTCTTAAAATTTGACCTATAGTAATATCTTGTGGATCTTTTTTTAAAAAATAGCCACCTTGTGCTCCGCGTATACTACCAACTAGTTCATTTTTTTTAAGAAGTGCAATTAATTGCTCTAAATAATTATCTGATAATTCAAGACGTTCTGCAATACTTTTTAGTGACATATGTTTTTCTGTTGCATGAACACCTAAATACACCATTACCTGCAGTCCATAACGACCTTTTGTAGATAGTTTCATTATTCCCCTCCAATACCTAGTTATTTTGTAGGAATTATATTTTGAGCATATCACTCATTTTATGCTTTGTCAATAATATTTTCTACAAACATTTTATTTGATAATTTATCGTTTTTCTGCTTATAATATATATGCAAACTTGGCTATATAATCTTATAATATTATCTGTATAATTTTACATGCTTAAATAAATACATTCGCGATACTTACTGAAATGAGGTTTATTATGAAAAAAGGAAATATTATCGCTTTACTTCTATTTGCTACTATTATAATCGGAAGCATAGCTACACTTTATATAATGAAACACGCTTCGCCAACTGGTCCTGTAACTGCTATTATTTCTCAAAATGGTAATATTATTAAAACAATTTCACTTTCTACAATTACTAAAGAAGAAACATTTGTTGTAGAAAATGATCATGGCGGAATTAATGTCATCACTGCAATACCTGGTTCTATTGCCTTTACAGAAGCTAACTGCCCAGATCAACTATGTGTAGAGCGAGGTTTCATTACATCTAGTATACTTCCAGCTGTTTGTTTACCTAACGGTGTAACTATAGAAATCAAGAACTCTGAATCCACTAAAGAGGAGGTTGATATTATTGTCCAATAACACATCTTCTTTAAAAATAAAAAAACTTGTTTATATAAGTTTATTATGCACACTTGCACTTATAGTATATATTATTGAAATGCAAATTCCGCCGCTTCTACCTATTCCTGGTGTACGCCTCGGTCTAGCTAATATGGTATCTTTAGCTGTTCTTCTTATTTATGGACCTAAGGAATGTTTATCTGTTCTTATAATGCGTATTCTACTTGGTAGTATTATTACAGGCCAAGTATCTGCACTTTTATTTAGTCTAACTGGTGGTTTACTTAGTAATTTAGGTATGATAGGTTTATATTTATGTTTTAAAGAAAATATAAGCATTTGGGTTTTAAGTATTGTAGGGTCATTACTTCACTCATTTGGTCAAGTAACAATTGCTGTACTTATTACAAAAACTGTCGGCGTGTATTTTTACTTGCCAATCCTTCTTATTTCTAGTATAGTAACAGGTTATTTTGTAGGTCTAGGTGCACAATTTATTAGCAAACGTTTTAAACAAATTATAAAAAAATAAAATAGGAAGCCATTTATTATAGTAAATGGCTTCCTATTTTTTAATGTTTATTATATCTAGTAATGTTTAGTAATACTTATGTCGTTTGTAACAATCTATAGTTAAATGAGTTCGGCACTTAATAACATATATTTTATCATATAACATTCTTATTAGTGACGTCTATCCTTAATTTGTTATTAAAAGATAGGAACAATCTTTAGTTATTATTTCTTTAAACAGTACTAACAATAGTACCAAACTCATTATTATAAAATTTTAATGTGTTTAAAGCGGATTTTATTTACCGCCTACACTCTTATAGTTACATTATATGAAATAAGTTCAAATGTGTTACACTTTTTTAAAATTTTTTTAATTATATTTTAATATTTTTATAAAACCCTTTATTTAACTAGCTTTTGACTAGTTTTTAATTAGTTTTTAATTAACATTATTATAATTAAAACTATATTTCATTACCAACCTGGATATTTTTCTAACCATTCTTCTGTATCTTCATATCTTAAAAGTAAATCTTCTGCCATACTTTTAATTTCTTCTTTAGAATCAAGCTGTTCAATTAGCTCTATTGGAATTGCATTTTCACCCAAATATGCACCTAAAATATTTCCTGTAATACTTGCCGCACTGTTACTATTTCCATTTTGATTAATAGCTAAACATAGTGCCTTATTAAAATCGTTTTGATATGTTAGTGCTGCATACAGCCCCATACCTAATACATCGTTTGCTAAAAAACCATCCCCAAAAGTATGCATTTTTTCAGTACTAGGCATACCTTCTTCTGCTAGCTGAATTGCTAACTTTATAGAAGTTTGGCACTCTTCACTATCTTTATACTGTCTTAAATATTCTAATACTTTTTGACTTGCTTCTTTTATTTCATTACCTTCAATAATATAATAAATCAGCATTGCCAACGCTCCTGATGCAAAAAATGCTGTTGGATGCCCATGAGTAATAACTCCTGCCATTTTTCCCACTTCAAAAACTTTTGTTTCATCTTCTATAAGTCCAATTGGTGCAACTCTAATTACTGCACCACAACATTTACTACTGTTTATTGGTTTTTCTATTGTACCCATAATACCTTTTCCTAAAGATATTACACACGTTATATCAGGATCACTATAACCATGTAACTTATTTTGTTTAATAAGCCACCCATCATAATTTTCTTTTGACCAATTGGGAGTTTTAAGCCCTTGTGTATATAGCCATCTTAAATATGCTCTAAAAAGAATATTATTTGTATTTTCTTTATTATCTTTATTACTATTTAGACAAACTATATCTCTTAATAAACCTTCTGCCGTAAATAGTGTTAATTGAGTATCGTCTGTAATCTTTACTTGGTTTTTCTTACCATAACTCTCCAATGACGTAATTCCATTTTCTCCGTACTGAGAAATAATTTTATCATACTTCATAAACTTCATCGGCGCTCCAAAAGCATCTCCAACTGCACCACCAAGCAAACACCCTTTAAAATGTTGTTCATTTCTTTTCACGAATCATCAACTCCTATCAGCTATTTTACGCTTTTTTGTTTTATAAACTAGCAATATTACATTTAATCTATTACAAGATCTTTAATTGCTGCTCCCGGCGCTACCATTGGTAATACTTTTTCATCTACTTCAATAAAACAATTCATTAATATAGGGCTATTTTTTTTAATGGCCTCTTCAAAAATCGTCTCAAACTCTTCTTGTGTATATATATTATGACCTTCAATATTATATGCCTCTGCAAGTTTTTTAAAATCAGGTCCTCTATCAAGTGTTGTTTGAGAATATCTTCCTTCATAAAAAATCGTTTGCCACTGACGCACCATACCCAATGTTTTGTTGTTTATAATAATTATAATAACCGGAACATTATAGTATGCAATAGTTGAAAGCTCATTACAGTTCATTCTAAAAGAACCATCTCCTGCAATATGCACTACTCTTTTATTTGGCATACCTATTTGTGCGCCAATACTTGCTCCTGTTCCATATCCCATCGTGCCTAAACCACCTGAAGATATAAATGTACGCGGTTTAGTATATTTATAAAATTGCCCTGCCCACATTTGATGTTGACCAACTTCCGTCGTTATAATTGCCTGACCTTTTGTTTGTTTATCAATATTTTCTATAATAAACTGTGGTCTAAGAGTGTTGTCTCTTTGATAATCAAACGGAAATTCATCGTACCAATCTCTTATCATTTTTATCCACTTTTCATTTGTTTGTTGTGATAAGTTATCGCAAAGTTGTTTTAGTATTTCTTTTGCATCCCCTACTATACTTAGGTCTATTTCTACATTTTTTCCAATTTCAGCTGTATCTATGTCTATGTGTATAATTTTTGCATTCGGTGCAAATGTATTTACACTACTAGTTACACGATCACTAAACCTTGCACCAATCGCAATTAATAAATCGCATTCTGTACTTCCCATATTTGACGCTTTACTTCCATGCATACCTATCATACCAGTTGATAATTCATGTTTTTCTGAAAAACCTCCAAGACCCATTAACGACGTTGCAACTGGTGCTTGAATTAATTCGGCAAATGCTAATAATTCCTTATCCGCACCGCTACTCACTATTCCTCCACCACTATAAATAAAAGGGCTTTTACTACTCTCTATCATTTCAGCCGCTTTTTTTATAGAACATTTTTGTATAGTTTCAACTTGCCTTTTAATCATTTTAGGTTCTTTATACGTATAATCACTAGTTTCCGCTGTTAAATCTTTTGGTATATCTACAAGTACTGGTCCAGGTCTCCCTGATTTTGCAATATAAAAAGCTTCTCTAAGTGTGTCTGCTAATTTATTTATATCTTTAACTATATAATTATGTTTTGTAATAGGCATCGTAACACCTGTAATATCTATTTCTTGAAAACTATCTTTACCTAAAAGTGATGTCCCAACATTTCCAGTAATTGCAACTACTGGAACAGAATCCATATAAGCTGTTGCTATACCAGTCACCAAATTAGTTGCTCCAGGTCCTGATGTTGCTATGCATACACCTACTTTTCCTGTAGCTCTTGCATATCCATCCGCAGCGTGAGCTGCTCCTTGTTCATGAGCAGTCAAAATATGTTTAATATCTTCGCTATTTTTGTATAATGCATCATATATATTCAATACCGCGCCGCCTGGATATCCGAAAACGGTATCAACTCCTTGCTCCTTTAAACATTCTATTAATATTTGAGAACCAGTTAGTTTCATACACATCTCCTTACACCTTAAATATAGCCCCTGTATTGGCTGATGAAACAAGCTTTGCGTAACGCGCTAAATAACCATGTTTAATTTTCGCTTCAGGTTTTACCCATTCTTCACGTCTTTTAGCTATAATTTCATCTTCTACTTCTAAAGTAACCGTACACTTATTCATATCAATTGCAATCCAATCTCCATCTTCTACAAAAGCTATAAGTCCACCTTCTGCTGCCTCTGGTGATACGTGTCCTATAGAAGCTCCTCTTGTTGCTCCTGAAAAACGTCCATCTGTAATAAGTGCTACATCTTTATCTAATCCCATACCAGCAAGAACTGCTGTCGGAGATAACATTTCTCTCATTCCAGGTCCACCCTTTGGTCCTTCGTATCGAATTACCACAACATCACCTTTTTGGATTTTGCCTGCTTGAATTGCTTTTGAAGCTTCTTCTTCGCTATTATAAACTTTTGCTCTGCCTCTATGTTGTAACATTTCTTTCGCTACCGCCGAACGTTTCACTACACATGAGTCTATAGCTAAATTCCCTCGTAAAACAGCAATTCCGCCAGTTTCACTATATGGATTTTCGATTGTTCTAATAACTGTTTCATTAAGATTTGTTATATTTTTCAAATTATCTCCAACCGTTTTGCCTGTAATTGTCATTAACTGCTTATGTAATAAGTTTTTCTTAGTTAATTCTTTCATAACCGCTTGCACACCACCTGCATAATATAAATCTTCCATATGGTTTGGCCCTGCTGGTGCTAGTTTGCAAAGATTTGGCGTTCTATTACTAATTAAATTTGCTAAATCTAAATTAATATTAACTCCTGCTTCATGTGCAATAGCTGGCAAATGTAACATCGTATTTGTACTACATCCAAGTGCCATATCAACTGTTAAAGCATTTTCAAATGCTTCTGCATTTAATATATCGCAAATTCTAATATTTTTTTCTAACATATTCATTACAGCCATACCTGTATATTTTGCAAGTCGTATACGTTCTGCATATACAGCTGGAATACTTCCATTACCCGGTAATGCAATACCTAAAACTTCACTCATACAATTCATACTATTTGCTGTAAACATCCCTGAGCAAGAACCACATCCAGGACATGCATTTTCTTCAAAATCATTAAGCTCTTCTTCCGTTATTTTCCCAGAATTATATGCACCTACCGCTTCAAAAACAAGTGACAAGCTAACTTTTTTGCCACCTACTGTACCCGCTAACATAGGTCCACCACTTATAACAGTCGTCGGCAAATTCATTCTTGCCGCTCCCATTATCATTCCTGGAACAATTTTGTCACAATTTACAACTAATACTAAAGCGTCAAAACCATGCGCCATAGCCATACATTCAATTGAATCCGCAATAAGTTCACGTGTTACAAGTGAATATTTCATTCCTTCATGACCCATTGCAATTCCATCACAAACACCTATTGCAGGAATTTCTATAGGTGTTCCACCTGCAATTCTAACTCCTGTTTTAACTGCCTCTGTAATTTTATCTAAATGCATATGTCCTGGAACAATTTCACTTTTTGCTGTAACAACACCTATTAGCGGTTTATCAATTTCTTCTTGTATATAACCCATTCCTTTGAACAACGAACGATGTGGTGCACGTTCGGCACCCTTTTTTACACAATCACTTCTCATGTCTTTTCCCCCCCCGTTAAGTCATTGTACTTAATAAATATCTGTTCCATTTTCATTTGCATATTTTTTAAATTCTTTTAAAATTTCAATTGTCATATCCCCAGCTACTCCTGTTGATATTATACGCTTATCTACACTAGTTACTGGAATTACTTCTGCCGCTGTTCCTGTTAAAAAACATTCATCAGCATTGTAAACATTAAATAATGTGAACTCTTTTTCCACTACTGTATAGCCTAATTTTCTTGCTATATCTATAACTGTATTTCTTGTAATACCATCTAGTATTCCTACATGAATCGGTGGTGTATAAATAATAGAATTTTTAATTATAAAAATATTATCACCTGTACATTCTGCAACGATGCCATCATGATTTAACATAAGTGCTTCTTGAACTCCTGCTTGATTAGCTTCTATTTTTGCTAATACATTGTTCAAATAATTAAGTGATTTTATTTGCGGGTCAACAATCGTAGCTTTATTTCTTCTTTGCACTGCTGTTACTATTGGCATACCTTTTATATACATTACTTCTGGATAAAGCTTAATATCTCCTGCAATACAAAATATCGTTGCTTTTGGACAATTAATTGGATTAAGTCCTAAGTCACCTTTACCTCTAGTAACTACAAGACGAATATATCCATCTCTTAATTGATTTTTTTGACATGTTTCTATTAAAATTTCTTTCATCTTTGTTTTTGTCAAAGTAATATTAAGCATAATCGCTTTTGCCGCTTCAAATAACCTATCAATATGTTCTTCGCATTTAAAAATACGTCCATTATATATACGAATACCTTCAAAAACACCATCTCCATATAGTACTCCGTGGTCAAATACTGATATTTTTGCTTTGTCCTCTGTTACAAATTCCCCATCTAAATAAATGATTTTTTCACTCATTATCCAAATTCCTCCATCTATAATTTAATCTGTTTTAATTTAATCTGTTTTAATTTAATTTAATTTAATTTAATTTAATTTAATTTAATTTAATTTAATCTTCATAAATAGATATAGGGAATAAGACTACTTCCGTAATCTTAAACCCTTTAACCACTTATATAACTATTCTGTTTTAAAAATAATTTTTTTTAACAGTTAATTATTTTTTAATCCAGCTCATCATTTTTCTTAATTTTTTTCCAACTTTTTCAACTTGATGATTTGCTTCAATTTTTCTAGTAGCACCAAAATAAGGTCTATTTGCTTGATTTTCTAAAATCCAATTTTTCGCAAATCTTCCATCTTGTATTTCTGACAAAACATCTTTCATCGCTTTTTTTGTATCTTCAGTAATAATACGTGACCCTACTGTGTAATCACCATATTCAGCTGTATCTGAAATAGAATATCTCATATATTCAAATCCACCTTGATTAATAAGGTCTACTATCAATTTCATTTCATGAACACATTCAAAATACGCACTCTCTGGTTGATATCCCGCTTCTACTAACGTTTCAAAACCAGCTTTCATAAGCGCTGTTACTCCGCCGCAAAGTACTGCTTGCTCACCAAAAAGATCTGTTTCTGTTTCTTCCTTAAAAGTTGTTTCTAAAATTCCAGCTCTAGCTCCGCCTACACCTGCTGCATATGCTAGTGCAATATCTTTTGCATTACCTGTAGCATCTTGTTCTACTGCTATAAGACATGGAACACCACGACCTTCTTCATACTGACTTCTAACAGTATGACCTGGTCCTTTTGGTGCAATCATAATTACATTCACATCTTTTGGTGGAACGATTTGTCCATAATGAATATTAAATCCATGCGCAAATGCAAGTGTTTTTCCTTTTGTTAAGTTTTGTTTTATATCTTCATCATATAATTTCGCTTGTTTTTCATCGTTAATTAAAATCATAATAAAATCTGAAGCAGCTGCAGCATCTTTTGCTGTCATTACTTTAAGTCCTGCTTTTTCTGCTTTTTCCCACGAAGGACTTCCATTATATAATCCTACAACCACATCTACTCCTGATTCATGTAAGTTAAGTGCATGAGCATGCCCTTGACTACCATATCCAATAACCGCTACTTTTTTTCCTTCTAGTAATTTTAAATTACAATCTTGTTCATAATATAATGTTGTCATTTTAACTCCCCCGTATTTTTTATTTCATTAATAATTTATTATAAGTTTAATTAACGTCTAATTTTTTCAATTCCTTCTCACCACGTTCTAACGCCGTTAATCCTGTACGAACAATTTCTTTAATTCCATATGGCTCAAGCATATTAGTCAATGCGTTAATTTTCCCTTGATCTCCTGTAGCTTCAATAATTAATGACTCACCTGATACATCCACTATATGTGCTCTGAAAATATTTACAATTTCTATAATCTCAGCTCGCATACATTTTTCTGCACTCACTTTTATTAATGCTAACTCTCTATACACCGAGCTTTTTTCAGATAGCTCTATAATTTTAATAACCTCTATAAGTTTACTAAGTTGTTTTTTAATTTGTTCTTGTATTTGACGATCTGCAGATGTAACAATAGTCATCCTCGAAATCGAAGGGTCTTCCGTTTCACTTGCTGACAAGCTATCAATATTATATCCCCTTCTACTAAATAGCCCCGAAACACGACTTAGAACTCCTGAATTATTTTGTACAAGTGCTGATATAACATGTTTTTCCATATTTCCCCCTTATAAACTAGAAAATGATATAATTACATTTTTCGAAGTTTAAAGTTTATTTTCTTTCATTTATTCGACAATTCCAAAATCGTTTATCAAGTTATTTGTATTTTAGCAATCCTTTGGACTAGTGTCAATATATTTGATTGAAATTAACTTTTTTATTTGTTATTTTTTATAATTGCATCATTTTCAAAATTCAATATAATAACTGATGTTATTTGAAAAATATTTATATGAAATCAAAAAAATAACACTTATTAATCTAATTATGTATGCCTTCTGATAAATGTTGCATACTATTATTAGATTAATAAATGTCTAAGGAGTATCCTATGAAAAAAAATTTTCCTTACTATATAACTTTTCTTATTTTTATAACTTCATTATTTTTTAGTATACATAATGCTAAAGCTACTACTAATACTACACCTCGTGTTGCTATTTTAGATACAACACCTGACCTTATGCATCCAGATTTGAATAATACAATAATTGGTGGATATAATTTCGTTACACATCAAGAAATATTTTCTTCACCACCTCCTACTTATTTTCATGGCACACATATTCAAGGTATTATAACTGGTAATAGTAATGTATCGTCTACTATTAATACATTTCCAGTACTGTATTATGTTGTAGATTCACCTGATTCAACTTTATATCATCAAAATATAGAAAAAGCTATTTATCGCGCTATTCAAGACGGCGCAACTGTTATTAACTTTTCTGGAAAACTTGATGTTAACGTAATGCACCCACTTATTTTGAAAGCTATTCAATACGGACAACTACATCAAGTAGTTTTTGTTAAGTCTGCGGGTAATACAGGACCTGAATTTTGGAGCGTTGAAGACCTTGCAACTGCTTCAGAAGTAATTTCTGTTGGTGCTTACAATCATGTTAATGATGAATTATATGAATTTAGTTCAAGCGGCCCTGCATTTGGTTCTTTAAAAATCAAACCTGATTTTGTAGCGCCTGGTGTTGAAATTTTTAGTACTGCACCTTCACCTGAATTACATTTAACTGCTAGTGGTACTAGTATGGCCGCTGCATATACTAGCGCAATTGTTGCATCACTTCAATTTTCTAGACCTGACTTATCTAGTGATTTATGTATTGCTGCTCTATCAAACACTTCTCGTATTTTGATAGATTCAAAAACACAATTACCATACCACGTACTGCGCCAAGGAGCTGGAGCTATTTCACTAGATAATGCAAAAAAAATCAAATTAGTTACTTCTCCTTATCAACTAAATTTTTCTACACTATCATCATCATCCGAGGCAAATTCTTATGATGAAACTTTAGTACTTCGAAATACTACTTCAAATACTTTAAACTATACCGTATCGTACGTACCTGAAGGCAACTTGTCACCTTACAAACTTGACTATATTTCACAAATTACTATACTGCCAAATCAAGATTTTAATCTTAATATTAAATTAACACCTGATTTACACTGTGAACCGAATCATTATACTGGTAGATTATTTATAACTTCTAATGACGAGCAACTAACAATTCCGCTACTATTTGAATATGCATCTTCTAATATGCCTATTATTCGTGGCTTTTCACTTTCAAAACCATTTACGTCTTTAGATAATTTAAACAATTTACTCGTATATATAGATTCTGCAATTATGTCAAATCTTACGATAAAAGCTACACATTTCGATACGAATAATTCTATTACACTTATTAACAATCACCCAATGAAGCCTGGTATTAATACAATTGGTGGATTAGACTATAATCTAAAATCTACTTCTTTGGACGACGGACTTTATGAATTAACAGCTTATGCCAATGCAAAATTAGATGAAATATCGTTTGAAACTATTATCAACGATAAAATACTACTAATAGATAAATCTCCACCTATTTTCAAAAGTGTTAATATATCCACTAAAGCTAATAACTATATTATAGATTTAACGATAGAAGATTTTATGGTAGAACATTATTATTTACCCGAAATGCTTTATCGTTCATCTGAAATGCCTCCTCCTCCTCTAACAGTTACTGCATTTACAGATTCTACTAATTTAAAACAATCTATTTTAGATAGTTCTGGACATATACAATTTTCAGTTCCTCTAAATACTTCATCTGTTCAGTTATTAGCTACTGATTTTGTTGGTAACACTTCTAAATACACAATATCTTTAATGTAAAAAAACACAGCCTTATAGCATTGTTAGTAGCTATAAGGCTGTGTTTTTTATTTTATTAATTTTACTTATGTAATTTACTAAGTTTTATAATCATTTCATTCGTTGGTTCTAATTTTATTGCTGCATCTAAATCTTTTTTTGATTCATCAATATTTTTTAATATAAAATGTATAAGACCTCTCTCTGCTAGTGCATTTGCATCTTCTTTTCTCATCGTGAGGTATTTATCATAAAATGAAAGTGCTTTTTCATAATTCATTTTTAATCCATACAATAATCCTAGACAGTAATGTGTTAATTCATCATTTGGGTCACGTTTTATAACTTCTTCGTATGCAGTTATTGCCTCATCATACATTTTCAAACTTAATAAAATGCTACCTTTACATTCATACCCTAACGTCTCGTTTGGCTCATCTTTAATTGCCTTATTAAAACATTTAATTGCTTTTGCATATGAGTCACTTGCTAAAAATTCATCTGCCTTATAAAAATATTGCTCATAGTTTAAATTAAGCGTCATACAACGCGCAACATCTTCTTTTGTTAGCACAAGATTCATATGATCTCCTGCATATTGATGAATATAGCTCATCAATTGACTTTTAATAAGACCTGCTTCTGGAAAATGAATGTTTTCAGTAATTGTATTTACGCTATAACGACGTTCTTCCACTGGTAATAATAAACATTCGCTTGCTTTTGCTTTTACTGTATATATCATTTCATATCTTTCGCTATCAAGCGTTATCTTGTAGCACGGTTTACGCATAACTGTAGCATTTTTATACCATCCAACTACACACAAATCACCATCTTTATTTTTTGATAACCATACTACAAGAACATCTTCCATTTGCTCGGTATTTTGTGTTCCATTCGAAAAATTTTCTAATGATATATTGTCTAACGTTTCCCCCACTCCATAATAAAACCCATCTACATATTGAAAATTATAGCCACAAAGTGGAACAGGCTTTTCTTCATCGCCCTCACCTACATAATACTTCATCCAATCTATAGTCATACATAGTATATTCATTTTGCCCCTCCATTACATATCTATTTCTCTATTGTAAATATCTATCTCTCTACTATAAATATCTATCTCTCTATTGTAAATATCTATCTCTCTACTATAAATATCTATCTCTCTCTTTTACGGTTGTGTTGCTACAACTCTAAGTCTTAGTCCAGTAGCATCTGGCGTTTCATGCCACATAGTTAAAATTTTCAATATTTGATCTACTTGTAAACTTCCTAAATTAGTTAAATTTTCTACAACAAATATTTTATTTTTTTCTAAATATTGGTCAACTTCAATATGTTCCTCTCCTGGTCTTAAATCTGATGCATCAATTCCCACTAAACTTACTTGTTCCTCAGCTAAAGTTTTAATAAGTTCCCATGAAAAAGTTGGACCTTCTTTAAAATATCTTCCACTGCCATATGGATATTTTTCACTCATACCTGTATAAAAAATTACAAAATCGCCCTTTTTTATATAATCTACATCAATATCGTCTGTCGTTATTTCTCTTCCTGTAATATCTCTAACATCAAAAACAATGCCTCTTCTTTGCATATACTCAATCGGTAATGTTTTTTTATCAAATAAATCTACATGTGTACCGACATGCCCCATTATGCGTTCTTTGTTAATTTGAATTTGTGCCCATTGATATACCTTGTTTGTTTTTCCAACTTGTACTGTTAAATCCGTATAATACATTTCGTTTCTCCTAATATTTTCTATTGGTATATTTATTTTATCACATTTTAGTGATATATAGCAAAAAAAAGAACTTAGTCTTTTAAAAAGACTAAATTCTTTTTTTAATGATTTCTTAATTATTTTTTTGATTGACTGTTGTTAAGTCATCTGCTACCTCTAAATTAAGGTTTTTCACTTTTTTAGTCTTTTTAGTTTTTGCTTGATTTTGCTTGTTTTTAGCCATGAGTAAATCTCCCTTATCTAGTATTAATAGTAATCAAAATAAATATTAATTAATTAATTTTGCCTGGTTTACCAAATTAAAATTTTGCTTTACTCTACTTCTTCGTTTTAAAAACTTTAGGGGTCTTTCATTACAACTACTCTCTTTTTACCCTCTTTTAGAGCATATATATTCTTTGTGAATAAATGCTATTTAAGTAATAGTGTTAGCTCATTATAACTACTCGGGCGACTCCATAAAACATTATGAAATATGTTAAACATCGTTTTCATTCGGCAAAACATTTTGAATTTGTACTGTACAATAGTAGTATGACCTCAGCTAAAAATCTTATTCTTATTTTTGAATAGCAATTTTTACCTATATAATTCTCTAATATTTTCAACGTATGCTTCACCATGATCGTATGTTTTTGTGAAAATTTGAATAAAATCAGTAACCTCTTTTTCACCAACTTCACCTTTACCCAGTAATGCTATAAGATGTAATTTAATTAAATCATAGTATAATAACATTCTTTTTATACTTTCTAAAATACTTATTTGATCAAATGGTACTAGTCGTTCATATGTGTAATTTACAAAATAATTTTCTAACATATAACTAAATTCTTTTAAAAATTTTTCTTCATATTCAATATCTAACTGTTCATATGTTTCTTTTACATTTTTAAAACTAACTCCATTTTTTACATTAAATGTTTCATCTAATATTTTTATAAATTCATTATATCTTATTTGGCGGCATTTCTTTTCTTTAAAAACTTGCTGAACTACTAAAAATAACTCTATCATTTCTCTTGGTGTTTTTTGATATCTTTTATCTATATCATTTTTAATACTTACATTAATAATTTTTTCTAATTGATTAGTTTCACATAAATTATTTATTTCTTCCGCATATATTTTTAATTGTTGCATTCTTAATGTAAATGGTATTTCTTTATTTTGTAAACACTTTATAATTTCTTTGCGCATAAAAACCGAATAATATTGCCACTGATTACAATTATTTAGCTTACTAAACTTTCCACTTATAAGTACCGTACCATCTATTTTTGGCATTTCCGTATAAGTAATAGATTCTTTTTGTGTTAATATTAATCGGCACGCTTCTGGACATGATAGTGTAAGTGAATATTCTATATTTCCATCAACTTCATTCATCGTTCTTGGATAAAGTTCACATGTATGACTAAGGGCTTGTTCTCCAAATTCTGCGTAAATGTCACACCACCCATTTTTATCTAAAAAAGCGCAACGGTTATTTTTAAGTTTTATTTTTGCAACGTACTCACTATCAACACTTCCTTTTTTAACAACTAATTCTTTTTGCAAACGCTGCTTCATACGAGGCTCTGTTACTTTTTTATATCGTTTATATGTTTCTATATCAATTGGTATTTGCCAACCTATACAACACGAATCTGTGCAATTTCCTCCTATACATACAAAATCTTTAAAATAGCTTGGATATATAGCTGTATTTTTAAGCATTTTAATCTCCTTATAATTTAAATATTTTTCAGAAATACTTTATTTAGATATTATTCTAATTATCTATTGTTTTTTTTGTATTTATATATATAATATAACTATAAAAAACTCACACTATTTGAAAGGAAGTCATTTATGTTACATATTGAAAATTTTTCAAAAATATATAAAAGTGGTAAACCAGCTGTTAATAACCTTAGTATCCACGTTTCACCTGGTGATATTTATGGTTTTATTGGTCATAATGGTGCTGGTAAAAGCACTACAATTAAAGCTGTTGTTGGTGTTTTAGATTTTGAACAAGGAAAAATTTTAATAGATAATAACTCTATACAAGAAAAACCTTTGTTGTGCAAGAAAAAAATTGCATACTTACCTGACAACCCTGACTTATATGAACATTTATCAGGAATTGGATATCTTAATTTTATCGCGGATTTATATGAAATTTCAAGTAACAATCGTAATAATTATATTTGTAAATATGCTGCACAGTTTGAAATTACCGACCGTCTTGGTGATTTGATTAGTAGTTATTCTCATGGTATGAAACAAAAATTAGCACTTATTTCTGCTATTATTCGCCGCCCTAAATTGCTTGTTTTAGATGAACCATTCGTAGGTCTAGATCCAAAAGCTTCAATGGTCTTAAAAAATATAATGAAAGAAATTACATTAGAAGGCGGTGCTATTTTCTTTTCAACACATGTTTTAGAAGTTGCTGAAAAATTATGCAACAAAATTGCAATCATTAAAGATGGTGAACTTATTGTTTCTGGTCAAACACAAGAACTTATAAAAGATGCCTCACTTGAAAACCTTTTTATGGAGGTTGTAGATAATGTTTAATAAATGTTTAATACTTGTTAAAACACAACTTATAAATCAGTTTTGCATTAATAATTTTATTCTTGAGAAAGATTCTAAAAAACTTCGCTCACGTTATATAATGCTTGCTATTTTTTCATTAGTTGGACTTTTACTTATGGGTTATGTAGCGTCTATGACTTATGTCGTTGGTAACTTCATTTCACCAACTCTTATTCCATCTCTTGCTATAACTTTGACAAGTGTTATGACCGCATTTACTACTATAACCAAATCTAACGGTATTTTATTTGGTTATAAGGATTATGACTTATTAATGTCTCTTCCTATTAGCACTGGCACTGTAATTACTAGCCGTTTCATTAATTTATATTTAATTAATACAATTATCAATATCGGTATTATGTTGCCTATGAGTATAATTTATTTTATATTTGTACCTGCTAGTTTCACAACATTATTTATGTGGTTAATCGGAATGATTTGTGCGCCACTAATTCCTACGACATTTGCGGCACTACTTGGCTCAATTATTTTTTATATTTCTAGCAGATTTAAATATACAAAACTAATATCTACACTATTATCTTTTGGTATATTAATTGCTATTTTTATATTACCTATATTTATTGATAATAATATTTCCATACAACTTGATTCTTTAAACTCACCTGAGGTTATATCAACTATAGAAAATTCAATATTTTCTTTTTATCCTATTGCACCACTGTTTAGCAAGTCAATAATAACTGCTAAATTTATGCCTATTTTATGTTTTATGCTTCTATCTATTGGTTGGTATGCTCTATTTATTATACTGCTTTCACCTAAATACAAAGCAATAAATACAGCTTTATTGCCTGTAAAATCAAAAAATAAGTTTATAATTCGCCATCTTAAATCAAACTCACCACTTCATGCTCTATATTCAAAAGAATTAAAGCGTTTTTTTAACTCTTATATTTATTTAATGAATATGGGTGTTGGTGCACTTCTCGCAATTTTGTTTGCGATTAGTTGTTGTTTATTTGGCCCAGAAACAATCGTTACTTATTTAAATATTCCAGATATTACTCAGCAAATTTTTATAATAATGCCTCTTATTCTATCTGGCATACTTTCACTTTCTTGCACTAGTTGTGTTTCACTTTCTCTTGAAGGTAAAAATTTATGGATTATCCAATCTTCTCCTATTGCTTTGAAAACACTTTTTTTAAGCAAAATTTTGGCTAATCTAACGTTAACTGTACCTGTTAGTTTAATTTCAAGTATGCTTTTAATTTTAAGTTTTAAACCTACTTTTGTAGAAAGTTTAATGTACTTATTTGTACCACTTATTTACGCTTTATTTACAAGTGTGTGGGGATTATTTATTAATACACGCTTTCCCAAATACGATTGGGAATCTGAGGTCCAAGTCATCAAACAAAGTTTATCTTCTATGATTGGTATGTTAGGCGGAGCATTATTTTCATTTATTCCACTCTTTATTATTTTATCATCTCCATCTTCATATTCTAGCATTATAATTGTTTTTTCTTCTATCACTATTTTAATTATTACTTTTACACTATATATTTCACTGTGTAAAATAAAAAAACTTTAACATAAAAAGGCAGTTATCCAATCGACTTTTCAGTCAATGGGATAACTGCCTTTTTTCACTATACCTCGTTTAGCAGTATTCATTTTATCAAACTACTATATGTTTTTTCATGTGTGGTACAACGTATTGCTGTACCATTCCAAGTATAACTATTTCTATTGGAACACGAATCATTGCTGTCATAATTCTTGTAGGTAATAACACCATATATCCTTTACCCGTTATCATCATCGCCCATATTGTATTCATACCTATCGTTATAACAACAAGTAAAATACTTTGAATAATTATAATCCGCCACCAACTAAATCGCTTTTTGTATAAAAACAAACCATAGACCATACCTGTTACTACCGCACTCAGTGTATATCCTGGAAAAAATGGTCCTGCTGGGAAAAGTACTGTTCCTATAATATCTGCAATACCACAACCTATTCCCGTAGTGATAGGACCATAATAAACTGCCATCATTGCAATTGCAACAAATGTAAAACTAATTCTGCTTGGCCCAACATAAATGACAAAAAAACGTGTCATTACAATATTTAGGGCTATAAGAAATGCCATGTAAACCAATTGTTTTGTATTAAATTTCATAAATACACCTCCACTATTGAATAAACTCAAAAATAGAAGCTATTTAAAAGGCAGCGGAATGCGAGATAAATATCGCAAACATTGTTTTTCGTCTAAGTGTCAACTTCCCGTTCACCTAGCACTTAACGCATTTATCTCTACTCTGCCAACTCGGTTTAGTGATATCGTAATTATAGCATATAAAAACATTACTAACTCTAAATTTTTAATAAATTAACCTTAATATTTAATATATTAACTTCTCATCATTATCAGTATCAACTACTTCAATTCCTAATAACTTTGCTAACTCTATTGCTTGTAATGCATTTACTTTTAACTTTTTCAATCCTTGTAATTGAATCTTTATACCCATTATGTCACATGTCGACAAATCGACACCAGCAAGCGTTGTTCCGCCAAAATCTACTTTATTCATTTGGCATAATGAAAATACAAGTTTTTTATGTTTACAATCTCCAAAACTTGCATCATTCATATCACACTCTTTAAATTGAACTTCTTTTAATATGCTATATCCTACATTCATATACTTTGCTATACATTTTTCAAATGTAACATATTGAAATGAACTTTCTGGCATATATGCCCCAACTAATTTGCAAGACTCAAATGTGACACAATGAAAAATTGCTTCTTCAAGATTTACATTAGATAAATCACAGTTTTTCAAATGTACGTGCGTAAATTCCATATGTTTTGCATTAATATCATTAAAAACAATATTTTCTAAAATACATTCTTTAAAAACAATATACCTAGCAGTAACTTCTTCTAAGAAACAATTTTTAAAATGTATATTTTCAAAAACATGTTCATCTTCAATTTTATAGTCTATGCTATATATTTCTTGGTTAATTTCTATATGCGGTTTTAACATCAATGTCCGCTCGCTTTCTCACATATTTTTATTACGATTTAAATAAATAGTAAGTTGTATTAACCAAAATCGGCACCATTGCTGAACATATTACTCCGTTGATTACTGCCATCATAACAACTTCTTCATTTGTATACTTTATCAATATTGGTAATGTTGTATCTTCACTAGTCGCTGCTGCTGGCGCTATTGCTGCGTAGTAATTAAAATACTTAGCTATTACTGGAACAAGCATAATAGCAAAAATTTCTCGCATCAAATTTGCCATAAAAGCTATACTACCTATTTCTGCATTAGCTATTTCCGTTAGCAATACACCTGATAAGCTATACCAACCAAGACCTGATACAATTGCTAAACTTTCATTTATAGGCATTTTTAATATAATCGCACAAACTATGCCACCTACTAATGAACATGAAATGATAGCTATAGGAATAATCAAAATTTTGAAATGATATGTTTTCATTTTTTGAAAAACGTGTTTATTCATACCAACACTTATTCCAACAGAAATCATTAAAACTACAAGTACTATATTTGATAGTTCACTAAAAAATAATATATTATAATTATTACTTCCGTAATGACCGCAAATTATACCAACCACAAGACTTAGTAAAATACATCTAATTATCTTTTTCACCTTCTTTTGGATTCATAAATTTTTGTGTCAATAAGTACACTCCTCCAACTGAAAAAACAATTGGCACAATAGCAAATATAGCACCTTTCACCCCTACTTTAATAAACTGATTGACAAAGTCAGGATTCGCTCCAAGTGAAATACCCATACAAAAAATCAAAATGATAATGCTACATAGCTGAATATAATTATTATATTTTCCCCATTTTTCTGGAAAACATTTCATTCCAATTAAAATACCTACACACATCATAAGTAATACGCCCATACATTCTCCTATTTAACGTTCTTCCCTAAAATAAGTTGTTCCTAACGCCTTAGGTCCTGGATTTTGTCCGCCCGAACGTATAGAGCCTACAACTAAAAATAAAATAGTTACTGCATAAGGCAACATATCTACAAAGTATTGATTAATTTGAATACCTGCAGCTTGAAGACGTAATCCTAAAATATCTAATGCACCAAATAAAATTGCGCCAAAAATAGCTTTTGACGGATTCCAACCTATAAATATAATAAGTGCAACAGCAATCCATCCTCGTCCTGCTGTAATATTTTGTTGCCATGCTGGTACATAAACTAGTGATAAAAATGCACCTGATAATCCGCATAACATTCCGCCTACAACTATATTTATATATTTATACAATACAACTGGAATACCCGCTGCATCTGCTGTAGATGGATCTTCTCCTATCATTCTCGTATTAAGTCCTATTTTTGTATATTTATAATAAATATATAAAACAATAGCTGCAATATATCCTAAGTAAATAAAAATACTTTGACTAAAAAAAGCTGGCCCTATAATAGGAATTTGACTTAATAAAGGTATCGGTTTCGGTGATAAAATCACTTTAATCGTATCCGGTACAATTTGACCTACAACACTTTGACCTACAAAACTTGAAAATCCCGTTCCAAAAATAGTAAGTGCTAAACCTGTAACTACTTGATTTGCACGTAATGTAACTGTCAATACTGCATAAATTAATGCACCTATTCCACCAGCTGCCATAGCTGCTAATAATGCCAATGTTGCACTTCCTGTTACTAAGCCTACGATAAAACCAATAACCGCGCCCATAAGCATCATACCTTCTACCCCTAGGTTGATATGACCAACTTTTTCGTTCATCATACCACCTAATGTAGCAAACAAAAGAGGAGTTCCTGCAATTACTGCTGCTATTAAAAATGATTCAATTGCCATATTATTTTACCTCCTCTTTCAACTTTGTCTTTTCATTTACAAACTTTACTTTGTACTGTATAAAAAACTGACTACCTAATATGCTAAATAACACAATACCTTGTATTATTTCTGCTGCTGATTGAGGAATTTGGTAAGCTGTTTGAATATAACTAGCCCCTTGTGTTAATACCGCAAACATCAACGACACCACTACAATCCAAGGAGTTTTCAGATTAGATAACCACGCAATAATTATAGCTGTATACCCAACGCCTGCTGTAATATCCATAGACAACGTGTTATTCACAGCTGATGCCTGAATCATTCCAGTTAATCCACATATACCTCCGCTTAAAAGCATAGCGATAATAATAACTTTTTTGGTATTCATCCCTGCATATTTTGCTGTATTTTCACTCTCACCTAATACCTGAATTTCATAACCTGTTTTTGTGTAGTGAATCAAATAATGAATAGCTAATACTAATACAATTGCAATAATCCAGCCTACATGCACTCCAAAAACTTTTGGTAAAATCGCATTTGCGGCAAAAGTTTCAATTTTAGGAAATCCCATTGCTGCAGGGTCTTTCCATGGTCCATACTGTAAATAAACAACCCACTTTAATGCAATATAATTCATCATAAGTGTAACAATAGTTTCATTTGTATTAAACTTCGCTTTAAAAATAGCTGGAATTAACGCCCAAATACCACCGCCAATAATCCCGCATATAATCATAATCGGTAATAAAATATATGCTGGTAATTCTTTTAAATATAACGCTGCTCCTGTAGCCATGAAAGCGCCCATTAAAATTTGTCCTTCAGCACCAATATTCCAAAATTTCATTTTAAAAGCAACTGCAATTCCTACTGCTGTAATTATAAGCGGTATAGTAATTACTATAGTTTGGCGCAATCTATGCGGTGTTCCTAAGCACCCTTCTAACATTGACTTATAAACATCAAAAGGATTGTGACCCATAATTGCAATAAATAAACTTGTTATAATCATTGCAATAAAAATAGCAGTTACTGTAATCACTATTTTTTTCTTATTGCTAACATTTCCGGACTTAGATACTCTAAATTGCATGTTGTCCTCCCATCATTAGTCCAATTTGCTCTTTTGTAGCATTTTGGGCATCAATAACACCTGTTACTTGGCCATTACACATAACCATAATACGGTCACAAAGTTGCATTAATACATCTAAATCTTCACCTATAAATAAGACACCAACGCCAAGTTCTTTTTGCTCATTAATTAAATCATAAATCTGATGCGTTGCTCCAATATCTAGTCCTCTTACTGCATATGCTGTAATTAACACTTTTGGCGATGCATCTATTTCTCTACCAAGCAATATTTTTTGAATATTACCACCTGATAGCATTTTTACCGGATGAAATACACTAGGTGTTTTAACACTAAGTTTTTTTACAAGCTCATCTGCTTTTTCCTGAACTTTTGATTTATTTAGGAAAAAACCTGATTGTGTATGATACTCTTTTAGTAACATATTATCGACTATGTCCATACTACCAACTAGCCCCATTCCCAATCTATCTTCAGGAATAAAACTCATACTAATACCTTTGTTATATATTTCTCTTGGATTATGTCCCATCAAGTTTTCACCATCAAACAACAATTCACCTTTTTGACACTTTACAAGTCCTGCCATAGCTTCACAAAGCTCTTTTTGACCACTTCCTGCAACGCCAGCAATACCTAAAATTTCACCACTTTTAACTTGAACAGTAACGTCATCTAACAGTTTTACACCATCATCATTTATTAATGTTAAGTTTTTAGCCTCATATATTACTTTAGAATTTTTAGGTTCTGGTCTTACAATACTAAGTGATTCACTATGCCCAACCATAAGCTCGGTTAAATGTTGTGGTGTTGTTTCTGAAATATTTAACGTTTTTGCTACTTTACCTTTTAATAATACAGTTACTTTATCACATAGTTCCATAACTTCATTAAGCTTATGAGTAATAATAATAATAGTACATCCATCTTTTTTCATTCGTTTAACAATAGAAAAAAGTATATCTACTTCTTGTGGTGTTAAAACAGCAGTTGGTTCATCTAGTATTAAAATATCACATCCACGATATAATACTTTTATAATTTCTAACATTTGTTTTTCACTAACTGACATGTCTTTAACTTTTTTATTTAAGTTTACTTTTAATCCATATTTTTCACATAAAGTCATTATACGCTTTTCTTCTGATTTTCCAAAAGTAAAAAACGTACCACTTCCAGCTATTATATTTTCTTTTGCAGTAAAAGAGTCTACCAACTTAAAATGTTGGTGTACCATACCTATTCCTTTTTCAATTGCACTTTTAGGAGATGTAAAATGGACTTTCTCTGAACGCACAAAAATGAACCCACTATCAGGGGCATAAATCCCTGATAGCATGTTCATTAGTGTACTTTTTCCTGCGCCATTTTCTCCTAGTAGTGCATGAATTTCTCCTTTGCCAAGAGTTAAATTCACACTTTCATTAGCTATAACCGAGCCAAAACTTTTAGTTATATTTTCCAATTGCACTACTACAGATTGTTTCATATTAACGCCCTCTATTTATTTAGTTTGAGTAAAAAATTATATTTCACCTTCTACACCTTTTACGAACCAGTCACAATTTAATTGATCTTCATCACTTAAAATATCACCTTCGTTAACTCGAACTTCTCCATCACGATCAATAATCGGACCTTGGAATACATTGAATGTTCCATCAATCATTTCTTGTTTTTTAGCCGCTACAATTTCTTCTGCTTCTGCTGGAGCATTTTTTGTAAGTGGTGAGATATCTACAACATTTTTGTCGATTCCTTCCCAGTATGCGCCTGACTTATATGTTCCATCTATAACTGATTGAACAGCTTCCATGTAATATGGTGCCCAATTCCAAACAACACTTGTAAGGTTAGCATTAGGTGCAATATCTTTCATATCTGCATGATAACCTATTGACCAAACACCTTTTTCTTCTGCTGCTTGTTGCGCACCTGCTGCATTTTGGTGTTGCGCTAAAACGTCACATCCTTGGTCAATTAAAGCACTTCCTGCTTCTTTTTCTTTAGATGGATCATACCATGCATTTGTCCATGATACTTTAACTACCGCTTCTGGATTAACTGACTGTACTCCAAGTGTAAATGCATTAATACCACGAATTACTTCTGGCATTGGCATTGCTGCAACATAACCAATTTGATTAGTTTCTGTTTTTAGACCTGCTACAATTCCTGATAAATATCTAGCATCTTCTACACGTCCAAAATAGTTTGACATATTATCAGTTGTTTTATACCCTGCGCAGTGAAAAAATGTTACTTCTGGAAACTCATTAGATAATTTCTCCATGTAGTCCATATATCCGAATGATGTTGCAAAAATAATATTTGCACCTTGATCTATCATATCTCGTGCTACTTGTTCAGACTCTTGAGTTTCAGGTACTGATTCTTTATAAACAGTTTGAATACCTAATTCTTCTTCTAACTGAACTCTACCTGCATCATGAGTTTGTACCCAACCGCCGTCAGCTACTGGACTTGGATAAATGAATCCAGCTTTAATAGCTCTTGAAGTTTTATCATCTCCACCTGTAGATGTTGTATCAGAAGTTTCTGATGATTGACATCCTGTAAGCATCATTGATGCTGTTAGTACACCCATACATATAAATTTCAAACTTTTTTTAAACATTTTTTTCCTCCATATAATTCATGCTTTTATTTAATGCTAATATAGACTAACTAAATTACTTTGAAATTATAATTTTTCTAACATTTATTCTTTTTTCAAGTCGAACGTTCGACTTTATATTGTTATTATAATACGTTTTTTTTGTACTGACAAGTAATTTTTTTGTTTTTTTATGAAAAAAAGCTATATACATACCGCTATATTTGGTATGTATATAACTTTAAAAAGTTACAAATCAAAAACTTAGCAACTTTTATTTACCTGCTCTTTTACGATCGCCTTCTTTTAAATGCTTTTTACGAAGACGAACACCTGCTGGTGTTACTTCTACTAATTCATCATCTTCGATGAATTCTAAAGCTTCTTCTAAACTAAATACACGTGGTGGTGATAAACGAACTGCATCATCTGCTCCAGATGAACGTGTATTTGTAAGCTTTTTATTTTTACATGGATTAACTGTCATATCTTCACGACGTGCATTCATCCCAATAATCATACCTTCGTATACATCTGTTGCTGGTTTTACAAACAATGTACCACGATCTTCAAGGTTATTTAATGCATAACCCATAGTTGTTCCATTTTCTTGCGCAATTAATGCACCGTTGTTACGACGTGGTAATTCACCAACATATGGTGTGTAACCTTCAATACGACGTACCATAGTAGCTTCTCCGCGAGAATCTGTAATTAATTCACTTCTAAATCCTAAAAGCGCTCTTGTTGGGCAAAGGTATTCTATACGCATAAAACCATTTTCAGGCTCCATACTTTCCATAGATGCTTTACGCATGTTTAGTTTACTAATAACTGTTCCTGAATATTCTTCTGGAAGTGTAATAATAACACGCTCTACTGGTTCAATAAGTTTTCCATTTTCATCACGTTGCATAATAACTTCAGGTTTTGAAACCCCAAGCTCATATCCTTCACGACGCATGTTTTCAATAAGAATAGATAAATGTAATTCTCCACGACCTGATACTTTGTAACCATCTGTAGTATCCATAGATTCTACTCTTAAACCTACGTTGATTTCTAATTCTTTTTCTAAACGGTCTTTTATGTGACGTGTTGTTACATATTTACCACTTTGTCCTGCAAAAGGAGAGTCATTTACAAGGAAATTCATTGCAAGTGTTGGCTCTTCAATTGTGATAGCTGGCATAGGCTTAACAAGTCCTATTTCTCCTAGTGTCTCACCGATACTAATATCTGGAATACCTGAAACAACTGCGATATCTCCACTTGTAAGTTCTGTTTTTTGAACTTGATTAAGACCTTCGTAAGCCATTAATTTTACAATACGACCTGTACGAAGTGTTCCATCATTTGCTGAAACTTGTACTGTTTGACCTTCTTTGATTTTACCTTTGTAAACACGTCCAATACCTAAACGTCCAATGAAAGAATCGTATGATAACGCACTAATTTGCATTTGAAGTGGCTCATCATCTTGATTTGGATATTGTCCTACTTGGTTTATTATTGTTTCTAATAATGGCTCGATATTTTCTGATGGCTCATCTAAACTACGCATCATAATACCTTGTTTACCTATTCCGTAAAGAATTGGGAAGTCAAGTTGCTCATCGTTTGCATTAAGATCTACGAATAAGTCAAATGTCATATCTACAACTTCTTCTGCTCTATGGTTTAATTTATCAATTTTATTGATAACTAGAATTGGTTTTAATCCAAGTTCTAATGACTTTTGAAGTACGAAACGTGTTTGTGGCATCGGTCCTTCTATTGAGTCTACCAATAATATAACAGTATCTACAGTACGGATAACACGTTCTACTTCTGATGAGAAGTCACTATGTCCTGGTGTATCTACTATATTAATTTTATAGTCTTTATATCTGATTGAACAGTTTTTTGAATATATTGTAATTCCTCTTTCACGTTCAAGAGAGTTACTATCCATTACACAATCTACGACTTCTTGATTTTCTCTAAAAACACCATTTTGAGTTAAGAAAGCATCTACTAATGTAGATTTTCCTGCATCAACGTGGGCAATAACAGCAATATTTATAATTTTATCATGACTCATTATTTGTTCCCTCATTTCTTTGTACATGACGTTATGTCGTCACAATTAAACATTGTATCACATGTATACACTATTTCTCAATACGTAACTTCTTCCTATTTTTTTGATGTTTTCATGTCTTTTTTGGCACTTTTTTTTTAACAATAAAGTATACCCTTCTTTATTACATGTGTTATACTAGATAGTATTCTTCTAACCACAGCTATTTTATACTACAAGAATACAGTAATATTTAACATTATACGAACTTTAGTAGTACATGAACTTAACAAGTACTTTGACTATAGTAGTAATTTGACCCAAATGATGCTGAGTTTTCAGCACAATACTATTTAATATTTTATTTTAGAGAGGAGTATCATTATGAAAGAAAAAAAATACGGTTTATTTACCGCAATAGCAATGATCGTCGGAATCGTTATCGGTTCAGGCATTTTCTTCAAGAGTGACGACATACTAGTAGCTACTGGTGGAAGCATTTCTCTTGGGGTTTTAGTTTTCTGTCTTGCAGCTGTTAGTATTATATTCGGAAGTTTAACAATTGCTTGTATAGCGTCTCGTACAGATGAGGCTGGAGGTATTATAACTTATGCTGAATACACTTGTAACAAGTACATAGCATGTGCATTTGGGTGGTTCCATACCTTTTTATATTACCCTACACTTATTGCCGTTGTATCTTGGGTAACTGGAGTTTATATCGCACTTCTTTTCAATTTACAAGGTGGTCTTATAGTAGAAGTTCTTATAGGTTTTGCTGTAATGTCAGCACTATTTGGATGTAACATTTTATCAGTTAAATTAGGTGGGTATTTTCAAAATGCCTCTACTATTATTAAATTAATTCCTTTATTTATTATCGCAATTCTTGGTATCTTTTTAGGTGACCCTGGACATATCGAAATGTCTAATATTACAAAAATGCAATCTGCAACATGGATTACAGCAATTGCACCTATCGCTTTTGCTTTTGATGGTTGGATTATTTCAACTTCTATCGGGCATGAATTAAAAGATTCAAAGCGTAATTTACCACTTGCATTAATAGTTGCACCACTATTTATATTAGCTATTTATATTTTATACTTTGTAGGAATTAGTATTTATATCGGTCCTGAAAATGTAATGGCTCTTGGTAATGATCATGTATACGTAGCTGCAAATCAATTATTCGGTACATTTGGCGGAAAATTAATTTTAGTTTTTGTTATTATTTCTGTTATGGGAACTGTAAATGGTCTTATCATGGGACTTATCCGTTTACCTTATTCATTAGCTATACGTAATATGTTTCCAAAATCAAGTCGTTTTAACACTTTGTCTTCTAAATATGGTATTTCAATTTACTCAGCAGGTGTTACTTTTGTACTAACAACATTCTGGCTTGTTTTACACTTTGTAACACAATATTTTAGCTTTTTACCTAACTCTGATATATCAGAAATATCTATTACAATTAACTACTTCTTATATATTGTATTATATATTAAAGTATTCCAATTAGGTCGCAAAGGTGAAATACCAGGACTATGGCGCGGTAAGATTAACCCTATTTTTGCATCAATTGGTTCTTTAACCATTTTACTTGGAAGTATGTGGAATCCATTGTTTTGGGTTTACGCTGCTTTATGCGCAATGTTATTAGCTGGTGCTATGTACTTCTGGCACATACAACAAAAAAAGCTGTAAGTCATATGACTTACAGCTTTTTTTTGTATTTCATTTGTTTTATTAATTATTATGCTGGATTTGGTGCTCCAACTGGACACACGCTTGCACATGCACCACACTCTATACAATCATCTTCTTTTACTACATATATTCCGTTACCTTCTGTAATACAACTTACTGGACATTCGCTTGCACATGCACCACAATTGATACAACTATCATTAATTACATAAGCCATTTTAAATTTCTCCTTATAATGTGTATTTATCATTTAATAAATGAAATATAAGCCTATAATACTCCTCTCTTTTATATGTGTCAAGATTTTTCCAAAATTTTATTATTGACTAACATTTCTACTACTTTATTTATTTTTATACTTTTTCAAATTTCCATATTCCTGCTTTTATTTCTTCATCAAATTCATATTTGATTTTTGCATCAAACACTGTTCCATTAACGGTTTTCAGTCCCTTAACAATTGCTACACCTTTTTTCAAAAATGATTTTACAATTGTTTTTGTAACTTTTTTACCATATTTTTTTAGCTCATTTGATTCTTTCCAAATAACATATTTGCAACCTTTTTTAAACCCCATGCAGCCATAGCCTTTTTGTCCTTCTACTATATCATTTCCACATATTGGACACTTGCCCATTACTTCTCTACTTATATTTTTTTCACTTGCACTAGTTTTTACACTTTTTGCTACTTGTTTTTGTTCTATTTTTTTTGTAGCTGCTGGTCTGTGTGTTTGTTGTTTTACCGCATATACTCCATTTTTTACAAATGATTCTATTTGCTGAATAAAATTTTCTTTTTTCACAACTCCTTTTTCGATATCGGATAACGTTTTTTCCAAACGACCTGTATAATCCAAATCCATAAGTTCTTTAATTGGTAGCATTTCTACAAGCTGTTTTCCTTTATCTGTGCAACGTAAATTTTTCTTTTGTCTTGTTACGTATCCTGTGTAACAAAGTTTTTTGATTGTTTCTGCTCTAGTTGCCGGTGTTCCTATACTAAATCCACTTAAAATAGCATCCATCAATTCTGTCTGATCTTTGCTTTCCTTAAACTGTTTGCCACATGTCTCCATCGCTCGTAATAATGTTTTTTCTGTATATGCTTTTGGCGGTGTTGTTGCATGAGTCGTAACTTCTAGTTTTGAACACTTTCCTTTTGCACCTTCTGGTACGTCTGGTAAAATAGTATCTTTACCTGTATCATTTTCAATTTTTTTCCAACCTAATGCTTTTTGAACTTTCCCCCTAGATACAAATACACCTTCTACATTTTCTATAGTTGTCGTAAGAGTAGTTTCTTCTACAACTGCAACTGGCATAAATTGCATTAAAAATCTATTTTTAATAGCGCGATAAACAACTTCTTCATCATGTCCTAAATGTTTTGGTATTACATATGTCGGCATTATAGCACTATGGCTTTCTACTTTTTTACTATTGAAAACACGCGGCGTTACTTTAAACTGAATTTCTTCTTCATATGGTAAACCACGTTTTAATGTTTCTAGTACTTTTTTTGCTTTTCCTTTTAAACTTTCATCTAATACTGAACTTGCTGTTCTTGGATATGTTATATATTTATTTTCATATAATGATTGTGCCACTTTAAGTACTTTATCTGATGTAAAACCACTATACTTACTTGTAATATATCCTTGTAGTGCTGATAAGTTAAAAAGTAATTGTGGGTATTCATTTTTTTCTATCGTATCTTTTTCTTTAAGATATGCTTCTTTTCCTTTACATCTCATTTGTATATCTTCTAATAATTCTTTTTTATTATGCTTATCTTTTTTATCTAAAGTATATATACCTTCATAATTTCCTGCTTCAAATTTAAACTGAGCAGTCAATTTATAATATGGCTCAGGATCAAATGCTTTAATTTCTTCATCACGGTCATATATTAATTTAAGCGTTGGCAATAAAACTCTTCCAATATTAAATACTTCACCCTTTTGAGATTTATATTTAAGTGTTGCGACTGATGTTAAATTAATGCCTATAAGCCAATCTGCATGTTGTCTACTCATTCCCGCATCTTGAAGTGGTCTCATCGTTTCGTTTAAAACAAGTTTCTCTAGTCCTTTTTTTACTTCATCCTCTGTCCACTCATTTAACAATATACGATAAATAGGTTTTTTTACTTTTAAATATTGTAAAATAGAGTCGCCTATAATTTGTCCTTCCCTATCATAATCTGTTGCCGAAATAACACATTCTACTTCTTTTTTTGCGATAAGTTCTTTAATACATTTTAATTGTTTTTTTGCTCCTGAATCTGTTTTTTTTCGGCTTGCATCAAGTTTAATTTTATATTTGAATTTATCTGGTACAAACGGAAAGTTTTCCATTCTCCAAAAAGTCATTTTTTCATCGTAATCTTTTGCATCATATAATTCTAAAAGATGTCCAAATGCCCATGTAATATAATAACCGTTTCCTTCTATATAACCATCTTTTCTTGATTTTACCCCAAGTGCTTCTGCAATATTTTTAGCTACAGAAGGTTTTTCTGCAATAATTACTTTCAATTCTACTATCTCCTTTTCTTATCAAAAAAAGAGCTCCTTCATTTCACTAAGGAACCCTAATTATGATTAAGTTTATTTTGCTGGTTCTTCTTTTACTGCTTTTTCTGCTTTTTCTGCTTTTTCTGCTTTTTCTGCTTTTTTTACTTTTTTTACTTCCTCTTCTTTTTCTTCTTTATTATCTTCAATTTTGTACTCATCTTCGTACTCATCTTCAATTTCATCTTCTTCTGGGTCTACTTTAGCAAAATTTTTAATTGCAACATATTCTATATCATCTTCATCATCTTCTTCGCCATATAAATCATCTTCAAAGTCATCTTCTAATTCATCATCAAAATATTCATAGTATTCTTCAATATACTCATCATTTCTTGATTTAAGCCATAATATAACGCCCACTAAAGTTGCTATAACCGCTACACCTATTCCTATCCATAGACATTTATTTGATTTTTGCTGCTTATTCATCTGTTTTTTTATCTCCTTTAATATTTTATTTATTTTTCTATTATTCATAACTTCATCTCCTTAGACAAAGAACTTAATTTCGAAATTCTTTGTTATATTATACCAACTTACCGACAAAATAACAATGTTTATTCGCTAATCTGTTTACGAAATAGTTTGTCCACCAATCGCCACATCAATACATAAAAAATCGCATAAAAGTTTTTAATTTTTTTTATGTATTTATACTACAGAATACTTTCTCTTTATTTGAATGTATCGCTAAAAAATGTTATACTTCTAACACTATACAGATTAATGTTTTTATTATAAAAAAGAGAGGCACAACTATGCTTACTATTGAAAATTTATCCTATTCTTATCCAAATAAAGATCTTTATGATAATATTTCTTTTTCTATTGAAACTGGTGAACACTGCGCCTTTATTGGTGTTAGTGGCTCTGGTAAAAGTACTCTTACAAATATAATTATGGACCCTGAAGATATTATGTTTGAAGGCAAATTAGAAATTGCATCTGATTGTACTATTGGTTATGTAAGTCAATTTATCGATCCATCGCAATCTACTGAAATAACTGTTTTTAACTATATTGCTGAACCTTTTATTTTCTTACAACAAAAACTTGAAAATATTTGTAACGAAATGGCACTAGGTGAAAACCTTGATACTTTACTTGAAGAGTACCAACAAACATTTGATCATTACGAATCTATTGGTGGTGATTTATATGAAAGTAATATTTTACGTAAACTCAATCTTGCTAATTTAAATGATAAGCAACATATAAAAATCGAAGCATTAAGTGGCGGAGAGTTCAAACTTGTACAAATTATAAAAGAAATGCTTCTTGTTCCTTCTTTACTTATTATGGACGAGCCTGATGTTTTTTTAGATTTTGCAAATTTAAATGCTCTTACAGCACTAATAAATGCGCATAAAGGCACAATTTTTGTTATTACTCATAATCGTTATTTATTAACACATTGCTTCAATAAAATAATACATTTAGAAAATAAGCAACTTCAATATTTTGATGGAAGATATATAGATTACACATTTTCTCTTCTTGAATCAAAAACAGAACTTCAGCAACTTGCTATAAAAGATAATGTTGAAATAGAACGTAACAATGCACTTATAGAACGTCTACGCGAGGAAGCAACAAATAGTGGCGACCCGTCAAAAGGTAGTTCTCTTCGTGCTAGATTAAAAATTCAAGAACGTTTAGAAGCTAGGCGTATAAAAGAACCATTTTTAGCTATAAAAGAGCCAAATATAAATTTCACTTATGCATCTGATATATCTGATACACAGCTATTAACTGTATCTAACTATAATATAAGTTTTGATGAATCATTACTTGAAAATGTGAATTTTGAAATTGGTCCTCATGATAAAGTAGCTCTTATCGGTGCTAACGGTACTGGTAAAACAACATTGCTTCGTGACATATTTAATCATAATCCTTCTATTAATATGCCATCTAATATAGAAATAGGTTATCTATCTCAGCACCAAAACGAAACACTTGATTCATCAATTACAGTTCGTGAATGTTTAACTGATGCAGGTATTTCTCGTGATAATGAAGTATTAACTAATTTCCTTTGTAGCTACTGCTTAGATATATCACTTCTAGACCAAAAAATTCTAGCACTATCTGGTGGTGAAAAAAATATGCTTCAGTTAGCACTTCTTAGTATAAAACCTACTCATTTACTACTATTAGACGAACCTACTAGTCATTTAGATACGTACGCTCAACAATCACTTGAAAAATCTATTAAGTCTTATGAAGGCGCTGTTTTAATGGTATCTCATGATTATTATACTATTGCACATTGTATGGACTATGTTCTTATAATAGATGACAAAACAATTCGCAAAATGAGTATGCGTAAATTTAGAAAAACTATATATGCTAAGTATTTTGATAAAAATTATTTAATAACTGAGCAAGAAAAAAAGGAACTTGAAACACAAATTGAACTGGCACTAAAAAATAATGATTTTACATTAGCTGAAAAATCTATTGCCTCTCTTCGTGAATGTATAAAAATGCTATAATAAAAAAACTGCTTATTAGTTATTCTATAAGCAGTTTTTTAGTTTCAAATATTTTATTCTATAAACATAATTTAGTTTCTAAACAATGTAATATATCACTTCTTGATAAAATACGAATCATTTCCTCTGTATCTTCATTAAATAGTTTGTATAATCTTGCAGTAATATCTAATAATTCATCGTAACATTTAAAACATAATGTCGGATTAATACCATTAGATGTTACAAGCATTTGAAATCGCTCATCATCATGCAATTCATGATTGTATAACGTTTCATTCTCATCGATTTTTCCACAAGCAACACATTTAACTTGTTTTGACATAGAGAACACCTTCTTTTCTAATTAATTTTTCAAAAAATACATTATCATTAAATATTAACTATAATACCTGTGTTGTATTTTTTATCCTCAAGAATGATTTTAACTTCAAAACGTCCTGAAATGCCTCTTTTATTAATATTAAACTTAACATCTCTTTCATCAGATGATTGGAATGTACCAACGCACATTGCTAAAAATGACATTTTTGTAGTTGGAACAAAATAATTGTGTGTTATTTCATCATTAGTCAGTTGAACCATTAACACTTGGCCTTTTTCAAACTTACCTTCAAATTTAATACGATCTTCTTCTTCTATGAATTTTACTTCATTTTTTTCTGGCATTAAAAGACCTGTATCTTCTGCTGGAATTTCTGTTAAGAATTTTTCTGTTTCTGATAAATCACCTAGTAATTTACCTTTACCAAAAGTTAAATTTTCACCATTATGGTATAGTGATAATTTTTCACCTCTATAATAGTTTCCATTTACATGCATTTCAAACATTACTTTATCATCTTTTATTTCTGTAGTGATGCTTTGTAATTTGTTGTTTGGATTACGCTCATCAATAAATGCGCCTAAACTTTCACACGCCTTGTTTCCTTCATAAGCAATACCACCTGAATGTACTAAATAATGTCCTTCTCCGTAATATTCAACGTTACAGATGTATGGTGAGAAAAATTGTGCCCCTCTCTCTTTACCAAATTGCCACACTTGCTCAATCGTCATGTTTTCTGTATTTATACGGTATCTTACACCTCTTGAAAAATTATCTTTATTTAATAAGTAATTATCTGGATTTTTTGAACGCCAATGTCCATTATCAAACATCATAACGTCACCATCTGGAAGAATTACACATGCATGTTGTTCATATTGCCAGTCAAATTCCCCGCCTACTGGTGTAAAGAAGTATTTATCAACTAATTCTTTTGGCCAACCTTCTGGGTCACCAATAACCCAATTTAAATTACCTGTTTCAAAATCAAGGTTAATAACTGCATCTTGATGTCTTCCAGATAGTGTAATTGAATTTGTTTTTTTGTCATACCACACTGCATTGTTGTGGAACCAGTCATGCTCACTCCAGCTTCCTGATTTACCTTTATCTTGTGGTAATACTTTTTTGTAATCCCATGTTTTAAGTATATTTCCTGTTTTACGATCTACTAAAATACACATATCTTCTGCTGTTGCTGCACCTGCTTCTTGTGTTAACACTAATAAGTTTCCATCTTCCATCTCGAATTGGTCGTGATGGTATGCACCTGGAATACGGTATTCTACATAAATTTTACCAATAAGACTCATCTCACATACACCTGTTGTGTAATATGGAAGTGCAACAAAACGATCTGCTCCAATTAAAATATTACCATTTTGTGAACGTTTCATATCAAATATGAATGTTTCTGTTAAGTACCAACGGCAATCACCATTGTAGTCATATGCAGATGCACATGATGGGCCTGCTGGTGTTATAAACATTAATTTGTCTTCCATATATGTACTTGTCGTATTTATGTAACTACATTTACCTATGTTATCTTGAATAGGTGCTGTTTGAATTTTAACTTCAGATTCTTCACCTGTTTCAAGTTTTAAAACAACTGTATTTTCACAGTCACCATATAAACCTAGTACAGGAATTTTATGTTCTTTTGCTGCTGGAAAACTATGTATAATATCTCCTGCTTCTTCTTTTCCTTTTACAGTTAATGTTACAGCTACTTCTTTTGTTGTTTTAAACATTACAAGTGCTGTAAGTGGTGCAACAATATATGGATTCACTTTTACTAACGGATTTTCTAAAGTATACTCACCTTTTTCAAACATTTCTAAAAAGTTTTGTTCTGCACGATATTGTCTTGTAATCAAATGCTCTACTACTTTAAATTCTACTGCCATTTTAAATTCCTCCTTATATTTAACTGATATATGTTAGATAATTATTGCTCAAGTAATTTTTTTAATACTGGCTTTTGTTGTAAACCTTTTAGACGTGCTGATTCTTCACCATTTTTGAAAAGTAAAATTGTTGGGTATGAAGATACGTTGTATTTTTCAGTTATTTCTTTATTGTAGTCAAAATCTAGCTTTAGCATTTTAACATTTGGACATTCTTTTTCAAGGTCTGCTAAAACAAATCCTAACATTTTACAAGGTCCACATGTTTTTGAGTATACGTCAACTAGCACTGTTCCTTCTTTAATTTCTTCATAAAATTCTTTTTCTTCTTTAATTTCTTTAATCATTTTTTTGCCTCCTAATATACTCTTGCAATTTGATATATCAAATATTTTCTATATATTTTGCAACAGCCTGTGCAGCTATTGCACCATCTGCGCACGCTGTTACTACTTGTCTTAACTGCTTGACAGTCACATCTCCGGCACTATATATACCAGCTACATTTGTTGCCATATAATTATCAACTTCAACATATCCTTGTTTATCTAAAATACCAATTTCTTTAAATACTTCTGTAGATGGTTTTAATCCTATATATTCAAAAACACCATCACATTGTAAAACTATTTCCTCTTCAGTCTTAACAGACTTAATTTTCATACCACTTAATTTTGTATCACCTAAAAAACACTCAACATTGTGGTATTCATAAATAGTTACATTTTCAAATTTCTTTAATTTTTCGCACTCAATCGCATCTGCTGTAAGATTAAATAAAGTTACAACTTTTACACTTTTTGCAATGCTTGCTAAATAGATGGCTTCTTCAATTGCTGAATTTCCCCCACCAACTACTACAACATCCTTATCTTTATAGTATGCTCCATCACAAATTGCACACCAACTAATATTTTCACCTGCAAAACGTTCTTCATTTTCTACATCTAATCTTCTAGGTACAGTTCCTGTTGCAATTAGTACTGCTTTTGTTTGATATATCTGGCCTTCTTCGCTATGTATTTCTTTCACATTTTCTTTATTTACTAATTTAGTTACTGTAGCATATTCCATGGTAACTTGTAATTCTTGCGTATGCTCAAACATTTTATAAGCTAATTCCGCACCATTTACACTACCAAATCCTGTATAATTTTGAATTTCATGTGTATTAATAATTTGTCCACCTGGAGCTAATTTTTCTAACATCATTACTTTAAGATTTGCTCTTGCAGCATAAATCGCAGCAGTCATTCCTGCTGGTCCTGCACCGATAATAATCAAATCATATATTACCATGGTCATGTCTCCTCTATTGTTTAAATATTAAGTTTTAATATTTTTTACGTTATTATTTTAACAGCTGAATCCATTATATCACTCATTATATTTTGATAAAATAACATATGTTAGGTTTCTTGTTTTTTTTATGCAATTTTTATATACTTTTATTGATTTTTCAAAAAAAACAGGCTATTATTAACGTATAACCATTATTATTTTTTATTGTTACGATTATATTTAATTGATATTTGCAGGGAGATTATACTCATGAATACAACAATTGAGAAGCAATATTTCAATACTTTCCTTTCGAATGGGACTTCTAAGATTATTCAAAAAGGAACTTTTCTTTTTGATTTCAACAATCCTAAACAATCTGTATATTGCGTTGAAGAGGGATTATGCGCCTTAGTAAGTTTTACACAATCTGGTGAAGAAAAAATATACTTATACTTTACTGCTGGGTCAATTATCAACTTTACACCAGCTTACCTATCACTACCTCATGATAGTAACACTACTGGATTTTTAATTTGTACAAAAACAACTTGCCGCGTAACGGAAGTATCATATCCTACTTTTTACAATCTTATAGATAACGATGCTAACCTAAATCGTTTTATAATGTCATGTTTTGCTAATCATTTAACTTCTGTTTTATACCATTTTCATTTTATGCTAGAATCTACAGTCACTTGTCGCCTTTGCAAAACATTAATTGATTTGAGTTATATTTCTGGTAACAAACGAATGCTTCATAAACATTTTAATTATGTCGAACTTGGCAAATATCTTGGTGTACATACAATTACCGTTTCACGTATTATGAGCGCTCTAAAGCAACAAGGTATTATTGAAAAATCCGGACATACAATAATACTAAAAGATATTAATTCTCTAACACAATACGTTAATAATAAGAAACTTCTTTCCTATTAGAACAATTAAATTGTTCTTTTTTTTAAATACTTTTTTCTTATATGCATAATTATCAAAATTATCTCAGTGAAAATTGCACTAATTTTTTCATATTTTTCATTTATATTCATAGTATTCTCATAATGTTAACACGTGTTATTTTTTTCTTTTTCCATCAATGCTATCCTTAAATTTGTATTATTATGTTATCTTTTTAACACATTTTTATTAAATAAAAAGAAGAGGAGATTTTTTATGGAACAAAAACTTTCAAAAAACATTTCTACAAATACCTCTCAAAAACAACAACTTATTAGTGGGTATGCTATTAACAGTATTATTGGTATTTTCATTATGTTTGGTTTTCAATTTATACCACCACTGGAACCTATTACTCCTATAGGTATGCAAGTTATTGGTGTATTTATCGGTGTCATCTATTTATGGACTACAGTCGATCCTATTTGGCCTAGTTTACTTGGTATTTTTGCATTAGGTATGAGTGCTTATGCACCTATGGGGCAAATATTGACTAATTTTTTCGGAGACCCTACCGTTGTTCAAGTAATTTTTATGATGGTTTTCATTGGTGCTCTTGTACATAATAATATTACAACTTACATAGGTCGTTGGTTTCTTACTAGAAAAATTATCAATAATAAACCTTGGGTTTTTACAGCTATGCTTTTACTCGGTGTATATGTTTTAGCTGCAACTTCTTCAGCTTTTGCACCTATTTTCTTATTTTGGCCTGTTTTATATGGTATTTTTAAAGAAGTTGGTATAAAACCTGGTGATAAATATGCTACTTTATCATTGTTAGCCGTTGTTATGACATCTTTATTCGGATTTTCTACAGCTCCATTTAAAGACGTTCCTCTTATTTTGCTCAGTAATTACAAAACTTTAAGTGGTACTGATATCAACGCTGCTTCTTATATGGGGCTTACTATTTCACTTTCTTTACTTGGTATTTTACTCCTCATATTAATTATGAAGTTTATTTTACGCCCTGACGTTTCAAAGCTTTCAAATATCAATATTGATATGTTTAACAAACAACCGTTACCACCACTTTCTACAAAACAAAAAATATTATCTTTCTCTTTTGTACTTTATATTATTTTAATGCTTTTACCTGGTATTTTACCAAATACTATGCTGATTCAAAACTTTTTAGATGAAAATAAATTTGGCTTAGTTCTTTTATTTGTTGCCGTTTTATGTTGTCTTAACGTTGGTAAAAAACCAATTATTGAATACCAAGCAATTAAAAGTAGTCATGTTCAATGGAGTACTGTTTTCTTAATTGCGGCAGCTCTTACAATCGGAAATGCTGTAACAGCTGATTCAACTGGCGTTACACCATTTCTTAAAGAATTGTTTACACCTATTTTTGGTGGTGCTGGCCAACTTGTTTTCACCATACTTATACTAATACTTGGTATTACACTTACAAATTTTTGCAACAGTGCAGTAGTTGGTATTATATTTTTACCAATAATATTTTCTTTTGTTGGTGAAATGGGTGTGTTACCTGACCCAATAGTAGCTTTATTTATATATATAACATTAATAGCTGCTATAACACCTGCTGCATCTCCATTTGCAGCTATTATCCATAGTAATAAAGAGTGGTTTGATACAAAATCAATTTACAAATACACAACAATTTTTTCAATTGCAATACTTCTTCTTGTAATTATAGCTGGTATTCCTTTATCTACTTTATTTTTCTAATATTTTTACCATAGCTATACTAATAATATTTTTCAAAAAAATAGACGTAAACCATTTTTGGGTTTATGTCTATTTTTTTATTATTTGTAACCTTTTATTATTTATTGCATATATTATAATATACTTTAATTAAAAAGGAGTTTTAATTCATGGTTACAAATTTTATAAATTTTCAAACCTTAATTGATGAATATATATATTATACTAACTCATTAATAATATCTAACTCTGTTTCAAACATACACCCTCAGTTAAAACACCGACTAAATTTTATCGATAAGCTTATTTCATTATTTGAAGTGTTTTTATCAAGTCGGACTATCTTTTCAACTGTTGATTGTACTTTATTATCACTAATTATGCCACATATATGTAATGATTCTTGTCGCTTTATTAATAATCTATCTATTGATAGATCTTTGGAGAGCTGTACTATAAGTAATGTTTTCGTAGAAAAAAAACACTTTAGCACATTGGAATGGAAAATATTTAATGACTTTCTTACGACTTTTAATAAGACTTTCAATGTTGAGCATACTAAAAATCACTTACATCACTTGAACCAATTATATACTTCTCTTAATCAATCACATAATGATTCTGTAGTGCTTAAAGCTCAGCTAACTACCGATACTTTATTTACTGAAAATAATTCTTTGTATTTAGATATCCAATTAACTAATCAAATTGGCAATCGTATTGCTAATATATATTTTGTTTGTTCTAAAGATAATGAAAATAATGAAAATAATGAAGATAATTTAACTTTTAATTTTTCTACTAATTTTATCTCTTCTGACCAAAGCATTTCTCATTTAGTTCCAGACATATACTCTCCAAATAGTATCTTTTTCAAATCGCTCTTAGACGTTGAGTTTTATTTCAAGCACGACCTATTCAATATGTATAATTTCTATAATACACTTATTATTCTTTACAAAAAACTTCAAGCATTTCAAACTAAATTGCTTAATATTATTAATCCTATCTATGGTTATCCATATTAATAACTTTTTTAAAAACTAGTCATTAATCTACTTAAAGATTTATGACTAGTTTTTTATTATTTCTTGTAACAGTTTCTTATTCCTTACATATACTATTATATATTTTTTCAAAAAAGGAGTTTCAACCAATGTATAAATATGTTACTGTTAATAAAAAGTTTTTGAAATTTTCTAAATCACTTGATAACTATATATCCTCTACTGAATCTCAATTAAAAACTAATTTTATTATAGATTCTTATAAAGAATTCAATCATAGCTTAATATTTATCGATAAGCTTCTGTCCTGTTTATCAATATTTTTATCAAACTCTGCTATACTTTCAACTAATATTGATAATAATGTATCGTCAGTATTTATCTCTGATATTTCCCATACTTATGATAATTTTTGTTTATCTAATAGTAATAAATTACGTATTGTAACCACTGAATTACATGATTTATCCTCTACATTTTATAATCTTGTAGAGTCCAATACTATCATTATTGAAACAAAAGATTTCACTCTTTCTGAATTGGACATATTTGATGATCTTTTCAAGTCTTTAAATAATGCCTTCAATGTTACAAATATCAATTTATATTTAGATACCCTTCGCAAATTACATGATTTTTATAATTCAGCAAATTTTCATAATATATCGATAAACTCTAGCGTATCTATTAATACGATATTTGATAATAATACGTGTTTTAATTTAAATTTGTCTGTATTTGATGAAAATGCTAACTTACTTAACTCTCCAACTTATACCCTTCGTA
>JBOFDK010000014.1:0-75993 GCA_051646925.1 Cellulosilyticaceae bacterium | reverse complement strand
GTTGTATTTTTGGATAAAGAAAATATATTAACAATAGATAAGAAGCAATCAGAGATAAAAATATTTCACATAAAAGATATTTCGTGAATGGAAATAATCAAAAAAAACAATTATCGAATTAAAAGATAATTGTTTTTTTATTTTTGAAAGGAGTAACCTTTTTTAAATAAGGTGCATATAATGATAAAAAAAGTAAAGAAAAAGATTTATATAAAAAATATAAAGGAGATGAAAATATGTTATTTGATAATTTATTTTTTTCGAAAAATATAGAAAAAGAAAGAAAAATAAAAGAATTAGAAAAGCAAGTAGTAATGTTATTTAAGGATTATCAAATAGCATGGAATAGTTTTTCTAAAGAAGTAAGTGATGATATGAAGATACCGTTGTTAAACAAAACACTTGAAAATAGTACTATAGAAGAATGTTTAGAAGAAATGAATAGTGCAGAAGATGAACTACGTAAAATAATAGATAGTATAAGTGAAAAAATAGAAATAAAAAAAATATTAGAAAAAATAGATAATGATGATGAAATATTAGAGAAAGTATTAATGCGTGAAATTATGAATTATGTTTCTAAGGCATTAGGGTTAGTATTAGGTGCGGTAGTAGGTGCTTTTGTCTATAAAAAATTAAGAGTAAATATAAAAAAAGAGGTGAAACTAAAAAGAAACGCTCTATTAAATGAGCAACGAGTAAATGAAGAAATTAATCATTTGGAAGTGAATGATATTATTAAAGAAAATGAAAATCAAAATAAAATAAGAAGTATAGAGATAGAAGAACCAATGTATAGAAAAATAGATAGGTATGTAATTCGTAAAACTGAAGAGTTACTAGAAATAAATATAAATAATATAATAAAGGACACTGAGATAATTAATATTCAAAGTATAGAGAATTTGAGAAATAATGAAGTATTAACGTTTGTAAATAAAAGTATAGATGATATGTGTAGTAAGGTTAGTAAGGTTATAGATGAAAATAATCAAATATTATTAGGTGTAATGAGTGAGGTAACAACAGATATTAAAGAAAATATGAATGACAGTAAATATATAGTAAGCATGACAAATAGGGTAATAGAACATGCAAAGGTGAGTTATCGAGATATATTAAATATATTTAAAAAAAAACTTATAATGAAAATAGAGAACGAAGAAGAAAAAATAAAGAAATTCAAGAAAAAATATATTAAAAGGGTGGAATTTTTAAACAATAAGAAAGATTTATCTTTAATAAAAGAAAAGATAAAAGAAATAGAAATGAACTTGGGAAAAAAAATAAACAAGGTAATAGTAAAAGAGACTACAGATGATAGTAATAAAAATCTAATAATAATGATAGATGAAAATAATAATTTACAAATAGGTAAAGGGATAGAGAATGACATATATATTTATAGTGGTAAATATAAAAAATATATAAGGGAGAGTGTAAAAGACAAAATAAATATGTTGGAAAGTATAGAAAAGTTTTTTCGTAATGGAAAGATAGAAAATAAAATAGTAGAAAAAGAATTTACTGACATAGTGATAAAAGAAGCTTTAGAATACAATAATAAAGAAGATAGTTTAATCGAAGAGCGATGGGGTATATATGATAATTCAGAATTAAACGAAGAAAGATGGTATGGATATAATGAATCTGAATTGAGTGAAGAAAACTTCAACAATGAAGAATACAACGTTGGAGAATATGAACCTGGACAGTTCGATTATGAAGAATACGCTCCTGAGGAAGAAAGCTATAAAGATGATAGCCCTAAAAATAATAGTTCTAAAAAAATGAGAAAAAAAGAAAGCGATATTGAAGAGCATAGCAATAAAGAAAATAGCTCTGAAGAAAATAGTTCTGAAAAAAATAGTTCTGAAAAATATAGTTCTAAAAAAGACAGTTCTGAAAAAAATAGTTCTAAAAAAGTAACAATGGAAAATAATGAGAATATTGTTGAAAATATATTAATTAAAAATAAACTAAAACTAGGTGAAAAAATAAGAAATAATATAGTCCGAAATTTCAATAAATCTATAAAAAGTATGATAGAAAAAAGTATAAAAAGTATGATAGAAAATAGTGTTTATTGTGATATTGATAAATGCATAGAAGAACAAATGAACTTTATTCAAAAATTAAATAAAGAAATAAAAATTCAATATCAAAAATTTTACAAATATATATACAGCAATATAATAGATGAAACAAAGTGCCAACAAATAATAATACAATCTATAGAAGTAAATAAATATGATAACAAAAATTTATGTAAAGAATACGTTAATAAAATAAATAAACAAATAACAGAACTAATAATTGAAAAAAGTGTGATATTAGAAGAACATATGATTGAAGGATATAGTTTAATTACTAATAAAGAAAAAAAGCTTAAGAATATTCAAAAAGCTTGCGAAAAGATAGTGGGTGAAGAATTATTTCCAAAAGAAAATATTGGAAATGAGTTATATGAAATAGTAAGTAGTGAGTTAGAGAATTTGAAAAAATTGAAAGCTGAAAAAATAATGGAAAAAAATATATGGAGACAAGCGCATAGGTTAGAAATATTGGAACGTTTAGAACATGAAAGAAAAATTAAAAATGTACGTATTAAAATAAACAACTGGGCATACATGTATGATGAGTGTTTATGTACTGTATTAAGCGCAACTATAATGGCAGTTGTAATAGATGCAGTTATAAGTTGTTGGGAAAATTGGAAATTGAGTGAAAAAATAAACAAAAGAGTAGAACAATTAGATGATAAAATATTAGGACTAATAAAAATAATGAAAAAAGAAATTAGTAAGCTGGTAAAATTGACAGAAGAAATAAAAGATGGCATTATTTGGGCCGATAAAGAGACGATAATAATAATTGATAAAGATAAAGAGACGATAAAATTTGTAGAAATAAAAAATAAATAATTGAAAAGTACAAAATAATTAATGGCCAAATATTAAGGTTGTAAAATTGGTATTGAAAAATAAAAAATAGGTATACTAACAATAAATAAGCATTTTGAGGCTTTTTTATAATGGCAATAAATCACTTGATTAATATGGTATACTTGTTCAGTGTATTAAATATATATGCAGTTTATTACTACCTACAACATGAATTTTTTCACATGAAATATAATCGCAATATAATGAGAGGTTATATTTCATCGTTAGGAAATCGTTTATGGACAGTTACTTTAATGGTTTATATTCGGAGCTATCCCGCTAATGAATGGCTCAGAAAAATCGTTTTGACTGGATTGTTATATGTTGCCATGGATAAATCAAGTAGTAGGTAATTACTGGTTAGGAACCAACAAAATTATAAATAAAGGTTCCCGATAGAGGGAGGAAACTATGCATGAAATGTGGGATGAATATCCTAGAGTAAAAAAAGAATTAAGAGAAGTAGAGCGTATAATAATAAAAAATTCAAAATGCCGTGATAAAAAAATAGAATCATCTATCAATGAGCTGCTTGAAGCAGGGGGCAAAATGATGCGTCCAGCTTTTTCAATTATTGCAGCGAATTTTGGAAAGTATGAAGAAGAAAGAACAAGGGCATTGAGTGCAGTTATAGAAATGTTTCATATGGCAACACTTGTGCATGATGATGTTATAGATGATGCAAGCCTAAGAAGAGGAATACCTACTATACAATCTAAATATGGAAAAGAATATGCAGTGTATATAGGTGATTACTTGTTTTGTCTGTGTTTTAAAGTAATGGCACAAACAGCTAGTTTGCAAACAATTCAAATGGATACATTATCTATGTCAAGAATTTGTTTAGGCGAAGTTGAACAGTTAAACTCAAGGTTTGATGTAAATGTATCTGTTAAAAATTATTTAAGACGTATTAGAGGAAAGACTGCTGAATTATTTTCATTAAGCTTATATATAGGAGCAGCAGAAAATGAGTGCCCAGAAAAATTAGCAAAAAAGTTTTGGAGAATAGGCTACCAAATAGGAATGGCATTTCAAATTATTGATGATGTTTTGGACTATACAGGTGTAGATGAAAAAATAGGTAAAGATTGTGCAAATGATTTAAAAGATGGTGTTTTTACACTGCCAGTAATTTATGCAATGGAAAAAAAACCAAAAGATTTGATGGCAATAATTCAAAAATCAAGTTATACAGAAGATGAAATTAAACAAATAATTCAACTTACAAACAAATACGAGGGTATAGATAAAGCTCGTCAATTAGCAAAAAAATATACAGAAAAAGCATATAAACTCATACAAACATTACCCGAAAATCCATATAAAGATGTGTTGTATAACGTTACTAAACAATTGTTAGATAGAAAATACTGATTAACAAGTAGTAAAAAAATATGTTTTGAAATTTTTTGAAAATAAAAAGGAAAAAGCATAATTAATATAGAATAAATAAAGTATAGGAAAATATAACCTTATTATTAATAAAATAACAACTAATATGAAGGGAGAAAATACTATGAAAAACATAATTCAAGGAAAAAACATTGAGGTAACAGAGGCTTTAAATAACATAATAACAGAACGTATGAAAAAATTAGATAAATATTTTAATGAAAGCACGGAGGCGCAAGTTACGCTAAGTGTTGAAAATATAAGTCATATTATTGAGATTACAATTCCTTTTCATGGACAAATTCTTCGTGCTGAAACTCAAGGGAAAGATATGTATAAGATTATTGAAAGTGCAGTTGCAATTATTGAACGCCAAATTGTTCGTTTCAAAACTAAACTTAGAAACAAACATAGGAATAACCAAGAACCTGTTTTTAATGTAGATTTTCTTGCTCCAGAAGATGAATGTGATGATGATATTCAAATTATAAGACGTAAACAATTTGCAATTAAACCGATGAATGCAGAGGAAGCGGTTATGCAAATGGAAATGCTTGGTCATAACTTCTTCGTTTACTTAGATGCTGAAACAGAAGAAGTAAATGTAGTTTATAAGCGTAAAAATAATACGTATGGTCTAATAGAACCAACATTTGAATAAAATTATGCATAGTTGAAATATTATAAGGAAATAATTAGTATATTTTTAAAGGAGAATTATATGAGTACACCACACAACAGTGCAAAAAAAGGTGATATTGCAAAAACAGTATTAATGCCAGGAGACCCATTGCGTGCAAAGTTTTTAGCAGAAAAATATTTGACAGATGTTGTTCAATATAACGATGTTAGAGGTATGTACGGATATACAGGTATGTATAAAGGCAAAAGAGTATCAGTTCAAGGACATGGTATGGGTATGCCATCTATTGGTATTTATTCATATGAGCTTTATAATTTCTATGATGTTGAAAGTATCATTAGAATAGGGTCAGCAGGTGCTATTGATGAATCACTAAAAATTGGAGATATAGTAATTGGTATGGGTGCATGCACAAATTCATCATATGAAGACCAATATCAATTACCAGGTAGATATGCATCTATTGCAGATTTTTCACTTGTAAAAAAAGCAGTAGAGGTTGCAGAGTCATTCGGATATGTATATAAAGTAGGTAATATTTATTCAAGTGATACATTTTATGACGATGCACAAAGATTAAAAGAATGGCAAAAAATGGGCGTACTAGCAGTTGAAATGGAAGCGGCTGCGCTTTATATGAATGCGGCTAGAGTAGGCAAAAAAGCACTTACAATCTGTACTATTTCAGATTGTCCATTTACAGGCGAAGAAACAACAGCAGAAGAGCGTCAAACTAAATTTACACAAATGATGGATGTTGCGCTAGAACTTATATAAATGTAGTTTGTTTGAAAAATAAAAAACAGCGAATGTATAACGTCGCTGTTTTTTTTGTTAAATAAATATAATGGCAATTTTTGCCTAGAACGTATATAATTAAATAGGAATAGTTACACTATAAATAAAGTAATATGTAGATATATAAATATACTTAGTTAGATGTTTTTTTATAGAAGAACATGGAGGAAAATATGGAACTTAAATGCACAAATGAAGAGTTTAAAACGCTAATGGACCTTGTATATGCAGGTAATTTGCTTATAAATGGTATGAGAGATACAGATAATCGTGTGGAACAATATAGTGCTATGGAGCAAATGATTTTTAAAATGGCAAAGGATTATGGATGCGAAGACTGCGTAGCATATGACGAAGAATATAATGAATATATGCCAACACATAGTTATGAAAATAGCTCGTTTGCAGAATATATAGATAGCTATGAAGACCGCGTGTTTTGGGAAGAACTTGTAGTTCGTATGGCAAGGAGAGAAGCTCTTAATGAACTAGGAGATGAAAATCCAGATATGACAAATGTAGAACTGCGAAATCGTCAAATGGAGCTTGAAGAATATTATGAAAATGAATTTGTAGAAAGTGGCATATATCACCTAAAATGGATTAAGCCAGAAGACCAAATCTAAATTTATATAGATATTTACTATAAAAAAATCAAGGGAAATGCAATAAAAAGACTATATAAAAGGTGAAAAATACCCTATATCAAGGGTGTTTTAAAAAGGATAAGTAACTCTAAGCTGATTTCTGTATTTTACAGAAGTCAGCTTTTTTTAGTCCTAAATGATAACTGTAATATTTTATTAGGTTTAAAGGATTGTTAATTACTTTATAGAAAATAATTGGAGAGAAATAAAGCTATTTGCTCACATAAATTGCGATAATTATATTAAGCGCATATAATTAAGATGACAAAAAATATAGAAGGGGAAAATTACTATAGTAGTCTGTATATGTAAATGATAATTGTTCCACTAGTTCAAATGGAAAAGATGGAGGATGTAATGGGATTAGAAAAAATAGAATCGTATTTGAAAAAATATGCAGGAGTACACTACAAGAAGCCTATAAGTGATGAAGACCCAATGAATGAATTAGCACTAGAAGGAAAATTAGCAAGAGAAACTTTCACTCAACTAGTAAAAGAGGTAGAGCATTATTTTTCAGGCTATGTATTTTTGCCTTGTAATAGTTGGTTGAAAATGAATCAAGTAGCAAGTGATTACTTTTGGGTACAGATGAAAAAAGAAGAAAATATAGAGTGTTTATCTAGTGTATCGTTGGCTATAAAAAAAATAGGGGATAAAGTATATTTTTACATAGCTGTCGAAATTAAAGGAGATAATGCTAAGAGTGCGGATATTAGCAGACACAATACAATTTTAGATATGCCATTAGATGACGATAGATTGTATTATAGTGAAGGCGATGAATTGTACTTTAATTTGGGACAGAATAAACTTAAGGTTAAAGAACTGTTACAAAGAGGGGAAATTAAGAAGGCTAGGATACAACTAAATATAGAAGATGCATTTAACAATACGGAGTTAGCCGAAGTAGTAATAGCTGTGAAAGAAGGAATACAGACCATACTACCTTACTATAATAAAATACTTTTAAACCAAGTGTCGCAACAACAACAATCTTGGGTGATAATTTGTAATCCTAAGAAATATGATGTAATACGCGCATTTCATGAATTAGACACAATTGAATGGAAACAAAGTACGAATATTTTAGTAGGGGACATAGTTTATATTTACATAAGTAATCATTATAAAGAAATTAAGTATAAATGTCAGGTATCAAAGGTAAATCTTACAGAAACAACTATAGATGATAGTAAATTTATAATAGAAGGCAGTAGCTATGTAAACCATGGTAGATATATGGAATTACAGTTAGTTACAATTTATAAGGATGGGATACTTCCATATGAAAGATTAAAAGAACATGGGTTAAAGGCAGTACAAGGCCCTAGCAAAGTGAATGCTAGATTAGATAGATATCTGAACACTCAAGAAATAGTAGCAAATCAAGATGTTTGGAAAAAAGAAATAGTAGAAGATAGTTTGTTAACTAAAGAAATTTTAATAGAGGCGTCGGAGAATCAAACATCAACAACTTCTTATAAAAGAAAAGAAGCTATTATAAGAGATGGCATTAAGGTATATCCAAGAGATAAAATTGTGGCAGCACGTGCGTTAAAAAAAGCTAATTATTTATGTGAGTTAGATAACATTCACGATACTTTTATGAGACGTAATACAGAGATACCTTATACAGAGCCACATCATCTTATTCCATTAGCGTTTTCAGAAATGTTTGAAATATCATTAGATATAGAAGAAAACATAGTATCCTTATGTAGTACTTGTCATAATCAATTACATTACGGAGAAGGTGCTAGAACATTATTGCGTAGGCTATATAATGAACGTATAGAGTGCTTGAATAACATTGGGATAGTGATTTGTATAGATGAGCTTTTGTGTATGTATGGGCTTTAAAATACTATAGATTTAGACTTCAAAGTTTAGAAACTTTTACCAAACATATAATTATGATATAATTACATTAAGCGAATAGCCCCCATGTGCGGATGTATATCAAAAGTATATCCAAAGCTTCTTTTAAATGCTTTATGGCATCAAAGGGGGTGGACTCATGATAGTTAATAGTTAGACCTTCTTCTTACTTTGTGTAGGAAGGAGGTGAAGATAGACGTGAAAACAAAAGAAAAAGTAAAAAAGATACTTAAGAATTTATCTATGACAACAAAAAAGCTAATGAAAAACCCAGTTGTTATCTGGATTACATTAGCTGTTTTGGATAATTTATTTAGTTTGATTTTTGAAATACTTTTGAGTCTGTTCTTCTAGCTACCAACTAGATTAACAGTGCATCTGTTACATGAGGACAAGTAATTTCGCCCAAGAGTCGTGTTGACGCACGGCTCTTTTTTGATGCGTATTTCTTTTCTATTTAATTATATTATAACAAGTTTTTATTTAAAGTAAACATTTTAATTGATTTTGTTTGTGGTACAGGAGGTATAGAATATGAAGTCAAAAAATTAAGATGCACTACGGCTAAATTGACTGTTATATAGGTCGGCATATAGGCCACCTAGAGATAGTAGTTGCTCATGAGTACCTTTTTCAACTACATCACCATCTTTCATAACCAAAATCATATCGGCATCTTTTATAGTTGATAATCTATGGGCTATAACGAAACTTGTACGCCCTTTCATCATACTATTCATTGCGGTTTGGATATGACTTTCTGTACGAGTATCAACACTACTTGTTGCTTCATCTAAAATAAGAATAGAAGGATTTGCAAGAATTGCTCGTGCAATAGTAAGAAGCTGTTTTTGACCTTGGCTAATGTTTGATGCTTCTTCGTTTAAAATCGTATCATACCCATCAGGTAATGTGCGAATGAAATGATCAGCAGATGCAGCAGTAGCAGCGGCAACAACTTCTTCAAGAGTAGCCCCATCTTTTCCGTATGCAATATTATCTTTTATAGAGCCTTTAAATAACCATGTATCTTGAATAACCATGCCAAACATTTGGCGAAGATTTTTTCTAGTCAAATCAGTAATATCAATACCATCTATTTTGATAGCACCACCATTTAATTCGTAAAAACGCATGAGTAAGTTTATAAGAGTTGTTTTTCCAGCGCCAGTTGGTCCAACAACTGCAACGGTTTGACCTGGTAAAACGTCGATATTCATATCAGTCATAAGAAGTTTATCAGGTACATAACCAAACTGTACATGATTAAAAGAAACATGACCTTTAGGGTTATCAAGAACTATAGGGGTAAGTGTTTCAGGAATAATTTCTTTTTCATCTAAAATTTCAAAAACACGTTCAGCAGAAGCAACAGTGGATTGCAAAATATTAGCAATATTTGTTAGCTGATTTATAGGTTGTGTGAACTGTCTAGAGTACTGGATAAATGCTTGAATATCACCTATAAGTAGTTGACCGTTTGCAGCTTGAATACCACCAACAACAGCAACTAATACATATCCGATATTGTTCATAAACATCATAAGAGGCATAATAAGCCCTGATAAAAATTGAGATTTCCATCCTGAATCAAACATCTGATCGTTTATAGTTTTGAATGTTTTTACAGAATGTGGTTCGCGGCCAAAAGCTTTGATTATGCGATGACCTGTATACATTTCTTCTATATGACCGTTTAATTGTCCAAGTTCTTCTTGTTGTGTACTAAAAAATATTTGAGATTTTTTCATTAATGGTTTCATAAGAAACACACCAAGAGGTAGTGTAACAAAGATGATAACTGTTAACAAAGGGCTAATAGTAAGCATCATTATAACTACACCAATAATAGTAATGATAGATGTAATCATTTGAGTTAAACTTTGTTGAAGAGTTGTGCTAATGTTATCAACGTCATTAGAAACTGTACTTAAAATATCACCATGAGCGTGTGTATCAAAAAAACTAAGAGGTAGTTTTGCAAGTTTTACATTTGTGCTTTCTCTTAATGTGAATACAGTTGATTGGGCAACATCGGCCATTAAATACTGCATTAAATAAGAAAATAATGCACTTAATGTATAACATATACCAAGTAAAACTAGTTGTTTAAATAGTAGTTGAAAGTCTACGCCTACATTGGAATTTGTACGATTTAAAACACCATCGGCAATAATATTTGTAGCTTGAGCCAAAACTTTTGGACTAGCTACCATAAAAATTGTACTAAGAACAGATAGTAAAAAAACGAGTATTAGTTTTGTTCGTTTAGGCCGAAGGTAACTTAATAAACGTAAAAAAGATTTTTTGAAATTTTTTGCTTTATTATTTATTAGACCGTTAGGCGCCATACCTGGAGGAGCCATAGAAGGGGCTGTGTTTTTTGTAGATTTAGGCATTTTCAATTTCCTCCTTTGAAAGTTGGGATAATGCAATTTCTTTGTAGACTTCACAATTTTCAAGTAGAGATTGGTGGGAACCTTTTCCTGCTATATGACCGTCTAATAAAACGATGATTTCATCTGCGTCCATAATAGAACTTATACGTTGACCAACTATAATAACAGCAGAGTTTTTCGTTTCTTCTTTAAGAGCTTTACGCAAGTTGGCGTCAGTTTTAAAATCTAGTGCTGAAAAACTATCGTCAAAAATATAAATTTCAGGTTTACGTAAAAGGGCGCGAGCAATAGAAAGTCGTTGTTTTTGTCCTCCAGAAAAATTGCTACCGCCTTGAGATACAGGCGTATCCAAAGTATTTGGTTTTGATTTAACAAACTCAGATGATTGAGCAACATCTAATGCGTGCCACATTTCTTCTGTAGTAGCAGAGTCAAGACCGTATGATAGATTTTCTCGTAACGTACCGCTAAATAAAATAGCTTTTTGTGGGACAAGACCTATTTTAGAACGTAGTTCACGTTGGCTCATTTGGTTTACATTAACACCATCAACCAAAACTTCGCCGCTTGTTGCATCATAAAATCTTGGGATTAGATTAATTAGTGTAGATTTACCAGAACCTGTACCACCGATAATAGCAGTTGTTTGACCTGGATTTGTTTTAAAGGAAATATTAGATAGTACAGCTTCTTCGCCACCAGGGTATGAAAAACTAACATTTTTAAACTCTAGAGTACCATGAAGAGTAGGGTTAACGTTATCAGTTGTTATATCATCTATTGTAAAATCAAGATTTAAAACTTCATTAATACGGATAGCAGATGCATTTGCACGAGGAATCATAATAAACATCATAGTTAGCATGACAAGTGACATCATAATTTGCATTACATATTGGACAAAAGCTATTAAACTACCAACTTGTAAAGAGCCAGTATCAATACGTTCACCACCAAACCATAAAATAAATAATGTTGTAAAGTTTAAAATAAACATCATACTAGGCATTAAAAAAGCAATTATTTTGTTTACAGCAATAGCATTGTCAGTCAAATCAAGATTAGCACCTTTGAAGCGGTCTTGTTCATACTCAGTTTTGTTAAATGCTCGAATTACACGAATACCTGTTAGATTTTCACGAAGTACAAGATTTAAGTTATCAACTTTTTTTTGCATTAAATTAAAAAGCGGTGAGCCTTTTTTTCCGACAAAAGCAATAACTATAATAAGTACAGGGAGAGCTATTAACAAAAGTATAGATAATTTTGCATCAGTAATTAAAGCCATTATAATACCACCTATAATCATAAGTGGAGCAGTAACCATCATGCGAAGAAACATTAGTACAAGTTGCTGAACTTGTGTAATATCATTAGTTGTGCGAGTAATAAGTGATGATGTACCGATAGTATTAAATTCTTGTAAATTGAAAGATTCAACTTTTATAAAAAGGTCAAAACGTAATTTTTGGCTAAAAGTCATAGCTATTTTGGCAGCAAAGAAGTTTGCAGTTACAACGAATAGAGCGCCAAGAAGGGAAACTGCAATCATTACAAATCCAACTTGCCAAATATAAGGAGTATCGTTATTTTTAACTCCGACATCTATAATGTTAGACATAAGTGTTGGAAGAAATAAATTAGAAAGTGATTGCAAGAAAAGTAACGTAAGAACGAGCATAACTTTTCCGGTTTGAGGTTTTAAATACTTTATAAAAAGTGTTACCATTTGAGTATCTCCTTTTGTTAAAATAATGAATATTAACTAGCTTTAACTAAAGAAGAGAAGAATATCCAAATGATAATTGGGAATAACTAGATATAGGTTGCCTATATTTGGATATTAAGTGTAGTTGTAATAGAGTATAATATTTGTTATACTTAATTTTAGTAATTTAGAATAATGACAGTTTGACGTATATGATAATATACATAAGATCAAAAGAAGAAGGTGAAAAGTTTGAAAGGTTTAATAGAAAAGATTTTTGGAACACACTCACAGAGAGAATTGAAAAAGATAGAAACAGTCGTTCAAAATATCGAGTCGTACGACGAAGCAATGCAAAAACTTGATGACGAAGCATTGAAAGCAAAAACAAATGAATTTAGAGAACGTATAGCTAAAGGTGAAACACTTGATGAACTTTTACCTGAAGCATATGCTGTATGCCGCGAAGCAGCATGGCGTGTTTTAAATATGAAGCATTACAAAGTTCAGCTTATCGGTGGGGTAATTCTGCATAATGGTAGAATTGCAGAAATGAGAACAGGTGAAGGAAAAACATTGGTAGCAACGTTATCATCTTACTTAAATGCTCTAGACGGTAAAGGTGTTCATGTAGTAACAGTTAATGATTACCTTGCAAAACGTGATGCTGAAGAAATGGGACAAGTTCATAACTTTTTAGGTCTTAGTGTAGGTTGTATTTTAAGCGGAATGGATAACAATGAAAGACGTGAAGCGTACAACTGTGATATCACTTACGGAACAAATAATGAATTTGGATTTGATTATCTTCGTGATAATATGGTGCTTTATGCAGAGCAGATGGTACAGCGTGACCTAAACTATGCACTTATAGATGAGGTAGACTCTGTTCTTGTAGACGAAGCTAGAACGCCTCTTATTATTTCGGGAACAGGTTCAAAATCAACACATCTTTACAAAGCAGCAGATATTTTTGTAAGACGTTTGAAAAAAGGACGTTTGCTAGGTGAAGAAAATGCAATGTCTAATTTGATGCGTGAAGAAGTTGAAGAAGAAGGCGACTATATCGTTGATGAAAAGCAACGTACAGTAACACTGACTTCAGAAGGTATAAAAAAAGCGGAGCAATATTTTGGAGTTGAAAACCTTGCAGACCCAGATAACATGGAAATTCAGCATCATATAAATATCGCTTTAAAAGCACACAATTTAATGCATTTAGAAAAAGACTATATAGTTGATGATAAAGGTGAAATCGTTATCGTAGATGAATTTACAGGTCGTCTAATGGATGGTCGTCGTTATTCAGATGGACTTCACCAAGCAATAGAAGCTAAAGAAGGTGTTGAAGTACAAAAAGAAAGTCAAACACTAGCAACTATTACATTCCAAAACTATTTTAATAGATACAACAAAAAAGCAGGTATGACTGGTACAGCGCTTACAGAAGAAAATGAATTTAGAGATATTTACGGGATGGACGTTATAGTTATTCCAACTAATAAACCAATTTTACGTAAAGACCATTCAGATGTTGTATACAAGACAGAAGAAGCAAAATTTGAAGCTGTTATTGAAGATATCAAAGAATCTTATGAAAAAGGTCAACCAGTACTAGTTGGTACAGTAAATATTGATACATCAGAACATCTTAGTAAACTTCTTAGACAACAAGGAATCAAGCACCAGGTTCTTAATGCAAAATATCACCAAAAAGAAGCAGAAATCGTATCAGCAGCAGGTAAAAAAGGTGCTGTAACGATTGCAACAAATATGGCAGGTCGTGGTACTGATATTAAACTTGAAGCAGGTGTTCAAGAACTTGGTGGTTTAAAAATCATAGGTACAGAACGTCATGAATCAAGACGAATAGATAATCAGTTGCGTGGTCGTGCAGGTCGCCAGGGTGACCCAGGTGAATCACGTTTCTATATTGCATTACAAGATGATTTGATGCGTCTGTTTATGCCAGAAGCAACACTGAAAATGTTTGATGCTTTAGGACTTCCAGATGATGAACCAATCGAACATAAGATTCTTTCAAAAGCTATAGAAAGAGCACAATCAAAAGTAGAAAGCAATAACTATGGTGTTCGTAAACATTTATTAGAATACGATAAGATTATGAACGACCAAAGAGAAATTATATATGCAGAGCGTTATAAAGTTCTTAAAAATGAAGATATTCGTGAAAATGTATTATCGATGTCAAAAAATGTCATTCAACGGTCAGTTGAGGCATGTACAGTAGGTGTCGAATATCCAGAAGATTGGGAACTTGCAAGTATGATGGAGCATCTAAATACGATAGTACCGTTTGATGATGTTACATTTACAAAAGATGAGCAAAAAGACTTAACAGTTGAGTCGCTTATTGAACTTCTATATAACAAAGCAGTGCAGATATATGAAGAAAAAGAAAAAGAAATGGGCGATCAATTACGTGAAATTGAACGTGTACTTCTTCTTAAAGTTATAGATCAAAAATGGATGGATCATTTAGATAACATGGAGCAAATGCGCCAAGGTGTTAACTTACAGGCATATGGTCAACGTGACCCATTAGTAGAATATCGTTTCTTAAGTTATGATGTTTTTGAAGAGATGACAGAAAATATTCAAACAGAAACAGTAAAAGCTTTATTCCACGTACGACCAGCGGTTAATCGTGAAATTAAAAGAGAAAGTGTTGTTAAAGTAACAGCAACAAATCATACAGATACAAGTTTAGGTGCACAACCAAAAGTTACAAAAGAAAAGATTGGACGCAATGATATGTGTCCATGTGGAAGTGAAAAGAAATACAAAAATTGTTGTGGACAACACGAATAAAAAAATGAGCACATAAGATGAAAATCTATGTGCTCGTTTTTTTGTTTTTTTTTTAAAAAATTGTATCAATGATAAAATAATTACATAGTATATAAAAAAAACATTATAAAGGTGTGAAAATATGATATTTGATAAAATATTGTTTCCGGAGTTAGAAAAAGATAGGCTATATTTAGAAAAAATAGAAAGAGAATTAATATCATTATTTGAAAGATATAAAAAAGTATGGAATGAGTTAGCAGGACTACTTAGTGGACAACAATTAATGACCAAGTTATATAAATCTATCCAAGTAGATAGGATAGATGAGTGTTTAGAAGAAATTAATGAGGCAAATATGCATGTTGATGCTAAAGTTCTTGAAATGAGAAAAACGATAAAAATAGATACTTTTTTAGTATGTGGAAAATTTAAACTTTCTGAATTAAAAGAAAGTCTAATAACGTATATATTAAATAGTTTAACAAGAATATGTATAACAGTTGGTGCTGATATATCTATATTGGGAATTACATTACTAATATATAAAGATATTCAACTAGACTCTAAATATATTGTATCAATGAAAGAGGAAGTTAGAGAATTAAGAGAAAGTTTTATGGAAAAAATAGTAAATACAGATATACTGGATAAGAAATTATCGGATGACATTATTAAAAAAAATATGGAAATATATAAAAAATATTTACAAGAAATTAGAATGAAAAATATGAATAAAGGTAAATTGATCAGTAACGTGCATTTTAAAAACACTCGAGATATTATGAAAAAAATAATTAAACAAAGTTTTAGCAGATATAGTGATATGATTTATCAGTATAGTATGGAGATAGGAGAAAAAAAAAGAGAATTATTAAAAAATAGAGAAAAATGGCAAAGGATAAATACTAAAAAAATAAAATTATCAGAAGATAGCGAATACGATATAAGGGTAGTAGAAAATTTAGATAATAATGAAAAAAATATAGAATATATAATGGATAATATATCAGAAAAAAATAATATGTCAGAGTATGAAGGAAACATTGAAGAGTTGGATTGGTTAGATAATGGTGACGTGTTTATAGAAAGAAATAAATTATCTCAAGACGAAATAATGAAAATATATAAAGAAGATGAAATAATAGGTGATATGTTAGAAGCAAATGATTTTATTATTGAAAATGGAAAAATAACTACTATAAAATGTGGTGATGTAAAAATACTAAATGATAAAATACTAAATATGGAAATGAAAAAAATAAAATTATTTAAATTGAATCAAGAAATACTGGAGGGAGAAAACAATATTAGTACAATCAAAAAAAGTATAGATGAAGAAGTAAAAATTATAGTCGAAAATGCTAATAAAAAAAGTAATTTAAGAATATTTGGAGAACGGATTGGAATAGGTATATCGGTAATTATTATTACGATGTTAATATACGGTATAACAGAATATTTTGAGGGAAATCAAAAAAATAAAAAAATAAAAAAGGATATTAAAGAGGTTGAAAATATACTGTTAGAGTTGAAAAGTGTAATAGAAAAAGAAATTATAAATATTAAAGAATGTACTCAAAGTATTCAAGATGGGATTATTAAAATAGATAAAAATAAATTTATTATTAAACAAGGTATGGAGAAAGCTAAAATATACAAAATTATTGATTAGATATGATGGTAGCGATATAAACCTCTAAAAGAGTGGAAATACTAAATAGATAAAATAATATAAGCTATGATATAATAGAACGGAAAAGGAGTGATAACGTGTTACAGTTAGAGCAATTAAAACAAACATTGGAGCCATATCGCACAAAATTAGGTGAAATGGGGAACTCTCTTTGACGTCGCTAGGCGAAAAGAAGAAATTGAAATATTAGAGCGTAAGTCAGCAGAACCAGATTTTTGGAATGATATGGCAAATGCTCAAAAAATATTACAAGAGTTGAAATCTCATCAAGATGTAATTATGCAATATGAAAAACTTTGCACACAATATGAAGATGTTACAACGTTAATAGAGATGGCGCAAGAAGAACAAGATAGTGAACTAGTAGATGAGGTTGTTATAGAAGAGAAAGCTTTTGTAAAGTCTTTTGAAGAGATGCATATAGCAACATTATTTGATGGAGAATATGATAAAAATAATGCAATTATATCATTACATGCAGGAGCAGGCGGTACAGAAGCCTGTGATTGGGTAAGTATGCTATATCGCATGTTCAGTCGCTGGATAGCTAAACAAGGATATAAAATTCAAGTTCTTGATTACTTAGACGGTGATGAGGCGGGTATTAAATCAGTAACAATTCAAGTAGATGGACCAAATGCATATGGTTATCTAAAATCAGAAAAAGGTATTCATCGTCTTGTTCGTATTTCACCTTTTGATTCATCAGGAAGACGTCATACAAGTTTTGCATCATGTGATGTTATGCCGGAAATTACAGATGATATTGATATTGAAATAAAGACAGAAGATTTGAGAGTTGATACTTATCGTGCAACAGGGGCAGGTGGACAGCATATCAATACAACAGATTCAGCGGTCCGTATTACGCATATACCTACAGGTGTAGTAGTACAGTGTCAAAATGAACGTTCACAGATTCAAAATAGAGAAAAAGCAATGCAAATGCTTAAAGCTAAATTGTATGAAAAGCAAGAAGAAGAACGAATGGCAACGTTAGATGACATTCGTGGTGAGAAAAAAGATATTGGATGGGGAAGTCAAATACGTTCTTATGTATTCCACCCATACAATATGGTGAAAGATCATCGTACGAAGCAAGAAACAGGAAATACAGGTGCAGTTATGGATGGTGACATTAGTGAATTTATGAATGCATATTTAAGCTGGATTCACCAAGTAGATTAAAGATAAGAAGTATTGTCATTAGATATTGACAATACTTCTTATTTTTTTATTAAATTCAAAAATCAATTGTATATTAAGATATTGTAAAGGATAAAAAACTATGAGATAATAGATAAAACAAAATGACAAATAAAGCAGAAGAATAAAAAAATTGAAAATACTACAGAAAAGAGGGAACAAATGAAGCTAATCGTGCATGATAATGATGGTATGAAGTGGAAAGAGTTACCTAGCAAAGACTATATCGTTATAGATGCATCAAAGCCAAGCGCATCATGTTTTGGGTGTTTTGGATGTTGGCTTAAAACACCAGGTAGTTGTGTCCTAAAAGATAGTTTAAAAGAAATGGGGCGAAATCTGGCATCTGTTGATGAGTATATCATTGTTTCGGAAGTAAATTATGGGGTATTTACACCGGGAGTAAAAAGAGTGTTAGATAGGTCAATTTCATACTTGTTACCTTTTTTCAGAATAATAGATAAAGAAATACATCATGTGCCTAGGTACAAGCAGCAATTTGATTTTAAAATTTACATTTACAATAGTAAAAACATAAGTGATTTAGAAAAAGATGTTTTGGAAAAATATATTGCTGGAATGGCAATTAATATGAATGCAAAAAGTACACAGGTCTACTATATAGAAAGTGTAGAGGAGGTAGTGTTATGAAAACGTTATTCATAGATGCAAGTCCAAAACGTAAATGGAGCAATTCAGCTTATTTTCTAGGTTATGTTTGTACTTTTTTAGGGGCTAATAAAAATGATAGTTTGACAATCAAATTGCCAAGAGCTAATAAGTATAATGATGTTTTTGAACATATTAAAAATTGTGATAAAGTAGTTCTTGGAGTACCTGTGTATGTAGATGGATTACCATCTCATGTGCTTGTGTTTTTAAAAGAATTAGAAAAATTTTGTCATGATAATCAGCTTACATTTACATTATATACTGTTTCAAATTGTGGTTTTTTTGAAGGAACACAAACACAGCATTTATTAGCGCAGCTTAAGCTATGGTGCGATAAGAGTAATATTAAGTGGGGCGGCGGCGTAGGTATAGGTGCAGGTGAAATGCTTGGATTTTTGAGATTTCTACCAATTATTTTTATTATTATAGCGGGAGTACTAGGAAGTGTAGAACTCGTATCGCAATTGATAAATAATACGTTCTCAGTAACTGATATTATTAGTAGTATGGGAATACCGTTTTTACTTATTCGTATTGGTATTTCTACAATTTTTAGTATGGGAATGATGGTTAAGTTATTTGAAATGAGTCGAAAATTGAAAAAATCAGAGACATTTGATTGTGTTTATACAGGTCTAATACTATGTCCTAAATGGTTATTTATGGCGCTTGCGTCATGTTATTGGTTTATTCGTATGCTTATAATGCATAAAAATATGCCATGGACTGCATTTAGAAAAGAAAATAAAATAAGTGAAACAAAATAATAAAATAATTGAGACACGCTAGAAAGATAAGCATAATAAGTTATTTCTATGCATAGTCTGTATAGTGAAAACAAATGTTCATCGTGTGCGAACAGGGAGAATGTGTTATTATGAAAAAGAAACAATTTTATATTGTTGAACAAGATGTACTTCCAGAGGTATTTTTAAAAGTTATGGAAGTTAAGGACTTGCTTCAAGCAAATAAATCAATGAGTGTTCAAGAGGCGTCTGAGCATGTAGGTATTAGTAGAAGTTCTTTTTATAAATACAAAGACTCTATCATGCCATTTTATGAAAAAGGACAAGGTAGTATAATTACAATAGTAGTCTATTTGAAAGATGAACTTGGAAAATTATCTGATGTACTAAATCATATAGCTTATGTAGGTGGCAATATTTTGACACTTAATCAGATGATTCCAATGAATGGTATTGCAATGATAAATTTATGTATGCAGACTATGAATATGAATATAGAAATAGATGAATTATTGATGCAACTAGGAGATATAAATGGTGTGCAGAGTGTAAAAGTATTAGCTAGAGAATAGGGGAGTGATATAAAATGAACGTAGCAGTTCTAGGGTATGGTACGGTAGGATCTGGGGTAGTTGAAGTATTAGAAAAAAATAAAAACAAAATTGGTAAAAAAGTAGGCAATAGTTTAGATGTGAAATACATTTTAGATAAGCGTGAATTTTTAGATAGTCCTATTAAGGAAAAGTTTGTAAATGACATAAATATTATACTAGAAGATGAGGAAGTTAAAATTGTTGCAGAAGCTATGGGGGGCGTAAGTCCAGCATATGAATATGTAAAAATGTTACTAGAAAGTGGGAAAAGCGTAGTAACATCTAACAAAGAACTTGTTGCAATGTATGGTCCAGAACTGTTAGAAATTGCACATAATAAAAAAGTTAACTTTCTTTTTGAAGCTAGTGTAGGTGGCGGAATTCCAATTATTCGCCCATTAAATAGTGCATTAACAGCAGATGAAGTGATGGAGATTACAGGAATTTTAAACGGTACAACGAATTTTATTTTAACTAAAATGCGTGATGAAAAACGAAGTTTTGAAGATGTTTTGAAAGAAGCGCAACAACTAGGTTATGCAGAGCGTAATCCAGAAGCAGACGTAGAAGGACATGATGCTTGTCGTAAAATAGCTATTTTATCATCATTAGCTTTTGAGGAGCACGTTGATTTTAAAGAAATTACAACAGAGGGAATTACAAAAATTACGTCTAGAGATATGGATGATGCAGCACTTATCGGTTGTGAGATTAAATTATTAGGTAGTTGCAAAAAGCAAGGGGAAAATATTTTTGCAAGTGTTGAGCCAACTATGATTTCTAAAGAACATCCACTTGCTATGGTTAGTGATGTTTTTAATGCTATATTGGTAAATGGAAATATGGTTGGAGATTTAATGTTTTATGGGCGAGGAGCTGGGAAATTACCTACAGCAAGTGCGATGGTTGCAGATATGATAGATGCAGCAAGACATGATGGGGTTAATATAACAGTCTTTTGGTCAAAAGAAAAAGTTAAACTTTCAAACATAGAAGATATGGTAGTAGCATATTTTGTAAGATTAGATGGGGATGTAAATCTTGCAAAAATATTAGTCAAAGAACTATTTGGAGATGTTGAAGAGGTTGCATCAAAAGATGGATATGTATTTGTAACACCACATGAAAAGAAAAAAGATATTGAAAGTAAATTAAATAATATCAAGGATTGTAATGTAGTTACTAAAATACGTATAGAAAAATAAAAGGGGGATTTGTATGAAGTATATTGTTGTATTGTTAGACGGAATGGCAGATGAGCCAATTATATCACTTGAAGGAAAAACACCACTTGAATATGCAAAAACAGTAACGATGGATAAGTATGCACCTTATAGTGAAATAGGTATGGTGAATACAATACCAAAAGGTTGTGCAAAGGGGAGTGATATAGCAAACTTAGCTATATTAGGTTATAATCCACAACAGTATTATTTTGGAAGAAGTCCATTTGAAGCTTTAAGTATAGGTGTAGAACTTAACGATACAGATATTACATTTCGTACAAATATAATTACAGTCTCAGAAGATGAGAATGATTATGATGATAAAACAATTTTAGATCATAGCGCTGGTGAAATTACAACAGAAGAAGCAAATCAATTAATAGAAGTTATTCAAAATGCATTTGGCGATGAAATCAAAAAGTTTTATACAGGTGCTAGTTACCGTCACTTATTGGTATGGAATGGTGGAAGTGCAAATATTGGATTAATACCACCTCATGACATTGTAGGACTAAAAGCTGGGGAGCATAAGCCAGAAGGTGAACACGCTGAATTTATTTGGGATATAACGAAAAAAAGCTATGAATTACTAAATAATCATCCAATCAACGAAAGTCGCCGTAAGAAAGGTCTAAAACCTGCAAATAGTATATGGATATGGGGAGAAGGTTCAAAGCCAAATCTTCCAAGTTTTAAATCTAAATACGATATTGATGGTGCAGTTATTTCGGCAGTAGATTTGATTAAAGGAATAGGAATTACAGCTGATATGGTTTCTATTGATGTAGAGGGCGCAACTGGTAATATACATACGAATTATGAAGGTAAAAAAGACGCTGCATTAAAATGGCTAATAGATGAAGATAAAGATTTTATATATATTCACCTAGAAGGACCAGATGAAGCGGGGCATCGTAATGAACAAGATAACAAAATCAAGGCAATTGAGGAAATAGATAAACAAATAATAGGTCCTGTTTTGAAAATGTTAGAAGAAAAAAGCATTGATTATAAATTAATGGTATTACCAGATCATGCAACGCCTTTAAGTTTAAGAACGCATACATCTGACCCAGTACCTTATATGATTTATGATAGTACTGATAGAAAAAACTATAATGCAGAAGCTGTATATACAGAAAAATTTGCAAAAAATACAGGTATAGCAATAAAAGATGGGCATTATATTATGAAATATTTTATACAAAAATAATCTTTAGTATAGAAAGTTATATGTCAAAGGGAGGAAGCCAATGTTAATTGTACAAAAATTTGGTGGAAGCTCTGTTGCAAATGCGGAACGTGTTTTTAATGTTGCAAAAAGAGTAGCTGACACTTATAAACAAGGTCATGATGTTGTTGTTGTATTATCAGCACAAGGGGATACAACAGATGACCTTATAGCAAAAGCAAAAGAAATAAGTAAAAATCCTTCAAAAAGAGAAATGGATATGCTTCTTACAACTGGTGAACAACAATCTGTTGCACTAATGGCAATGGCATTAACAGAACTTGGATTACCTGCAGTTTCTCTAAACGCTTATCAAGTTGGTATGAAAACAACATCGGATTATAGTAATGCAAGACTAAAAAAAATTAAGCCAAATCGTATCCAAAGAGAAATAGAGCGAAAAAATATTGTTATAGTTACAGGATTTCAAGGTATAAATAGATTTGACGATTTAACGACGCTTGGACGTGGTGGTAGTGATACAACAGCAGTAGCTATTGCTGCAGCTCTTCATGCAGATAAATGTGAAATTTATACAGATGTTGATGGTGTTTATACTGCAGATCCAAGAATTGTAAAAAATGCTAAAAAAATCGAAGAAATTACATACAATGAAATGCTAGAACTTGCATCATTAGGTGCAAAAGTATTACATAATAGGTCAGTAGAGTTAGCAAAAAAATACAATGTAGAGTTAGTTGTACGTTCTAGTTTGACAAATGCAGAGGGAACAGTTGTTAAGGAGGTTTGTAAAATGGAAAGAATGTTAATTAGTGGTGTAGCAGGTGATGATGAAATAGCAAGTGTATCTCTTATCGGTTTACCAGATGCACCAGGTAAAGCATTTGATGTTTTTGCAACGTTAGCAAAGAAAAATATTAATGTAGATATTATCCTTCAATCTATTGGTAGAGATGGTACAAAAGATATTGCTTTTACAGTAGCCGATACAGCGCTAGAAGATGTAAAAGAAGTAGTAACTGAAAATAAGAAGCGTTGGGGTGTAAAAGAGGTAGAGTATAACGAAACACTTGCAAAAGTTTCAGTAGTAGGTGGTGGTATGGTTGCAAATGCAGGTGTTGCATCAAAAATGTTTGAAGCAATGTATGATGCAAATATTAATATTCACAAAATATCTACATCTGAAATTAAAATATCTATTCTTATTGATAAAAATCAAATGAACAAAGCTATGAATGCAATTCATGATGCGTTTCAATTAGAAGATTAAGAAAAAATAGTTAAAGCCTACCATGCAAATGTAATGGTAGGCTTTAATTTGTGTTATAATTAGCTTAACGAATAAAGGACAAAAGCAGGAGGAAATACAGATGAGTAAAGGTTTATTTATAGCATTAGAAGGCGGGGAAGCTACAGGTAAAAGTACTACGGCAAAAGTATTAAAAGAAAGATTAGAAAAACTAGGTTATGAAGTTGTTGTAACAAGAGAGCCGGGCGGGATTCCATCAGCTGAAAATATAAGAAATGCTATTATGGATTATGAAGTGGATGCAAAAACAGAATTGCTATTATATTTAGCGGCTAGACGTGAACATCTTGTAAATAAAGTAATACCTAGTATAGAAAAAGGTAAAATAGTAATAACAGATAGATTTCATATTAGTACGATAGTGTATCAAGGGTATGCTAGAAGGTTAGGCGAAGATACAGTGCGTAGACTAAATGAGTTTGTATGTGATGTGTATCCTGATTTAAATATTATTATTGATTTACCAGTAGAAATAAGTACAAAAAGAAAGCAAGAAGTAGAAGATATTAATAGATTAGATCTTGAAGGTAAGGCGTTTCATGAAATGGTTGAAAAGGGGTATCGTCAAGTTTACAAAGAGAAAAAAGAACCTTGTGTTATGATTGATGGAACATTACCAATGGATGAAATGATAGATCGAATTTTTGATGTTGTATATAAAAAAATTATAGAAAAATAATCCGAAATACTGAAAAGGAGAACTGTATGATTAAAGTAAAAGTACCAGCAACGACTGCTAATATGGGACCTGGGTTTGACAGTATAGGAATGGCACTACAGATGTATAATATTGTGTACGCAGAAGAAATTTCAGAAGGGTTAGAAATTATTATTGAAAATGGTAACGTAGGTATACCAACAGATGAAACAAATTTAATATATAAAACTATTTGTCATTTCTATGACGTAATAAAACGTGATGTACCAGGTATTCGTATTATTCAAAAAGATACTATACCTCATACAAGAGGACTTGGTAGTAGCGCAGCGTGTATAGTAGCGGGACTGCATATAGCAAATGCACTTAGCAGAAGCTTTTTTTCAAAAGAAGAGTTAGTACAAATGGCAGCGCAATTAGAAGGACATCCTGACAATACAACACCAGCGATTTTAGGTGGAATGACAGTTGGTGCTATGAATGAAGAAGATATGAAATACGTTAAAATTAACGTTGCTGAAAACATTCATTTTGCAGTAATGATTCCAAACTTTACACTAGCAACGGAAAAAGCTAGAGAAGTAATTCCGGAACAAATTAGTTTGAAAGATGGAGTTTTCAATGCAAGCCGAGCAGCGTTATTAACAGCGTCTATGATTACAGGAGATATTGAAAATTTAGCTATGGCTATGGAGGATCGTTTTCATGAACCATATCGTGAACAACTTATCCCAAATATGAGACAAATATTTGAGCATGCAAATAAATGTGGTGCTAAAGGAAGTTTTTTAAGTGGAGCGGGGCCAACACTTATAGCAGTAGTTAAAAATGTAGTTAGCTTCAGGCGAGAAATGGTGGGCTTTTTGGATACATTAGACGTAGAGTGGCAAGTTCAAATGTTGCAAGCAGATCAGAGCGGTGCAAAAGTTTGGATAGATGAAGAATTAAAATATTAAACCAAATAGCATACTCCTGCATATACTATAAGTGTAACTAGAAAGGAGTATGATTATGAATATGCAACAAGTTTATCCACCATGGTATGAAATAGTAACTTTATTGTACTATACACTAGGTCAAGACAACTCGGTTCATATAATGGAACCGCAAGAAGGTGTATCAGAAGGGTGTGAAAAGGTATTAGATTTAGGTATAGTAGTTGAATATAGACAGCAAGCTGAATGTATTAGAGTAATATTGCCAAAATATTACCGTACAGGAAATACTGTTCTATGTACACATATCTATTGTAATGAGGAAGAAATTATATTTACTGGAATTGCACAAAAAAATCAAAGAGATATTGCTAGCGTTTTTTGTAATGCACTACACAATAACCCGTTATTTAGAGGTGTATCGCTAGTACCACAAACATTAATTCCGCTAAAAAGTATGATTCAAGTTGCTGTAATACCGAAAAACCTTCCTGTAAATTTAGAAGGTTATACAGGTTATAGTAAAACAATGAGTGTAGCAGAAGCATTTAGCCAAGTTATTAAAAGGCAGTATGGAACTTTATTAACAACTGTAGTTTGTTTCAAAAGTTGTGGAAATAAAGAATTAAGAGAAATAAGATTTTTCTGCAAAGGTAGTGAAAGTTATATATGTAATGATAGTTGTCAATGTAGTGATAACTGTAATTGTAAATATAGCGAAGACAATAGTGATAATGTATATCACAATAATAAATACAATAACAATGATATATATCCTAATAATAAGTGCAATAAAGGTAATATATATCCTAATAACAAATACAATAGTGAAAATATATATTACAATAATAATCACAATAGTGATAATATATATCATAATGAGAAAAATGATAGAGTGAATAACAAATTTGCTGATGAAGATATATATTACAGTAATAGACGTAATAGAGATAACAGTAACTATAATTAAGAAAAATAATAATAGTTGTACTTTGGATAAAAAAATGTTTTAATAGCATAAATGTTTACAAAAGAGGGAGTTTAGATTTAATGGATAAAATAAATATACTACAACAAGAGTTAGGCATAAAAAAAGAACAGGTAACACAAACAATACAGCTTATAGAAGAGGGTAATACTATTCCTTTTATTGCGAGATATAGAAAAGAATTAACAGGAGGACTAGATGATGAAGTTCTTCGTAAATTTCATGAACGATATACGTATTTGCAAAATCTAGAAGCAAGGCAACAACAAGTAATAAGACTTATAGATGAGCAAGGAAAACTTACAGAGGTTCTTCAAAAACAAATTGAAGTAGCACAAACTATGACAGAAGTAGAAGACCTCTATTTACCATACAAAACAAAAAAACGTACTAGAGCAACAATTGCTAAAGAAAAAGGGTTAGAACCGCTTGCAAAGCTTATTATGGAGCAAGAGGCTATGGATATTTGCGAGCAAGCAAAACTGTATATTGATAGTGAAAAAGGTGTAGATACAGTAGAGCAAGCATTAGATGGTGCAAAAGATATTTTGGCAGAGCAAATTTCAGATAATGCAACGTATAGAGGATATATCCGAAAAATAACGTTTTTAGAATCAGAAATTATAACTAAAGTAAAAGACAAAACAAAAGATGAAAAACAAGTTTTTGCAATGTATTATGACTACAATGAAAAAATCAAAGCAATGCCAGGACATCGTATATTAGCGATAAATCGTGGTGAAAAAGAAAAAATTATTACAGCGAAATTAGAAGCACCTACAGATAAAGTGTTAATGTATCTTATGACACAAATTATTCAAAAAAATAGTTCAGCGCAAGATATATTAGAAAGTACTATTCAAGATAGTTACAAAAGACTTATAGCACCAGCAATCGAACGTGACATTAGAAATGAACTAACTGAGCGTGCAGAAGAAGGTGGATTAGAAGTATTTAATAAAAACTTGTATCAACTACTAATGGGAGCACCAATCAAAAATCATATAGTTATGGGTGTAGACCCAGCGTTTAGAACAGGGTGCAAAATAGCAGTAGTAGATGAAACAGGAAAAAAACTTGCAAATACAGTTATTTATCCAACGGCTCCTCAAAACAAAACAGAGGAAGCTAAAAAAACATTAAAACAACTTATAGAAACACATGACGTTGATTTGTTATCTATAGGAAATGGAACAGCGTCAAGAGAAACAGAAAAATTTGTGGCAGATATGCTAAAAGAAATTCCGAAAAAAATACATTATGTTATTGTAAATGAAGCGGGAGCATCAGTATATTCAGCTTCAAAGTTAGCAACGGAAGAGTTTCCAAATGATGATGTAGGAGTAAGAAGTGCTGTATCAATTGCAAGACGACTTCAAGACCCACTAGCAGAGCTTGTAAAAATAGATCCAAAGTCAATAGGTGTAGGTCAATATCAACATGATATGAATCAAAAACGTCTAGAAGAAAGTTTGGGTGGTGTTGTAGAGCATGCGGTAAATGCTGTAGGTGTTGATATTAATACAGCGTCATCATCGTTATTACAATACGTTGCAGGTATCAAAAAAACAGTAGCAAATAATATTATTATATACAGAGAAGAAAATGGAAAGTTTATAAGTCGCGCGCAGATAAAAAAAGTAAAAGGGTTAGGACCAAAAGTTTTTGAACAATGTGCAGGGTTTTTACGTGTATCAGAAGGCAAGAATTTTTTAGATAATACGGCAGTGCATCCAGAGTCATACAACACAGCGCAAGGACTACTAGAAGCTTTAGGGTATACAAAAGAAGAACAAAAAGCAGGTCAATTTGCAGGACTTCACAATAAAATTGGTGACTTAAATCAACTTGCAACGACTTTAGGAGTTGGTGTTCCAACATTAGAAGATATTATTAAAGAATTAGAAAAACCAGGACGTGACCCGAGGGAAGATATGCCAAAACCTATTCTTCATAGTGATGTATTAGAAATTGAAGATTTAAAAGAAGGCATGAAACTTAAAGGAACAGTTCGTAACATCGTAGATTTTGGTGCATTCGTAGATATCGGTGTGCATCAAGATGGACTCGTGCATTTATCACAATTATGTGACCGTTATATAAAACATCCTTTAGAAGTTGTTAAAGTAGGAGATATAGTGGATGTTATCGTAATAGGTGTAAATGTTCAAACGAAAAAAATAAGCTTGTCTATGAAACAAGTACAAGGCGCATCTTAAAATAAAAAACTTCCAACGCAAAATAGAGCGTTGGAAGTTTTTTTGTTTAATTTTTTTCTTTAGTTTAATATATGGAAATGGTTGTTTCTTATTGCCAAGAAGCTGTAACGATTTTGAAGTAAGTACGTGGATGATGGCAACTAGGACAACTTTCTGGCGCTTCTTTTGAAAAAGTTATATAACCACAATGTTCACATTTAAAGTAAACTTCTTTGTCTTGTTTAAATAATGAACCATCTTCAAGATGTTTTGCATAGTAATTAAATCTTTCTTCGTGTTGTTTTTCAATTTCTGTAATTACCTCAAAATGGTGTGCAATGTGATCGAATCCTTCTTGTCTTGCTATTTCAGCAAAAACAGGATATAGGTCATGAGATTCATGATGCTCACCAGCAGCGGCAGCTTTTAAGTTTGCTAGTGTATCGCCTTTTGAAACAGGATATTCAGAAGTTGTAGAAACAGACCCATTACCTAAATGTTCATGTAGTAACTTTAGAAAAGTATTTGCATGTGACATTTCATTTTTTGCAGTTATCTCAAAAATATCTGAAATTTCTTTTAATTTTTCACGTACAGCAGTTTTTTTAAAAAACATATAATTCATATATGCTTGAGATTCTCCAATAAATGAAGTCATTAGATTTTTACACGTTTTTGTATTTTTAAAATCAGTCATTGTTTTATATTCCTTCCTAGTTGTTAAAATTCAATATAATGTATTATGTGGTGTTTTAAAGATTTATATGTAACATTTCAAATTACATATTTTGAAAGTATACAGAAAATTGTGTATAGAAAGTGTATAAGTAGAAGATTTAGAGTAGGAGGTGTGGATAAATAAAGGGCATATTATATTTAATGTGTATATCCAAAAGTTATAAGCTATAAAATGTGTATATCCAAAAGTTATAAGCTATAAAATGTGTATAAATAAAAAATATATAGTGTGGGATGTGTATAGTTTAAAAGTATCGGTTTTATGATATACTTATATAAAAAAACAGTTGATAAGCACGTGGAAAGGATTTTTGATATGGTATTCAATAGTTTGACTGAAGAAGAAACGTTTGAGTTTGCATATAAACTTGCAACCGAAGCGAAAAAAGGTGAGATTTATTGTTTGATAGGGGATTTAGGTGTAGGTAAAACAATTTTTTCTAAAGGTTTTGCAAAAGGATTAGGAATTGAAGAGTCTATTACTAGCCCAACATTTACAATAGTTCAACAATATGACGCAGATATACCACTATATCATTTTGATTTATACCGTATTGCAGATTATGATGAACTTGATTTTATAGGATATGAAGATTATTTTTACGGAGAAGGTATTTGTCTTGTCGAATGGGCGAATAATGTTCCAGATGCAATTCCAAGTACAGCAAAGTGGATTTATATTGATAAAGATTTGGAAAAAGGTTTTGATTATAGAAAGATTACAGTAAAGTAGGTGGAGATATGAATATTATTGCATTAGATGCATCAGGAGTAGCGGGTAGTGTGGCGTATTTTTCAGAAGGAAAATTAGTGGGAGAGTATTATGTTTGTCATAAATTGACACACTCACAAACTATTATGCCTATGTTAGAAGATATGAAAAAATTAATTGGCTTTGATTTAAAAGACGTAGATGTTATTGCGACAACTAGCGGACCTGGGTCATTTACAGGTATTAGAATTGGAGTGTCTACTGCAAAAGCAATGGCAATGGCACTTGAAGTTCCAATTGTAGGTATTTCGACATTAGATGTTATGGCGCATAATGTAACGTTTACAGAATCTATTATTTGCCCAATTATGGATGCGAGGCGTCAGCAAGTGTATACAGCATGCTATCAGTGGCAAAAAGGAAAAATGGTGCGACTTACAGACCATTTAGGAATGATGATAGATGAGTTATTAGAGCATTTAAAAACTTATGATAAATCAGTAATTTTTGTAGGTGATGGAGTAAGTGTTTTTGAAAAAACAATAAAAGAAGCACTAGGTGAACGTGCATTATTTGTACCAAGTTATATGATGATGCAAAGAGCTAGTGTAGTTGCGCATTTAGCAGCTATAGCTTTTGAAAAAGGTGAAGCGGTAGATGCGGATGAATTTGTTCCAGATTATCTAAGAAAAAGTCAGGCTGAACGTGAATTAGAGGAAAAAAATAGTGAACATTAGAGTGGCAACGATAAAAGACCTTGAATCTATACTTGTTTTAGAAAATCAAGTTTTTTCGGTGCCATGGTCAGAAGAATCTATAAAATCTGAATTGGAAAATGACGTTGCAACATATTTTGTGGCAGAAGAAGAAGGACAAGTTATAGGATACAGTGGTATATGGCATGTTCATCCTGAAGGACAAATTACAAATGTGGCAGTACATGCAGATTATAGAAGACGCGGTTTAGGCCGAAATTTAATGGAAACATTGTTAGATAACGGAGTAAAAAAAGGTATTACAAACTATTATTTGGAAGTACGTGAAAGTAATATAAATGCTATAAACCTTTATAAATCAATAGGGTTTAAGGAAGTAGGGCGTCGTAAAAACTATTATAAAAAACCAAATGAAGATGCATTAGTTTTAGCGTTATATAGAGAATGAGAAGTCGTGAGACTTCTTTTTTTTTATGTTTTTTTATATTTCTTGTAGAAAATTGTCACATATTCAAGACCGTGTGAATAGAATGGTCTCATAAAGGGGGATTTTGACATGAAAAAAAAATTAGAATTAAAATGGAATCAATTAAAAAAAATATATGAATTAGAAAAATTAAACTTTAATACGACGGATGATTTGGAAATTGAGGAAAGAATGCTTAATCAAGATGATGCTGATGAAATATTAGATTTTGGGCTAAAGATGAAAGCACCAGATTATAATATTTATGTATCAGGCCAAGATGAAAAAATAATCTATGATTATGTGGTGAAAAAAGTTACAGAACAGGCAAAAGAAGAGCCAGTGCCAAACGATATATGTTATATATATAATTTTAAAAAGCCAACAACTCCAAAGGTGTTAGAATTAAAAGCAGGTTTAGGTAAATCGCTAGCAAATGATATGGAAGAGTTAAAGTATTTTTTAACTGAAGAGCTAAGTGAAAAATTATCAAATCCAACAATGGTACGTATGCGCCGTAAAATAAACAAAGAATTAGCGTCTAAACAAGAAGAATTAATAAAAGGACTTCGTGTTAAAGCGAATGAAAAAGGATATGATATACAACTTTCAGAAAAAGGTATTGTATTTTTTGAAATTGAAAATAAAGAAGATGAAAATAAAGAAGATGAAAAAAATAATAAGAGTAAAAGTATTAACATGAAAGAAATACTAGGAGAAGTATATGATGAATCTGAAGAGATAATTTTACAGATAGAAGAGTTAGAAAAACAATACAAAAATAAACTAGAGGACTTAGATATAGAGCTTCTAATAAAAGAAGTAAGTTCTCATATGGATTTTTTGAAAAATAAATACAAAAAATATATTGATATAAGAAAATATATTAACGAAATTATTGGGGATATAGTTGAAAATAGTGAAGTGTTTTTGAAAAAGAATAAGGAAGAAGATAGTAATATGGCTCAAATGCTACAAGGGTTAGCAACTAAAAAAGATAAAGAGGTTGCGGAAAAATATAGCGTGAATGTAGTCGTAGATAATAGTGAGTTGAAATATGCACCGGTTGTGACAGGATATCCAGTGACATACAATCATTTGATGGGGCATATTGCAGTTGACCAAGAACTAGGTATTGAAAAAATTAATCACATGAATATTAAACAAGGTATGTTGCACAGAGCGCATGGCGGATATTTAATAATTAAAATGAAAGATTTGATTGAAAATCTGGAAACATGGGAAGGGTTAAAACTTGTTCTTAGAACTGAAACAATTATGATGGAAAATACAAATGGAAATAATATAGTAATTAATCAAGTAATATTACCAGAGTATTTTAAAGTTAATTTGAAAGTAATTCTTGTAGGAGAATATGTTTTCTATAATGCATTGTATGAACAAGATATGAGGTTTAGAGAGGTTGTAAAAATAAATGCTAATTTTGGAAGTAGTGTAGATAATTCGGAAGAAAAAATAGTAATGTTTGCAAAACTTATAAAAACGTTTTGTGAAAAAAATAAATTACCAAAAGTATCAAGAGATGGTGTGCTTAAATTATTAGAGTATAATCAGCGTTATGCAGAAAGTAGTGAAAAATTAAGTGCAAATATGCAATATGTATATGATATGCTTAGAGAAGCTACTGTGTTTACAAAAGACCTGATTACAGAAGAAGTAATTAAAAAAGTGAAACAAATTAAAAATAAGTTCAAAGAAAACATTCAAAAAATTACAAATGAACAATATGAAAAAAATGTTTTATTAATAGATACTAAGGGTAAAAAAGTTGGTCAAATAAATGGATTAGCGGTAATGGAAATAGAAAATTTTATGGTTGGGCAACCAACTCGTATTACAGTAACAACGTACAGAGGTCAGTCAGGGGTTGTAGATATTGAAAGTAAAGTTGGGTTGAGTGGTAATATACATTCAAAAGGTGTTCAAATTATCAATGGATTTTTAGGTCATTATTTTGCTAAAGATTATCCATTATCATTATCTTGTCGTATTTGTTTTGAACAAAATTATGGAGGAATTGATGGGGATAGTGCTTCTAGCACAGAATTGTATGCACTACTATCAAGTCTTTCAGGTATACCAATAAAACAAAATTTTGCTGTAACAGGATCAGTTAATCAGTATGGTGAAATTCAACCTATAGGCGGAGTAAATGATAAAATAGAAGGATTTTATAAAGTATGTAAGAAAAAAGGGCTAACAGGTACTCAAGGTGTTGTTATGCCATATCAAAACGTACAAGATTTAGTGTTAGACGATGAAGTAGTGGAAGCTGTTAGATGTGGAGAGTTCCATATATATGCAGTAAAAAGTTTTAAAGAAGGAATAGAAATATTGACTGGCAAGAAATATGAAGAAATAGAAACATTAATAAAAGAAAAATTGAAAAGTTATAGCGAAGATAATATGTATCAAAAAAACATTCAAAAAGAGTTTGAGTAAATGAAAAAAACCTGCCCACATTTTATGAATTTACAAATGTGGGCAGGTTTTTATGTTTTTTAGTTATAAAGAGAAGATATATAAATATAAATGAAATTGTTATAATGTATGAAAATGTGTATAATGAGTTAAAGTTAGTAGTAGCATATTGTATGCGTGTGAACTAAAGAATGGAGAATATATTATGAGCGGTACAAAAAGATGTAATATAAAAATAGGACAAGAAGTAAGAGTTGTCCAAAAACAAGATCAGCGTAGCGGTAAATTAACAGAAGGTGTTGTAAAAAGAATATTGACTAATTCTCCAGATCATCACCGCGGAATAAAAGTTATGCTTGAAAACAATATAGTAGGTAGAGTTAAAGAAATAGTTTAAATAACTTGCCCTTGAAATAAGTTTAAAAAATATGATACACTAAGTACATCAAATAGAAAGCTGAAGGGCTAGCAGTACATGGAAAAATTAAAACAGATGACATTAGCTGAACTTAGAGAGCTTGCAAAGAAAAAAGGTATAGCTCATTTAAGTAAGTTAAAAAAAGCAGATATTATTCAGGCTATTCATGAACAAAAACCCGATGCAGAAAATATAATAAAATCAGTGCAATCCAAACCATTAGATATAGATACACCTTTTATAGATGAAACGTTACCAAGTATTTTAAAAGATATTAGAGAAGACAGTGAACTGAAAAATATAGGTGATGGCGAAAATAAAACAGATAATGTATTAGATGATACAAGTAGTAAACCAGAAAATGTATTAGATGATACAAGTAGTAAACCAGATAATGATAATGCTACTAATGACAATGTTAAAAATGACATTCGTAGTGCAGATAGAATTACAGGTGGTGGTATACTAGAGATAATGGCCGATGGATATGGTTTTTTACGTGCAAAAAACTTTATTCGGGGAGAGCAAGATATTTATATAGCAGGTTCGCAAATAAAGAGATTTAATTTGCGTACGGGTGATTGGATAGAAGGTGATATAAGACGGCCAAAAGAAGGTGAAAAGGCAGGAGCGTTATTATATGTGCATAAAGTCAATGGTGATAGACCTGACCGTGCAAAATATCGTCCAAACTTTGAAACTCTAACACCGGTATTTCCAAAAGAGCGTTTAACACTAGAACATGATCCTAACATTTTATCAACAAGAATTATTGATATTATAGCGCCTATAGGAAAAGGTCAAAGAGGTCTAATAGTTGCACCGCCAAAAGCAGGTAAGACTATTTTACTAAAACAAATAGCGAATGCTATTACAAAAAACCATCCAGAAGTTTCGTTAGTTGTACTGCTCATAGATGAACGCCCTGAGGAAGTTACAGACATACGTCGAAGTATTATAGGACAAGATGTTCAAGTTGTAGCTTCTACATTTGATGAACCACCAGAACATCATAAGCAAGTAGCGGAGATGGTTCTAGAACGTGCAAAGCGTATGGTGGAACAAGGTAAAGATTTAGTTATTTTATTTGATAGTATCACTCGTATGGCAAGGGCGTATAATCTGACTATTCCGCCAAGTGGACGAACATTGTCAGGGGGATTAGATCCTGCGGCATTGCATATGCCTAAAAAGTTTTTTGGCGCAGCTAGAAAAATAGAAAATGGCGGAAGTTTAACGATACTTGGAACTGCACTTGTAGAAACAGGAAGTAAGATGGATGATGTTATTTTTGAAGAATTTAAGGGAACGGGAAACATGGAACTTGTGCTTGACCGTAGCCTATCAGAAAGACGTATTTATCCAGCTATTGAACTGTACAAATCAGGGACAAGGCGTGATGATTTATTGCTTACACAAAAAGAAGCAAACCTAGCGTATACAATACGTAGAGACATCCATCGAGGGAATACGACAGAAGTTACAGAAAATCTTATTCAAACGATGTTAAAGTATAAAACTAACAGTCTTTTTATTGACAAAATGTCTTGCAATGACAAGTAACATATGGTACAATACCAATGTTGTCATAAAAACTTTGTTAACATGCAAATTAACATAGAAACATACGATGAAAGAGGTGAAATAGATGAATAAAGAAATTCAACCAAAATACGATGAAATTACAGTAACATGTAACTGTGGTAACGTATTCACAACAGGTTCAACAAAATCTGATATCCGTACAGAAGTATGCTCACAATGTCATCCTTTCTATACTGGAAAACAAAGAGCAGCAGCTGCTAAAGGTCGAGTTGATAAATTTAATAAAAAATACAATGTATAATCGTTGTAATCAAAAGGGGTTGAGCGGATGGTCTCAACTCTTTTTTTATTATATGTAAAATCAAGGGGGGTAATGTATTGGCAAGAGTAGATATTGGCGGACAAGCCGTTATTGAAGGCGTTATGATGAAGGGCCGAACATGTTACGCTGTTTCAGTCCGAAAAGCAAATAAAGAAATAGAAACAGAAGTTAAAAAAACACAGAGTTTGTTTGATAAATACAAAATTTTCAGAGTGCCTATACTAAGGGGTATGGCAGTCTTTTTAGAATCACTTATTTTAGGTATTAAAACATTAACTTTTTCAGCTGAATTATTTGGTGAAGAAGAAGAGGAAGAAGAAGCGGGTAAATTTGAGGTCTGGCTTAATGAAAAACTAGGAGAAAAAGCAGAAAAAATCATATTAGGTATTACGATGGCTATTTCTTTCATACTATCAATTGGTATATTTATGATTTTACCTATGTTAATTAGTAGATTATTCAAAACAGTTGTACCGTCTTCATTTTTTCAAAACTTAATTGAAGGTGCTATTCGTATCATTATTTTCTTAGCATATATGAAACTCGTTAGTAAAATGAAAGATATACAAAGAACATTTCAATATCATGGGGCAGAACATAAAACAATAAATTGTTTGGAACAAGACAAAGAACTTACAGTTGAAAATGTAAGGGAATGTACAAGGCTGCATAAAAGTTGTGGTACAAGCTTTTTATTTGTAGTTATGATAGTTAGTATACTAGTATTTAGTGTATTTACTACACAAATATTATGGTTAAGAATAGTAATAAGAATAGTTATGGTTCCTGTTATAGCAGGTATTTCATATGAGTTTATACGTTGGGCAAGAAAATCACCAGATAACAAAATTGCCAATTTGTTAAGCTCGCCAGGTATGTGGCTTCAAAAAAAATTCACTACATTAGAACCTGATGATGAACAAATTGAAGTAGCAATAACTGCAGTTAAAGGAGTTTTGGATTATGAAACCGAACAAACAAAAGAATGTGGCATCTGTAACAGTTAATCAACTTATTAGGCAAGGTCGTGAAATTTTAGAAGCTTACAAAAAAAATGATGCGATTATTGATTCGAGATTACTAGCAATGTATCTTTTGGAATGCGATCAAGCCAAATTATTATTAGTTGGTGAAGAGTGTGTAGCAGATCATCTGGTGCAGTCATATTTATTTTTGATTGCTAAACGTGCACAAGGAATGCCGCTTCAGTATATTACAAAAGAACAGTCATTTATGGGCTATGATTTTTATGTAGACGAGCGTGTTTTGATTCCAAGACAAGACACAGAAACGTTAATTGAAGTTATTACGGAATATAGTAAAAATAATAAATTACATCAAGGTGTAGAAATTGGCGTAGGCTCAGGCTGTATTAGTATTTCGCTAGCACATGAAATAAAAGACATTAAGTTAACAGCAATTGATATATGTAATAGTGCATTAGAAGTTGCACAAAAAAATATTGATAATCATAACTTAACAGACGTTATTACATTGCTAGAAAGTGATGTATTTGCCAATTACAAAGGAGAAGTGGAGAGTTTAGACTTAGTAGTGTCTAACCCTCCATACATCACGTCAAAAGAGTGCATAGAATTGATGGAAGAAGTTAAAGGATATGAGCCTAGAAAAGCATTAACTGATGAAGGTGATGGATTAAGCTTTTATAGAAAAATCACAAAAGAGTCGCTAGTGTGGCTCAAATCAGGCGGATTATTAGCATATGAAATAGGATGTGCACAAGGCGAGGATGTAAGTCAAATGCTGAGTGAATGTGGATATGAAAATATTCGCGTAATAAAAGATTTAGCAAATAGAAATCGTGTCGTTATAGGCACAAAAAAATAAAATAATAAAACAATGATGAGGTGAATCATGTTTCAACAAATCGAAGAATTAGCAGTTAAATTTGAAAACATTGCTGATTTAATCAGTGATCCTGAAGTTATTGCAGACCAGCCAAAGTGGCAAAAACTTATGCGAGAGCATAGTGAATTAAGACCTATTGTAGAAAAGTATCAAGAATATAAACAAAAAGTTGATGCAGTTGAAGAAGCACTTATGATGCTAGAAGAAGGTGGAATGGACGAGGATTTTAAAGACCTTGTTAAAGAAGAGCTTTCAGAAAATAGAAAGCAGATTGAGCCTTTAGAAAATGAACTTAAACTGTTACTTCTACCAAAAGACCCTAACGATGATAAAAACGTTATCGTAGAAATTCGTGGTGGTGCAGGTGGTGATGAGGCCGCATTATTTGCAGCTGACTTATACCGTATGTATAGCTATTATGCAGAAAGTAATAAGTGGAAAGTAGAATTAATGGATGTAAATGAAAACGGTATAGGTGGTTATAAAGAAGTTATTTTTATGATTAAAGGACAAGGTGCTTATTCTAAACTTAAATACGAAAGTGGAGTTCACCGTGTTCAGCGTATTCCTTCAACAGAGTCAAGTGGGCGTATCCATACTTCAACAGTAACAGTAGCAGTTTTACCAGAAGCGGAAGAAGTTGACGTTGACCTTAATTTAAATGATTTAAGAATTGACGTATTTAGATCATCAGGAAATGGTGGACAAAGTGTAAATACTACAGATTCAGCGGTTCGTGTAACTCACTTACCATCAGGAATTGTAGTATCATGTCAAGATGAAAAATCACAGTTGAAAAATAAAGAAAAAGCAATCAAAGTACTTCGTGCGAAACTATATGATGCAGAGTGTGCAAAACAACATGCAGAAATAGCGGCAGAGAAGAAAAGTCAAGTAGGTACGGGGGATCGTAGTGAACGTATTCGTACGTATAACTTCCCACAAGGGCGAGTAACAGACCATCGTATAGGACTTACTTTGCATAGACTAGATAGTATTTTAGATGGTGATGTAGAAGAAATTATTTCAACACTTATAACAGTAGACCAAACTGAAAAATTAAAATTTGTAACAAACGAATAATACTTATAAATTTTAATTTGTTATATATAAAAAATAAGGTATCTATCAATATGATAGATACCTTATTTTTTGTTTTTTTTATTTATTTATTTTTTGTTCTAAAAAATAGTACATGTTTCATATAGTGCAAAAGGGGGGTGAGGTGATGAGTGCTATATATATAGGATTTTTAGCATTTTTGGCAGAAGGAATAGGTGTGGCAATAGGTATTATGTTACTTTGTTTATTTCATATAAAAGATAAACGATTGTTAGGTATGTTATTTGGTGGGACGTCTGGAATTATGATTGCGATGATATGTTTTGATATATTACCAGAGGCAATGTCGTTTAATAATAATTGGTTAGTTTTGCTAGGAATAGCATCAGGCCTATTAATGGGCTTATTACTAGAAGATTTTGTAGCAATTGTAGTGAAAAAAATGAAAGTACAAAATAAAGGAACTATAGGAACGGGTATAGTATTAGTAATAGGAATAGCACTACATAATATTCCAGAAGGATTTGCTATAGGGACGTTAGCATTAACTGCCCCTGATACGATAATGAAATTTTTAATAGTAGTTTGTATACATAGTATTCCAGAGGCGATTGCATTAGCTATTCCGCTATGTTTTGCCAAAACAAGTAGAAAGACGTTATGTATGATTCCTATTATGTTAGCAGGAATTATGGGTGTTGGTGCAATAGCTGGATATTTACTTAGCCAAGTAGCAGCAGGATTAATTGCATTTGCATTAGGAGGAGCGGCAGGTATTGTTTTATATATCGTATGTGATGAGTTATTACCTGAATCACGAAAAATTTGGAATGGCAGAATGACTACTGTTGCAACGATTATAGGACTAGTAATCGGAATGTTTATGATGGGATGATGCATAAAAATTTTTAAATGAGTAATACTAACTTTGTTCAGTAAATTAAATAAAGGAGGACATAACGATGACTAGTTTAAATTGTTCAGTAACAAATTGTGCTAATAATTCTGAAGGATGCTGTTGCAGAAGTAAAATCGATGTTTCAGGTGTCGCAAGTTCAGAAAACACATGTTGTACTGATTTTACAGAGTTTGCAGGTGTATGTAACTTAGTAGAAACAGCACAGTTAGAAACAATCGTGGATTGCCACGCAATTGATTGTGCACACAATGAAAACAGTGAATGTCAGGCACAAAGCATTAATATGACTGGTATGGGAGCTAATAATAGCAAAGATACTAATTGTGGAAGTTATTGTCATCAATAAATAACACTAGAACAAAAATTTGAAAATCGTATTAATAATGAAATAGTACTAGAACAGTATATTAATACTGAAACAGTACTAGAGCAGTATTAGAACGAAACTAAAGACATCTAAGGAGAAAACTACAATGAGCAAAAAAAACAAAGCAAAAAACATGGAATGTGGAACACTTAATGAGGCAGTAAGCAAAGTAGAAGAAGCGCAAAATTGCGAATGTTCATGTAAAGGCAAAAAAAGTAAAGCAAAAAAGAAATAAGATAGTTCATAACCGCTAAAACGGTTGATAAAAAAGGTTACTAGTAAATAAAATGTTACTAGTGACCTTTTTATTGAATAAAATATAAAACTATATTGATTACGAACGTTATTTTATTATAATAAAGTATAAAACTAAATTGATTACGAACGTTATTTTATTATAATCAATATACATAAGATAAAAAGGAGCGTGTTATTATGCCGTTATTTCAGATTGAATCTAATTATAAACCGACAGGTGATCAACCAAAAGCTATTGAAAAATTAGTAAATAGCATAGAAAAGAAAAACACATATCAAACGTTAGTCGGTGTTACAGGTTCAGGAAAAACGTTTACTATGGCTAATATTATAGAAAAAGTTCAAAAACCGACGTTAATTATAGCTCATAACAAGACGTTAGCAGCGCAGCTATATAGTGAGTTCAAAGAGTTTTTTCCAAACAACGCAGTTGAGTATTTTGTATCATATTATGATTATTATCAGCCAGAAGCTTATGTGGCACAAAGTGATACTTATATAGAAAAAGATTCTAGTGTTAATGAAGAAATAGATAAATTACGTCACTCCGCAACAGCGTCATTATCAGAGAGAAGAGATGTTATTATAGTTGCCAGTGTATCTTGTATATATGGTCTTGGTGACCCCGTAGATTATGCAGAGCAAGTGTTATCCATTCGTGAAGGTATGGAACTTGATAGAGATGATGTACTTCGCAAACTTATCCAAATACAGTATGGACGTAATGATGCTGATTTTCAGCGTGGTACATTTCGTGTACGCGGGGATACAGTAGAGATTATTCCGGCAGGGGAATCAGAAAAAGCAGTACGTGTTGAATTTTTTGGTGATGAAATTGATCGTATTGCAGAGATAGATCCACTTACAGGACAAGTACTTGGTTATCGTGAACATGTAGCTATTTTTCCAGCATCGCATTATGCTATTAGTCCAGATAAGATGGAAGCGGCTATTGATAGAATTGAAAAAGAACTTGAGGAAAGACTACAAGAATTAAAAGAAGAAGATAAATTACTTGAGATGCAACGACTAGGACAACGTACAAATTTTGATATTGAGATGTTAAGAGAGATGGGATATTGTTCAGGGGTAGAAAATTACTCACGTCATTTATCAGGAAGAGAAGAAGGTAGTACACCATTTACGCTTATGGATTATTTTCCAGATGATTATTTGATTATCGTTGATGAATCACATATTACAGTACCTCAAATAAGGGCAATGTATAATGGGGATCAAGCTAGAAAAAAAACACTTGTAGATTATGGTTTTAGACTTCCATCAGCTATGGACAACAGACCACTTCAGTTTGATGAATTTGAAGAGAAGATGAACCAAATTTTATACGTATCAGCAACGCCGTCTCAATATGAACTAGAACATTCTTTAATATGTGCAGAACAGTTGATTCGTCCAACAGGACTACTAGATCCTGAAATTGAAGTTAGACCAGTAGAAGGTCAAATAGATAACTTGCTACATGAAATTAACAAGTCGATAGAAAAAGGGGACAAAATACTTGTAACAACGTTAACAAAGCGTATGTCAGAAGATTTAACAGACTACTTGCGTGAAATGGGAATAAAGGTAAAGTACCTTCATTCAGATATAGTAACGTTAGAACGTATTGAAATTGTTCGAGATTTAAGACTTGGTGTATTTGATGTACTAGTTGGAATTAACTTGCTAAGAGAAGGGCTTGATATACCAGAAGTAGCGTTAGTAGCTATTTTAGATGCAGATAAAGAAGGTTTTTTACGTTCTGAAACATCTTTAATTCAGACGATAGGGCGAGCAGCACGTAATTCAGAAGGCCATGTAATTATGTATGGAGATAGAGTGACAAGGTCAATGGAGGCGGCTATTTCAGAAACAAATAGACGTAGGCAAATACAAATGGATTATAATACAGCACATGGTATAACACCTGAAACAATAAAAAAAGAAATACGTGATTTAATTATAGCAACGAAAAACAAACATAAAGATACAAACTGTTTCAAAGATAAAGACCCAGAATCTATGAATCGTGAAGAATTAGAAAAAGCAGTAAAGCAAGTTGAGAAAGATATGAAAAAAGCAGCTACAGAGTTACAATTTGAACGTGCAGCAGAGCTTAGAGATACACTTATAACATTAAAAAAATTACTTGCTTCGCATTAAATAAACTACTTAATTCCTATTGAAAAATAAAAAAATTCAAAACCTTGCTAATAATAATGTATAGCAAGGTTTTGTTATGTTTAAAATAAGCTCATGAAAAAAATAAGGCAAATAAGATTTTTTGAAATATAAAATCAAAAATGTGAATTTGTAAAAAAATAAACTGCGATATAATGAAGATGTATTAATTAGGTGTTATAATTTAGGAATGAAAATAAAATATAAAAAAGAGGAAAGAAAATGAAAAATAAAATCATAATACAAGGCGCAAGAGAACATAACTTGAAAAATGTTAATCTAGAACTTGAACGTGATCAACTAATAGTTTTTACAGGACTTAGTGGTTCTGGAAAATCATCACTAGCATTTGATACTATATATGCCGAAGGGCAACGCCGTTATGTAGAATCACTTTCAGCTTATGCACGTCAATTTTTAGGACAGATGGAAAAACCTGATGTAGATAATATACAAGGGTTATCACCAGCAATTTCTATTGACCAAAAAACAACTAATCGTAATCCACGTTCAACAGTAGGTACTGTTACTGAGATTTACGATTATGTACGACTTTTGTTTGCTAGAGTAGGTATTCCTCATTGTCCAAAATGTGGACATGAAATAAAAAAACAAACTATAGACCAAATGGTTGACCAGTTAATGACGTTACCAGAGCGTACAAAAATTCAGTTATTAGCGCCAGTTGTACGTGGAAGAAAAGGACAACATGAAAAAGTATTGGAATCGGCGATAAAACAAGGATATATACGTGCAAAAATTGACGGTGTTATAGTTGATTTAGCAGATGAAGAAATTGAACTAGACAAAAAGAAAAAACATTCTATAGATATAGTTGTTGATAGACTTGTAATGAAAGAAGGAATAGAGAAACGACTTACAGATTCAATAGAAACTGTAATGAAATTAAGTGGCGGTTTAATGGTAGCGGTTACAGGAGATGGAGAAGAACTTAATTTTAGTCAAAGTTTTTCATGTCCAGATTGCCAAATTAGTATTGATGAAATAGAGCCTAGACTTTTTTCTTTTAACAATCCTTTTGGGGCGTGCCCAGCGTGTACAGGACTTGGTGAAAATTTAGAAGTAGATCCAGACCTTGTTATACCAAATCGCAAATTATCATTAAGAGAAGGTGCGATAGCTGTTATTGGTTGGGGGTCATTACCGAATCCAGATAGTTATGCATATGTATTATTTGAAGCTTTGATGAAAAAATATAAATTTGATTTGGATACGCCGTTTGAAGATTTGCCAGAAAGTATACAATCTATGATTTTATATGGTACAAAAGGTGAAAAAGTTAAATTTACTTTTTCAGGAGAATATGGAACACGTCAGTATGATTATGCTTTTGAAGGAATATTAGCAAATGTAAAAAGACGATATCAAGAAACATCATCAGAGGGAATGAAAGCTGAGTATGAGTCTTTTATGACGAGTATACCATGTCAAGAGTGTAAAGGTGCAAGGCTTAAGCCAGAAGCGTTAGCTGTTACAGTTGGAGACCAAAATATTAATGATTTAACGAACTATTCAATAGGTGAATTAAAAGAATTTTTTGATGTAGTTACATTAACTGATAGACAAAGAGCAATAGGAGAGCAAATTTTCAAAGAAATTAATGCAAGACTAGGATTTTTGGTCGATGTAGGACTTGATTATTTAACGCTTTCTCGTTCAGCAAGTACGTTATCAGGTGGAGAGGCGCAGCGTATTCGTCTTGCAACGCAAATTGGTTCGGGATTAGTAGGCGTATTATATATATTAGATGAGCCAAGTATCGGACTTCATCAAAGAGATAACGAACGTCTTATTCAAACGTTAATTAGACTTCGTGATCTTGGAAATACACTTATAGTTGTAGAGCATGATGAAGATACGATGTATGCGGCAGATTGGATAGTAGATATAGGTCCAGGTGCTGGTGAGCATGGTGGTGAAATTATAGGTAGTGGAACTATAAAACAGATTTTGGCAAATAAAAACTCTGAAACAGGAGCGTATTTAAGTGGTCGCAAGAAAATTGAAGTGCCAGAAGAGAGAAGAAAAGGAAATGGACATAAATTAATTATTAAAGGTGCTAGAGCAAATAACTTGAAAAACGTTAATGCAACGATTCCTTTAGGTACATTAACATGTATAACAGGTGTATCAGGTTCAGGTAAAAGTACACTGATTAATGAAATTTTATTAAAACGTTTAGCAAGAGATTTAAATCGTGCAAAAGTAAAGCCTGGAATACACAAAGAAATGCTAGGGCTTGAAAATCTAGATAAAGTTATTCATATTGACCAATCACCGATAGGTAGAACACCACGTTCAAACCCTGCAACGTATGTAGGTGTATTTGATATGATAAGAGATGTATTTGCGGCTACAACAGAAGCAAAAATGAAAGGATATCAAAAAGGTAGATTTAGTTTTAACGTAAAAGGTGGACGATGCGAAGCGTGTCGCGGAGATGGTATGAATAAAATTGAAATGCACTTTTTACCAGATGTTTATGTACCTTGTGAAGTGTGTAAAGGAAAACGTTACAACCGTGAAACTCTAGAAGTTAAGTATAAAGAAAAATCGATTGCTGATGTACTAGATATGACTGTAGAAGAAGGTAATTCGTTTTTTGAAAATATTCCTAAAATCAAGCGTAAACTTGAAACTCTATGTGATGTAGGACTTGGATATATTAGATTAGGACAACCATCTACGACTTTATCAGGTGGTGAAGCGCAGCGTGTAAAACTAGCTACAGAACTTAGTAAACGTAGTACAGGAAAAACTATGTATATACTAGATGAACCAACGACAGGGCTTCATTTTGCAGATGTTCATAAATTGACAGGCATTTTAAATCAATTAGTTGAAACGGGTAATACAGTAGTTGTTATAGAGCATAACCTAGATGTTATAAAAACAGCGGATTATATTATTGACCTTGGACCAGAAGGTGGAAAATATGGTGGAGAAGTAATTGCAACGGGTACACCAGAAGAAGTTGTTAAAGTAAAAGGTTCATATACAGGACGTTTTTTGAAAAAATTACTAGAACGTTAAAAAAAAAGAATGGGTTCACCAAAGTGAATCCATTCTTTTTGAAAAAAGTTATTTTTTAGAAAAGGATTATTTCCATTCTCTAAGTTCAAGACCGTAATCGTCATATGAAGCAAGGTAAGTATCATCTGCATAAATTGTTACAGCAACTTTGTCATCAGACATGTTAAAATAGTCTGATACATAACCTGAAATATCTGAAAGTTCTTTTTCGATAGAACGTTTTGTACGTGTAGACACGTTATCGCAGAAAGTATTCCATTTTTCTTGGTCATTAGCTTTTGTTAAATCAACTGATACAGTAGCTGTTGCACTACGGTAATTTTTAGCAACGCTTACATCTATGTCTTCAACAAGGATATTTGTGCTAAAGCCAGAAAATGAAGTTAATTTTTTGAAGTAGTCTGAAATAAGTGCATTAATACGATTCATATGAACTGTTGAATTTTGATGTTCAAGAGTAACAACACCAGCTGAAGTAACGCTAAAGTTAGTTAATGTTTCGTTGTTACCAATGATTTCACCAACGATACCAACTTTACCAAATTCTTTACGAATCATTTTAGACATATCAGAAATAAATGCTTCAAGGTCTTCGTCATCAACTAAGATGAAACCTGATAAGTCAACACGTTTGAAAGAAGCTGCAAGTTCAAGTACGCCTTCTTTTTGGTCAGCAGATAAATCAAATGTCCAATCAATATCTAAATCATCATCAAATTTGTATGTTAGTTCATCTACCATATCTGAAAGGTCTGAGTTTGTAATGTCAGGAAGTACTTCAGTATTAGGATTAGAAGGGTCATTTTCGTATTTTTCTAATGCAGCTTTAACAGTAGCTAATTCTTTCTCAAGTTCAGAAATTTTAGTTTCAGATGCTGTAATTTTAGTTTCTGCTGTTGTAAGTTTATTTTTAGTTGATTCTAATTCAGCAGTTTTGTTTGCAAGTTGAAGAGTTAAGTCGGCAACGTTTGCAGATGGTTTTGTTGACAATTCTACTGTTTGTTTACTAGAATTCCAAATAGCAGTTAAACCAGAAAGATTTGCAACATCTGCAACTGCTATATATGTACGATCGTCATATATAAATGGTTCACGGTCAGAAGGAACTGATTTTTCAGCGCCATCAAGAGTTACACGAATATTGTTATAACGTGCTTGTATAGATTTTGTTAAAGAAGCGGCATTAAGAGAAACAGCACCTGTTCCAATTACTAATGCAGAGCTTAATGCTATTATTTTTATTGAATTTTTGTTCATTAGATTAATTCTCCTTATAAGTAAATAATATATATTCTATATGAATATTATACAAAATGGTAAATGGAATTACAATTAAACTTAAGAAAATTAATTTAATTGTAATAAAATATCAATCAATGTCAAAAAAATAAAAATGCGTAAAAGTATATAAATATAGTTAAAGTTAAAGGAGGATGAAGATGTTTGATATTAAAGAAGAACTTGCAAAGTTACCTAATCAGCCTGGTGTATATTTGATGAAAAATGATTTAGACCAGCTACTATATGTTGGTAAAGCAATTAGTTTGAAAAGTCGTGTTAAGCAGTATTTTCAAAGTTCAAAAAATCATTCCATTAAAACAATAAGACTTGTAGAGCAAATAAAAAGTTTTGAATATATTGTTACATCTACAGAGGTTGAAGCACTTGTACTTGAATGTAATTTGATTAAGCAGTACAGTCCTAAATATAATATAAGGCTAAAAGATGATAAGCATTATCCATATATTAAAGTAGATGTGCAAAATGTTTTTCCAAAAGTAGCAGTTGTTAGAGAGATGAAAAAAGATGGGGCTAAATATTTTGGACCATATACAGATGTAAACAGTATGTGGGAGATGATGGAAATTATAAAGAAAACATGGAAACTTCGAACGTGTAGTCGTGTATTGCCAAGAGATATAAATAAAGAAAGAGCGTGTTTAAATTATCATATAGGACAATGTAGTGGGCCATGCACAGCGGCGATTAACAAAGAGGAATACCGCGTTATGATAGATGAAGTAGTTGCTTTTTTGAGTGGTAAATACAAAGAAATTATAGTAAGGCTAGAAGAAGAGATGGCAGAAGCTTCTGAGCAACTACAGTTTGAAAAAGCTGCATTAGTTAGAGACCAACTTAGTGCAATCAAAAAAATAGAATATAAGCAAGCAGCAACAAATAGTAGTATGGATGACCAAGATGTAATTGCATTTGGTCGTAGCAAAAATGATACGTTAATGCAAGTTTATTTTGTTAGACAAGGTAAACTAGTAGGACGTGAACATTTTCTTATAAATGAGACAGCAGATGAAAAAATAGAAAGTATTTTCAGAGATTTTATAGTCCAATTTTATGCAGAGGCGACATTTATACCAAAAGAAATTATTGTTGAAAAAGTACCAGAAGAGTACGAGGTTTTAGAAGCTTATTTAGCAGAAAAAAAAGGAACAAAAGTAAAAATTGTATTACCTCAAAAAGGTCATAAGCATCAGTTACTAGAACTAGCAAGCAAAAATGCATACATTACACTTAGTCAGTTTGGAGACCAAATTAGATTGCAAAATGAAAAAGTTCAAGAGGCGTTAAAGGGAATTCAAGAGGCACTAGGTTCTAGTTATTATCCGAAGCGTATAGAAGCATATGATATTTCTAATACGCAAGGCGTTCAATCAGTTGGTGCAATGATTGTTTTTGAAGATGGTAAGCCAAAAAGAAGTGACTATCGTAAATTTAAAATAAAAAGTATATTAGGGCCTAACGATTACGGCAGTATGGAAGAGGTTTTAGACCGTAGATTAGAACGTTTAAAAAAAGGAGAAGGTGAAGATAGTTTTTTGAAAAAACCAGATCTTATTTTGATGGATGGGGGAAAAGGACAAGTATCTGCTGCAAAAAAAATGTTAGATAAACATGGATTGAGTATACCAGTATGTGGGATGGTTAAAGATGAACATCACCGTACAAGAGGGTTGTTATATGATGGTGAAACGATATTGATTGATAAGAAAACAGAAAGCTTTAAACTAATTACTAGGATACAAGATGAGGTGCATCGTTTTGCAATTGAATATCATAAAAAATTAAGAAGTAAAGCTCAAGTACAATCTATATTAGATGATATTAAAGGTGTAGGAAAAGAACGTAAGAAAAAACTTATTCAACATTTTAAAAGTGTTGAAATGCTTCGACAAGCATCACAAGAGCAAATTCAAGAAGTAGACGGAATACCTATTGAAGTGGCAAGAACAATTTATCAATTTTTTCATCCTAACGAATAACTCTTTTATCTTTAATCTAGTATGGAAAAATGATATAATGGAAAAAGTTGTAACATTGACTAAAAAAGAAAGGGTGAGGCTATGTATACGGTAGAAGTTAGTAAACTTGTTGAGCATTTTGAGTTAGAAGCATTAACACCGGATGTAGTGTATGAAGGGCGTACTATTGTAGATTCAGATGTAAATAGACCAGCGTTACAATTAGCCGGTTTTTTTGATTACTTTGACCCTATTAGACTTCAAATTATAGGTAAAGTTGAACATGCATATTTAGAAAAAATGACCGATGAAGATCGTGATAAATGTATTGAAAAACTTTTTAGTTATAAAGAGATTCCATGTTTTGTAATGTGTCGTGAAGAAACTACGGTATTTCCAAAAATGTTAGAATGTGCAGAGCGTAGCGGTATCCCAATTTTTAAAACAAATGATTCAACGACTAGTTTTTTGGCAGAAGTAAATAGATGGTTGCATGTAGAACTTGCACCTAGAATTTCTATGCATGGAGTGCTTGTAGATATATACGGTGAAGGCATTTTGATAACAGGTGAGAGTGGTATAGGAAAGAGTGAGACAGCACTTGAATTAGTGAGACGTGGACATAGACTTGTAGCAGATGATGCGGTTGAGATAAAACGTGTTTCAGGTACGACTTTACTTGGGCAAGCACCAGAAGTTATAAGACACTTCATAGAAGTAAGAGGAATAGGAATAGTAGACATTAAGCAAATATTTGGTGTAGGTTCTGTTAAAGAAATGAAAAACATAGACCTTGTTATAAAGCTTGAACTATGGGATAAAAACAAACAATATGATAGATTAGGTTTAACGAATGATTATACAGAAATTTTAGGAATCAATGTAGTTAGTCATTCAATTCCAATTCGACCAGGTCGAAATATTGCTATTATATGTGAAACAGCAGCAGTGAATTTTAGACAAAAAAAGATGGGTTACAATGCAGCTGAAGCACTTAATGAACGTGTTATGAAAAATTTACAAAATAACTGGAATAATCAATAGGAGGATTTTGATATGTACTATATTGGAGTAGATTTAGGTGGAACATCTGTTAAGGTTGGATTGCTTGATAAAACATATACAATTATTGATAAAGTAACAGCACCTACAGGTAAAGGATTAAGTTCAGATGAAGTTTTGAAAACGATAGCAACACTTTGTGAAAAATTAATAGAAAAGAATGGATTAACAACTAAAGACGTACATTCAGTAGGAATTGGTTGTCCAGGAATTGCATCACCTAAAGATGGAATGATTTATTATTCAAGTAATTTAAGTTTCAAAGATGTTAACGTTAGAGAAGGTATTCAAAAATATATTCCGCTAGATGTATTTGTAGAAAATGATGCAAACTGCGCAGCGTTAGGTGAAGTTATAAATGGTGCGGCAAAAGGCGAAGAAGATGTTATAGTTGTAACACTTGGGACAGGTGTAGGTGGTGGTATCGTTTTAAGTGGTAAAGTATTTGGCGGAGCATTTTGCGGAGCTGGAGAAGTTGGACATCATATTATTGAAATGGATGGCATAGAATGTGGATGTGGGCGAAAAGGATGTTGGGAACAGTACGCATCGGCTACTGCACTTATTCGTGATGCAAGACAGTGCGCATTAGATAACCCAGAAACACAAATGATTGCATTATCAAAAGATGGTGATATTAATAACATTAATGCAAAAGTTGTTTTTGATGCAGCGCAAAATGGAGACCAATTTGCACAAACTGTACTTGACCAATATTTTAAAAATGTAGCACATGGTATAACAAATCTTATCAATATATTCCAACCAGGAATGGTTGTAATTGGCGGGGGAATGAGCGCACAAAAAGAAAAATTAACTGTACCAGTTACTAAATACGTAGAAGAACAAATGTATGGTGGACTAAAATTAAAAACTCGTATAGAGGCAGCAATTTTAGGAAATGATGCAGGTATTATAGGTGCAGCATTAATAGGAACACGTATATAAAGTTTAGTTAAATAACAATTTAATTATTAAAATTCAGGAGATGTTTAGTGAATAAACATCTCCTAAATTTTAGCTTAAAGTAAATGGAGTAGAATATGAAACCGAATAACTTAGTTAAATATTATTTGAATAAGTATAAATGGGCATATGTGACAGGCATTGTTATATTATTGCTTGTAGATTATTTTCAAATGTTTGTTCCGCGAATAATAGGTGTTATTACAGATGGTATTCGTGATGGACAAATGCAAATGTCTAATATTATACAGTTAGTATTTATTATGATGTGTATTATTGTATTTTTAGGAATAGGCAGAATCGGATGGCGAATGAGTATTATTGGTACGTCTCGTAAAGTTGAAACGGCAGTAAGAAAAACATTATTTGAAAAGTGGACTACACTTGATTTAGCTTATTTTAATATGAATAAAACAGGAAATTTAATGGCATATGCAACTAATGACTTGAGTGCAATTCGTATAATGATGGGAAGCGGAGTTATTATCGTTTTTGATGCGGTCATTATGACAGTTATGGTAATTATACAAATGGCTATGTATATAGATTTAAAGTTAACGTTAATAGCTATTATACCTATGCCTATGATTGCTATTAGTAGTTACTTTTTTGGCAAACGTATACGCCAACGTTTTGAAAAAAAACAAGAAGCATTTGCAAACTTATCAGACAAAGTCCAAGAATCTTTTTCAGGTATAAAAGTAATTAAATCCTTTGTTCAGGAGTATTATGATTTAAAAGATTTTGAAGCGATTAGTGATGATAATTATAAAAAAAATATACATCTTACAAAACTGTCAGCTATTATTCAGCCATTAATGCATTTTTTGGTAGGGTGTAGTTTATTAATTGCAATTGGGTACGGTGGATATTTAACGATGATTAATCGTATTTCAATAGGTGATTTTGTAGCATTTAATCAGTATATTTTAATGTTAACGTGGCCAATGATGGCAATTGCTATGGGAATTAATGTTTTCTCACAAGGTATGGCGTCTGTAAAGCGTGTTGAGTCGGTGTTAGATGAAGTAGCAATGGTTAAAGATGATGAAAGTGCATATGATGTTTCTCAGTTAGAGGGTAATATATGTTTTAATAATTTATCATTTAATTTTCCAGACAATCAGCAAATTGCACTTGAGAATATAGAATTAAGTATTCAAAAAGGTGAAACTGTTGCAATTCTTGGTCGTACAGGAAGTGGTAAATCAACATTAGTTAATCTTTTGTTAAGACTTCATAATATTCCAAAGCAATCTGTTTATCTTGACGGTCATGATTTAATGGATGTGAGTATTTCAAGTTTAAGACGTAATATAGCGTATGTACCACAAGACCACTTTTTGTTTAGTGATACGGTTGGTGAAAATATTATGCTTGGGTTAGATGAAACATCTGAAGAAAAGATGATATATGCTGCAACAAAAGCAGACGTTCATCAAAATATTATGGATTTTCCTATGAAGTATGAAACAGTTGTTGGAGAACGTGGTACTACGTTATCAGGTGGACAAAAACAAAGATTGTCTATTGCACGTGCACTGGTTTTAGATACTCCAATTTTGATTTTAGATGATTCACTTTCAGCAGTTGATACAAAAACTGAAGAACAAATACTTAGCAATCTAAAAAAAGAGCGTGAAGGAAAAACTACAATTATTATTGCACATAGAATTTCGACTGTTCGTAATGCGAGTAAAATTGTAGTTATGGATGAAGGTCAGATAGTTGAAATTGGAACACATGAGCAGTTGATGAAACAAGAGGGCACATATTATGAGATGAATCTACAACAGCAATTAGATGAAGCAGATACAAAGGCATAGGAGGAATGGCGATTGAAAGCAAAAGATCCACGTATAATGAAACGTTTGTTAGCATATGCAAAACCCTTTAAGTGGTGGTTTGCATTAGTATTTATATTTATGCTAATTACAACAGTAGCGGATCTCGCACGTCCTGTGCTTATAGGTAGTGCGGTAGATTTGTTTACAGAAGGTTACAAACAACCGTTTGTAGAAAGAGAAGGAAATGATACAGTTTTATTTGATGGAAAAACAATAGGACATCTAAAAGATGAAAAAACATTAAGTGAACTAGATAAAGTTTATCAAATGATGCAGTATCAAAATGAATATTACTGGATAGAAGATGTAGAATACGATGATGCAATGGACATTTTAGAATTGACACCACAAGAATATGGACAGCATGTTGTAAATGAAGCAGAAGTACTAAAAGTAGAGATTAATGAAAAAGTTTATAAAGGAAGGGTACTTGAAGAAGAAGACCTAAAAATACTTAGAAGTTTAAGTTTTAAAAAACTTATTGTTATAGGTGTTTTATTTATGAGTATGATATTAATTGGTTTTGCACTAGTATACGTTCAAGTACTATTGTTACAACATATAGGACAAAAAATAATTTTTTCTATGCGCCAAGAGGTATATGAAAAAATGCTTAACTTGCCATTTAGATTTTATCATGAAAATCCAGTTGGAAAACTTATGACACGTGTAACAAATGATACAGAAACTCTTAATGAAATGTATACGAGTGTACTTGTCAATTTGCTAAAACAAAGTTTCTTTTTAATAGGTGTTACTGTTATGATGTTTGTAACGGATATTAAAACAGCTACTATAGTTGTACTACTCATTCCGTTTGTAATAGGAGCAACTATTATTTATAAAACTATTTCAAGAAAAGCATATAGACAAGTTCGTACAAAATTAACAGAGATGAATACGTTTTTATCTGAACATTTATCAGGTATGCGTATTATTCAAATTTTCACTAGAGAAAAAGACAAAATTGAAACAATGGATGAAATAAATAATGATTTATACAAAGCAGGAATGAAAGAACTAATAGCTTTTGCACTGTTTAGACCATTTATATTTGTTTTATGTTATATTGGAATTGGTCTTGTACTAATAGTTGGTGGACAAAATGTATTATTAGGGACTATGACGATTGGTGCATTAGTTATTATGGTATCATATACAAAAGATTTTTTCGCACCGATAGAAGAATTAGCAGAGAATTTTAGTGTGTTACAATCTGCATTTGCATCAGCAGAAAAAATATTTACAATTTTAGATGAAGAAAATGAAATTTTAGATGGAGAACTGCCTATCCAACAATCTACATTTAAAGGTACAATTGAATTTGAAAATGTATGGTTTGCATATAAAGAAGATGATTGGATTTTAAAAGATGTTTCATTCAAAATAGAAGCGGGACAAAAAGTAGCATTTGTTGGGGCGACAGGTGCTGGAAAAACTTCTATATTAAGTTTGATTTGCAGGTACTATGATATTCAAAAAGGAGAAATTCGTATTGATGGTGTACCAATACAAAAATACAAAATTGCAGATTTAAGACGCCAAATTGGTCAGGTGCTACAAGATGTATTTTTATTTACAGGAGATATCAAACAAAATATTCGTTTAGGTGATTCGAAAATTACACTTGAAAAAATTCAGCAAGCTAGTGAGATGGTAAATGCAGACACATTTATTCAAAAGTTAGATAAAGGTTATGATTCAGAAGTTATTGAACGAGGAGCAAGTTTGTCAACAGGTCAACGTCAATTAATTTCTTTTGCACGTGCAGTTGTATTTGAACCAAAGATTTTTATTTTAGATGAGGCAACAGCGAATATTGATACAGAAACTGAAAGTTTAATACAAGATGCACTTCAAAAAATGATGGAAGGGCGTACGACATTAATGGTTGCTCATAGGCTATCAACTATACAGCATGCAGATAACATTATAGTACTTCACAAAGGGCAGATTAAAGAGATGGGTAACCACCAAGAGCTACTACTTAATAAAAATATTTACTATAATTTATATCAGTTAGCACTTAAAAACCAAGTTATGGAATAAAAAGCACTTGAAATTTTAAGTGAATAAAATTTTTAAAAAAGAAAAGATTTATGAAAAAGGTTTAGAAATAAAAAATATGGTTTAGAATTATGAAGAAAGAGGGTTAATATGATAGATGCAAAAGCAAAGCAAGTTAAAGTAGATGTTAGACTACATGTGAAGGATGTTTATAGATACAATATGTATGTGGCGTATCAATCTAAAATAAGCAAAGGTATTTTAAGTGTAGGTGTGATTTTAGGAATTTGGATGTTATATAGTATGATAACGACAGAGCAACGACTTGACTTGTTTTTGTCAGAAAATATTATATGGATAGTTGCTGCTGGTTTTGCACTAGTAGCGACACCACTGAAAGTATGGGGAATTACAGCGCAGCAAATGCAATCACCTATTTTTTCAGGAACATCAAATTATATATTTCAAAAAGAAAATATTACTTTGAAAGTAAATGATATGGAAGATATAGTTCCGTGGGAAACATATCAGATGATAGTTGAAACAAAAAATGATTTTAGATTTTTTGTAGATAAAGTTCAGGCACAAATTATACCAAAACATAATATGACAGCCGAAACAATTCAGGAGTTAAGAGAAATAATTCGTGAAGCAAATCCAAAAGAATGTTATAAACTAAAAGAACAGGAAAAATAAACTACTATGCAAAAATTATTTCATATGTCAACAATTAGAAAATATCTTGAATGGTTTGAAGATGATTGGGAAAAAATAGGTGCCTTTGTTGAAAAACATAATATGGCAGGAATAGAGCTTGGACTAACAGCAGATTATGATTATACAAAAATACCAGAAGGTATAGTAAAAGGTGTACACCTAAGTTTTTATCCAATGTGGTTAGATTTTTGGAATGGTGACATAGAAATTTTGAAAAATATATTAGGTAATGAACAAGCAATAATAGATTATTATGGAGATGTAAATCGCCAAGTTATGATTGATTCATATCGTGAACAGTATAATAAAGTAAAAGCGTTAGGCGCAGAATATATGGTGTTTCATGTAAGTCATGTACGTCTTGAAGATTCTTTTACGTGGAAATTTGATTATACAGATGAGATGGTTATAGATGCAACTATTGAACTATTAAATGAAGCATTTCCAGTAGAAGAAGATGGTCCAAAACTGTTATTTGAAAATTTATGGTGGCCAGGATTAACATTTGAACGCCCTGAAATAGCTAAGCGTTTGATAGATGGAGTGAAATATCCAAACAAAGGGTTTGTAATGGACATTTCACATTTGACACTTATGAATTCAGAAATAAAAAATGAAGAAGATTGTTATAAATATGTAAAACATATAGTAGAAGAACTTGGAGATTTATCAACACTTATAGATGTAGTACATTTAAATAAGACTTTACCAAGAAATTACGTAAAAAAAGACCATTCATTTTTATTAGAACGCTATCAACAAGCACATACAAAAATGCATAAAGATAAAATTTTAAAAACACATATTCAACGTATGGACCCGCACCAACCATTTGATCATCCGGTAGCTGACAAAATACTTCAAATGATTTCGCCTAAATATTGCGTTTTTGAAACAAATCCTTCGTCGATTTATGAATTAGCACATTTTATTATAAAGCAAAACAAAGTTTTGACGTCGGAAAATGAATAAATATAAGTATAAACTTGACAATAACCTCTTTTTTTCTTATACTAAAAAATGTAACAATTAGTTAATAAGTAAAAAAATGGAGGAATATTGAATGCCGTTTAGAAATATATTATGTGTACTTGTAATGTGTATAGCCACTTTACTTGTGCCGACGATTACATTTGGACAAGCCTATGGACAAATAACAACTGAAAAACTTGATTTAAGAAGTAATCCACTAATATCTTCACCAGTGATAGGTCAGATTAATAAAAATGAAGAAGTAGAAATAGTAGCAGTGGCAGGTGAAGATTGGTTTGAAATAATAACATCAAAAGGTGAACGTGCATTTATATCAGTTGCAGATGTAGCAATTGTTGAAGCAGATGGTTTAGTAGCAGGGTCAGGAGTAAGACTTCGTGATTATCCAAGTGTATCTAATTCTAAAATATTAGATACACTGTATAGTACAGATGCTATTATTATAGAATATATAGTAGGAGATTGGTGTAAAGTACTTACAAAAGGTAAAGAAGGTTTTGTAAGCAAGGAATTTATCCAATCACCATTTATGAACAAATTATCAGTAAAACAAATAAGTGATGTAGAACGTATAGTACAAAAACCGATTCAATCAGCTACAGGCGAAAGCCCAACATGGAATAACAATTCGCAAAAAGAGCCAGAGAATGTAGCCCCAGAAAAGGACCCTATTAAAGTAGGAACAGGACGACTTGGAAAAAAAGTAGTGCAAGATGCAATGCAATTTGTTGGAGGTCGTTATGTATATGGAGGTAATGATCTATATACAGGTGTAGATTGTTCAGGATTTACACAACAAATAATGAAACGTCATGGTGTCAATATTTCACGTTCATCAAGCTCACAATACGCTAATGATGGATATGCTATTAAGCAAAATGAAATAGAACAAGGAGACCTAGTGTTTTATGGTTACAACGGAGTTATATCTCACGTTGCAATCTACATAGGAAATGGACAAGTTATTCATTCTGGAACAAAAGAGACAGGTATTATGATAAGTTCAATTTCAAATATAGGAAAGCCATATATTGGAGCAAAACGTGTCCTATAAATAAAAAAACATTATAAAAACCACCTAATGTTGAAAAACTATTAGGTGGTTTTTTTTGGTACAAAGTAGTATTGTGAGATATTTATTAGACAACAAGTAAATCATATAATTAATTTATACGATTAATTCATACAAGTAATTTGATAAGTAATAAATATAAGTAAATTTAATATAAAAGTATATAGATTATCGCACATTTGTGTATAATTATTCACAAAAATCAAAAAAGTGTAGCTTAATCCTTTGAAAAGATATAAAATATAATAATCAGAAATTTGATTTTTAAAATAAACTAACAATCAAAACCTAACAATTATATTTTGTAGCAAAAGGAGGAGTTTTATGAATGGTATTTTAATGATGGTAATAGCATGTATTGTATTAGGTGGAGCATACTTAATTTATGGGCGATGGCTTGCTAAAAAATGGGGAATTGATCCAAAAGCTAAAACACCAGCATACGAACTAGAAGATGGTGTTGATTATGTACCAGCTGATAGCAATGTGGTGTTTGGTCATCAGTTTGCGTCAATTGCAGGTGCAGGACCTATTAATGGACCTATCCAAGCGGCAATGTTTGGTTGGTTGCCAGTTCTTTTATGGATTTTAGTGGGTGGTATTTTCTTTGGTGCGGTTCAAGATTTTGCAGCGATGTATGCATCTGTTAAAAACAAAGGAAAGACAATAGGTTATATTATTGAAAAATACATAGGAAAAGTAGGTAAAAAATTATTTTTACTTTTTTGTTGGCTGTTTTGTATACTTGTAGTTGCAGCATTTGCAGATGTAGTTGCTGGAACTTTTAATGGATTTAATGCAGAAGGTGGAACTATTGCATCGAATGGCTCTGTAGCAACGACTTCTATTATTTTTATAATTGAAGCGATAGTTCTTGGATGTATTTTAAAATATAGTAAAATGAACAAATGGATAAATACGACAATTGCAATTGCTATGCTTATAGGTGGTATTGTTATAGGGCTTTCATTGCCAGTATATATGAGTCGTAGTACATGGCATATTCTAGTTTTTATTTATATTTTAATTGCATCAGTAACACCAGTATGGGCATTGTTACAACCACGAGATTATTTGAATTCATATTTACTTATAGCTATGATTGTTGCAGCAGTAGTTGGGGTATTTGTATCAAACCCATCAATTAATTTAGAGGCGTTTGTAGGATTTAATGTAAATGGTGCATATATGTTTCCGTTTTTGTTTGTAACTATAGCGTGTGGTGCAGTATCAGGTTTTCATTCTTTGGTTTCGTCAGGTACGTCATCAAAACAAATAAAAAATGAAAAACATATGTTGCCAGTTTCATTTGGAGCAATGCTTATGGAATGTATGTTAGCGGTTATAGCGCTAATTGCAGTAGCATCTTTTGCAAGTGGTGCAGCAGCAGCGCAAGGATTAAATACACCTCCTCAAATTTTTGCAGGTGCGATTGCGAATTTCTTGCAAACTATAGGATTACCACATAATGTTGTATTCACATTAATAAATCTTGCTGTTTCAGCATTTGCACTAACAAGTCTTGATTCAGTAGCGCGTGTGGGACGTTTATCATTTCAAGAGTTATTTCAAAGTAATGACGAAGATGATTCATCAGAAAAACCATTAATAAAACTTTGTACAAACAAATATTTTGCAACTATAATTACACTTGTTTTTGCTTATGCATTGGCAAAAGTAGGATATAGCGCAATTTGGCCATTATTTGGTGCTTCAAATCAATTATTATCAGTACTTGCACTTATTGCTTGTGCGGTATTTTTGAAAAAAACAAAACGAAAAAACTTTATGCTTATAGCACCGATTTTTATTATGGTAGCAGTAACATTTACAGCGCTTGTATTAAAAATTACAGAATTAACTTTTGCAGTTACAAGTGGAACAGGTCTTAATACGGGTAATGTTTTGCAATTAATTTTTGCAATTTTGATTTTTGCATTAGGAATATGTGTAACAATCCAAGGCTTAAAAGTCCTGTTTGGTAAAGAAGAAGATAGTACTATAGTAGACCCACTAGTTGCAAAAACTGAAAGTATTGAAGCTACAACTGAAAGTATAGATAAATAAAAATAACTTTGATGTAATTCATTGTACAAAAAAGCTCCTATATAAATAGACTGTTTTTAAGTGTCTATTTTCATAGGAGTTTTTTTAAAATTTAATTTTTTTATTTAATGAATAACAAAAGTCTTTCCTTCGTATTTAATATATTCAAGCGGAATGCCTTCTGTTGCAGTAAAAACATGGCCACATGCATCACATTTAATAGAAAGAGGTGGATACGTATGTGGGTTATCAATAATAAAAGGAGCAGCTAAAACTGCTTTGAAAACAGTAGGCGGAGTAGCTACAGGACTAAATTCATGATAATTAAACCAAACAATGATTGGATCGTTAGGCTTAAGAGTGTTTACTTTGATAGGAGTTTCATCATTCATAATAGATAATGGTGTATCATTCAATAATGTAATTGGATTCTTACTGTTAGTAAGTTTTATACTAACACCATTTTCAATACTACTAATAGTTTCAATAATTCCATAGGTTGGAAAACCTGCATCTGCGGGAATATTAGCAAATATAACAGTAGCATTAGATTGAGGTGGTAAACTATCGGTAGATTGATTGCTTGAGTATACAGCAATACCTTCACCAACTTGTAGAGGGGTTGTAAGTGTATTACCAGACATAGCGTCTAATATATATGTTTTTGGGGAAATGTTGAAAATAAACAATTCATCAGAACCATATCCAGATACATAAATTCGAGAGTCACGGACTTCTTTGATTGTGCAAAACATACGGGTAGAGACAGACTCTGGGGTAGGTATATACATATCAACAAATGGTTCAGATAGATTAAAAGCAAAAACTGGTGTAGATAAACAACAAATTAGTAAAAAAGTTAAAAAGCAATGTATTGAACGTTTCATATAATAAATCTCCTTATATATTAGGTATAATATATTAGACGCATGACTATAAATAAAAGTTTCGAAAAATTAAAATAATAACAATAATAGTATGTCTACTGAATTATATGGTGTGAATAATAGTACATCAAGTGAATTATATAGTATGAATAATAAATAACAGTATTGTTTATCTATGAATTATAAGGCTGATGTAATACATTAACTGCTAAGCACTATATTAATGTATTACATTAGTTATAAAGTAGAGATATTAATGCATTAAAAGTACTATTAATCATAATGTGTTATAGTCTAAAAAGGTGTATAATGGAAGAAACAAAATAAGGGAGAGGTGTTTGGATTGATAGAGATAATAATAGGACCAGCGCGTAGTGGAAAGACAAGTTATTGCTATAATCAAATTGAAGAAGAACTTAAAAAAGAAGAACATAGTAGACTTATAGTATTAGTTCCAGATCAGGCAAATTTACAAATTGAAGATGAGTTGGCAAATAGGTTTAAGCCTGGATTGTTAAGAGTAGAAATTATGTCTTTTCAAAGATTTGCACACCATATATTAACTGAGGTTGACGGTCAAAACATTAAGGTGATTGATGATTTAGAGCGTATTATGATTTTGAAAAAACTTTTAGATAAACATAAAAATGAATTGAAATATTTTAAAAAAGCAGACCGTAATGAAGGTTTCATGGATGAAATGAACCGTTTATTAACGATGTTTGAGCAAAATCATATAGATGATGGGGTTATGCAAGAGCTTGTTAAGGCGGAAAATATAGGGGAAGTTTTCAAATGCAAAATGGATGATATGGCGCAAATCCAGAAGTGGTTTGAAACGTATATACAAGGACGATTTGAGACGATTGAAAAAACACTTGAAAAGTTAGCAAAAAATATTCATAAAAGTAAAAAACTCGAAGGTGCTAAGTTGTGGGTTGATGGTTTTTATGGTTTTACAGAAACGCAAATAGACATACTTATAGCGTTGATTAGTAAAGTTACAGATTTTACAATTACTTTACCTATGGACAAACTATACACTAAAGATGAATTTGTACTACAAACAAACCCTTTTTATGACAGTATTAAAACGTATCAGCGTATACAAGAAATAATTAAAGAAAGTCACTTAGAGCAGTATTTAAAACCTATACAATGGGTACATGCAGAAGAAGAAGAAAACTATAAAGCGTTAGATTATTTAAAACAGTATTATTTACAATCGTTTGCACCGCCATATACTGAAGTGCAAGATGAAATTCAAATTAAAACGTATAGTACAAAGGAAGAGGAAGTTGAAGAAACAGCTAAAAAAATTCGGCAACTTGTTAGAGATAGTGGATATAGATACAAAGATATTGGTGTATTAGTAGGAGAAATAGGGGCTTATCAGTCTAGTATAGTAAGTATTTTTAATGCATATAATTTGCCTTTGTTTATTGATAAAAAACGAAAAATTCATACTAATAGTTTAGTAGCATTTATTCAAAGTACGCTTGAAGTATTAACATCTAGATGGCGATACAAAAGTATGATGACTTTGATTAGACTTGATATGTTTGGGTTTGATAGAGAAAAAGTAGATATACTAGATAATTATATTTTGGCATGTGGTATTCAAAGTGAATCGCAGTGGGAACAGTGCTGGGAACGTGAAATAGAAGAAGGAACAATTGATATATTAAATGAAATGCGTCAACAAATTTTTATGACTATTACGAGTTTCAAAGTGGCACTAAAAGAAGAAAAAGAGAGAAAAAAATATTTAACAATCAAAGATATAACTATTGCATTATACAATTATTTAATGAAATGTGATGTAAAAAGTGTTCTTGATAAACGAATAGAGCAATATGAACTTCTAGGGGAAGGGATGTTGTTACAAGAAAACAAAGGTATATGGGGACAAGTTATAGATGTTCTTGAACGTCTTGTGGATTTATTAGGTGATGAAGTTACGACTTTAGCAGAATACAGAGGTATACTAAAAATAAGTTTTGAACATATAAAAATGGGAATTATACCTCCATCTAAAGACCAAGTTACAATAGGGACAGTAGAAAGAAGTCGCCTTCCGCAGATGAAAGCAGTTTTTGTATTAGGTGTTGCAGAAGGTGTTATACCACTTAAAAACGATGGAATGGCACTGTTTTCAGAGATGGATAAGCTTGTATTACAACAAATAGATAAAACATCAAAAAGGGTAAAAGTTTTGACAGACGTGCTAGTGCATAAACCGCTTTATGAAAATCAATTTCTTATATATACAGCAATTACACGTGCTAATGAAAAATTATATATAAGTACAGTTAAGAGAGATGAGCTTGGAAAAAGTGTGCAACCTTCTCTTGTATATTATAAATTAGATAAAATGTTTAAAAGTATAGAAGATGCGAAAGATGTTTTAGATGGAGTTACGACACCAGTAGCGACACTTAGTTATATTGGTCAAAACTTAAGAAAATATATATCAGTTGATAAATCATTGCCTAGTGATAGTATATGGAAAGATGTGCTAAGTTGGTATTATGAACAAACAGAGTGGAAACATAAGATTACACATCTTATAAATGATTTAGCATATACACCGCAGCAACATCATTTGAAAAAAGAAAATGCAGAATTACTATATCCTAATGGATTGGAAACGAATATTAGTCAGCTTGAGGCGTATCGTCATTGTCCATGTTGTTATTTTATAAAATATGGTATCAAAGTATCTGAACGAAAAATGTTTAAGTGGAATGAAGCAGACCTTGGAAAGTTATTTCATGCGACATTAGAGCAATATCCAAAAGAGTTAGATAAGGAAAAAACTACATGGACAAAAGCATCACCTAAGCAATTGGATGAATGTGTAGAACGTGCGGTAGTGCATAGTGTAGAAACTGTTATGACAGCAGGAAAGCAAGACGGGGCAAGGCGGTATATAGTTTCAAAATTAACTACAATGAGTAAGAGAGCGATTAACGCCCTCACATACCAATTAAAACAAGGTGATTTTGAGCCAGCTGAATATGAAGTTAATTTTGGAATGGCTGGGTTACCAGCTATTGAAATAGATTTAGAAGATGGTAGAACGATTCGTCTAAAAGGGCAAATTGACCGTGTAGATTTATATATACAAGATGAAGACAATCGTTTTATAAAAATTATTGATTATAAATCAGGTCAAAAAGACTTTAGTTTATTAGAAGTTTATCATGCATTACAGTTGCAGTTGTTACTATACTTAGATGCATTTATTCGTCTTAACAAAGCAAACCAACCAGCAGGTATGTTTTATTTCAAAATTGAATCCAAAAAGATTAGTTATCAATTAGGTATGACAGATGAAGATGTTGAAAATCAACAACTAAAACAGTATCAGTTATCAGGGCTTGTGTTAAATGATTTAGATATTATTAGACATATGGAACATTCGGTAAATGGTGAAGTTATTCCGGTAAAACTAAAAAAAGATGGAACGTTAACTGCGACTTCTTCTGTTGCAACAAAGGAACAATTTGAAGAACTTAGAATGTTTATGACTAATAAAATAAAACAAATTGGAACAGATATGCTAAATGGACGTATTAGTGCAAAACCTTATAAGTTTAAAACGCAAGAAGGATGTAGTTACTGTAAATATGGCGCAATTTGTCAATTTGATACATCATGCCAAGAACATCAATATGAACAATTAGATACAATTCCTAGCAAAAAATTATGGGAAGAGATACAGAAAAAAAATACTTCAGATAACAAAGGAGATATGTAATGGGTTGGACAGAAGGTCAGCAACAAGCTATAGATACGAGAAAATCGAACGTTTTAGTATCAGCTGCTGCGGGGTCGGGCAAAACGGCAGTGTTGACAGAACGTGTTTTTAAAAGAGTTTTAGGTAATGAGGAAGAAGCGGGAATAGATATTGATAGATTTTTGATTGTTACGTTTACAAGTGCAGCAGCTCAAGAGATGAAAGAGCGAATTTCCAACAAAATTTCCCAGGAAATCAAAAGATTACACACTATTCAACATGATGAACAAACAAACGACATAAAAGAGCGAATAACATATTTAGATAGACAAATATCATTATTAGGAAAAGCATCTATATCAACTATACATTCATTTTGCCTAAAGACAATTAGAAATTATTTTAATCAGCTAGAAATAGACCCTAATGTAAAAGTAGGTGATGATGCTGAATTACAAATGATGAAATTAGAAATTCTTGAAACGTTGCTAGAGGAAAAATTTGAAGAAGAAAACAATGAAGAGTTTTTGAAATTGGCAGACACATACGGTCATGTAAGAGGTATGGCACCTTTGATGGATTTAATTTTACAAATGCATACATTTTCAAAAAGTACAATTTTTCCAAGTGAGTGGCTAAATCAAATGGCGAATATACTGACTTCATCAGATACAGGGAAAAATGAAACGATATGGGAAAGAGAACTAAGTTTAGATATTTCAAGAAGTATGAATGATTTAATAATACTTATTGAAGAAATATTGAAATTGTGTAGAAAGGCAGATGGACCAGCATTATATGAACCGGTTATTTTAAAAGATTTAAGTATGCTTCAAGAAGTTATTTCGCATGAAGAAACAAGTGAACTTCGTGAGGCGCTTATGAATACCGAGTTTGGCAGGTTACCAGGTAAAAAACAAGATTGTGATGAGCAGTTGAAAGATAGAGTGAAAACATACCGTACATTAGTGAAAAAAACAGTAGAAGAGCTTCAAAAAATAGTAGCGGTTATGATGGACAAACGTGTAAATGAAAAGACACAATGCGCCGGAGAACTAATGGTGTCGTTAGTAGGTGTAATTGATGAATTTGAAATGCGATATCAAAAGGCGAAACGAGAAAAAAATATTATAGATTATAATGACTTAGAGCATTTGTGCTTAAAGTTATTTATAGCTAAAAAAGATGATGGTACTATTGAATACACAGAAATAGCTCAGGAATTAGCAGTGTTTTATGAAGAAATTTATATGGATGAATACCAAGATACAAATAGTGTTCAAGAAATGATACTTAGTAGTATAGCAAATTCAAGAGATGATGCTGCAACAAGATTTATGGTTGGAGATATGAAACAAAGTATTTATCGTTTTAGGCTAGCTAATCCATTGATTTTTGCAAACAAATATGATTCATATGAAAAAATTAAAGATGTAGTATATACAAGTGAGAGTAGTGGTATTCGTAATATATGTATTGATTTATCACAAAATTTCAGAAGCCGAGAAGTTGTATTAGATGCGACTAATGATTTATTTGACCAAGTTATGAGTCCGGCAGTAGGCGAACTAGAATATGATGAAGATGCTAGGCTAAAAGTTGGTAATTTGTATGTAGAAGGTGAAGAAGAAGATATTTGTAGTCATGTTGCAAATAGCGCTGAACTGCATCTTATAGAGGTTGACGGAGAAGAAACTGATGAACAAGATACTCTAGAGGACCTGAAAAACATTGAATTAGAAGCAAAAATGGTAGCGCAAATGATTCAAAACCTTCTAAATGGCAAAGGTAACCCAAGCCAAGTGTTTGATAAAGATACAGAGACGTATAGACAGATTGAACCTAAAGATATTGTAATTTTACTACGCTCGGTAAGAAATAAAGCTGATTTGTTTGAAAGTGCATTGATTGAAAGAGGTATTGCAGCTTATGCAGAAGTAAGTGGTCCTTTTTTCGAGGCTATTGAAATTCAGACAATGTTGTCATATTTGAAGTTGATAGATAATCCAAGACAAGATATTCCGCTTGTAACAGTATTGCATTCACCAATAGTTGGATTAGATTTTGATGAGATGGTTTGTATAAGACAGTGTTTACCAAATGGATTATTTTACGATGCATTAGTAAAATCAATTGAAATGGGAGAAGCACCTTTAAAAGCAGTACAGTTTTGGAAACAATTAAATAAATACAGAGAGCAAAGTGCATTGTTACCGTTAGATGAATTGATGCATCGTGTTTATGTTGATACAGGATATGAAAGATATGTACAGTTATTGCCTACAGGGTCTAAAAAGAAAGCAAACCTCAAACTACTTAAGCAGTATGCAGAACAATTTGAATCGAATAATGGTGTTGGTGTATTTGGCTTTTTACAACATATGGACCAACTTGCAATTGCAAAATCTGATTTACCAGAAGCAAAAGTTGTAGGTGAGAGTGACAATTTAGTTAGGATAATGACAATCCATAAAAGTAAAGGGCTAGAGTTTCCAGTAGTTTTTGTTGCGAATACAGATAAATCATTTAACAAGCAAGATTTGATGAAAAGTGTACTTATGCACCAAGAGTTAGGATTTGGGCCTAAATATGTTGATAGTAGTCAAAATGTTGTTTATGAAACGATTCCATTTTATGCGATTAAACAAAAAATTTCATCTGAAAATATATCAGAAGAAATGAGAATGTTATATGTAGCTATGACACGTGCAAAAGAAAAATTATTTATTACAGGGGCAGTGAAAAAATTTGAGAAACAGTTAGAGAAGTGGAGTCAGTTTGCGATACGAAGTGAAAAAAATATTTTACCATTAGGATTAAAAACATCTCCGACATATTTAAACTGGATAGGTATGAGTTTATTTGCTCATGAAGAATTTGATGTGTTTCGTAAAATGATAGATGCGCAATGTTCTTACTTGTATAAAGGTAGTGCAAAATGGGAATTTAAATTGTGGCAAAAACAAATGCTTTCAACGGCAATTGTAGAAGCGGAATTTAAAATGAAAGAACAATTAGAAACATTAAAAAATTGGGATACAAATAATGTATATAGTGACATGAAAGAAGATATCAATGAGCGATTGACATACGTTTATGAGCACGAAAAAGCTACGACAATTCCAGTTAAAGTAGCTGTTTCAGCAATGAAGAAAAAAGCTTTTGAAAGTGTAGGAGATTCACAGGCAGCTGCGGTTCAAACTGATGAAAAACCTAGATTTATGGGAAATGAAAAGGTACTAGAAGCAACTACACGAGGAACGATGATTCATGCTGTGTTTGAATTAGTTGATTTTACAAAAGTACGTACCAAAGAAGATATCAATGGGGAGATGCAAAGACTTGTTGATGAAGGGCGTATGTCAGCAGAAATTTTAAAAATAGCATGTGCTGAGAAATTAGAACGTTTTGCATCAACAGAAATGGTGGAGCGTATGGGACGTGCAAAACATTTGTGGAAAGAGCAGCCGTTTGTATATTTGATGGATGCAGATGAAGTTGATAGTTCATATCCAAAAGAAGAAAAGATTATACTTCAAGGTGTAGTAGATACTTGTTTTTTAGAGGATGATAAGTTAATAGTTGTTGACTATAAAACGGATTATGTGAATGTGAAAAAAATGGATGAGTCAATTCAAATTATTCGAGATAGATATAAGTCACAATTGGATTTATATAGTAAGGCGTTAGAAGAAATTTTAGAAAAGCCAGTTGCAGAACGATGGATTTATTTGTATAGCATAGATCAATGGATTGAGATATAAAAAAATACCCAGTAGACACAGAGTTATATGTAAAGTGTCTACTGGGTATTTTTATTTGTTTTAAAACTTATAATAATCTAAATTCTTATCTTAAAATACGAAGCATTAAATCGTTATTACGATTAATAAACTCTTGCATTGCATCAGCAGATAGTGGTTGATTTGCTATAACCGCTAAATCGTAGAGATGGTTACAAATTAATACTTTAGTTCCAGCATCTAACGCTTCATTAGTTAAAGCATTGATTAATGGATGGTTTTGATTTAAGACAAGTGTTTCTTCTGTTGGTGGAATATTACGTTTATCCATACCATACATCTTAATCATATCTTTCATACGACGAGCTTCTTCAGAAACTAGAAGCATTGATGCTACGTTATTAGATTTAAGGTTTTGTATAGATAATTTGATATGTGGTTTTTGAAGAACGATTGTAAATAGATTTGTAAGGAATTGTTCCTTGTTAGTATCAATAGCACCACCTTGAAGTGCAGTAGATAAGTCTGAATCAACACGCATAAATTTGATTGCGCTATTTTTTGATTCAACATGGGACATAAATGGAGCATCTATTTGATGAGCTAAGTAAACTGCTAAAATATCGTTTTCTTTAAATATTTTCACATATTGAGATTGCTGATCAGCGTCAGAAATATATACAACATGATTTTTGTTTGTTTCTTCAACAGAGTGTAAATATGAAGGTAACGTCATGTAGTTATTATTTGTAGTTTTGTAAAGAACATAGTCATTCATTTTATTGAAGAACTTATCATCTTTTAAACAACCATATTTAATAAATGGCGCTATACTATCCCAGAATTTTTCGTAATTTACAGTATCATTTTTGTAAAGAGAAATAAGCTTATCGGCTACTTTCTTAACAATATAATCTGAAATTTTTGATACGAAACCATCATTTTGAAGGAAACTTCTTGAAACATTTAAAGGAATATCAGGGCAGTCAATAACACCTTTTAGAAGTAATAAAAATTCAGGAATAACTTCTTTGATATTATCAGCAACGAAAACTTGGTTGTTATAAAGCTTGATTTTTCCTTCAGCCATTTCAAATTCATTCTTTAATTTAGGGAAGTACAAAATACCTTTAAGTTTGAAAGGATATTCCATGTTAAGGTGTATCCAGAATAAAGGTGAGTGTAATTCAGTAAATGTTCTGCCGTAAAAATCTTTATACTCTTTATCTGTACATTCAGATGGGTTTTTTGCATAAAGAGGAAACGGATCATTAAGAGGTCTTGGTACATAAGGTTCATCTTCAGCAGGCTCTTCGCTAGATTCATCAGAAGATTCACCAGTAGATTCATCAGAAGACTCACCCGCAGATTCATCAGTAGATTCGCCAGTAGATTCGCCAGTAGATTCGTCAGTAGACTCAGTTGAATCTTCACTTGAACCTTCATTCGCAGATTCATCAGCAGATTCACCTGTTTTTAATTCAGAAAGATCCTCATCTTCTTCAGTATCTAATGGGTCAGCATTAATAAGATAAATTGGAACAGGCATGAAACTACAGTATTTTCGAATGATAGAAAACAGTGTAGACATTTTCAAGAATTTTTCACCATCTTCAGATACGTGAAGAATAATGTCTGTTCCGCGAGATGTACGAGTACCTTCAGTTGTTTCATAAGATGTACCGCCGTCGCATGACCAGTTAACAGGTGGTGCATCTTTATATGATTGAGTATGAATATCAACTGTTGAAGCTACCATAAAACTTGAATAAAATCCAAGTCCAAAGTGTCCGATGATTTGTTCGTTATCTAATTTGTCTTTGTATTGATTAAGAAAATCTTCAGCACCAGAAAAAGCAATTTGAGTTATATATTTTTCAATTTCATCTTCAGTCATACCAAGACCATTATCAGAAATTGTAATGGTTCTAGCAACTTTATCTAGTGTAACAGTAATTTGAAATGGGGTTTCGAGAGTATCAGAGGTCTCGCCCATATCACAAAGTTTTTTGAATTTTAAAATAGCGTCACTTGCATTTGAAATAAGTTCTCTGATGAAAATATCATGATCTGAATAGAGCCATTTTTTGATAATGGGGAAGATATTCTCACTATGAATGGATAAAGTACCTTTTTTAGACATGTTAAATCACTCCTTTTAATAATAATTGCCACAATAAATACTATAATACTTTACTGGTAAAAATGTCAATATTAGGAAAAAATTAAACAGTATTTATATAAAATCATAGCGTAATAAAAAATTCTTGATTTTATCGTCCCAAATAGAATTAGGTGATTGGTCTAGAGAAAAGGTTTTATAGCTAACACCAGTAGTACATGAAATTTGGTTATTTTTGAAAATAATATTTAAATAACAAGTATCGATACTATCTGCAATTGTTAGTGTTTTTTCTTTGGATGTTGATAAAATTAATTTAAAGTAAGATGGTGAAGTAGAACCACTTATTAAGTTATAAAAATAAGGACGCATTTCTTGCCAACTTAAATACGTAGATAGACAATCTATTTGTTCAGTGTCAAAAAAATCTTCGTTGCGTTTACCTTCTATAATTGCTTTAAATGCAGTATGAAGTATAGCCTCGCGTAATTCAAATGTGTCAAATAGTTCACCTTTTAGAAGGTGATGCATAAATAGTTTTTTGTTGGTTATTTCATAACATTCCATAACATTCTCCGTTTTCTTTAATCGTAATCGACTTGTTGCAAACAAAGGCCATTAGCAGGTGCTGTGTGTCCAGCGTTTGAGCGTGTTTTAGATTCAAGTATAGAAATTATATCAGTTGGTTTAATTTGCCCAAGACCTACTTCTATTAATGTTCCAGTAATGATGCGAACCATATGTTGTAAAAAGCCATTACCTTTGAAACATAAAGATATAGCGTTATTTTGTTTTGTAATATTAATATTATTTATAGTTTTAATCGTTGATTTTTTTTTGCTTTTCATAGAAGTAAAGCTTTGAAAATCATGTGAACCGATTAAGTAGTTAGCAGCTTCTTGCATTAAGTTAACATCAAGTGTAGAAGGAACGTGATGTGCAAATCTTAATGTAAATGGGTCAGCTACAATATTATTATCAATGCGATAGATGTATGTTTTACCGATGCAGTTGTAACGTGCATGAAAACGTGGTGAAGATTCTTTGATAGAAGTAATAGCAATATCTTTAGGTAGATATTGTATTAAGTAATCATGAATTTCAGTACAAGATTTTGAAGTAGGTGCATGAAAATTAGCGACTTGATTGAGTGCATGTACACCAGCATCTGTACGACCTGAACCGATGATTTGTATAGGGTGATCAAATAAAAGAGATAAAACGTGTTCGATTCGTCCCTGAATAGTTTTTTCTGGTGATTGACTTTGTCTTTGCCAACCGCTAAAACGTGTACCGTCATATGATATATTTAATTTATAATGAAACATAAAAAACCTCCAATAAAATAATACAATAAAAAAGCTTCTTTATTATTATACCACATAAAAGTTTATCGAAATCACAAATTATGGTATAATAAAAAACAATTAATGAAAATAATTTGTCTAATTATATAAAAATAGGAGGCACCATGAAAAAACAAATGGTGAAAATGTATAAATCAACCTCTATAAAAACAAAATGGATTTTTTTTGTTATTATTTTAGTTATATATCCGATGGTTTTATTGGGGTATGTGGGGTATGTAAATTATGAACAAGTGATAACAAAACATTTTCTTGAAACTGTCCAAAATGATATACATTTAGTTAACATACAAGTTCAAGAAAAATTACAAAACTTAGAACAATTTTTAGATACAGTACAACAAGATGAGGAAGTTTATTTATTTACTAGAAACTATTATAACGATTTAAAAAAAGCAGGCATTGATATAGATAAAATAATAGATAATGATGTTATGCAAAATCGTTATGAGCGAATGGTTAAAGGTAATTATGAATTGACACAACGTATAACTCGCTACTTAAAATCAATTGTTTTAAAGAGACAAGATGTAACTATGGTTGCATATCAGTTTGCAGAAGATCAAAATTTTGGATATTTAGAAAGTCGTTATAAATCAGATGCATATAAAGACGTTGTAGCATTTAATAAAAATAATATTTTTGAGCGTATGAAAGAAGTTTTGCAAGAAGAAAAAATAGGGTATTATGTGGATGAAGAAAATAATACGTACATAGGAAAAAAAATGTTTTATCGGACAACGGGGAAGCACTGCGGAACAATTATTTTCAAACTTGATTTAGAACATATAATGCGTAAGTATCATAGTATGTTAAAAGATGCTAACGAAGCAATTTATGTTGTTGCAAATACGGAAAAAGAAATTATTAGTATTGGAAATATAACAGATGCAAAAAAAGAAAAATTGATTAATTTTATGAATACACATCCACAAATAGGAGTTGTATATAGAGAAGAAAATCGAAAGCAAGCAGTTGTATATAATACATTCCAAGAACATAATCTTTATATTGGAAGTGCTGTGTACATATCTACTGATATTTTATTGGCAGAAATACGAGAAATGTCACGTATGATATTGTTATTATGTATAGGTATTTTACCTATTTTCTTATTTATTGCAAATAAACTGTATAAAGAAATTGTAAGACCTGTATATGTATTAAGTGATAAAATGCAGCAAATTGAAAATGGAGAAATGGGAGTAGAAATAAATTCGGAGCGTACAGATGAATTAGGATATGTGTTTGCAAGTTTTAATCGAATGAGTCAGCAGTTAAAGTATTTAGTTAATTGTGTTTATAAAGAACAAATTGCTCTAAAAAATGCAGAACTAAAATCACTAAGAGCGCAGATTAACCCGCATTTTTTATATAACACACTAGAAATGATTAATTGGCGTGCAAGAATGAGTGGTGAAAAAGATTTATCTGAGATGATAGAAGCGTTATCAGGTATTATGGAGATTAATATTGATAGGTGTGATAATCATTTTTTAACAGTTAAAGAAGAAGTTGAATACATAAAAAATTATATTTTTTTGATTCAGAAACGTTACGGAGATAAAATTACTTTTATTTTTAAAATAGAGGATAGTCTTAGCAAGTTTAAAATACCAAAATTAATATTGCAACCGATAGTAGAAAATGCATTAACACATGGAGTTGAAAGAAAAGGTGAAGGAATTGTAAGTATTACAATTACGGAAGATAGTGAAGGCATTGTAATTAAAATAGAGGATAATGGGACTGGTATAGAGGAAAGTTGGTTGCAAGAAATTAAAGATGAGCTTAATAATGTTGCTCGAAAAGATACACAAAACAAAGATGATAAAGAAGATAGTAAAGAAGATAGTAAAGAAGATAGTAAAGAAGATAGTAAAGAAAATAGTAGAGAAGATAGTAGAGAAGATAAAAGTAAAGGTGAGAAAGAGGATGAAGGCAAAGATGATATAAAAGGACATATTGGGGTACTTAACGTTCATAAACGTATTATTTTACTTTATGGTAAAAAGTATGGATTGAATATTGAAAGTATATTAAACGAAGGAACTTCAGTTATTATTAAATTACCTAAAACAGAGACAGGTGAAGTAAGACTATAGAGGGGGGTATCTATGTATAAAGTATTAATTATTGATGATGAGTATTTTATAAGAGAAGGTATGAAACAAATGTTGCCGTGGGAAGAATTAGAATGTGAGGTTGTTGGTGAAGCTCAAGATGGTGAAGAGGGGATTGAGGCAATTTTAAAACTTCGTCCAGATATTATTATTTCGGATATTCGCATGCCTAAAAAAGATGGGTTAGATATGATTGAAGAAATTAAAGGTATTAATCAAAATATGCAAATTATTATACTGACAGGTTTTAGAGAGTTTGAATATGCACAGCATGCTATTAAATTAGGAGTATTACGCTTTTTGTTAAAGCCATCAAAAATAGATGAACTTATTGAATCAATTGCTGCAGCAACTAGTAAACTAAAGTTATTGGAAAAAGATACAAATAGTGAGTACATAGGTAATTCAATAAATACAGTAAGTGAAATAAGTGAAGTAGATAAAGTAAGTGAAGTAAATGAAATAAATAAGCCACAATTTTTAGTTAAACAAGCAGTTGAATACATTAATGAAAATTATAATGTAAAACTAGATTTACAAACAGTTGCAGATGCACTATATGTTAGTACATGGCATTTGTGTAAAGTTCTAAAAAAACAAACAGGTACTAATTTTGTAGATTTACTAAACAGTGTACGTATTGAAAATGCAAAAAAGTTATTATTAGAATCTAATATGAAGATTTATGAAATTGCTGAATATGTAGGATATACAGATACTGCATATTTTTCAAAAATGTTTAAAAAAGTTACGAAAATTACACCGAATGAATTTAGAAATAAAATGTACTAAAAACTGATGAGATATTAAGGCTAAAATGTACTAAAAGTATAATGAGTTAAAAGTATAATAAAGTTAAAGTAAAAAAACAGAATGTAATACAAAATAGTGAAACATGAGAAAATGATGGTATAAATGCAGAGAAAGATAAAAGCATTTGTGCCATTTTTTGTTTTTAGGAGATAAATAAGGTTGCTTATTGGTTAAAATAAACATAAAGTCAGGCTTAATGTTTAGCAAATTTCTAAAAAGTGCTATATAATAAGCAAATTTAAACAACAAAAGGCAAAATAGGCATATATTCTTTAAATTGTATAAATGTTATAATTTAACCAAGCTAGAAACCTACTAGCACATAAAAAATTACTAGTAAATCTAGTATATCAAACCAAGGGGGAATAAAAATATGAAAAAATTCTCAAAAGTTCTTGCATTAGGTTTAGCAGCTACAATGTTAGGTGGTGCTTTCGTTGGGTGTTCAACTAAAGAAGAACCAAAACCAGTTGAAGGTAACGAAACAAGTAGTTCGGAAGATACATCAAAAGATGATGTACAAACACCTGTAACACTTAGAACAATATCTATGTTCGGTGGAACAGACCCAAATTCAGTTACATATGAAAAGTACAAAAATGAATTTTTAGCAGCAAATTCACACGTTAAAATTGAAGATGAGTCAGCTACAGCTGATGAAACATGGAAAGCTTCAATCGTAACAGATTTTTCAGCTGGTAATGAGCCAGACGTTATGTTCTTCTTTACAGACGTAACATCAGCTCCAATTGTAGAGCAAGACAAAGTAGTATCAATCGAAGAAATTCGTGCAGAGTACCCAGAATATGCTCAAAACATTAACCCAGCTGCGTTAGAATCAGCAGCAGCTCCAAACGGAAAGCAATACGCTGTTCCAACACATGGTTACTATGAAGCATTATTCTGTAACGAAGATGTTTTCCAAGCAAACAATCTTGACCTTCCTACAGATTGGGCTAAATTAGAAGCAGCAATCGAAGGATTTGCACAAACAGATATTACACCAATCGCAGTAGCATTAGGTCATGTACCACACTACTGGATTGAGCACCTTATCTTAGCAGCTGGTGGTGTTGAGGACCATGGCAACAAAGATATCGCAGCAGTTAAAGATTCATGGGTAACAGGTTTATCATACTTCCAAAAATTTGGAGAAATGGGAGCATTCCCAATTGATACAGCTGCAACACAAGATGATTTAACAAAACAAGCATTCATCGACAAGCAATCAGCTATGTTCTTAGATGGTAGCTGGGCTGTAGGAGCATTACAAGATCAACCTAATGTAGTAGCACTTCCAATTCCTACATTAAACGCTGACAAAAACGATGGAACACAAATGATTTCAGGTTTCTCTAGTGGATACTATATTTCACGTAAAGCATGGGAAGACCCAACAAAACGTGATGCAGCAGTTGAGTTTGTTATGCATATGACACAAACTCCAGTAATTGCTGAAATCGTAACAATCGCAGGTGGTGGTGCACCAGCAGCAGACGTTGGAACATTATCAG
>JBOFDK010000013.1:0-13208 GCA_051646925.1 Cellulosilyticaceae bacterium | reverse complement strand
ACACATCTTATAGAAATTACCTTCTTGAATCGTAATTAATGTTAAAGAACCATCAGGAATTATAGAAATTGGAAAAAATTTCAATACAGGTTTTACAGTAGCCACAAAAGGAAATGCAGAAAATGTAGTAGTTACAGTAAAGAGCATGACAGACGGAATTGTACCAAAATCAAAAAATGTTTTTACTTTGCCAAAAATGTCTAGTGGAAGTAATCAAAATTACAACGTAGAGTTTGTTGCAAGTAATATAGTGACAACAGGTACACATCTTATAGAAATTACGATTCAAGAAGGTAATGACGGTGAAAATGTGCTTAAACAGTATATGACTGTAAGTATTGATAATCCTGAGAAAAAAGATGACGAAGATGAAGATGAAGAAGAAAATGCTAAAGGTAAGCCAAAAGTAATTATAGGTACATACAAGGTAGACCCAGTTATAGTAAAAGCTGGTGAAGAATTTGAATTAAAAATTGGTTTTTTAAATACTAATAACAAGCAATCAGTACATAATTTCAAGGCAAATATTACAATAAACGAAAGTGGTGAAAATAATACAGGGAGTGTATTTACACCAGTTAATGCAAGTAATACGTTTTTTATAGATGAGATGGCTCCAGGAGAATTAGTAACAAAAAATATTACACTATATACAATTCCTAGTGCAAAGCCAAAAACATATGAAATAACACTAGAGATGGACTATGAAGATGAAAAAGGTGTTGCTATTATGGAAACTGAAAAAATTGGTATTCCAGTAGAGCAAGTTACTAAATTAGAAGTTTCAGATGTTCAAGTAGATTTAGTAGATGTCGGTATGGAAGCGTATATGACAGCTAAAATTTATAATACAGGTAAAACAGCAATTAGTAACGTCAAAATTACAACTAGAGGTGAAGGTTTTGATGTTCGAGATAATATGATGTTTATAGGATTATTAGAAAAAGGTGCAACAGAAAATTATGAGCCTACTATAATTCCGTACCAAGGCGGATTGTTAAGTGGACAAATTCACGTAGAATATGAAGACGTTGCAGGAATCGTGCAAAGTGTTATACATGATTTTGATATGGAAGTAAATGAAATGTGGGTTATGCCAGATGGCGGAGAAGAGTTTAATCCTATGCCAGATAATTTAGATATGGAGGCAATTGAACGAAATCCGTGGCCACTAGTTATAGGTACAATCATAGGACTTCTATTAGCCGTAGGTGTTACTACATTTATTTTGAAAAAACGTCAAAACAAATTGGATGAAAATAATTTCGATGAAGATTAGTGATTTAATAGGGATGAGCATTCGGAGTTTATGGCGGCGTAAACTTCGAACGTTTCTAACTATTTTAGGTGTTATTATAGGTGCAAGTTCAATAATACTTATGCTATCGCTAGGTATTGCAATGAATACAAATTTTAGAAATCAAATGGAGGGGATGCAATCACTAACAGTTATTGAAGTTTGGAATAATAGCTGGGATGATCCAAATGCCCCAAAATTAGATGAAAAAGCAGTAGAAACGTTAAGTGCAATTCCAGGAGTACAGATGGTTGTGCCAGAAGAATCTATAAGCGCGTATTTAGAAATAGGAAAATATCGTTCAAGATGGAGTATGCAGCTAATGGCGATGGACCCTCATGAATTATATGCATTAGGATATACAGCAGATATAGGAGAACCAATTCCGTCAAATAATAACAACTATATTATATTTGGTAACGGGTACGCGCGTGAATTTGAAAAAATAGGTAAAAAACGTAAAAATAATTATGGAATGAATGACCCAATAGAAATAAATATTGGCGATACGATGGAACTAAATTTGGCAGAACTTGATTGGGAAACAGGAAAACCAGTGACAGGAAGTGAAGGCCAAAAAGTTGCACCACCAAAAAATGTAAAAACAACAATAACAGGTATGTTTAGTGAACAAACTCAAAATGCATATTCAATGTATATTTCAAGAGATTTATATAAGAAATTAAAAGAAGAAAAAGAAGCTTATAATAAAAAATTGTATGGTAAAGATAGCCAAAATAATAACAAGAATAACGAAGGTAACAAATACAATAGTTTAAGAGTAAAAGTAGCAAAAGAAGATGATGTTGTTGAAATTCAACAAAATATTAACGATATGGGGTATCGTGCATATTCATCTATGGAATATTTAGAAGAAATGAAAAAAGTAGCAAACAGTATCCAAATCATACTAGGTGGAATTGGAGCAATTTCTTTATTTGTCGCAGCAATTGGTATTACAAATACAATGATGATGTCAATTTATGAACGTACAAAAGAAATTGGAGTAATGAAAGTTATAGGCGCAAGACTTACAGATATCAAAAAAATGTTTTTGATGGAGGCACTTATGATAGGTGCAATTGGAGGGATTGTTGGAGTATTATTTTCATATATGATTTCATTTATAATAAATAAATTTGGTCCACAAATTGCATCTAGTTTGATGATGGGAAGCTCGGGGGCTATATCTGAAATTCCATTATGGTTAGCATTATCAGCGTTGATTTTTTCAACACTAATAGGACTTATTTCTGGATACTTTCCGGCAAGGCGTGCTATGAAATTATCAGCACTAAGTGCAATCAAAACAGAATAAATAAACAAATAAAAAGAGCCATGCTTATGCGAGGCTCTTTTTATTTGTTTATTTATTTATCAGTTCAGCTATGTTTTTTAAAACAATAGATAACGTTCCGTCAGGATTATTAATAAATTCAATCAAATTAGGATCATGTAACATTTCTGAAGGAAGTTTAATTTCGATACCAGTATTTGTTTTTAGTTTAGAAGAATGATATTTTTTGTATGTGGATTCTGCGCTAGGCAAATCGATTACTTTTTCGGTTAAGCCATAAGATTCACATTTTTTAAGGCAAGAAGCAACTAGTTCTTCTTGGTCTTGAAAAGTTTCCTCTAAAATAGCATCAAGCATAATACTAGAAGAACTTTGAATACTTTTTGCTATATTATTTTTTGCAAACGATTTTGCTTCAATTTTGTTTTCAAAATTTTCATCAATAGCTTCATTAATGACATGTTCTGCAACTTTAATTTTTTCTTTTACAGTAAGAGAAGCGCTAATGCCAATTAAGTCTTGCAAATATTTAGAGCGGCTAGTATCAAGTAAAAATACAGATAATGAATCTTTATTTATCAAACAAGCTTCTTGAATTTTTGAGACACTATCAGGAAAAATTGTACGATGTTTAATAACTGTATTCATAGGACCTGAGTCAGATTGATCAACTAAATGAGTAAACGCTTCTTTGTAGTTTAGTTTAAAAAAACCAACATAAGGTATTCCGTCTTTTTTAAAATCTACAACGATTAGGTCACCACTTGGAATAGTTGAATCATCGACTATTTCCTGAAATATTGATTTTGCCAACATATTTGAAAAATCTTCAAAAACATAAGTATTATCTACAAACATTTTGCCTATTTGAGATTGCTCTGTAAATAAACTTTGAGAAACACTCATACTTTCTAATAATTTTACGATGTAATTTGTTATAAACGCTTCAGTTTCATCTGTCAAATGAAGTAATTCAGAAGATAACAGAGGAAAATCAAGTGATTTGTCTAGTAAATGCATTATAGATTTGTTGTATAAAATACTCATAAAAAGCTCCTTGCTATTTTGTATCCAATGTTGTAGAAGATAATTGATTGTCTGAAGGTTTAGTATATATGCGGTTATAAGCGATGCCGCAACCTAAAAGAGCATAATAAAGCGGTGTTACAGATAATGTAGTATCGTTAAAAAATGAGGCAACTAAATATGCAAAAATAGCGAGCATTAGACCAAGACCGATACCTTCTTTTGAAGTATAGCTTTTTTTGAATCCATATAGCATGAGACAATGTATCAAATATACAGCATTTATTAATATAAAGCACATACAAGCGATAAAACCTTGATTAATCCATATTTGCAAATACGTATTATGAGGTTTATCTACAACGATAGAAGGGTTACCCATAAACTCCCATTTTGCGAAGAAATCGTTTTGTGGATATTCAAAAATATAAGTATCAGGGCCGCTGCCCCATATCATATTATCAGCTAATAATGGAAGGCTACGAGACCAAATATAACCACGACTAGAACCTATGCGTTCTTTTCCTTCAAAACCAATATAAGGTGCATGTATAGCATTTATAGGCTCAAAAGAATATGGTGATATTAAAGTTAATGTACCATTACTATCTATATCAAAAACAGAAGAAAACTGATATTTATTATCACCTGTAGTGCAAAATAGTGAAAGAGTAGTATAGTCGTCTGTAGGTTCATAAATGAATAGTAAATGTTCATAATTTTCAGCTTGAAGTACATATTCATTTGGTGATGAAACTAAAACGTCAGTCATTAAATTATTATCACCGTCATAGAAGAACAACTTATCATCTTTAATAGAAATAGTTAGAGGATATGTTTCGCGGTCAATTATTAAAGTATATGGCTCGTAGCGATAATTTTTAATTGGCTCGGGAGCATCTTGTTTTTCTAATGTTGTTGGATTAATAAGAGTATCAATCATAAATAAAAGTTCTTTATGTGCACCGGTAAAAACTAAAACTCCGCTTGTGTATACGATAAAAATTAAAAATTTAGTAGCAATAATTAATTTATGTTTTAAACAAGATTTTTTAAATGTACGAAACATTGATGGTATTGCAGTTATGATTAATATTAAACCGCATAATAAACTTGCTATAATACTAACTTGTCCGGCCTGAGAATTAGAAGCAAATAAAATAAAAATACATAATAGAAAAACGATAAATGAAATAGTTTTATGTAAAGATGATTTTAAACTACAAGCAAGAGCTAAAAATAGCGGTAATGCAAGAGCGACAAAACTACCAGAATAATTTTTATTACCAAGAGTACCAGTCCAAGCGCCCCAATCATTACGAAGAAATAGAGGTGATGAGGAGCTAGTTTGAAGGCCTTGAAATTCACCTGGTGAAACTATGTCTCTTATGAAACGCATATTAAAAATATCGTAACCGATAAATTGTGAAAATCCTACAACGCACTGAATAGCAATTAATATTGCAAATGGTATAAAAATATATTTTAGATGTTTTTTGTTTTCGATGATAACGCTTGTATAAAGCATAACTAAAATGTAGCAGACAATTACACCAACTCCTTCAAAACGTGTTGGAGCACCGACCATAGAGCAGTCATAATAATCTGATAAAAGTGTAGAAATTATAGTCATAACGATAAAAACAAGTCCTAATATATAGTACATATTAAACCATTTATCGCGTCGTAATTGGATTTTTTTGTATGTTAATACTAAACAAACAAGCATCCAAATAGTAAGTATGACGAAAACGATTGATTTGTAATAGAAGAACCAATCTTTAGATAATGAATTTGAATAAATACTAGATTCTAATGGTCTTAAATCAATATTAACTAAACGAACTACAAGCGGTAAAAAGAGAAATAAGAGTATTATGGGCACAAAACGCCCTTGAATAGACTTTAAACGGCTTAACATAGTGAAACTTCCCCCTAAATTTTATAATAGGCTTAGTATAGCATAGTGTTTTTTAAAATTAAAGAGTCGCCCCCAGCTTAGAGCATTAAAGCTGGAGGCGACTCTTTTGAACATGAAACATTGAACATTACAATTTGTTAATAAAATAAAAAATAATATAAAGTTTATAAAAATGATAAAGATTTAAAATATCTTTATAAGAGTTCGCCGATTTTTGTAACGGCAACATAAATTTCAGATAGTTTATACCACGTCGTTTTTCCGACGATACCATCTTGAGTTAAATGAAATATCTTTTGAAATGTTTTTACTGATTCTTTCGTTAAAGAATTGAAAATACCGTCTGTTTTCACAGTTTTAATAAGGGGATAGTTTTTAGCGATACGATTTAGTTGTTCTTGAATCGTTCTTACGCTAGCACCTGAATCACCTTCACGAATTGATTTACCAGGATAAGATTCTGGATTACCAACAACAACAGGAGCTTGCTGAAGAAGAATATCTTGCCCATAGTAATGTCGTAAAATTTGCTCAGATGTTTTTCCGCTATCCCCAAGAGATTTACTTCCCCACTGACTCATCCATTTAGGACACGTTGAACGTGAACCATCACAGTATTGGGTAAGAAGTGGTTGTGTTACATTTGGACGTTTAACGTAAGTGTTAAATACGTCGTCAACCACTTCAGAAATCGTATCGAAAATATTGCGACCATAGAAAAATGCATGGTCATATGCGGTAGAATTTGTAATCGTAAATTTTTTGCCTTTGTTACGGTACCATTCGGTATAAATACGATTTAACGTAAACGAAACAATTGCAATACAATTTGCACGCAGAGTTTCAACCGGCCAAGTAGGATACACTTCAGAAGAAGCTACATTTTTAACGTAATCTTTAAAAGAAACAGTGTAGCTAGGTGCAGATGTATTTGATGGAACTCCGTCATGTACAATTACAAATTCAGGAACTATTACAGAATCCAGTACTATAAAACCAGCTTCAGTAGTGTCTTTGATTTCAATTTCAGGAATTTTAGGTGGGAAATCGCCGTATAGTTTTGGTAAACCAATGGTGATTTCTTCACTTAAACTACGATGCGATGGTCTATTAAATCTATTAAGACTAGATGATAGATGTATAGGCTGTATAGACTGAACACCTGAAAAAACTTGTGATCCAAAAATCTTAACAGGAACATAGTTCATAGCATTTGCTTCCACAGTAAAATAAGTAAATGGTTTTGATTTTGGATCTGGTGATAGTGATAAATCAAGCGAAGGTGTTGGAATTTCAATAATAGGTGTTTGACCACTCGAATTAGTTGAAAATTCAGCAACGGTTTTAGAATCACCAGAAGATGTATGGCTTTTGATTGTAATTTGAGCATTTTCAATAGGATTCAAAGCGCCAATAAGTGGATCTGTAGTCACATCGACTATAAGAGAGCCTGTTGATTGGATAGACATAGTCGGTGGAGCGGTGAATTTACGGTACATAGTGTTACTCCTTTCATACTTGGTTACAATTACTATATGCAAGGTAAAACTATTACTATGCTTAAAAAACACAAAAAGGACAATTTTTTTTTGTCCTTTTGTGTTTTTGTATGAAAAGTTATATATAAAACTTAAAGAAATCAACCATTAACGGAAAGTTAGTTTATGAGTACAAGTGAAAGTATTTTTTGCATCTAAATATACAACATCTTTTTTTGAACTAATATCAGAACATTCACCAATAGTATCAGCATGCCCAAACCATGGCTCGATACATACAAAAGGTGCAGGAGGCACTGGAGCCCATAAAGCAAGGAATGGAAAACCTGAAAAATCCATTGTTACAGAATGTTTATTAGTTTTAGATTTTAGTGAAATTTTAGTACTTTTAAGATCAGTAAAAACTAATGCATCTTTTTCAAAAAGAGATTTTGTTAAAGGGATAATATTTCCTTTAAAGGGTTCTTTTTCACCTGTAAAATAACCAGTAGGAGTAAGAGGCATAAGAGTTGCGTTTTCATTTTCATTAAATTCAAAGTAATAATCTTCTAAAGATTCACCTGATAATAGAGGGCACATAAAGCCTGGGTGAGCACCTATTTTAAACGTAATTGTTTCATTCTCTAAATTACGAACTACATATTGAATGCTTAAAGTATTGTTTGTAAGAGTATATACAATGTCTAGTTCAAATGAAAAAGGATATAAAGATAAAGTTTTTTCATTTGAGCGAAGAGTAAATGTCAAAGAATCTGAAGTTTCATGAGTTACTTCAAATTCTTGATCTCTTGCAAAGCCATGTTGACCTAGAGAATATGTTTTGCCATCATGAGTATATTGATTATCTATTACTTTACCAACAAGAGGAAACAGTATAGGTGTATGGCGGCCCCAGTAAGCAGGATCGGCATTCCAAATAAATTCTGTTTCAGATGAATCTTTTATAGAACAAAGTTCAGCACCGACAGATTTAAAAGTGGCAGTTAAAAAATTATTTTTCAGATAAAAATACATATATAATCCTCCTAAGTAGTGGTTTGAATTATATTATATTAGAAAAAAAAGATATTGGATAGACATAATTGTCAAATAAAAATGTCGTATTATAACACTAAGGTATAATGTGGTAAAATTTTCAAAGTATCATTTATAAAGCGATAAATATTGACATATTACAATGTAAAATATACAATGATAAAGGTTGTTAAAATTTAAATTTAAAAGTAAACACTTTTGAATTGCATTAGTAGAAAGGAGTCATAGCGATGATTTACTCACATGAAGTAGAATCTATGTGTCCGATTGCAAAAGGACCAAACCATGGCCCAGCACCAATTCCACAAGAAGGTAAATGGGTTCAATCAAAAGAAATTAAAGATATTAGTGGTCTTACACACGGTGTAGGCTGGTGTGCTCCTCAACAAGGTGCTTGTAAATTAACATTAAATGTTAAAGACGGTATCATTGAAGAAGCATTGGTAGAAACAATTGGTTGTTCAGGAATGACTCATTCAGCGGCAATGGCGGCAGAAATTCTAACTGGAAAAACAATATTAGAAGCATTAAATACAGACCTTGTATGTGATGCAATCAATACAGCAATGCGTGAGTTATTCTTACAAATTGTATACGGAAGAACACAAACAGCTTTCTCTGAAGGCGGACTTCCAATCGGTGCAGGTCTTGAAGATTTAGGAAAAGGTCTTCGTAGCCAAGTTGGTACAATGTACGCAACAACAGCAAAAGGACCAAGATACTTAGAAATGGCTGAAGGGTATGTAACAGAAGTAGGCGTTGATGAAGATAATGAAATCATCGGTTACAAGTTCATCCACTTTGGTAAGATGATGGAATTCATCAAAAAAGGTATGACAGCTGAAGAAGCAATCCAAAAAGCTTCAGGGCAATACGGCAGAGTAGAAGACGCTGTTCGTTTAATTGACCCAAGACACGAATAAGAAGGAGGTGCAGGATAATGCCATTATTTGAATCTTATGATAGAAGAATCAAGCAAATCAACGAAGTTTTAAACAAAAACGGAATCAAAGATCTTGACGAAGCAAAAGCAATCTGTGATCAAAAAGGTGTAGATGCTTACCAACTGGTTAAAGAAATTCAACCAATCGCTTTTGAAAATGCTAGCTGGGCATATGTTGCTGGTGCAGCAATTGCAATCAAAAGAGGTGCTGTAAAAGCTGCGGAAGCTGCAGAAATTATTGGAGAAGGTTTACAAGCATTTTGTATTCCAGGTTCAGTTGCAGATGACCGTAAAGTAGGTTTAGGTCACGGTAACTTAGCAGCAATGCTTCTTCGTGAAGAAACAGAATGTTTTGCATTCTTAGCAGGTCACGAATCATTTGCAGCTGCTGAAGGAGCAATCGGTATTGCACGTTCAGCAAACAGAGTTCGTAAACAAGACCTTCGTGTTATATTAAACGGTCTTGGAAAAGATGCAGCTCATATCATTTCACGTATAAACGGTTTTACATACGTACAAACACAATTCGACTATGCTACAGGCAAAGTTGCAGTTGTTAAAGAAAAAGCTTACTCAAAAGGTGAGCGTGCAAATGTACGTTGTTACGGAGCTGATGATGTTCGTGAAGGTGTTGCAATCATGCATAGTGAAAAAGTTGACGTTTCTATAACAGGAAATTCAACAAACCCAACACGTTTCCAACATCCAGTTGCAGGAACATACAAAAAAGAATGTATCGAGCAAGGGAAAAAATATTTCTCTGTTGCTTCAGGTGGTGGTACAGGTCGTACACTTCACCCAGATAACATGGGCGCAGGTCCAGCATCATACGGTATGACAGATACTATGGGAAGAATGCATTCAGATGCACAATTCGCAGGTTCTTCATCAGTTCCAGCTCACGTTGAGATGATGGGACTTATCGGTGCAGGTAACAACCCAATGGTTGGTATGACAGTAGCAGTAGCTGTTGCTATCGAAGAAGCATCTAGATAATAAATATAAATAAAGTTAGCCACGTCATTTAAAGCAATTTGCTTATGATGTGGCTAATTTTTTTGTGTAAAAAAATAAAAACTATAGAGTGACAATAAATATAAAATAATATAGAATTAAAAATATAAAAGTGTAAATATTTACAAAAATATAAATATAAACATACATATAAACAAACATATAAGAGTATAAATATATAGTGTAAATATTTATGTAAAATTTAAATATATATGAAATGAAAAGGGGATGAAGATGAGGAAAATTGGAATGCGTCAAAAACTAATAAGTATATTTTTGTTAATCAGTATTATTCCGCTTCTTATTGTCGGAGCGTTTGCGGTGAAACAATCAGAAAAAGCCATCAAAAAAGAAGTTTCATTTTATACAGAACAAGTTGTAACATTAATGGGAAAAAATGTAGATATGATGATATCTGAAATTGATAAAGAATTTGTAACATTAATGAGTAACCCAGCAGTTACAAGAGGATTTAAAAATTATAATCAAGGTGATAAATCATATGAAAATATGTTACCAATCACAAACGCTTTGGAAGTAATTACGTCGAGTAGTACATATATAAAAGCGGCTATGATTATTTCAGAAGAAGGACAAATAAAAGTAGGAGATTTTAAAGAGTCTACTTCTTTCAATTATGATAACTTAAAAGAAGCAGGAATTATTGATAAAGTAGAAGGAACTGATAAAACGATATGGGTGAATGGTTTTGAAGCCGAGGAGGATTTATTAGCATTTAGAAATATATTAGATCCATTTACAGGGAAAAGCGTAGGTGTATCAGCATTTCGTATACTATCAATAGATTTGCAAAGACAAATAGATACATTAAAACTAGATGATGAAAATGCAGCGATGTACTTAGTTGATGAAAACGGATATACGATAGTGCATGACAAGAGTGTGATGATAAATAAACCACTTGAAATAGTAGAAAAAACACTATTTGAAGACCAATCATTGTATGAATTAAAAACGCCAAATACGCCAGTAATGGGTAAAGAAAATTTTGTAATGTATACAAAATGTAACAATGATCAATGGACTGTCGTTATGAAAAATGATATGAAAGAAATTATGCAAGGTGTTACAGCTCTTAAAAAAATGATTTGGATTTTCACAATAATACTTGCAGGTTGCGCAGTAGCGATTGCGCTTGTAGTATCAGGAAGTATAGTACGTCCTATAAAGCGAATTGTAGATTATATGCAACAAGCGGAAAAAGGAAACTTAGTAATGGATGTAAAATTAGAGGGTGACAAAGAAATTTATATGCTATCACAATCATTTTCAAATATGATGACAAATATTAGAAATCTATTGTCACAGACTACTGATGTTGTTCAAAGCGTTAGAGAAAATGCAACGATGGTTGAAGTTATGGCAGAAGGAAGTAAAAATACGTCTAGTCAAGTATCATCAGTAATTCGTGAAATTGCAGATGGAGCTAGTGAGCAAACTGAAGAAGTAGGCTTGTCAATGGAGCGTATGAAACAATTAGAAGATATAATAAATAAAGTTACTGCGAGAGTTGATGGAATAGGTAAAATAACTTGCCAAACAACTGAGATGAGTAATGATGCAAGAGAAATTGTTGGTGAGCTAAACGAACAAACTGAAGAAACGTATGAAATAGGAATGTTAGTAGGAGAAGAAATAATTCAATTAGGAAAAAATGCAAACCAAATTAAAGAAGTTATTCATATTATAGAAGAAATTAGTGAACAGACAAATTTACTTTCATTAAATGCAGCGATAGAAGCAGCTAGAGCGGGCTCGAATGGAAGAGGATTTGGCGTAGTAGCAGATGAAATACGAAAATTAGCAAGCCGTTCAAAAGAAGCAGCTAAAAATATTAGAACAATTATAGAAAAGATTCAAATGCAAACAGAAAAAACAGTTTCTGGCGTAGGGAAAGCTACGGGAGGAATAGAAAATCAGCGAAGAATAGTTAATAAAACAAATCAAATATTTTCAGAGATTGTAGAATCAATGACAACGGTTAGTGAAGAGATGCAAGCTATACATGGAGCAGTAGATGAAATTGCTAATAGCAAAAAAAATACAATGGAGTCAATTAGAGGAATTGAAAAAGTAGTTAAAGACGTGGTAGTGTTAACAGATGGACTTATATCAACAAGTGACGATCAAATTGCAGCAGCTAATGATATGAATAGCAGTTCAAGATTATTAGTATCCAATGTAGATATGTTACAAAAAACAGTGGAAGAATTTAAAACAGAATAAAAATAGGAAAAAAGATAGAATTTAAATGATTATTATTTAAATTCTATCTTTTTTATTAAAGGAGATAATTATGGTAATATGCACATACAATAATAAGAATATACCACTTAAATTGGGAAAAAATAACATTTTTTCAATGAAAGAAAATATATATAGTTAGAAAAAAATATATATTTGCAAAAAATATACGGTATAGAGTATAATTAGGCTGATAAAGACCATATAAATATATTAAATAGGGGGGATCGTGTGGCAGTATTTACATATGTAGCAAAAAATAAGCAAGGCGTGACAGAAAAAGGTACGATGGAAGTAAATAACAAAGAGGCATTTTTAAATGAACTCAGAAACAAAGGATTGTACTGTGTTAGTTATAAAGAAAGCGGTGAAAAAATTGAGGCAAAAACAGCAAAAATTCCGTTAAAAGAATTAGTTATTATTTGTCGTCAGTTTGCAACGATGCTTGATGCGGGTGTATCACTTATTAAATGTATTGATATTTTATATCAACAAAATGATGACCCAAAAATAAAAAGTATCATGCTTAATATTTATGAAGATGTACAAAAAGGAAATGCACTTTCAGCTAGTTTAAAAGGACAGGGAAAAGCATTCCCAAATCTTTTCATTAGTATGGTTGAATGTGGTGAAGAGAGTGGAACACTAGATACTACGCTAGTACGTATGGCAGACCACTATGAAAAAGAAAATAAACTTAACAACAAGGTTAAAAATGCAATGATATATCCGTTAGTACTAGGAGTAGTATCTATTGGTGTTATTTTACTTTTACTTTTGTTCGTAGTTCCAACTTTTGCAGATATGTTCTCAGAATATGGAGATTTACCAGCAGTTACACAGTTTCTGATGGATATTAGTACTTTCATAACAGAAAACGGTATTCTTACATTGGCAGTGACAATATTAAT
>JBOFDK010000012.1:0-1802 GCA_051646925.1 Cellulosilyticaceae bacterium | reverse complement strand
CAAACAAGTGAAATGATAGGAACTATTATGTATGCATTTGAAGCATTAGGTTTTGAAATTGTAATGCAAAGTGCAAGTCAAGCAAAGAACTGAGATGATGCAAGGCTAACCAAACTTGGATTAGTTAATATCAAAGGTAAATCATTTTACTTAGATGAAGCATGTAAAGATTTCAAACTAAGAAGACATACACGAGATGCTTACAGACATTTGATATATTATATGAACAAGAACTGTTTCAATGGTTGTATAACAAAAGAAAAACTATGAGGAGATAACAATGGATAAAGAAAATTATGATTACGTCTGTGATAGATGTAATAAAATGACAAACACAGTGATAGTAAATAATTGTACAAAAAGGACATTCTGTTTAGATTGCTCAAAAGAGGAATACAAAGCAGAAAAGAAGGATAAAAATGAAAACTAAATTACTAATAATATCAGGTGGTTCTGGTGCAGGTAAAGATACTCTAATAGAGTTATTTACTAAAACAATTTGAAATAAGTATTCAATAGTAAAATGAATTGCTTATACAACAAGAACATCAAGACCTGGGGAAAACGATGCAGAAGCATATTTCTTTGTTAATAGAAATAATATAACACAAGAACAATATAACAATTCTGTATTTAGAACAGGAGAAGGACAAGACTTATATTTTTATAACTTAGCCGACCTTGATAAACTAATTAGTAGAAAACCAGACATTATCTATGTTATAGCAGATGTTGAAGGTAAAGAAAAAATAATTAGAAACCTTGCAGGAAATGCTAATATAGATATCATTAGTGTGTTTATTAAAGCACAACCAGATATTATGTTAGATAGAGTAACTACAAGAAATGTAGAAGCAGATACTACATTAGCATGAAGAGTAACTCACTCTAAACAACAAGATGAACTAATGGAAAAGAGCGGCTATGATTTAGTTATAGATAACTCAAAAGACATTTATGATTCTTGCAATGAGTTAATAGAATTTCTATATGATAAACAATATTTAGATGAGATTAAACGTCAAGAACTTCAAATTGAAAAAGAACGAGAAAAACTAAAAAAGATATTGGCTTTAAATTGTTCTTATCTTGATAAAGTCCGTGCTGAGCACGCTATAAATGATTATATAGAAACGTGCGAGAGCATAATTAACACAATGAAAGGATTACTTAATTTAAGTAGAAAGAAAAGAGGACAAAATGAATAAAAGAATTAGTAGATATGTTGACTTTACTGTTCAAGTAGAACTTGGCGATATAGAAGGCGAATTAAAATACACAGTTAGTGACGAGATACGTAATTGACTATTTGAAAATGGTTTTGATTGTGGTGGTATTGACTACACTTTATATAGTAATGAACTAACTATAAAGCAAAGCAATACTATTATGAAAAAAGTAGAAGAAATATTAGAGAAATATAAATTATAGGAGAACAAAATGGAAATATATAAAACATACGCTATTACTATTCAAGAACTAAATGACGAACAATACAAAAAAATAGAAAGTTTTTATGAAGAAAATAATACAGGTGGAGATTGAGAGTTTGACGACGATATATTCTTAACGGACTTAGACGAAGAAGATTTTAAACAAGTAAATGATTTATTAAAAACATTAGAAGGAGAATAAAATGTTAAGTAACGAAGCAAAAGTAAAGTTATTATTAGATAATTTTTTAGACGAAGAAGGAGATATCAATTTAAGTGGTTTAGATTTAGGAGATGTTGGCTTGAATTGTAGCAGAATTAAAACGAAAGGTGATATTGATAATAGTTTTCAAGAAGCAAAATATATTT
>JBOFDK010000011.1:0-8473 GCA_051646925.1 Cellulosilyticaceae bacterium | reverse complement strand
AAGCTCCTTTTGGTCCGTTCGACTTGCATGTGTTAAGCACGCCGCCAGCGTTCATCCTGAGCCAGGATCAAACTCTCGTTAAAAAAGTTTGTCTGCTGACAATTTTTACTTCGTACTATTTAATAGTACTGATTTTTTTGATTAGAACCGAAGTTCTTCTCAATTGAATCGACTGGTTTAATGATTGTTATTTTATTTTCAAAGTTCATTGTATGCTTTATTTTGTCTCGTTCACAGCTTGTTCGCCGCTTACTTGTATTATTATGCCTTATCTTCAGACATAAGTCAACACTTTTTTGTTTTTTTTTTACACAACCTTATATTTTATTTTCTTCTTCCTTATAAAGGCTATATTTTCCACTTGTATTAATAGCCAAAACTCATAGATTTCTTCACTATATCACCCCTTATTTAATCAAATAAATTACATCTTTCCATCATCTATCTCTTAAATATTTCTATATAATATAATTGCAATTCACCAAATCTCTATACCAATATAATTTATTATCCTACTATTTGTCTTCCGCTCTGTTTATCTTTTACTCTATTTATCTTTTACTCCGTTTATCTTCTACTCTATTTATCTTCTACTCTATTTATCTTCTACTCTGTTTATCTTTTACTCTATTTATATTCTACTCTGTTTATCTTCTACTCTATTTATCTTCTGCTATTTTGTTTACTGTACTAATATTATTAATACAACCAATATTTTTACACTTGCAATCAATCGGATTCTTCCCCGAAAACAATAACATTAATTGTCATCATATCGCTGTCGAAACAGATTATTATATCGATTTTTCCAGTATAATAATCAAACTATTAGGCTTTTTGTTTAATACACCACATAATAACAAATAACTTCATCATTCGATATTTTTCGTTATTTGTAAAATGTTATACACATGCCCTTTTTTGCTTATCCACAAATTTGAATACCTTAATCCACCGTTTGTGAATAAACTTTTTCTTTTGAAAACTTTTATTCTTCTTTTTTCGACACACTCTTTTTGCTTTTTTTGATTATTCCATACAAAAAAACACCTTCTACAACACTTTAGAAGATGTTTTTTTTATTATGATTTATATTTCCTTATTTTCACTTATATTCCATTGTTTTTGATGACATTTTTATACCAATCAAATGATTTCTTTTTATACCTTTTTAGTGTACCGCTACCTTCATTATCTTTATCTACATAAATATAACCATATCTTTTTTTCATCTCACCTGTCGAGGCACTTACTAAATCTATACATCCCCAACTTGTATAACCTAACAATTCTACGCCATCTTGTTCTACTGCATCAATCATCGTTTTAATATGAGCCTCAAGATATGCTATGCGGTAATCATCTTCTACCGTACCTTCTTCTGTCAGTACATCAATTGCACCTAAACCATTTTCTACTACAAATAATGGTTTTTGATAACGATCATATAATGTGTTCATAGTAATTCTAAATCCTAATGGATCTATTTGCCATCCCCACTCACTTTCTTTTAGATGTGGATTTTTAATAGACGCAAACGCATTACCTTCTTTTTGTTCTCCTACATTTGGATCTGCACTAACTACTCTTGACGAATAATAGCTAAATGCAATAAAATCTACTGGATTTTCTTTTAATATTTTCTCATCATCTTCGTGCATTTCTATTTTAATTTCATTACGGTCTAAAAATTTCTTTGCATAGTTTGGATAAGCACCTCTTGCTTGAACATCAATAAAGAAAAAACTTTCTCTATCTTGCTGCATCGCTTCAAAAACATCTTCTGGGTTACAACTATATGGATAACAGTCTCCTGCAGCTAACATACACCCTATCTTATTTTCCGGATTAATTTCATGTGCAATTTTTGTTACTATTGCCGATGCTACTAATTCATTGTGTGCTGCTTGATATTTGACCTTTACCTTATCTTCACCTTCTTCAAACATAATACCAGCACCCATAAATGGTAAGTGCATTAGCATATTAATTTCATTAAATGTCATCCAATATTTCACTTTACCGTCATAGCGTCTAAAAATCACTTCGCAATATTTTACGTATGCATCCACAACTTTACGACTTCGCCATGAACCATATTTCTCTACTAATTCTAATGGCATATCAAAATGACAAATAGTTACTACCGGTTCAATATTATATTTCAATAACTCATCAATAAAATCTTCGTAAAATTTGAGTCCTGCTTCATTCGGTTTGCTTTCAGTCCCTTTTGGAAAAATTCTTGCCCAGTTAAAGGAAAATCTATAGCACTTGAACCCCATTTCCGCAAACAACGCAATATCTTCTTTGTAATTGCCATACATATCAATTGCTTCATGTGATGGATAATACGCATCTTTTGGTAAATCCTTATAGTTTTTTTCACCCTTCATAACTATTCTTCTATCTACGCCGTATGGAATAACATCTACTGTCCCAATACCTTTTCCATCTGCTAAATAACCACCCTCACATTGGTTTGCCGCTGTTGCTCCACCCCATAAAAAGTCTTTTTGTAATTTACTCATGTATTTTTCCTCTTCTCTCAAAATTTATAGTTATCTATATGATTCTTTATTTTTCATTTTAAAACATCTTCTACGTTACATACCTTACATATAGCTTATACTACCTTACATATAGCTTATACTACCTTACATATAGCTTATACTACCTTACATATAGCTTATACTACCTTACATATAGCTTATACTACCTTACGTATAGCTTATACTACCTTACACATAACTTATACTAATATACTAAAGTCTGCTCAATCATATATATCTTTATTTATCATTTCAATATACATGATTGGGCATTACTTTATGTTGATTTCATCATTTAATAATTTTAATTAATTCTTCTTTTTGTTCTACTGCCTTACTATCAACACCTAATATACTTGTATAATCTCCTGTATTTGTTATTAGTACTGGTGTGATTACTTCATATCCTTCTTTTTTAAGTTCTTCTATATCAAACTCTAACATTAACGTTCCGACTTTTACTTTATCCCCTACTTTAACATACGTTTTAAAATGTTTACCATTCAACTGTACTGTATCTAATCCTACATGTATTAATATTTCAGTACCATTTTCATCTACAAGTGCTATTGCATGTTTTGTTTCAAACACCATTGAAACTGTTCCAGCTACCGGTGATACAACTTTACCTTCAGTCGGAATTATTGCTACACCTTTTCCTAAAATTTCTTCTGCAAATGTTGGATCACTTACATAGCTTAATGGTACTACTTCACCTTTAATTGGTGCAAAAACTGTAACTACATCGCCAACTTCATGTTCTTGCTTTGATATAACCTCAATTGTTTCTTCGTTTACTTCTTCTTCTTTATACATAATGTATGCTGCTACAAATGAAGCAATTATACTTACAACAACCGCAAGACATGTATAGTAGAAATTATCCATTGAATCTCCGCCAATATAAACTGGTAATGCTAAAAGCCCTGGAGAAGCTGTTGCGTATCTACATACACCAAAAATCCCCATTATTAAACCACCAAGTCCACCACCAATCATTGCTGCATATAAACCAACTTTTGTTTTTAAGTTTACTCCATATAACGCTGGCTCTGTAATACCACATACTGCTGTTAAACTTGACGATACTGCTAATTGTTTAAACTCTTTATTTTTTGTTTTAAGTGCAATTGCAAATGCAGATGATCCTTGTGCTATATTTGATACTGTCATTCCTGGGCCAATGAATGTGTCATAACCCATAGTCATAATATTGTTCATTCCAATCGGTATAATTCCATAATGTGTTCCTGTCATAACAAGTAACGGTGTAAATGCACCCATTATTGTTGGTATAAGCCAACCACAATTTACTTCAATTGCTCTCATAACTACTGCTACTTTATCACTAATAATATATCCTATTGGTCCAATAATAACTAATGTTATAGTACCAATTACCAATGTTGTTACTAAAGGGCTTAAAAAATATTTTACTGCGTTAGGTGTGTATTTATCTACAAAAGGTTCTACATAAGACATTAACCATACTGCTAAAATAATAGGTAATACACTAGATGCATAACTTGCAAGTGGAATATTCATCCCTATAATTGATATACTTGTTCCTGCTTCTTTTGCACCGTTTACCATACTTATAAATGTAGGATGTAGTAAAATTCCTCCTATCATCATTGCCAAATAGGGATTACATTTAAACTTTCTTGCTGCTGAACAAGCAATAAGTATTGGTAAGAAATAAAATCCTGCATCTGCCATAAAATTAAGCACTTGGTATGTTTGTGAGTCATTTGATAAAACATTTGTTGTAATAAGTATTGCTAGTACTGCTTGAATCATACCTGCTGCGGTAATTGCCGGTAAAATTGGTGTAAAAATTCCCGATATAGTATCAATTATTTTTGATCCAATTGTTCGCTTATCTTCTTTTTCTGATGTATCCCCTTTACTATCCTCAAGTTTTGTTATTGCCATAATAGCTTTGTAAGCATTTGCTACATCGCTTCCTATAATCAGTTGATACTGTCCCCCACTTTGCACTACACTCATTATGCCTGTTGTTGCTTTTAAAGCCTCTGTATCTGCTTTCTTTTCATCTTTAAGCGTAAATCTTAATCTTGTTGCACAATGTGTTAGTCCATTTATATTACTCTCTCCTCCTATGAGGTTTATAATATTTTTAGCTAATACTTTATAATCCATTTTTATTTCCCCTTCCACTACATATAAGAAACATATCTTATTCAAAAAAAAAATACCTAAACAGAAGCAAATAAGTTTTCACTTATTTTTTCCTATCTAGGTATAGCCTGCATTACCAGTGACAATCCTATACAACATTTGTTGTAATTCTTTTTATATGTACTGTTAAATAAATCATTTCATCTTCAGTAATCTCTTTTTGAAACTCCTGATTGACAAATGTTCGTATTTTTTCAGCACAACTATATTCTTGCTCATACTGTGATTTTAAAGCACTTAGAAATTGTTCTTCTTGATCTGAAAGTTCTACATCTGTAAATAATCGTTGTGCAAAGAATTTTAAATGTGTAATAAATCTCTCATAATGAACTGAATATTCATCTAGTTCTATATTGAAATGATACTTTACAATTTTTAACACACTTTGAATTAACTTTGTCATATCAGCGGTTTTCTTTAATGATAAATCATCCATAGAAGCATTTACAAATTGAAATGCAATAAATCCTGCTTCATCATCTGGGAATACTACGCCAAGTCGCTTCTCTATAATCCTTAATGCTTCTTTACCCACCAAATACTCATGATTGTATAACTTTTTAATTTCCCACAGTAAAGCATTTTTTAATACAATGCCCTTTTGATATCTTTCTAACGCAAAATGTATATGATCTACTAATGTTATATAAATATTTTCGCTGAGTTTTTTTCCAAGTGAATGCCTTGCAAAATTAATTATTTCATTCGTTGTCTGAATATGTTCAATCGGTATATTCTCCAAAAGTTGAATAAGTTTACTTGATGTAACTTTATCACTACAAGTATATACTTTATCGATTAAACTTTCATCCACTGCATCACCTGGTTTTTTTTTAAACCCAAGACCACATCCCATGACTAATATTTCGTTGTTTTTTTCATCGAAAGACTTAATGATATTATTGTTAATGACCTTAACAACTTTCATAATGTGTTATCCTCTCCCGTACTATATAATACCAAAAAGGCTACACCCCTCCCTGAATCTAAAATACAACACAATCGTATTTATTCATAAGATATGGTATAGCCTGCATTACCAGTAACAATCCAAATATTTATTTTATATACTTATAATAAACGATTTTTAGTCTTATGTCAATGTTTTTAAACACATTGTACTATTTTGTATATTGGCAAGGTTTTTTATTGTACATATTGCATATAATTCAAATTGAAAATTTCGTACTTTTTAATTGCTTCATTCTTGCCTCCTGCTATCGCTCTTTTGTAAATATGCAATGCTTATTTTATCATTTAAGAGTTAGTAGGCTTAACGAAGTACGACATCGCTCTTTTTTAAAGATTAAATACTTATTTTATCAGTTCGGTTATAGCACAACTCTGAAAAAGCGTATAGCTTGTTTAACTTTTAGTTCATAAATTCAATTTTTTATAAAAAAAGGCTCTGTTAGACTAAAATGAGGATATTTGTTTAGAAGTACCCAGAAATGGTATAATCTAGATATTAAATCATTTTAAAGGAGCCACATATGACAGACTTAACGACATTAAGAAATGAAATTCGGACACTTTCTGATACGCAACTACGAGATCTCTTTAATTTTATAGGGGAAGTTCTATCTATGAACTTTATGTCTCAGAACATCAATACAGAGTTCAAAGAGAATCGTTTCAAAAGTGGTCAAGTCTGCATTCATTGCGGCTCCCTTTGTGTTGTAAAGAATGGAAAGCTTAATAACAAGCAACGCTATAAGTGCAAAGATTGTAAGAAGCATTTTAATGATCTCACGCTATCTTCTTTGTCTTGCACAAAACTACCCCTAGAAAAGTGGCTTGAATATGCAAAATGCATGTTATTAGGCCTTAGTATCAGGAAAAGTGCGGCAGTTATAGAAGTTAGTGTCAAAACATCCTTTTACATGAGACACAAGATACTGGATTGCCTTCGTGAATATATGGGGATTGGTGAAGTTAAAGGAATCATAGAAATGGATGAAACTTTTCAAGCTCTCAGTTTTAAAGGAAATCATAAAAAGAGTGGATTCAAGATGCCTAGACCTTCTAGATGTAGAGGTGGCGAAGTTAAGACCAGAGGTATTAGTCATGAGCAAGTATGTATTGCCACCGCCCTAGATAGAAATAACAACATCATTCTTGAGCCTGTTTGTACTGGGAGAATCTCACACAAGGACTTGGAGCGATTATTCGAAGGGCGTATACAAGAAGGCTCAATCCTCTGTACGGATAGCCACAAGTCATACATTCAGTTTGCCAAAGACTTCTCCTTGGATCATAAACAAATTAAACGAGGTCGTCACAAGGAAGGTATCTATCACATTAATCACCTAAATAGCCTTCATAGCCTATTTAAGGGATGGATACGTCATTTTAAAGGAGTATCTACTAAGTTCCTTATAAATTACCTTTACTGGTTTAAATGGCTCCAGAAGTTCCATGATGAAAAAGATATTATTCGTGGTAAGAATATTCTTGTTCATAGTGCTGTTCCTTGTGTGGATACAAGAATAGTTACTTATCGTGGCCGAGAGGCTATATTTTGTTAGCAAAAGTATTTGTTGAAATATTTAGATTTCCGATATACACTTATACTTAAAGAGCCTTAAAATAGATAATTGTTGGAGGGAATATACATAATGATAACTAGTACTGAACTAATGGAAAGTAATGTAATACAGTTTTCAAAGAGAACATTTGAAAATTTGATTTTTATTCCTGTCACTTTAAATAATATTACAGTAATTGCTATGTTTGATACGGGTGCCACTATGTCTCTCATAAGTGAAAGTACTGTACAACGGCTTGGAGAACTACAAAATGTAGACTCGATAAAATGTGGAAATAATCAAGGTGCAGTTAATACCTATGAAACTATAATGATTGATAATGTTCAAATAGGAAATATGTTAGCATTATCGCAACAAATGGTAGTTCTACCAGATGCAGCATTAGAATTTGGAGAAGACTCTTATCATAATAAGTTTCCGGCATCAATGCTACTTGGCTGGGACATTATTTCTCAATTTGGTTGGGAGTTTGAGATGAATAAAAATATTGTTAAAATCTATCATGGAGGTACTATGCCAAAAAGTGATAGCTTGTCGTGGAATAATTACCCGATTATAAGACTTGATTACTTGAATACTAATTTTTCTGTTGGTTTTGATAGTGGACATACTGAAACTATTCTGGATAATACATGGTTATCTATACTACCTGATTTAAAAAGTTCAGAAACCGTTGTGCATGGTATTGGATCTAAATCAACCAAGCAAGTAAACATAGCTAAAAAATTAACTTTCACAATTGGAACAATGCCAATTACCTTATATGATGTAGAAGTTATAGATGATAGAATCCACGGAGCAATTGAAGATAGCCTCTGTGGACTTTTAGGAGCTGATGTCATATATGCAAAAAAATGGAGTTTAGATTATAAGAGTTCACACTTTAAAATCACCAATTAGTTATTCTGTTACACGAAGTAGACCCTTCAGTTGAAGGGTCTATATTTCTGTACTATATCCTCAATATTGTCTAACAGAGCCTAAAAAAAAAAGATGGTGCTTCTAGAATAATCTAGTAACACCATCTTTTGTATAGCGGGGACAGGACTCGAACCTGTGACCTTCGGGTTATGAGCCCGACGAGCTGCCAACTGCTCCACCCCGCGCCATTGTATTTCTTTTTTTAAATATTAAAAATTTGGCAGCCACCTACTCTCCCGGTCCGTCTCC
>JBOFDK010000010.1:0-6061 GCA_051646925.1 Cellulosilyticaceae bacterium | reverse complement strand
CTCGTTAAAAAAGTTTGTCTGCTGACAATTTTTACTTCGTACTATTTACATAGTACTGATTTTTTTGATTATAACCGAAGTTATTCTCATTTGAATCGACTGGTTTAATGATTGTTATTTTATTTTCAAAGTTCATTGTATGCTTTATGTTTCAAGGGCTAGGCCCTGTCGTCTTGGCGGCTTGTCCGCTGCTGACTTGATTTATTATGCCTTATATAGAGACATAAGTCAACATGTTTTGTACATTTTTTTCATTTTTTTTCCTAATTACTCAATTTATCCTATTTATCCACGTTTTCTCCATGTTGTTAACACACTTTCCACAGCTTTATCCACAGAAAACTCATTTTCACCTTTTTATAAACTATAACTTTATATTATTAAATTACTTTTAATATATACTTTAAATTACTTTTAAGTTTCAGTCTAACTATTTTAATACCTTAAATTTTATGCAATCACTTAACCATTTCCTTATACTATTTAAAACATTTATAATTATTTTATACAAAGAAAGGTGAACGCATTTATTCCTATGCGCTCACCTTTACTTATTTTAATTCAACTTATAACACATGTGGAAACATTCACACTTTTATCCCTTACTATACTTAATGCTTTATTTATTCCACCTATACCATTAATCACCCATCGTACTATTCATATCTTTATTCATATCTTTATCCCTTATTATCCTTGCGGCTTAATTTATCCCACAAACTAAATCTAGCACCGAATAAAAGTATTTAAAATTGCATTTACTACATCTCTACTACAATACCCGTTTGGAATTTTTCATCATCCACTATAATAGAAAGATTGAATACCCCTTTTAATCCTTCTTTCATAACATTCATTTGAATTGTACGTTTTAATTCTGCTTGGAAACTCGCAACACAAATTGCTGTAAATGTTTTTTCAGTTGTCGGAACATAGTATCTATATGTCTCTGTCGCATTTTCCAATAACAACATAACCAACTGACCTTTTTCAAACTCTGCATTAAATACTATACGGTCAATTTCTTCTGTGAAATGCGCTTTGTATATTTCAGGCATTTGGTTGCCTTCATCTTTCACATCTGGTATTTCTGTCAAAAATTGCTCTGTAACACCCAAAGTTCCTAATATTTTTCCATCACCTAGTTCTAAATTTTCACCATTATGATATAGTGGCATTTTTTCTGCACGATAATAATTGCATGGTATTTGCATTTCAAACATAACTTCGTCATTCATCACTTCTACTGTTATTGCATTTCGTGTTGTACTTACACTTTGTGATACTGCACTTTTCATCAAGTTCTCTGTTGGCAATCCATCTTCCATCACTATTCCACCCGAGTGAATCAAATAATGACCATCTGCATAATACTCTACGTTACATATATATGGTGAAAAGAATTCTCCAGCTCTTTCTTTTCCGTACTGCCATACCTGCTCTATCGTCATATTGTCTGTATCTATTTTGTAACGTACACCTCTTGAAAAATTATCGCCATTTTTAATATATTTATCCGGATTTTTTGAACGCCATTGTCCATTATCAAATGCCATAACATCACCTTCTGGCGTAATAACACATGCATGTTGTTCATATTGCCAATCAAACTCCCCATCCCCTATCGGTTTGAAAAAATATTTTTCAACCATTTCTTTTGGCCACCCTTCTGGGTCACCCAAAATCCAATTTAACTTACATGTATCATAGTCTACATTTACTATAATATCTTGGTGTCTACCTGAAAACGAAAGTGAATTAGTTTTTTTGTCATACCATACTGCATTGTTGTGGAACCAGTCATGCGCTGTCCAACTTCCCGATTTACCTACTTCTTGTGGTAATACTGATTGTAAGTCCCATTTTTTTATGATTTCACCTGTTTCTCTATCCACTAACACACATAAATCTTCTATCGTTCCTCGTGTGAAATCTTGTGTAAGTATCATAATATTTCCGTCTTCCATTTCTAGTTGATCGTGATGATATCCACCTGGAAGTCTAAATTCTTTATACATTTTTCCTACCATATCCATTTCCACAACACCTGTTGTTGTATATGGCTTTTCTAAAAATCTTTGTGATCCAATCAAAAAGTGACCATTGCTTATTCTTTTTATATCAAATACAAACGTATCTGCTAAATACCATCTACATTCACCTTGATAATCATACGCTGCACAAAATGCACGTCCCGTTGGACTAACAAACATTAAATTATCTTCCATGTATGCACTAGTTGTTTTTATTGACGTTGGCTCTACAACACGTTCTGGTAATTTTTCTGTTTTAATTGTAAATACAGATTGCTCTCCACTTGATAGCTTTATTTCAACTTTATTCTCATAATCTCCATATAAACCAAGCACTGGCAATATATGCTCTTTAGATTTTTTGTATGTATGTGCAATATTCGCACTTTCTTCTTTACCTTTTACTGTAACCGTTACTGCAACCTCTTCTTCTGTGTTAAACATAACAAGTGCTGTTAATGGCGCTACTTTGTACGGATTCATTTTTATAAAAGGTGCATCGTATGTAAACGCCCCCCCTTTAAAATCTCTAAGCATTTCTACCTCTAACTCTTTTTGTACATCTACTAAATGTGGTATTTTTTTAATTTCTACTGCCATAATAAATTCCTCCTAATATTAGTTTTATAAAAAATACAATCTTATATAACACTTCTATAAAAATAAAATTTCACATTATATACTTGAATACACTACTCTATGCAAAAACAAAACTTCATATTATATAACTAAATATACTACTCTCAAAAACAAAGCTTCATATTATATACCTAAATACACTACTCTCAAAAACAAATCTTCATATTATATACCTAAATACACTACTCTCAAAAACAAATCTTCATATTATATAATTAGATAAACTAACTATTTGAAAATTAGTGTTGCAAGTGGTACTCCTACTACTATCAGTACTAATAGTACAAATCCAGACATTCCAATAGTATATTTATAAACCTCTTTCGTCGGTACCCACTCTTTGTTTGCATGTAAAATTGCTGCATATGGACATGCTGCCGGTGTCACACTGGCTATATGTACCGCAAAAATAACAAGCATTGCAATAGGTATAGGATTGAATCCCATATTTGACGCTAATGTTGATATAATAGTTAATAAAATTACTCCAATAACATAATTATTACTAAAGTTTGTTGCAACGATACCAATAATCACAAAAATAATGGTAATCATAATAACACTTTTGCCTTCTACAATTCCTTCAAATACTATAGCTAGAAGTGTTTTTATACCCGTTTCAGGTGCCGTTAATGCCTTTCCTACAACGAGCGCTGTACCAATAATACATACCATTGGCCAATTCATAACTTTATTCATTATATATCCGAACCTCATAAGTGGTTTTCCATCAATACGCACAACTGAAAGTACTGCTATTAATAACGTAACAAATCCAGCTGCTCCAATCGTATCCAAAAATGTTTTTATCCATAATCCTTGCGGTAATAGGTTCGGCAAAAACATCCCCATCATAAAAATTCCTAATGCACCAACTAACATTTTTTGTCTTATATTCATCGGTGCTAATTTTTCTTTTTCAAACATTTCTGCTTTTACCGCTTTCAACATAGTTACATCTGGACGGTAAATATACTTCATCATTAGTACTAATCCGCTAATTAAAAATATTGCTAAACATAATGATACAACTAGATAACCTATAGGGTCGATTGCCACACCTGCAAGTGTCTCAAAATTTGTAATTAATAGTAATACAACACCTCTAAATGGCATAGCTGCAAATCCAAATAAACTGACTAACACTACCCCTATAATCATCAATGTTGCATATTTATCCCCTGGTTTATAGCCAATTTCTTTAAATAAACCATATAAAATTGGCCAAAACAAAAAAATTGCTGTATCTGCTGATGTTAATATTGTAAGTATGTATACTCCCATAAAAATCATTGCTGTAAAAATCCACGGTCTACCATTAATAATTTTTCGTGTAACAAACCACCTGCCTATGTATTTACAAATATCATTATCATTAATAGTTCCTACAAGCGCTAAAATTCCTACCACTAATATTATTTGACTACTCCCAAACGATTGTGCGAAAGCATCATTCATACTAATAAATCCCGTCAATGCTAACGCTACTAACCCTAGCAAACTAGGCCATACAGTATCTACTGTAGTCCACAAATATATCAATGCAAAAAATATACCTGCGACTTTCATACCTAACGGTGTAATAGGCTCAATTGCTGGCAAATATCCAAACCCAAACATAAGTGTTAATCCAATTGTGCAGTGCAACAAATACTTGAAATCAATTTGTTTTTTTAATTTTTTCTCTAAACTACCCCCACTTGTTTCTAAACCAATTTCACTTGACATATAACCACCCCAATAACTAATCTTTGTTAAAATTATATCATTGAAACGAGGATAAACCTTTAGCCTAGACTAAAGGTTTGTATTTTCATTAAAATATAAATTATTATGTCATTTCCTCAATTAGTATCTATGTTTTATCTTTCAATTACTTTATAATAATATGTACTAGCAATCTATATCTGTAATCTATACTACTAATATATACTGCTTGCCTACATTTATTATTTATACTGCTTGTTTATATCGATTATCTATACTTCTTACATATACTACTTGTCTATATCGATTATCTATACTTCTTACATATACTACTTGTCTATATCGATTATCTATACTTTTTACATATACTACTTGTCTATATCGATTATCTATACTTTTTACATATACTACTTGTCTACATTGATTATCTATACTAGTAATCTATGCTACTTGTCTACATTGATTATCTATACTAGTAATCTATACTAGTAATCTATGCTACTTATCTATATTGACAATCTGTATTAACACTTTATGTTATATGTATCATTTTTCATTATGTAATTTTTAATGCTTATCATATATAAATTAGAGGAGATATTTTATGTCTAGTTTTATAAACTCGGAGTGTTTCAATATTCTTTGTGAACATGGCTCCAAAGAATATGTTCATAAAGGCCATGTTTTTTATGAATCTTCCATTCACCAAGATTATATTTACTGTCTTAGCGAAGGTCTATGCGCCCTTATTAGTTTGAAGGAATCTGGCAAGGAACATATTTATCACTATTTAAAATCTGGTGCTCTAGTAGGTATTGTTCCTGCTTATTTCAAAAGTATCAATCAAGCTAGTCCATCTCCTGAGCCTTTTTTTATGCTTATTGCAAAAAAAAATTGTACCGTATATAAAATGCACTATAGTAGTTTCTTTCCACTAATCGCTAAAAAACCTGAACTTCTTCAATTTATCATCTTTTCTATAGCTGAGACTTCTCGTAATCTTTTAAAACACCTTTATACTACAACCGAAATTAATACCGTTAGCAAACTAGCCAATACCCTTCTTTTTCTTGCTCAAGAAGAAAATAATAAATTTGTAATTACAAAAGAATTTAACTATACTGAACTTGCAAAATACTTAGATGTTCACTTAATTACAATTTCTAAAATCATGAGTGCTTTTAAAGATTTGGGTATCATCAATAAAAAAGGTCTTAAAATTATTATTTTAAAAAAAGAAGAATTACTTCTATATTCTAAAAATATTAAAACTCTTCAATATTAAATATTTTTAAAATCATTAGCTGTTTCCAAAATCATTAGCTGTTTCTAAAATCAAAATTATATTTTATATCAAAAAAAAGCTAGATTCTTATGTAATATAAGAATCTAGCTTTTTTTTTGTAATGCCTCGCACCAGTACTATGAAAATTTTAAATCCTCTACTCTGCCGAGACAAATGAATAGCGGGGACAGGACTCGAACCTGTGACCTTCGGGTTATGAGCCCGACGAGCTGCCAACTGCTCCACCCCGCGCCATTGTATTTCTTTTTTTAAATATTAAAAATTTGGCAGCCACCTACTCTCCCGGTCCGTCTCCAGACAAGTACCATCGGCCGACTAGGTCTTAACCTACGTGTTCGGTATGGGAACGGGTGTGTCCCCTAGTCGCATCGCCACC
>JBOFDK010000009.1:0-1580 GCA_051646925.1 Cellulosilyticaceae bacterium | reverse complement strand
CTAAAGCCTCGTCCTCGTTTACAAAATGTACATCATTAGTTGCAATGACTTTGATGTTATGCTTTCTTGCAAGGGGAATAATTTGCTCATTAACCGCTTGTTGTGTAGGGTAGGTGTCTTGTGCAGCGTCGGGGTCAGTGGCTTTGTGGCGTTGGATTTCTATGTAGAAATCATCAGCAAATAAGTTTTTGTGCCACAATATCACTTCCTCTGCCTTTTGCAGATTATCTCGATTGATATTGTATGGTATTTCTCCTGCTAAGCAGGCTGATGACACGATAAGTCCTTCTTTATATTTCGTTAATATTTCTTTGTCAATGCGAGGTTTGTAATACATTCCCTCAAGATGGCCAAGTGATACTAATCTTGTCAAATTATGGTATCCTATTTTGTTTTTTGCCAATAGAATTAAGTGATAGCCGCTTGCATCAATCTTCCCATTTTTATCAAAGCGAGAGTTTTCTGCCACATAGACTTCACAACCAATAATTGGTTTTATTTTTGGTGTATTTTTTCCATTTGTTTTTGATATGCAATCAAAGAATTCTTTTACCCCAAACATATTGCCGTGATCGGTAATTGCAATTGCAGGCATTCCGTCTTCTACTGCTTTTTTTACTAAGTGACTAATTTTAGACGCTCCATCCAAGGTGGAGTATTCGGTGTGTACATGGAGATGTGCAAACATAGTTTTATTTGATTGAGGGCGAATCTTCCTATCAAGAAGAAATAATTCGAGTGCTCCCATTTTCTACAAAACTACTAATTAGTTTTTGGCTGAAAAATCTTTTTAAGAATAGAATTTATCAACAACTTAATTGACGGACTATTTTATAAGGAAGCATATCTCTACTTCTTGAAAAAAACATGTAATATTTTGATAGTTATAATAAACTATATTAAGTTGAGTCTTGCCTACTATATGTTACAAATGTATTTTCCTATATTTGTTAACATCAACAATTAATAATGTTTTGAGGTATTTATTATTATTTTCGCTCTTTTCTTTTGCGTTTGCGTGTGGCGATATTCAAGGTCCAGATTTGAGTCTTTCGAATGAATTACATCGTCTAGGGGTGCGTAAACAGTGTATTAGCCTTAATCCTGGATTAATAACCCCTTTCTTAGATGAAGAAGTTGAACAAGAGGCAGCATTAAAATTTTTTCTAAGCCACGTTTCTAGTTTGCATATTTATAGTATTCCCAACAATGAAGTGCTTGAAGAGTTGATGAAAAGCGCGGAAGCACATGCCTACAAAGTGCACCATAGTATAAAACAGCAAGATTACGCTCTGTATTTATATTCATATAAAAGAGAAAAGCCCATTCTTGTTGTTAATTTGCTTATGTTTCTTGTTGAACCACATGGTGTTTTTTATGGGATAGATATTAAAGGAAATTTAACTCCTCAAACGTTTGAGCGGCTAAAGATAGTAAGCCCTTCATTTTTAGAACATAACAAAGCTATATTTGTACTAAAATCACCAAACTTAATATTCTTAGTTTTTTCAATATTATAAGAGATATCCGCTATGTTATTTTCCGATATTCAATTATCTATCTTTATTTTTATTTGTTCA
>JBOFDK010000008.1:0-7044 GCA_051646925.1 Cellulosilyticaceae bacterium | reverse complement strand
ATGAAAAATTTGTTTAAGAAGATAGAGCAAAGCTTAAAACATACATGTAAAGAAGCATTATGTCAAACGAAAAATACTGTAGATCAAACTAGAGTAAAAGCAGAAATTAATATGAAAAAAAATGAATTAAAAAAATACTATCAAAAGTTAGGTGAACAACTATACCAACAAATAAATTCTGATGATAGTATAGATTACAAAGAAAAAATAGATGAGAATACAGTTAAAGAAATTAAAAAAATAATAAGTGACATAGAGCGACTAGAATTAGTAATTAATGAAGTGAGTAGTGAAAAAAAATATAGTTTTGAAAAATATAGAAAAAATGTTACTAAAACTTGGAATGAAGAAGAGATATACCGAGTAGAGGAAAAAATAGATAAAGATCGTATTAAAAATTTGAAATTTTGTCAACATTGTAATATAGGCAATGCATTAGAGGCAACGCACTGTGTTTATTGTGGTGAAAAATTTTAATAAAACAAGGAGATTTATATATGGAAGGAAAATTTACAGCCCAAGCTCAAGGTGCAATTAAGTACGCAGAAGAAATTATTACGCAATTTAGACACGGATATTTAGGAACAGAACACTTACTAATTGGTCTTATGCATATGAATCAGTCAGTAGCTCAAGTAGCGCTGAAAGAAGTGGGTGTTACAGAAGAAGATATACTAGAAAAAATTAAAGAAAGCATTGGATTTGGTTATCCATCAGCTGTTATAACAAAAGATTTTACACCACGCGTAAAAAGAATTTTAGGTGTAAGCTATCAATTAGCAAAACAAACAGGCTCTGAAACTATTGGAACAGAGCATATTTTGATAGCGCTTCTTAAAGAACGTAACTGCGTTGCAGTAAAATTATTAGAATCAGCATCTGTAGATTGCAATAGTCTTGTTACGAAATTAATTCAAATGATATCTGTAGATCAAAAAAAGCAAGTAACTAACTTTAATATGCAACGTGGAAAAGAACATTCAAAATCAGTTACGCCAATGCTTGATAAGTTTAGTCGTGATTTAACAGAGTTAGCGTTAGAAGATAAATTTGACCCTATTGTAGGTAGAGGGAAAGAAATAGAAAGAATTATTCAAATTTTATCAAGAAGAACGAAAAACAATCCATGCTTAGTAGGTGAACCTGGAGTAGGTAAAACTGCTGTTATAGAAGGATTAGCACAAAAAATTATACAAGGTGATATTCCAGAATTATTACGTAATCGAAGAGTTATTTCATTAGATTTATCTTCTATGATTTCAGGTACTAAATATAGAGGAGAATTTGAAGAACGTATAAACAAAGTGCTAGATGAAGTTAAACGTGCAGGAAATATTATTTTATTTATAGATGAACTGCATACAATCATTGGAGCAGGAGCGGCTGAAGGTGCAATGGATGCTTCAAATATATTAAAACCTTCACTTGCAAGAGGTGAAATTCAAGTAGTTGGCGCAACAACACTGAATGAGTACCGAAAACATATAGAAAAAGATGCGGCACTTGAAAGAAGATTTCAACCAGTGCAAGTAGATGAACCAACAGAATTAGAGACGATTACAATTTTAGAAGGCATTAAAGATAAATATGAACTACATCATAAAGTTCAAATTACAGCGGATGCTATAAATGCAGCAGTAAAACTATCAAGTCGTTATATTACGGATAGATATTTACCAGATAAAGCGATTGATTTATTGGATGAAGCGTCATCAAGAGTGCATTTAAGAGGATATGTATCACCTGAAATTATTAAAAACTTTGAAACACAACTTGCGCAATTGGTAACTGATAAAGAAGAGGCTATTATAGAAGAAGACTATGCAAAAGCTGCAACAATTAAGCAAGAAGAAAATAAATTAAAAGAACAGTTAAATGCTGCTAGAGCAGAGTGGGAAGCTAAACATACAAAAAGTCATCAAATAGTAACAGAAGAAGAGATTGCAGAAGTAGTTAGTTCATGGACACATGTTCCAGTTAAAAAATTAGCTATAGAAGAAACTGAAAAATTAAGAAACTTAGAAGTAATGCTACATGAGCGCATAGTTGGCCAAGATGAGGCAGTAATATGTGTATCTAAAGCTGTACGTAGAGGAAGAGTTGGATTAAAAGATCCTAATCGCCCAATAGGTTCATTTTTGTTTTTAGGACCAACAGGTGTTGGTAAAACAGAAGTTACAAAAGCGTTAGCTGATACGATATTTGGTGATCAAAACGCTATGATTCGAATAGATATGAGTGAGTATATGGAAAAACACGCAGTGTCTAAACTTATAGGGTCACCGCCAGGGTATGTAGGATATGAAGAAGGCGGTCAACTTACAGAAAAAATTAGACGTAAACCATATGCAGTTGTTCTTTTTGATGAAATAGAAAAAGCACACCCAGATGTTTTTAATATTTTACTTCAAATATTAGATGATGGTCATATTACAGATTCTATGGGAAGAAAAATTAATTTTAAAAACACAATAATCATAATGACATCAAATATAGGTGCAAGAAATATTATAGAACCTAAACGTGTAGGATTTACATCACAAGTTGATACAGAAAAAGATTATATAGATATGAAAAAAAATGTAATGGAAGATGTTAAAAGGTTATTTAAACCAGAATTTATTAACAGAATCGATGAAACAATTGTATTCCATCCGTTAAGTAGCGAACATATTTATGAAATTGCACATATGATGATTAAAGAATTAGTAGGACGCATAACAAAAAATGTAGGTATTGAATTAAAACTTACAAAAGCTACCTATGATTTTTTAGCAAAAAAAGGTTACAATCAAGCATATGGTGCAAGACCACTACGCCGTGTTATCCAATCTGAAATAGAAGATAGATTGGCTGATAAGATTTTAGAAGGTGCTATTAAAGATGGTGAAAGCGTAGAAATAGATCATACTGAAGATGGAATAGTATTTGCAAAAAAGTAATAAACAAATAATATGTTTATAACTTAAAAGCATAAGGCTGCCAATAATATGGCAGCCTTTTATAATATACAATAGATGATAAGGTGAAAAAATGGCAAAAATAAAACAAATTTATCGCTGCGCACAATGTGGATATGAAGCATCAAAATGGATGGGAAAATGTCCGGATTGCAATGAATGGGGCAGTTTAATAGAAGAAATAGTAGATACAAAAAAAACAAATATAACAAAAAAAACATCAGGTAGTTCAGCTGTAAGGCTTAAAGAAGTAGTTATAGAATCAGAAAATCGTACAACGACAGGACTTGGAGAATTAGACCGTGTTCTGGGCGGCGGTATAGTTAAAGGTGGTCTTATTCTAGTAGGAGGAGACCCAGGTATTGGAAAATCAACTTTATTATTACAAATATGCGAAGAAATTGGTGAAAAAGGAAAAGAAGTATTATACATTTCAGGTGAAGAGTCGGTAACGCAAATTAAGATGCGTGCAGAGCGACTTTTGGTAGCAACAGAGAAATTATCACTAATGGCAGAAACACATATGGGAATTATTGAAGAACAAATAAAAACATCTAAGCCTGATTTAGTTATTATTGACTCGATACAAACAGTATATAGTGACGCGGTATCATCAGCACCTGGAAGTGTAAGTCAAGTTAGAGAAGTAACTCATTTGCTAATGAATTTAGCAAAAGGGTATGGTATTACAATTATGATTGTTGGACATGTAACAAAAGAAGGTGCATTAGCAGGACCGAGAGTACTTGAACATATGGTTGATACAGTACTATATTTTGAAGGTGAGCGTCATGCATCTTTTAGAATTTTAAGAGCTGTTAAAAATAGATACGGTTCAACAAATGAAATTGGCGTTTTTGAAATGCAAGATGTTGGATTAAAAGAAGTTTTAAATCCTTCAGAAATAATGCTAGCGGGTAGGCCTATGGACGTTGCAGGATCTATTGTAAGTTGTACAGTAGAAGGAACAAGACCTATGCTAATTGAAGTTCAATCACTTGCAAGCTTTACAAGCTTTGGTATGCCGAGAAGAACAGCTACAGGTGTTGACTACAACCGCGTAAGTATTTTGATTGCAGTACTTGATAAACGAGCAGGTATGGATTTAAATAATTATGATGTATATGTTAACTTAGCAGGTGGACTGAAAATGAATGAACCAGCACTAGATTTAGCAGCGGCATTAACGATTGCATCTAGTTTTAAAAATATTTCGGTTGACCCTCAAACTATTGTTTTTGGAGAAGTAGGGTTAACAGGAGAAGTAAGAGCAGTTCCAATGGCTGAAAAACGTGTTATAGAAGCTGCAAAATTAGGATTTAATCGCTGTATTATGCCAAAAGCGAATGTAGATAAACTTCCCGTTATTAAAGGTATTAAAATTATAGGAGTTGCAAATATAAGTGAAGCTATTGAAGCGATAATGTAGTAATACGAAAAAACACCTTTTCACAATGTATGTGAAAAGGTGTTTTTTTTAAATATTGAAATGATTATCTAGAATTTTACGAGAATCTTTAACGATAGACTCTGAAATGCTATAAATAATATCTTCAGATATACCAGGAAGGCCCATGTTAACATCAGAATTGCGATACAGCATTTGAGATGAAGTTAACATTTTAGCTGATAAATGAACATTGTTTATGTTAGGTATTTGAAGAAATGATTTAATGTTATCAGGTAGCAGTCCAGCACCAGGCATAATATTAATGCGTCCGTTGGCTTGTTTAACTAATTTTTCTATAAGTGGTAACCCTTCAACGCAGCTAGAAGATTGACCAGATGTCAAAATAGTGTGAACACCTAATTCAATAGCAGTTTCAAGTGCTAAAAAAGGATCTTTGCACACATCAAAAGCGCGAGAAAGTGTAATATGCATATTGCCTGAACAATCAATAAGTGATTTCAGTATAGAAGAATCTAAATGACCATCAGAAGTTAAAGCGCCGATAACAACGCCGTCTAACATATGCTCACGACAAGTTAAAATATCACGTTTCATTTGTTCAACTTCAAAAGGAGTATATAAAAAATCACCAAAGCGTGGACGTATTAGCGCATGAACTGGAATAGAAACAGTTTCTCTAGTAAGTTCTATTAGGCCAAGAGAAGGTGTAGTTCCGCCGATAATAAGATTACTACAAAGTTCTAAGCGTGTTGCTCCGTTAGAACTAGCTATAATTGCTGCATCGACAGAGTCAACGCAAATTTCAAGATTATAATGTTGCATTATATATACCTCATTTCGTAAATATTGAAAGTAACTAATAAAAAATAATAATATTAGTATGTACTAAAATAGATAAAAAGTATGACGTAATAAAAAAATATATTTGATATATAAAAAAATATATAAAATATCGGAGTAATTAACTAATATATTATATCATTAATATCCATTGTTTAAGAATATTTTTTTAAGTTAATAATTATTAAATATGGCATAGAAAGAGTTATTATTATTATATATTTTAAGTAAAATTTTTTTTGGCAAAAAGATTGAATCAAATATCAAAAAATAATTAATCATAGTATTATATGTGATTTTAAATAGAATAGTATAATTAAATGTAAAAAAAACATATTCAGATATATATCAGTTGTGTTATAATGGTACGATATATGGACAATAATGATTAAAAGAGGTAAATTAATGAAATTGAGTTTTGATTTTCAAGGACAAAAGATTGAGTATGACCTTGCATATAAGAAACGGACAAGTATTGCAATTCAAGTAGAAGCAGATGGAATAGTAAATGTCATAGCACCAGTAGGAACACCGCTATTTAGTGTGACAGATAAAGTAAAAGGCTATGCGGAATGGATTTTAGAAGAGAAAAAAAGAATTCAACGACTAGAAGAAACAGCAGGACAGTTTATGTATCTTGGTAAAACTTATAGCGCTGAAAAAATAGAAAATGCAGAAAAAGACATTCCAGTAGTTAAATTAGTCCGAGGTAAATTCATGGTTGAAGGTAATGAACTTACAGAAGACAAAGTAAATCAGTCAATATTAGATTGGTATATGAAAAAAACTTTATCAAAAATAAAAGAGCGAAGTAAAATTTTAACTGAAACTTTTGAAAAGGTTCCGAAAAAATACGATGTTAAACTTATTAAAAATGCATTATGGTATATAGAAGATGAAACAATTGTTTTTCATGTAAACTGTGGGGTTGGACCTCTAAGTGTTCTAGATACTGTATTTGTTGAAGCAATGTGTCAATATAATGAGTATGCAAAAATACAAGAAAAAATAGACTTACTAGTACCCGAATCTGAAACAGCAAAATTGTGGGTAAAAGAAAACAATGATCGTTTTAAATTTAGATAAGAGCAGTAAAAGGGTATCGTGATGATACCCTTTTTATGTAAAAAGTATTTTTAAAATTAAATCATAGTATTGACATTTGTCAAAAATACATATATTATATATTTATTGGTACAAGCAATAAAGGGGTATAGTTCAGTTGGTAGAACGTCGGTCTCCAAAACCGGATGTCGTGGGTTCAAGTCCTACTGCCCCTGTTTACTTAAAAAAGTAAAAAAATAAAAAGTGTTGACAAGCAGCAAAGAGTAGTATATAATAAATATCGTAAGTGATAATCCTCGATAGCTCAGTGGTAGAGCATTCGGCTGTTAACCGAAGGGTCGTAGGTTCAAACCCTACTCGGGGAGTTTATATAGGGGTATAGTTCAGTTGGTAGAACGTCGGTCTCCAAAACCGGATGTCGTGGGTTCAAGTCCTACTGCCCCTGTTTATGTCGTAGATTTGTGGGGGTTTAGCTCAGTTGGGAGAGCACCTGCCTTGCACGCAGGGGGTCAAGGGTTCGAATCCCTTAATCTCCATTTAGTTTGGCCCAGTGGTACAGTTGGTTAGTACGCCGCCCTGTCACGGCGGAGGTCGAGGGTTCGAGTCCCTTCTGGGTCGTTTGTTTTTTTGGTCGCTTAGCTCAGCTGGGAGAGCACCTGCCTTACAAGCAGGGGGTCATAGGTTCGAGCCCTATAGCGACCACTTATATGGCGGAATAGCTCAGTTGGCTAGAGCACATGGTTCATACCCATGGTGTCGGCGGTTCAA
>JBOFDK010000007.1:0-1742 GCA_051646925.1 Cellulosilyticaceae bacterium | reverse complement strand
TTATCTGTTGCAGCTGCTGTGGACGCTACTTTGTCCGTTGATGTTGCCGCATCAGCTGTTTTATCTGTTGCAGCCGTTGTGCCCGCTACTTTGTCTGTTGTCGCCACTGTGGTATCTACCACTTTGTCTGTTGCTTGCGACACCGTAACATCAGTGTTATTAGTGCTATCAGCGCTTACGTTAGTTGCGGAAACGCCAAATATCACAGCAGAAAAAATACCAGCTGTCACTAACATTTTCCCAGATTTATACAATTTTTTACGATCGCATATTATTCTTTTGTCTCTCATGAAATTTTCCCTCACTTCATATTCTTACCGTAAAGTACTCATAAAGATGTCAAACCTTTACCATTTCATTCTATAAGCCTTATGCTTCCCTTTTGTATTTTATGCATAATAGCATATTCAATATTGAATAAAGCAAAAAAACTAGTACATACCGTGCTAGTTTTTAGTTACTAAATTTTATATAGCAATAGGATGGGGGATTCGTAATTATGAAAGAATTTAAGAGCAACATTATCAAAGAAAAGAGAAAATTGAGAAATATGTCTCAAGCGCAACTGGGCGATATTATTGGCTCCCAGGCGATGGTTTCCAGAATAGAAAATGGGCAAATCTTGCCAAATGCTCAAACCATATTTATTCTTTGTAACAAACTTGAGATTACCGTTGAGGAATATTTCTATAGTGTATTTGGTCCGGATCAAAATACGACAATTTTTAAAAATAATCTAGATAAACTATACGTGCAGGGAAACATTGATGAATTACGTAAAATCTTTTCACGCTATAAACATCATAAATCATTAGATATAGAAACAAAGCATCGCATGCTAATAGTAAAATCAACTATTTACCATCTTTTCTTTCAATCAGCAGATGAAATTGATCAAAAAATACTTTTTTCATATTTTGATCAAATTATTAATTGGCGGCTCTACGATATCTATTTATTTGAATCCACTATTAATATGCTTCCTGTTAAAAAAACGAAATCGTATTTCTTAGACATTCTGTCACAATACAACAGTGAATCTAATGTTATGTGCTACCCTGATATAATTACTAGTACGATAATTAAATATTTGGAAACTAGTATCATGCAGAAGGAAAATAATGTTACTACTTTTTTACTTAATAAATTAGAAATGGAAAAAATATCACTCAACACCAATCAAAAATTATGGAAATTATTTCTAACCGGAATTTATTATAATAATGAAAAGAAAATAAAAGAAGCCTACAACATTACGGAATATCTAAACGATGTTAACACCACTCATTTATTTGATCGAATGCTGTCCTACTACACTAAAAAATAACACGATTAACATGTAAAAAGAGCTCCTGAAAAATCAAGGACTCTTTTTTATTGACTTTCGCTATCTTAATAAATCATATTTCAATGAGTATTTTGTCCATAATATGCGTTTTCACCATGTTTTCTATAGTAATGACGATCTAACAAATATTGCGGTACGTGAATATCTTGAGAAGGATTAAGGTTCATAGTATGATAATCAATTTCAGCTACAACATCCAAAACTATAGCATTATGAACCGCATCCATAGCATCCTTCCCCCATGTAAATGGTCCATGATCATTTGTCAAAACACCTGGAACTGCCTTAGGATCAATATCTTCACTTTCAAACGCGCGTACGATTGATTTCCCAGTATTTAGTTCGTACTCACTATCTACCTCATTTTTAGTCAAACGCCGAGCAACTGGAACAT
>JBOFDK010000006.1:0-2706 GCA_051646925.1 Cellulosilyticaceae bacterium | reverse complement strand
TCATCTTTTTTCTTCATTGCATACAATTTACTAATTTTTACAGAGAGCTGATTGTATCGTTCTAGTTCATCTTCCGTTAACTCTGCAAACCGCAAATGATAATAATAAGGACATAAGAAGGTCTTATTTGTTATTGGATTTATCTCTGTCAGCGCATTATCTATTGTGAACTCAAATGAACTATCACCAAAATATGATTTTAAAAGTGCACTACCCTCATCATCAAAAAATCGATGTGGTGTTGCAGAGAGTCCTATCCTATTTTTATAACAAGTCAATAAGCCAGCTTGTTGTTTTGTACTTCCCAATCCATGTACTTCATCACCTATAAACGTAATATCACAATGTTTTATTTCATTCATTGTTTTAACAAACCATCCAGAAGAACAAGTTTTATGGGTTGTATAGATGATTGCATTTTTACATGTTTTTGTATTTATTCTCAGTTTCAATTTTTCAAGTTCTGCTTTAGCTTTTGTATTTGTAGAATCTACTACCAAGGAAAACTGTGCAGTTGGATAGAACGCTTCTACTTCTGTTTTCCATTGTTTAGAAAGTGTTGATTGAGGCGTAGCAACGATAAACAGATTGCGTTCATTTTGATTTACAAGATCCAACATACAAGCAATTGCAGTTCTTGTCTTTCCAGAACCTGTTGCCATTTCAAAAAGCAAATGCCGTTTATTTTTCTTCCACTGTTCTACTGCCTGTTTTTGGTAATAAAACAAAGAAATCGTTTCTTCCTTTTTCGTAATCTTCATCTGTTGGATTGCACTATTAATTTCAGTGATATCTTTATCACCATACTGTATAAACTTGTCACGTATTGCCATTGGAATATTCATGATAACTACGTGTTCCTTTTCCTCATACCAGTACTTTAAAAAGTTTTGGGCATCTGTATTACAAAATTCTTCTTGTCCTGCCTTCCATGATTGAAATACTTTGAAGTTTTCTACGTTCTTTGTCCAGGCAGCTGCTGTTTCATTGATAGAACCTGAGAATGTTAGAATACTACCTTCTTCATCTCTACATATGCCTATTTTTTGGTGAAACAAAGCAGTTTGATCAACTTCATCCCGACTTAATAAGCGTCCATCTTTATGCTTTATTAATACTACTTTTATTTCTAATAGATTATGTGCAATCATCCACCCCATTAATGCACGGTAATGTTGTAAGTTATGATCGTTCATTTCTTCCAACACATCCGCAAGACTTTGTTCTAGATACCCCATTGGATCAACACTAGCTTGTTGCATCATTTCAACATCTTCACGGTTTAAATAGGGAGAAACAAGCAATCGCATTTTCCCTTTTTTTTGTATCATATACTGTAACCCTCTTGCTGAAATAGCAAGACTTGATGAAGTGAAATAGCCAGCAATACGATCGTATGAAATAGCTTTTGATAATACGGGAATATAAAAAGCTTCTACAACATCATCTTCACCAGTATCATAGCTACTCTTAAGTTTCAGCTCTTTAAAACTCATATTACAGTCCCAACGAAGATTTAATGAAATCTAAGTTATGTTCCTTATTATCTAATACTCTTGTGATAAAGCATCGAACATTAGGTGCTCTTCGATATGCTGTAGATTCCGATAAATAATTAGAAAGTTCATTTGCTATATCAATTCTTCTTTTAAATGCTTCTTGGTAAAAATAAATAAATATTTCAGTTCTTAACATTAGCCTAGTTAGTAGCTTAGCTTGGGTATGTTCTGGTATTTTATGATAAAGTGCACCGATTGTACTAAGATGAACTTGAACCCTTCTATCTCTTTTAATCTCACACAACTGCAGTAAATTGCCGGTTTTCGCATGGTTTTCGCCATATTTTACACGTGCCCCCTCAGAAGGTGAAGTAGGACTCAAATAACCCCCTAACGTATCAAAATCAGGTCCAAAATCACCACTTAGCTCCAACGTTTGTGTAAGTAAGCAAGAACATGCATCCAGGCTACTAAATTGCGGAATGTTTTTACCGTTTAATTCTGGTTTTGGTTGTATTGCTACTCTATGTAAATAATCCATCATTGGTATCTCTACAAGGGTTTTAACAAGTTCTGATAATCTATCTTCATATTCTAGAAATAAACGATTCGGTTCATCAAAAAATAAACTTAAAATATGATCGATATCATTCATCGTTAACTCTCCTTTTCTAGCACCTGGTATTGCTTATATGCGAGTAAATTGCATTCTGTCATATTATGCAAATACGGAATGTATTCATTACCGACTCGTTCTTCCTTAAGTAAATACTGAAAGAAGGGATCCGTAAACTGCAGAAGATTTAACCACTTTTCCTTGATAGTCAATTCCTTTTGTTTGAACTCATCTCCAAGCCTTGTGATACTTACATATCGTTTGTTGTTTTTTCGAAGGACAGTAACTAGACCTAATCTTGCAGCAAATAAAGATATATTTACAATTCTATCTTTTGAAATTGGTTTTATCATATATTTATTAATGCTTTCTACTACTTCATCTACCGTTTGCTCAGACGCATGAATATTGGGTAGTATTTCTAACAACTCTCCTAACGTCACTTTATATTGTTTTGACTTTAATGGTTTATCTCCAAAGTCTAGATTATTATTTTGCTTCATGTAATTGAAAAGTTCTTGCTCGGTTATAGTATTGAGTGCTCTTTCCAACTTATTTAAATATTTTTTATGCATTTTACATTCACTATTT
>JBOFDK010000005.1:0-40310 GCA_051646925.1 Cellulosilyticaceae bacterium | reverse complement strand
TATCACTGTCTTAACATCTTCATCATCTTCTTCCTCTGCACTTTTTCTTAATTTCTCCAACACACTGCTAATAAAAATAATCTGTCTTTGCGGTTTATAAGCTTTTGTGTCAATAAATACTTCTAAACTTTTTTCAATTTGTTTAAAATGATTTTTAATCATAGCTGTTCCTAACGTTGTAATACACGCAATTACAATTATAGTAACAAGTAATATTATCATTATCATCAGTTCCCCCTTTTTTTTCCATATTACACCTATTATACCATTATTTCCTCTATATTCAATTAAATAATACACTTCTTTTATCTTTTACGAATCTTTCTACTATACGACTCATTGTTTTTGTAACATCATGGATAAAATTATCAAAATCTAATTCGGGTTGTTGGTCTGTTACATCCGAAATTGTTCTAACTATTATAAACGGTATTGATTGCAACGCACAACAATGCGCTATCGCTGCACCTTCTACTTCCGCACAATATGATACAAATATAGTTTTTTCATAATTAATTTTTACAATATGTTCCAAATATGCATCCTGACTCGAAATACTACCTAGTAACATACGTTCATTTCCAACCTCTTCACCTACAGCATCCATCATAATATCACATAACATTTTATTATTATCTGCATACACAGGATATTTATCTGCTTGAGTAATATCTGTTGCAACTATAACATCGCCTAACTTAAGTCCAGGACACATTCCTGCTGCTAATCCTGTATTAACTATATATGTCGCATTATATTCACTAATAAGTATTTGTGCTGCAACAGTTGCACCTACTTGTCCCATTCCACTTCTTACTAATATAACTTGAGTTTTATCTATTAACCCTTTATAAAAAATCATACCTGCTTTAACTTGTTTTTTTTGTATCAACATACGTCTTGTAATAGCAATTACTTCTTCTTCCATTGATGCAATAATAGCTATATTTGTCATTTGTATACCTCTTTCATTTTTTATTATATTATAACTTATATTATAGTACAGTATAACTTATATTGTAGTTATTTATCTACTATGCTCACAAATCCTTTTTATTATAAATATTTTATCTTTTGTATATTATAAATATTTTATCTTTTATACTTTTTTATTTTAGTATAACTTGCAATTTCTTTAAAACATTATTTCCCTACAACGTCTTTTACTTTTTTTGATAACTTATTTTTTAATGTTTCTACTACTTTATTTACATCTTTTTTTACATTTGTATTAATAAAATCAGACTCATCAATCATTACATCAGTAATGATTTTTATCCATTTTAAAATTTGTTGATCTTTAATTTGATTTTTATTAAATACGATATGAATTTCTTCATTATCTACATTCATACTGAATTTTTGAATTCCTGGTAAAAGTTTTACCAGTTCAGCAAATTTATCCACTACTTCTTTTCCTACTTCTTTTAATTTTTTCAAATGTTTTACTTTAATATACACGTTATTTTCATCACTTCTATTAATTGTTATACTTACAAGCTTTTTCAGCATCGCTGTTTTAAGATTCATCTTAATTACTCCTTAAATTTTATTATAATTCTTTATATCGCATGTGTTCAAATCCTTTTTGTTATAAATTGTTATAACTATTTCATCATTTGTGCATATCTTTCATTTTTTAGCTTAAAATATTTTAAAAATATTATTTCTCTATAACGTCTTTTACTTTTTCTGATAATTTATTTTTTAATTCTGTTGTTACTTTATCTAAATCATTGTTCAAATTTTCCTTAATAAAGTCATATTCTTCAATCATTACATCTATTATAATTTTTATCCATTTTACAACTTGTTGATCATCAAATTGATTTTTATCAAATTCAACATAAAGCTCTTCTTTATCAACATCTAAGTTGCTAGCTTTAATTCCTGGTAGCAGTTTTATAAATTCATCATATTTCTCTATAATTTTTTTTCCTTTTTTTTCCATTCTACTTAAATGTTCTATTTTAATATTCACACTATTTTCATCGCTTCTACTTATTTCAGAAGTCATCAAACTTTTCAGTACATCTGTTTTAAATTTCTTCATATCAATTACTCCTCCAATTTAATTATAATTCTTTATATACTATGCAATAAAACTTTTTTTTGTTACAACTAACAGAAAAAAAAAACAAAAAAAAAAGAGATTATCTAATCTCTTTTTTTTCTGTGTATTCTCCGAATTTTCTAAATCTATCATATCTTTGATCCATCAATGTGTTCATTTCTATTTGCTTTAATTCATCAAATATTTCTACTATATATTTTTTTAACAATTCTGCTGATTCTACTGGATTATTATGTGCTCCACCTAGAGATTCTTCAATAATAGTATCAATAATTTGTTGTTGCAATAAATCTTCTGCCGTCATTTTCATTATACTTGCAGCTTCTTCAGCTCTTGCGCTATCTTTCCACAAAATACTTGAAAATCCTTCTGGCGACAAAATAGAATACGTTGTATTTTCTTGCATAAATACACGATCGGCTACTCCTAACGCTAATGCGCCTCCGCTACCACCTTCGCCAATTATACCTGCTATAATAGGTGTTTTTAAACGTGACATTTCCATTAGATTTCTCGCAATAGCTTCACCTTGACCTCGTTCTTCTGCACCAATACCACAATAAGCCCCTGGTGTATCAATAAGGCATATTACAGGTCTACCAAACTTTTCAGCTTGCTTCATTAATCTTAGTGCTTTTCTATAACCTTCAGGATGAGGCATCCCAAAATTACATGCTATATTTTCCTTAGCATTTTTACCTTTGTTTTGCGCAATAATAGTAACAGTATGATGGCCTATTTTGCCAATACCTCCTATAATTGCTTCATCATCACCAAAACTACGGTCACCATGCAACTCTATAAAATCATCTACTATCATTTCAATGTAATCTTTACTTCTTGGTCTATCCATTCTTCGTGCAATTCCAACACGTTCCCATGCTTTTATGTTCATTTACAAGCCTCCTTTGTGTGCATTTCAAGGAGTTTCGTTATAGTTTCTTGCATATCTTGTCTCTCTACGATTAAATCAACCATTCCGTGCTCTAATAAAAATTCTGCACGCTGAAAACCTTCTGGCAATTTTTGTTTAATAGTCTGTTCTATAACTCGTGGGCCTGCAAATCCAATTAATGTTCCTGGTTCTGCAACTATAATATCTCCTAGCATTGCAAAACTAGCTGTTACACCACCTGTTGTTGGATGTGTTAAAACACTAATATATAACAATCCTTTTTCATCATGTCTTGCAAGTGCTGCTGTAGTCTTTGCCATTTGCATAAGTGAAAAAATGCCTTCTTGCATTCTTGCACCACCTGATGCTGAAAATAAAATAATAGGTAATTCATGCTTAGTCGCATATTCAATTGCACGTGTTATTTTTTCACCTACAACACTACCCATACTACCCATAATAAATCTTTGGTCCATAGCACCAATTACAACTGGTATTCCGCCCATCGTACATACACCTGTTATAATTGCTTCATTTTGATTTGTCTTTTCCATATACTTTTCAATTTTTTCAGTATAACCATCAAAATCTAATGGATTTACACTTTGCATATGACGATCAAGTTCTTTAAAACTCCCTGAATCAACGAGTTTTGCAATACGTGTTGTTGGAGCTATTGGCAAATGTCCTTTACAATATGAACAAACACCTTGGCCTGCAACTAAATCAATTACATATATATTTTTTTTACAATATGGACATTTAGTATACATACCTTTTGGTATTTCAGGTTTTACCCCTTTTGGCGTTATAGGTTTAGCATATTTTTTTCGATTAATCAAACCTGTAAGCATAAGCTATACCTCCCCACCTGCTAAAATAGTCTCTAAGTTTTTTTCAATAAATGACGTATCAAACTCACCTTTTTCAAAAGCTTCTGTATGAATAAGATCATATTGGAATTCAATATTTGTATCAATACCTTCAATTACAAATTCCATTAATGCACGTTTCATAATACTAATTGCTTCTTCTCTTGTCTCTCCATACGTAATAACTTTTGCAAGCATAGAATCATATGTTGGAGGTACGCTATATCCACAATAAAGATTTGTATCAACACGCACACCACGACCACCTGGTATGTGTAATTCTGTAATTTTTCCAGCACATGGACGAAATCCTAGTGATGGATTTTCAGCATTAATTCGGCATTCAATAGAATGACCACGTAATTCTATTTTTTTGCTTTCTACAGATAACGCTTGCCCTGATGCTACTCTTAACTGTTCTTTAATAAGATCTATACCTGAAATCATTTCAGTAATCGGATGTTCTACTTGAATACGTGTATTCATCTCAATAAAATAATATTTGCGATTTTTATCAACAATAAATTCTATTGTTCCCGCATTTTCATACTCTACTGCTTTAGCTGCTTTTACAGCTATCTCGCCCATTTCTTCGCGCATTTCTTGAGTTATAAAAGGTGATGGTGCTTCCTCCACTACTTTTTGATGACGTCTTTGCATAGAACAATCACGTTCCCCTAAATGAACAATATTACCAAATTTATCTCCAATAATTTGGAATTCAATATGTCTTGGCTCTTCTATGTATTTCTCAAGATACATACTGCCATCTCCAAAAGCTGTTAACGCTTCTTGGCTCGCGGTATTAAATGCGTGTTCCAATTCTTCCTCTTTCCACACAATCCTCATACCTCGTCCGCCACCACCTGCAACTGCTTTTATAATAATAGGGTAACCAACTTCTAATGCTATTGCATTTGCTTCACATAGTTCTTTTATAATACCTTTTGAACCTGGAACTACGGGTACACCTGCACTAATCATCATCTCTCTTGCCTTTGCCTTATCGCCCATTGACTCTATCATCTCTGGAGTTGGTCCTATAAATTTAATGTTACAAGACTGACAAATACGTGCAAACTTTGCATTTTCTGATAAAAAACCAAATCCTGGATGTATTCCATCACAACCTGTTAAAACTGCAGTCGTAATAATACTTTCGATGTTTAAGTAGCTTTCTTTAGCTAAAGGTTTTCCTATACAAATCGCCTCATCCGCTAACTTAACATGTAGTGCATCTTTATCTATCGTTGAATATATAGCAACTGTTTCTATTCCCATTTCTCTACATCCACGAATAATTCTTACAGCAATTTCTCCTCTGTTTGCAACAAGTACTTTTGTTAACACTCTCTCACCTCCTCTTAACCTATAGCAAAGGTTAATTCAGCTTTTACTGCAACTTTACCATCTACTGTTGCTATCGCTTCACCTACACCTATTGGACCTCTTTGCTTTATAATACGACACTCTAAAACAAGTCTATCTCCCGGTACTACTTGTTTTCTAAATTTAGCCTTATCAACACCACCTAAAAATCCTACTTTACCTTTGAATTCTTCTTGTGATAATAATGCAATTGCACCTACTTGTGCCAACGCTTCAATAATAAGAACTCCTGGCATTACAGGATAATTTGGAAAATGTCCTTGGAAAAAAGGCTCATTTATTGTGACATTTTTATAACCTGTAGCACCTTTTCCATCTTCATGAATTTCTGCTTGGTCAACAAACAAAAATGGGTATCTATGAGGTATAATTTCCATAATTTCTTTTGTGTTTAGCATAGTACGCCTCCTACTTAATAACAAACAACGGTTGATCAAACTCTACCATTTGCTCATTTTCAACTAAAATCTCTATGATTTCACCGTCTTTTTCAGCTTCTACTTCATTCATAAGTTTCATAGCTTCAATAATACAAATAACATCACCTTTTTTTACACTTTTCCCAACTGATACAAAAGCATCGGCATCTGGTGAACTAGCATTATAAAAAGTTCCAACCATTGGTGATTTAATTTTTTTCCCGGCTTGCTCATTACTAATTTCTGTTTGCACATTTTTTTCTGCTTTATACATAGTGTTTTGATTTTCACACATTTCTAAAGGTACTTGATTTTGCTGAATAGCTACTATCTCTTTTTCTTTTTCAAGTTCTATTTTAAATGTATCATAATTTAATTTAAGTTTTGTTAAATCGGAGGTATTAAATTCTTGTATTAGCGTTTTAATAATTTCAATACTCATTAAACTTCTCCTTTCCATTTTTTAAATAATATCGTACCATTATGACCGCCAAATCCTAATGAGTTGCTCATTGCATACTCTATTTGTTCATTACGTCCTACATTTGGTACACAGTCTAAATCACATTCTTCATCTGCTACTTTATATCCAATAGTCGCTGGAATAAACCCATCTTCTAATGCTTTTGCAATAACTATTGCTTCTACTGCACCAGCTGCGCCTAATAAATGACCTGTCATTGCTTTTGTTGAACTAACTGCAACCTTTGTATTATCTCCAAATACTTTTTTAATTGCTATTGTTTCAAACTTATCATTGTACTCTGTACTTGTTCCGTGAGCATTTATATACCCAACCTCTGAAGATTCAATTCCTGCTTGTTCAAGTGCTTTATTCATAGCACGTGCAGCACCTTCTCCATCCGGTGATGGCGAAGTTATATGATACGCATCTCCCGTTGCACCATAACCTACAACTTCTGCAATAATATGTGCATTACGTTTTAATGCATGCTCTAACGTTTCCATTACAACAATTCCGGCACCTTCACCCATAACAAAACCATTACGTTCTTTATCAAACGGAATAGATGCTCGTTTTGGATCTGTAGACTTCGAAAGTGCTGTTAACGATTGGAATCCTGCAACTGCTAACGGTGTTATTGATGCTTCTGAGCCACCTGCTAAAATAACATCATGTGTTCCTTGTTGTAATATGTTAAAAGCCTCACCTATACTATGTGTTCCTGAAGCGCAAGCTGTAACGATAGTTGTGCATACACCTTTAGCTCCTGTATATATAGCAACGTTACCTGCCCCCATATTAGTTATAGCCATCGGTATAAAAAATGGTGATACACGTTTTGGTCCTTTTTGTATAAGTTTTGTTGCTTCTTGCTCTATAGTCGCAACACCACCTATACCTGACCCTACTATAACTCCTACTTTTGTAGCATCTTCTTCATTCATATCTATTTTTGCATCTATTAAAGCTTCTTTTGCTGCATAAATAGCGTACTGAGAAAAAAGGTCTAATCTTCTTAAATCTCTTTTTTCCATATGACGTGTCGCGTCAAACTCTTTCACTTCCGCAGCTAATGTCACATCAAAACCTTCTATTAGTTCAAACTTTGTAATACGATCAATACCACAAGTTCCTTGTTTAACATTATTCCAAAATGTTTCTTTTGTGTTACCTAAAGGTGAAACAACACCTAAACCTGTTATGACAACTCTTTTTTCCATAACTTCCTCCTCGATTGGCACTTACATTGCCATCCCACCATCTACTTTAATTACTTCACCTGTTACATATGATGATAAATCACTCGCTAAAAATAATGCTACGTTTGCCACTTCTTCTACGTTTCCAAAACGATTAAGTGGTATACCTTTTAAAACAGTATCTGTAATTGTTTCTGGTAATTTATCTGTCATATTTGACACAATAAATCCTGGTGCAATAACGTTTACTCTAATATTTTTAGATGCAAATTCTTTTGCCACTGATTTAGAAAAACCAATAATAGCAGCTTTTGATGCAGCATAGTTTGATTGTCCGATATTTCCGTTAATACCTACAACTGATGCCATGTTAATAACACTGCCCCCAGCCTTCATCATATGACGAGTTGCATGTTTTGTGCAGTTGAAAACACCTTTTAAATTAACACTAATTACATCATCAAATTCTTCTTCTGTCATTCTTAGTAACAACATATCTTTTGTTATCCCTGCATTATTAACAAGTATATCTATCTTTCCAAACGCTTCAATAGTAGCTGTTATAAGTTTTTTACTTGCCTCAAAATCAGCAACATTCGCTTCAATAGCAATCGCCTCTCCGCCCGCTTCGCGAATAAGCTCTACTACGTTTTCTGCTATTTCTTTTGAACGTGGAAATGGATAATTTACAACGACTTTTGCACCATTTCTTGCATACATTAATGCAACTTCACGACCAATACCATTACTACTTCCTGTTACGATTGCTACTTTATCTTTTAACATTACTGACCTCCTATAAACTCTATAACTCGCTCCAATGAAGCCTTATCTTCAATGTTCATAACTGTAACATCTTTGTTTATTTTAGAAACAAAACTACAAAGTGTTTTTTTAACTCCAATTTCAATAAATGTATCAAAACCTTGTTCTATCAAATATTCAACACTTTCTCTAAATCGTACACCTGTTACCATTTGGCTCTGAATATTTTGATATGCCTCATCTTTTGTCATAGGCATTGCAGTTACGTTACTTACAATAGGTGTTGTAACTTGCTGAAATTGTGATTTATCTACATACGTTTGTAATTCTTTTGCTGCGCTTTGCATAAGCGGACTATGAAACGCTCCACTTACATTAAGTTTCATAACTCGTCTTGCACCTTTTTCTTTAAGTATTTGAGTTGCTTTTTCAATAGCGTCTATATCTCCCGAGATAACAACTTGCCCTGGGCAGTTGTCATTGGCTAGTGTTAGTATATTTCCTTGACTTGTAATCGTCTCACAAACTTCTTGTATAACTTCGTTTGAAAGACCTATAACAGCCGCCATTGAACCTTCTGTTTCTTTTGAACAACGTTCCATCGCAATAGCACGTTGTTCAACTAATTTTAATGCATTTTCAAAACTTAAAATACCGCTTGCGACAAGTGCTGCATATTCTCCTAAACTAAATCCAATGACCGCTTCCGGTACAATTCCTTTAGATATCACTACTTCATATGCCGCTATTATAGTGGTAAAAAGTGCACTTTGTGTAAACCGCGTATCATTAATAATTGCGTTTTGATCTTGAAAACAAACTTCTTTGACATCCCATGAAATAACCTCATTAGCTTTATCAAAAATAGCTTTGCTTTCGGAATAATTGTTATATAAGTCCTGCCCCATGCCTGCGTATTGAACGCCTTGGCCTGAAAATAAAAATGCGATTTTCACTTTTTGCACCTACCTTTACTTTGATATTCAAATTTTGACATTCAAACCATATATTAAATACTTCATTCTACATAATTTTTGCTAATTTTTTATTTTCTTCTGTGAAAAATTCTTCTATTATTTCTTTTGTTGGTTGAATTTTTTTAACTAATCCTGCAATTTGCCCTGACATAACAGACCCACGAGCAACATCGCCATCTACTACTGCTTTTCGTAAACCACCAGCGCCCATTTCTTCTAATTTTTCAGGTGATACACCTTCTTTTTCCATCTTTGCAAATTCTCTTGTTAATTGATTACGAAGAACTCTAACTGGGTGACCTGTAGACCTACCTGTTACAACAGTATCTATATCACTTGCTTTTAAAATACGTTCTTTGTAATTTTGATGAATTTCACATTCTTCTGCAACTAAAAATCTAGTACCTACTTGAACAGCCTCAGCTCCAAGCATCATAGCTGCTGCAAAACCACGTGAATCTCCAATACCACCTGCTGCTATAACTGGAATTTGTACTGCATCTACTACTTGAGGTATTAGTACCATAGTAGTTAATTCGCCTACATGCCCTCCAGCTTCTCCGCCTTCTGCTACGATAGCGTCTGCACCTTGTCTTTCCATACGTCTTGCCAGTGCCACTGATGCAACAACTGGTATTATTTTAATTCCTGCTTCTTTCCACATATCCATATATTTTCCTGGATCACCTGCACCTGTTGTAACAATTGTTACTCCTTCTTCAACTACAAGTTGTGCAATTTCATTTGCATAAGGGCTGTGAAGCATGATGTTCACGCCAAAAGGTTTTTTTGTCTTGTTTTTACATGCACGGATTTCTGTTCTTACCCAATCCGTTGGAGCGTTTCCTGCTGCAATAATACCAAGTCCCCCTGCTTCTGAAACCGCAGCTGCTATAGCATGATTTGCTACCCATGCCATAGCGCCTTGGAATATAGGATATTGAATGCCTAACATTTTACAAATTTTGTTCATTACATCCATCTCCTTGTTTCAGAATAATAAATTATTTCTTATCTTCGATATATTTAACTGCATCGCCTACTGTTTTGATTGTTTCAACGTCTTCATTTGAAATTGCAACACCAAACTCATCTTCAATTGCCATAACAACTTCAAATAAATCTAATGAGTCTGCATCTAAATCTTCTTTAAAACGTGCTGTTACAACAACCTCAGCTGCATCTACGCTTAATTTTTCTGCTACGATTTCTTGTAATTTTTCTAATATCATTTTTAATTCCTCCTAGAATTTGTTCAATTTATATATCCATAAAAGGCATTGCCTGTTAGGAACTATTCCCATAGAAGCATAACGCTTCCCCATGTAAGACCACCACCAAATCCAACTAACATTATTATGTCATTTGATTTTAATTGTGGGGCTAAATCATATAATGCAATCGGAATACTAGCTGCCGATGTATTGCCATAACGTTCAAGATTTTTGAAAAACTTATCCGTATGTACTCCTATTTTTTTAGCAACGCTATCCATTATACGGCTATTAGCTTGATGTAATACAAACCAATCAACTTGATTTGCTGACATATTTTCCTTCTCTAACAAAAGATTAATAGTTTTTGGAACTACCGTCGTTGCAAAACGGTAAACCTCTTGTCCATTCATAGCCATATAATTTGATTCTTGAGGGTTCTTAACTATACAGTTTTGCACAGTTCTCCCCTCTAATGTCAAGGCGTCTCCGCCAAGTCCACTGCTTCTAGTGTATAAGCCTAATATGTTGTTTTTATGATGAACGGAAAAAATAGCTGCACCTGCACCATCTCCAAAAAGTACACACGTCGTACGATCACTCCAATCAACCGTCTTACTTAAAACTTCTGCACCTATTACAAGTACATGTTGACTTGAACCTGACTTGATAGAATCGACTGCTAACCTAGCTCCATACACAAATCCACTGCATGCTGCCGAAATATCAAAAGCTGTTGCATTTGTCATTCCTAATGCCGCCTGAACTTTGCACGCTGTACTTGGCATAACAAAATCTGGACTAATAGTTGCAACGATAATCATATCAATTTGCTCTGCTTCTAACTTTGCATTTTTAATAGCTTCTGCAGCTGCACGTATCGCAAGGTCAGTTGTTGTTTCTCCTGTTGATAAGTATCTAGTTTCAATACCTGTACGGCTTTTAATCCATTCATCAGATGTATCTACATATTCTGAAAGTTTTTCATTTGTCATAACATATTCTGGAACTGCTTTTCCAAGTCCTGCTATTTTTACTCCACCCATCGTATCACTCCTCTATTTTTGTGTTAGGTGATACCTATCTTTAAAAAATTTACTAAGCTTTTTCAATGAATCAACAAGTACTGTATAATCTTCATTAGATAATTCATCAATCATATGCTCAACCATCTCTCCATGAAATTTTTCATGAATTTTATAAGCCGATTTACCTTTTTGAGTTAATTCAATTTCTACAAAACGACGATCTTCTTTTGAACGCTCCCTTATAACATACTCTTTGTTAACAAGGCGATTTACAGATGTTGTTAGTGTTCCGACTGTTACACCTACTTGATCTGCTACGTCTGTCATCGTTCTGGATGTTAATCCTATTGCTTCTAAAACATGCGCTTCTGTAACAGAAAGGTCTTTGAATGGACTTGATTGCAAAGCAGCTTTTTCAATGGTAAGAATTTCATTAAATAAGTCTACTAATATTTCATTAACTACTTTAACCGGTTTTTCCAAACATTGTACCCTCCTCTTCTTCATAGTATAAATACTTTGTGTGTCAAAGTATTTATACTCGAAGTATATAAAATAAAAAAATAAAAGTCAAGCATCAAAACATCCTTTTTTTGGCTATACTCTTTACTGGAGGTGATAAAATGATTCGTTTTTTAAAAAATTCTGATGTTTATTTAATCAAACAAAAACTTGTAATTATTTATATTTTAAATGTAATTGATATTGTGTGCACTTTTGGTTTACTTAAAACAGGTCTATTCGAAGAGGCAAATTGGCTAATGGTCGGCATTGTAAATCATGCTCTATTAAGTATTTTCATAAAACTTCTAATACCTGCTTGTCTAATGATTTATGTACTTATAAATCTTGACGACCTACCTACGGAACAACTTCCTATATGCAATATTGCACTAAATGTTGTATTTATTGTATATTCAATAATCACACTAATGCATCTAATTTATACTATATTTTTTATTTACACACTGCTTTAAATTATAATATTTTCTACCACTTACTTAGGTTATAACGATTTTTCATATTTTTATCTAATATATATTATTTTTTCATACGTGTACTTATTTAATTTTTGTTCTTTATATTTATTTAAAAACACTTTCATTTTACTTTTTGCTCATTTTTTATTATGATAGTATATGAAAAAGCGCATACAAAAGGAGACAAAATATGAGTGTGTTGAACGTTAAAAATGTAACGCATGGATTTGGTGCCCGAAGCATACTAGAGAATGTTTCTTTCCGTCTTTTAAAAGGGGAACACGTTGCTCTAGTTGGTGCTAATGGTGAAGGAAAATCAACTTTCTTAAATATTATTACTAGTAAACTTATGCCCGATGAAGGTTCTGTTGAATGGTCAAGCCGTGTAACTGTTGGTTATCTTGATCAGCACTCTGCATTGCAACCTGGTACAAGCATACGCGATAATTTACGTTTAGCTTTCGATGATTTGTTTACATTAGAACAAGAAATGTTAGCAACATATGATAAAATGAGCGATGCATCTGATGATGAAGTTGCAAAACTAATGGATGATGCTGCGGAAATTCAAAACATATTAGATGGTAGCGGATTTTATATCCTCGACTCTAAAATCGAAGAAGTTGCTCAAGGTTTGGGACTTGGTGAGATTGGACTTGAAAAAAAGGTTGATGAACTAAGTGGTGGACAACGTACAAAAGTCCTTCTAACAAAACTTCTTCTTCAAAACCCAACTATTCTTATTTTAGATGAACCGACAAACTACTTAGATGTAAATCATATCGAATGGTTAAAACGTTACTTACAAAATTACGAAAATGCTTTTATCCTTGTATCACATGATATTCCATTTTTAAATGATGTTTGTAATCTTATATACCACATCGAAAATTCTGAACTGACTAGATACGTTGGTAACTACGACGAATTTTTACGTCTTTATGATTTAAAAAAACGTCAACAAGAAAAAGCTTATGAGCGTCAACAAAAAGAAATTGACAAACTTGAAGATTTTATTGCTCGTAACAAAGCTCGTGTTGCAACTACTGGTATGGCAAAAAGCCGTATGAAACAACTAGATAAAATGGATGTTATTGAAAAACCTAAAGAAAAAATTAAACCTATTTTTGATTTTAAATTTTCAAAAGCTCCAAGTCGCTTTCTAATTGAGGCTGAAAATTTAGTTATTGGTTATGATGAACCTCTAACAGAGCCTTTATCATTTAAAGTAGAACGTGGCAAAAAAATAGCCATTTGTGGTGTTAATGGTCTTGGTAAATCAACTTTACTAAAAACACTTCTTGGTATCATCCCTTCTTTAGAAGGTTCTATTGAATTTGGTGAAAATGTTGAATATGGTTATTTTGCTCAAGAGGATTCAAGAAATAACAATACAGTAGCTCTTGATGAACTTTGGAATGAATACCCTTCTTTGACAAACCACGAGGCACGAACAGCTCTAGCACGCTGCGGACTTACAACAGACCATATTACAAGTCCAATGAAAGTACTTTCTGGTGGAGAAAATGCAAAAGTACGTCTTTGTAAAATTTTACATCAATCACTTAATCTACTTGTTCTTGATGAACCTACTAATCACTTAGATGTAGATGCAAAAAATGAACTTGAGAAAGCTCTTCGTGAATTTAAAGGAACTGTTATCCTAGTTTGTCATGAACCTTATTTCTACGAAAGCTTTATTACTGATGTTTGGAACGTCGAAGACTGGACAACAAAAGTAGTTTAATTACAATAAAAAAAGGAAAATATACTTGTTTTATCTTGTATATTTTCCTTTTTTATTTGTTTTTTATTTGTTTTTTATTTTAACACTTCAGTTAAAGTTAAGCTAACTTTAACTGAACTTTAATCTAGCTCATTAGTATTAGTTTCCATAAACACTTCAAATAAATGTTTTTCAAGTGGCAAACTAATATGGTTTCCTGATAAATAACAGCATCCCATTTCCTTTGCATAATCTAAAAACATTTCATCTTCTATATGGCTACAATACGTTAATATACCTAGTTCTTCCATCGCTTTTATTTTTTCATATACAATTTTTTCAATTTCTGGTACTTCTACTACTTGTTCTAATAATACTTGTTTTATTTTTATAAAATCAATTTTAATACTTGCATCCCATTTACCTAATGAATATTGTAAATATGGGTCATCTAATAGAATTCCTCTTTCTAATTTTTTGATTCCTTCTAACGGTTTTATAATTTTATGTTCTAAATCCGTTTCTTTTACTTGTATTCGAATATGCAAACACTGCATTTCTGTACTTTTTATGTTTTCTATAATTCGGGCGTAATATTCTGAATTATACAAGGTACTTCTTGATAAATTCATAATGATTTCAAAATATTCTCCCGTCTTTTTTTGTATATCTACTCCAAATTTACATGCTTCTTCAAAAACATACACTTCCATAGCAGCAAGATATTGCTCATACTCTTCTAAATGAATAAAATCATTAATCTCTAAATATTTTTCTTTATAATTCCATTGCCATGACACATCTGCTCCAATAGTTTTTCTATCACTAGCATTTACTATCGGTTGATAAGATATTTGCATATGATTTTTTAATGCTGTTTTTCCTATCTGTCTTATCAATTTTTCTTTTTCATACATACTTGGATTAAATATAGCAGATGATTCAGTACCTTTTTGATTTGCAAAATTTCTTGCTATTGTCGCATTTCTAATTAGCTTATCAATGCTTTGCGTATCATATGGATACGTATTTGCACCTATAGTAGCAGTTAATTTAAATTTATAATCTTCAAATATATACTCTTTTTTTATTTTTTTATGTATGTTATCCGAAAATTTTGCAATATCAGTTGCATATACTTCACCTCTTCGTATAATCAAAAAGTCTACACAACTCCATCTTCCCACAATAGTCTGAGTATCTGATAATTCATTTAGGTGCTTTGCAACATCTCTAGTAACTTCATCAACCACTTTATAACCTTTAACTTTATCTAATGCTTTCATATTATTAAAATTCACTATGTATACTGCAAATTCTTTTTTTATTTCTACTAATGATTCCATTTCTTTTATCATCGCTTCACGACTAAAAACTTCAGTATATCTATCCCTACGTAATAATTCTTCAATTCTTTCTTTTTTTATTTCATTTTCCGTAAAATCTTTAAGCAATACTTGAAATTTATCATTATTATAATTACATAAAGTAACTTTACATGTCGCACCATTTATATGCGTTACTTTTTTACTTATACTTTTCAATTTTTTACTTTTTATACTATCTAACATTCCCCATAAATAATCATAATCTATGTATTCATGTACCCATTTATGATATTTATCTTCTTCAAAATCTTTAATAGTTTTTCCAAAAACTTTTGCCATTTGGTTATTACATTTTAAACATGTAATATTTTGAGGCTGGTCTTGTTCATCTCTATTTACTTTAAAATATCCATATCCACTTTCCATATTATCTATAATACTTTGGCAATACTTTCTGTATTCTACAAATTTTTTATTTTTATTAATAAGTTGTTGTACTAGATTTAATATCTGTTCATTAATTTCATTAATTTCTGCAACATCACTTATTTTATATATGTCAGCTAATTCCTGTTGCACTTCTAATATTTCTTCATCATCATATTGTTTATGCAAATTTTTTATTTTTTTTAGATGCTTTAAAACTATATTTAAAGGTTTTTCTATACTAAATTTAATACAATTTAACATCACTACCATCATAAGTATAGCAATAAATAATAGTATTTCTGTATTTTTTGTCAAATTATCTTCTATTATAGATTTAACTACTAATGAATCTGTAAATTTAATATATATTGGTTTTTCTTCATCTTCTTGTAAAATTTTATAATATGCAGTAATATCATTTTCACCATATTCTACTATAATTTCTTTATCTTCTTTAAAGCTATTCCTTTTTGCATTATTATCTACTGTAACATCTAAAACCATTTCTACATTTTCAAAAGTTGGTCTAATATGAGTTTCAAAAAATTTCGAATTTAGTATATTAACACCTACAAAATATTGACCTCTTTCTTTACTATGTTCTATATGTTTATCACCCTTTAATGGCATTATTATTAACATATATGCTTGCTTTCCTGTATGGATAATTTTCATTACTGGTACGTCTGTAGGTATATGCTTTTTAACAAACTCTGCAACTTCTTCGTCGTACTTAAAATCTATATTTCTAATATTAATATATTCATTTTTAATATATTCTTCCATAGATATATACTGCACTTGTAACTCATCATTTGTGATGACATTTATACTAAATTCATTTCTATCTAAATATGTAACAATATCAAATTCTTCATATGCATTAATCCCTTGCTCACATATTATACGATTCAAGTATATCATTAACTGTTGATAATCCATTGCTTTTCGTCTATATGCATCTAATTCATGATTAAAACTTAAAATAGCACCATTAACTTTTTCATATATTCTATCGCCTTCTCCATCATAAAGATAATTCATCATTATTTTTGATGCACTCGTGTATAAAATCATCATACACAAAACTATACCTATAAATATTACCATTATTTTTTTAGTTAATTTCAATTTTTTTACCACTCCGTATCATTTTATTACATCATTTCACTTACTTTTAAGCTCTACTAGTATCTTGCTTTACAAATATATTTTTGTAAAGCTATATTTGTAAATATGTTTTTTCAAAAAAATAAAAATCTATACTTACCACCTTCGGCAGTTTAGATTTTTATTATAAAATTGTTATTAGGTTATAAACTATTCATTACCCTCTCATTACGGATAATTGTCTTAATTCTACTAATTTTACTTCGTTATCTTTAGCTCCTTGCAACAATCCAGCCATCTCCATTTTTACTCTATCTACAAGATCTAGCATTTCATGATATTCACGAATTAGCTTAATCATTTCATCGTTTTTCACACTAATTTCACGTATTGCATTACGGTTATACTCATTATTATTCAAAATTTCTTCTGTTCCTACAATACGTATTTCTTTCATTTGCTTTTCTATCACTTGACTAATAGTTGCATTTTTTTCTATATTAATTTCCATCTCTCGTAGTTGTTTTTCAATTGTTACAATTCCATCTATAGTATGTGTCACTTCTTCACTTGTTTTAATTGAATTACTTTCAAAAATTGTTAAAAAGTGATTCATATCATTTAGTAATTCTTTAGTTCCATCAGAAAGCTTTCTAATCTCTTCGGCTACAACTGCAAAGCCACGCCCTGCATCCCCTGCTCTTGCCGCTTCAATAGATGCATTTAATGCCAATAAATTAGTTTGTTCTGCTATAGATGCTATACCGCTCATATTTGCTGAAACATTTTTTGCTGTTTCAATAAATGTATCTACCTGCTTCTTCATACCTGTAGCATTTTCATCAACTAATTGAGTTTTATTTAAAATAGATGCTAATAGTTGTCTATTAACAACTGATACTTCTACCGAAGCTCTAGCTTCTTTATCTATTTCATCCATCAAACTATTTGTATGAATCTCATTTTTCTCAAGCGTACTTTTTTCATTCGAAAGATGATTATTAATATGATTTTGCATACTCTCAGATACGGTATTTAATATATTTGTTTTATGACGCAATTCATTTGATACCTGATTGATTTTATTTGATAATTCTTGTGCTGTATTTTGAGTTGATTGTGCTTCTTGAATTTGTATAGATATAGTCTTCCGTATAGCTAATAATTCTTCTACCGTCTCCACTTTTAAAATTGCCTTTTTTGAATTTGATAATTGTTGTATTAATGCATCTAACTCACCATTAGCTAATTTCTTCATCATTTCTACGTCTTCTTTTTTATTAAACATTTACAATCCCCCTTAATAACTTTTAGAATATCACAATTTTTTATTTGTATTTTCTTATCTCTCTTAATACTTTTTCTAACCCTGATGTTTCTATAGTGTCATCCATTGCCTCTTTGTATATCTTTCTGTTATTATATACCAAATCAAGTGCTTCTGTAAGTGTTTTTTCTGTTAAATTTTCTTCTACAAGAACTTTAGAGTATCCTTGTTTTTCCATTGATGCTGCATTTAGAATTTGATCTCCTCTACTTGCTTGCTGTGAAAGCGGTATTAGTAAAGCCGGTATACTAAGTGCAACAATTTCTGCTAATGCATTTGCTCCTGCTCTAGATAGCATAAAGTCTGCAATTGCAAACAAATTTGTTAACTCTTCAGAAACATATTCAAACTGTTTATAACCTTTTTTATTCAGTAATGTTTCATCCACATTACCTTTACCACAAATATGAACAATTTGATACTTTTTAGTTAGTACATCTAATGATTCCCTTAAAACATTATTTAACTTAACAGACCCCAAACTTCCACCCATCATTAGTAAAACAGGTTTATCTTTAGTAAATCCTGTAACTTCATACCCTTTTTTAGGTATTCCTTGAAAAAGCTCTTTTCTAATTGGTGTACCTGTAAGTACCCCTTTATCCCCTACATATTGCAGTGTCTCTGGAAAATTAACACAAATCGTTTTTGCACCTTTTGATGCTATTTTATTCGCAAGTCCTGGTGTAATATCCGATTCATGAATAATTACAGGAATACGTAACATTTTTGCAGCCAACACAACCGGTACTGTTACATACCCTCCTTTTGAAAAAACGACATTCGGCTTAATTTTACGTAATAGTGAAAATGCTTCAAACATACCTTTTATTACTTTGAGTGGATCTTTAATATTTTCCACACTTATATACCTACGTAATTTTCCTGAAGCTATGCCATAATATTTAATATTTTCTTTTTCAATAAGTTCTTTTTCAATTCCTGTTTTGCTTCCTATATACCGAATATCCCAGCCTTCTTCTATTAGAGATGGAATAATCGCAATATTAGGCGTTACATGACCTGCTGTTCCGCCACCTGTTAATACTATTGTTTTCAATCTTATATCCCTCCTTATTTAACCGCATTCATTACCGCTTGCGCGACCGCATCTGCAATACCTTCTACAAATGGCTTTGGTAATATATTCTCTTCATTAAGTTTATCATCTGTAATCATACCTGCAATCGCATACGCTGCAGCTAGTTTCATATCTTCTGTAATTGATTTTGTACGGCTTTGAAGTGCCCCTTTAAAAATACCTGGGAAAACTAAAACATTATTTACTTGATTTGGAAAATCTGAACGTCCCGTACCTATAATTCTTGCACCTGCTTCTTTTGCTAAATGTGGCATAATCTCTGGTGTTGGGTTTGCCATAGCAAATATAATAGCATCCTTTTCCATAGACATAACCATTTCTTTCGTAACAATATTAGGTGCGGAAACACCAATAAATATATCAGCGTCTTTAAGTGCAAGTGTCAAATCACCAATAATATTATCTTTATTGGTTGTATCACAAAGCGCTTTTTGTGCCCAATTCATCCATGTCTGATTCTTTTGCACAATTCCTAGCCTATCAACTACTATTATATTAGTAAACCCTGCATTTAATAACAACTTTGTGATTGCTATTCCCGCCGACCCTGCTCCGTTAACTACAACTTTTACTGTTTCTTTTTGTTTTCCAACTACTTTTAATGCATTAATAATACCCGCTAATACAACAATTGCTGTTCCATGTTGGTCATCATGAAATACTGGAATATCAAGCATTTCTTTTAGACGTTCTTCTATTTCAAAACATCTTGGCGCTGCTATATCTTCTAGGTTAATGCCCCCAAAAGTCGGTGCTATTTGCTTAATAAAAGTAATAATTTCTTCTGTATCTTTTGTATCTATACAAATAGGAACTGCATTTACATTTGCAAATTCTTTGAAAAGAACTGCTTTTCCCTCCATAACTGGCATAGCTGCTTCAGGACCTATATCTCCAAGACCTAGTACTGCAGTTCCATCTGAAATAACTGCTACTGTATTGCCTTTCATCGTATATTTATAAACATCTTCTTTATTCTGCGCAATTCTTCTACAAGGCTCGGCTACTCCTGGTGTATAAGCAATTGATAAATCTTCTTTTGAACTCACTTTTGCTTTTGCTGTGATTTCTAACTTTCCTTGCCATTTTTCATGCATTTCTAAAGCCATTTCATTTATATCCACAGTATATCCCCCTCTATAAAAACAAATCGTTATTTAAATTATTTTAGTTTTTTCTTCCGATATATACCACTATATAATACTATTTTTGCTAAGTTAACGTCAACTTTCTGTCTTCATCTTTCTTTGGGTTTAAAATTTATTTTAATTCTTTGTTTAATAAAGCATTTTGAGGTAATACTTTATATTGTTAGTTTATTTGCTTTTAACGACATTTTATGATACAGTTTGATGTATAATTTTATGAAAGGAGCCCGTACATATGTGTGGTTTTTGTGGCTTTTTAGATCCAGAACTTGATAATAAAAAAACTGTACTGACTGCTATGATGGACAAAATTGTGCATCGTGGTCCTGATAGTGACGGTCAATTTATAGATGAAACGGCGGCTCTAGGTTTTAGACGCCTAAGTATTATCGACTTAGAAGAAGGTGCTCAGCCCCTCTTCAACCAAACCAAAACTTTGGTACTTACATTCAATGGAGAAATTTATAACTATCAATCTATTCGTGAGAAACTTATCGAAAAAGGTTATGTTTTCAAAACACATACCGATTCAGAAGTACTAGTTCACGGATATGATGAGTATGGTACAGAATTACTCTCTCACTTACGTGGAATGTTTGCTTTTGTTATTTGGGATTCAAAAAACAAAACATTATTTGGTGCACGTGACTTCTTTGGAATTAAACCTTTCTATTACTATCATGAAGGTAATAAATTAGTTTATGGTTCTGAAATAAAATCTATTTTAGAACATCCAAGCGTACCTCGCACACTAAATACTGATGCTCTTGAACATTATCTTTCTTTTCAATACTCTCCTACACTAGAGACGTTTTTTAAAGGAATTTTCAAACTTCCTCCTGCTCATTTTTTCCTTTTCAAAGAAGGCGAAATGACTGTTAAACGTTATTGGGAACCTACATTTAACGAAACAGATGGAGAACTTGAAGAAATTGTTGACTTAATTGATACTACTATGAAAGATTCAATTGAAACACATAAAATTAGTGATGTTGAAGTTGGATGTTTCCTTTCAAGTGGTGTTGACTCAAGTTATGTAGCAAGTTGTTTTAATGGTTCAAAAACATTTACAGTTGGCTTTAATAACGAACAGTATAATGAGATTAGCTACGCTAAAGAACTTTCTAAGGAAATTGGAATAGAAAACTTTAGCAAAGTAATTACTCCTGAAGAATATTGGGAAGTATTACCTAAAGTTCAATACTTTATGGATGAACCTCTTGCAGACCCTGCCGCAGTAGCACTTTATTTTGTAAGTCAACTTGCAAGCGAACATGTTAAAGTTGTTCTTTCAGGCGAAGGCGCTGATGAACTTTTTGGTGGTTATAACATTTATAAAGAACCTATCGATAACGCAAATTATCGTAAACTGCCTATGGCAATCCGTAAAGTTTTTGCATCTTTTGCAAAATCATTACCATTTTCTTTCACTGGCAAAAACTTCCTTATCCGTGGCGCTCAAACTGTAGAAGAACGTTTCATTGGTAATGCTTATATGTTTTCTCCAAAAGAACGAAAACAACTTCTTAAAGTACAAACAAATGCAGCTCTTCCAACTACTTTGACTGCACCATTTTATGAAAAAGTTAAAGACAAGTCGGATGTAACAAAAATGCAATATCTTGATATGCATATGTGGCTTGCTGGCGATATTTTATTAAAAGCTGATAAAATGAGTATGGCTCATTCTTTAGAACTACGTGTTCCTTTCTTAGACAAAGAGGTTTGCCGTATAGCAACTAAAATTCCTCTTCGCTATAAAGTAAATAAAGAAAACACAAAATACGCAATGCGTCTTGCTGCAAAACGTAATATGCCTGCTTCAACAGCTAATAAGAAAAAACTCGGTTTCCCAGTTCCTATACGTATTTGGCTTAAAGAAGATTTATACTATAACATCGTGAAAGATGCTTTCACAAGTACTGCGGCTAAAACATACTTCAATGAACAAGAACTTGTCAAATTACTTGATGAACACCGCTCAGGTAAAAATGATAATAGTCGTAAAATTTGGACAATATTTATGTTTTTAACATGGTACAAACAATATTTCGAAAACATCTAATATTTATTTATAAAAAAAGATATAGCTAGTTGGTTCGCACCAACTAGCTATATCTTTTTTGTTTTCTATATAATTATTATAGCATTTACCTTACTATCTATTTACCCTACTATCATCTACTCTACTATCATTTACTTTACCATCATTTACTCTAGCATCATTTACTCTAGCATCATTTACTCTAGCATCATCTACTCTATCATCATTTACTTTAACTATTTACTTTAATTATTTACTTTAATTATTTACTTTAACTATTTACTTTAACTATTTACCTAGTAATTGATTTGATATTTTCTCTAATTCTTCTATTGTTGTTTCTGTATGTGTAGTTTTATTTAATACTACACCATCATCTTTTGTTCTTGGTATTAAATGCATATGAAAATGATTAATTGTTTGACCTGCTACCTCACCATTATTTTGAACTAAGTTTAAAGACTCTACCTTCATATTATTTTTCAGTAAGTCTGCCATCTTTTTTACTACTATCATTAATTCATTTGCAACTTCACCTGGTAGTTCAAATATGTCGTTATAATGCATTTTAGATATTACTAACATATGTCCTGCTGCTGCTGGAAATCTATCTAAAATAACTTTAAATTTTTCATCTTCATATATCGTAAAACTTGGAATATTACCACTTATAATTTCGCAAAAAATACACGTTTCATTCATCTTATACATACCCCTTCATTTGTTTTTATTTGCCCACTTATTAAAATATATATCTAATTTTATTTACATTGCCTTAAATGACTGATCTAATTTTGAAAGTATACCAAAATTACCTTTTACTTTTAACTTGCCAATCATAAATGCTTTTTGGTATGTAATTTGCTTTTTAAGTATTTGCGTTAGCACTTCATCATTCATCATTAATTCAACTGTAGGCTGCTCTATTACACCATCTCTATATTCACAATCACCATCTTTAATAGATATAACACCTCTTTGCTGTGTATCTAGCAATGTATACTGAATACTAATATCTGTACTAGTATCATGTTGTGCAACAAAATAATGCGTAATAGCACTTAACTTTGCACCTTTTTTAACATTTTCACCTTGTCTAGCAGATGGTCTCGTGTATGTACTAGTTGGTAATTCTGTAAATGTTTTTTCGCCTTTATATTCTTTTGAGTTTTGTAGCAATTGCGTTATTTCATATATATTTTGTTCTTTCGTTGATAAATCAATAAATGATTTTTTTACTTCTTCATCTTTTTTCTTTTCATATATATTTTCATCATTTTCATTTTTTGGAATTTTTGTTATATCTTTTAGTTCTTCTTTATTAAAACTTTTTGGAATTGCATCTACTTTCAATTGTCTACTACTAAAATTTTCTACACTATCTACACTATCTACACTATATCTATAATACTCACTTGAACGTATAGGCCTACGTTCTTGTTTCATTGTACGATAAAAATTTTCTAAAGTCCGTTCTATATGTTCTTTCGCTATATCTATTTCAGTATGTGGATTCAAATAAACTAACGCGCTATCTGCCCCACCAATAGTATTCCATGCTTGCTGAATACTATAAGCTGCTTGCTGTTCTCCACCACTTATACTATATGTAATAGGCAAAAGCATTTTACAATCTACTTCATGCCTATACTCACTCATATGTTCTAAAAAACTTTGCATACTACTATGCATTCCCGTAATGTGCACATTTACTAGCGCCACGATACCTTTAGCATTTCCAATACGTTCTGCTAATAACATTGCAAAAGGACTATTTTCATCTGTTTTGTAGTACGGTAGCATATTTAAATCAACAACATCTACTTCAATATCTAACTCATTCAAAACCTTTATAACATCAGCTTTGAAATGTTTTAACATTCCTGCAATATCTGCTAATAGTAATACAATTTTCATCTATACACGTTTCCTTTCTTTATCTGATTTTACATAAGTTCATTATACAAAATTTCAAATAAGAAGTAAAACACAAGATATTTTTATATTAAATAATGTGAACCTGCCTCAGAATAATAAGCTTTCAAGGTTTCTATCTCCCAATAAATAAAAAAAACTTTTTTTCGTAAATTGACTTCTAATAAGTCTCCCTCTTTAAAGTTATTTAAATAACTCTGTCTACACAGTATTTTACAATATTTTTTACTATTTCCAATTTTACTAAGTTCTAAATATCCTTCTTTATTAATTTCTTGAATTTTAAATGTACCTTGTTCGTATATAGACATAGAATCATTATGTTGTTGTTTTTCTTTAAATTCTTTATATTTCTTTAAATCAATAATTCTAGTATCTGTTCCTACTACTGGGTCTTTTGTCATTTCCGAAATTATTTTTTTAACTTTATGCACTCTCATGTAATCTTCTATATATTTATCAATTACCCACGGTTGCTCTATTTCATCTTTGTTAGAATTTTCATAGTTTAATATATCTTGGTTAGTTTCTATATAATTTTTAAAATCTCTTACTGTATGAATAATTTCAAAACCTTCAGCTTCTTTTAAATATTTTTTTCTTTTTGGTACCCATACAAGTACGAAATAATCCAGTACTTTTTCTATTTTTTCATATTTCATTTTATATTTATATTCAAATTTCAAAAATTTATCTAATAACTCAATAGCCTGTTTTTGTGAAGTATACTTATTATAATCATTTTGCACATATTTCTTATAGTTATCTAGTTGTTCTAGTATATTCATTTGCTTTTTCCTCTCCTGTATTGCCTAAAAAATACTTTTTTAAAGTCTTTACATACATAAAAACATTTATACACTTTGTCTAAGATTTTTAAAAAAAGCAAAAAAAAAGACCACCCATATGAGTGATCAAAAATCAGGATTGATTTAAGTATTCGAATTATACACAGACTTGGAATTAATTAATCCACAAGTCCATCCACAACAAATTATATCATCACTTTATACTTGTGTCAATATTTTATTTAATTTATAGCGTTTTAAAAACTTTACATAATGATACTCTATAAGTTATGCACATTTTGTTAGTAACTTTTCTTAGTTATACACCATAATAACTAACAACTTATGCACATTCTGTTAATAACTTTTTCATTACATACTACAATATCTTACCAATTATTCTTGTTTTATTTGTAACTTTCATTTTTTATATATTTTTTAAAATATATAAAATTAACACACCAGGTATCCCTAAAAAACATGCGACACCTATCGTATAAATATTTAAACCTACGGCAACAAGGCTCGGTATAAATAAATCAATAATCACAATACTTATTCCGCCTATAATACCTCGTCTTATAAATTTACCTACATGTTGTTCAAATAACACATAAATTAGTAAGATTCCACATATACCTAAGCTCATTAAAATTACAGGATGTATACTTTCCATACATTTCTCCTTTGCCTATTAGTCTTGTCCTCTTACCATTTATATTAAACTTATTTAAATAACATTCCTACCCTCTTGAGAATAATAAAGTTTTTTTAATTTACGTAGTAAATAACCATGTTTAATTTCTGCTGCTTTATAGTAATACATATAATAATCCAGTAGTTCTGGATCGAGTGCATCTGAAAAATGATCTAACGTTGCACTCATTTCTTCTTGCAAATACCCTACCTCTTCAGCTAACTTATCGGTCTCTCTTTGCAGTGCTTCTGACATATCGTAATTATCTCTTTTTTTCATATAACCCTCCTTTGCTTTACGGTAGGAGTATAGCCTAAAATATTTACCTTTTATACTTTTTTTATAAATATTTATTTTTTTTAATTTTTTCTTTTTTGTCTTTATCTATTTTGTTTTTTTTATTATACTTAAACTTGAATTACATATACCAAAGGAGCTCTTATGCTAAAAAAAATGTTTTTTTATAAATTTACTCTAATAGTTTTGTCCATTATCCTTTATAGCCTGTTTATTCCTAGTAGTAGCGTACCTTCTATAAATATTCCAGGCCTTGATAAAGTTGTTCATATGGCTATGTTTTTCGGTCTAACTACCGTATTCATTTTTGAATTTTCACGTCTTAATAAACGTTTGCCAAATTCAATTTATGTGTTATTTAGTATTTTTGCCTTTGCAGCATTAACCGAAATTCTTCAAGCAACACTGACCGACTCTCGTGCTGGTGAATGGCTTGACCTTGTATTTGATATGAGCGGATGTATAATTTCAATATCAATTTATCAACTACTTCATACTTATTTCCCTAAATATATCCAAAAAATTATTTATTTAGGTACAAAAAAACGATAACGTATTAATACGTTATCGTTTTTTATTTACTCATATCTTTTATTTATCTATATTTTTTATTTATTCTTTTTTTCTTATCAAAATTATATATTAACGCTTTATACAATCGCCTTAATTAAGTAGTTGTAATACGTGTTGTGGACGTTGATTAGCTTGTGCTAACATTGCCATCGCTGCTTGTGATATAACATTTTGCTGTGTGTATTGTGACATTTCATATGCCATATCTGCATCTTGAAGATTTGATATAGATGCCGTTAAATTTTCTTCTGAAACTCCTAAATTACTTGTTGTATGCTCTAATCTATTTTGCATAGAACCAAGTTTTGAACGTTGTGAGGATACTCTATCAATTGCAGTATCAAATTTTTTAATAGCTTTTTCCGCTGATTCAAAATCTGTTACTTTTACCGCTGCACTTGTCATACCATTATTTTTTCCATCTCCGTCTTCTACTGTATTTTCATCTGTAAATCCATCCTCACCCGCAACTCCTGTTATACCAAGCGCATTTGCTCGCATATCCGATATTGTTACATCTACCACTTGACCTTTATTTGCACCTATCTGAAGCCTGATATCTATATCTTCTCCATTAGCACCATTTCCTCTTAAAAGAGCCTTTTCATTAAATTCTGTAGTTTCACCAATTCGATTAATTTCTGACGTTAACCTATTTATTTCTTCTTGTATTTCTTTTTTATCATTTTCTGTATAGGTACTATTTGCTGCTTGAACAGCTAGTTCACGCATTCGTTGCAAAATAGCATGAACTTCATTTAATGCTCCTTCTGCCGTTTGTACCATTGATACACCATCCATAGTATTACGATTAGCTTGGCGTAAACCTTTTACTTGTGCATCCATTTTATTTACAATAGCTAACCCCGCTGCATCATCCGATGCTTTATTAATTTTTAAGCCTGATGATAAATTTAGCATACTACTTGCTGCCTTATTATTTACTTTACTAAGTTCATTCAATGTTCTTATAGCTGGAATATTATGATTAATTTTCATTATTAGTTCTCCCTTTTTATCATTATTAAATTATTTATTTATAAACTCTATGATTAGTTAGTTATCTTGTTTGTTTACTTGCTTGTTTACTTGTTAATACTATACTTGAAACCCTCTATTTGTATATTCATCTACTACTTCATCTAGTGTTCCTTTTGTATACGTCATACCTGCATAAATATTTTGAGTGTTTTTCATTGTTGGTCTTTGATTTTTTTCGTTTTTTTCAAGTTCTTTATAACCTTTATAAACCGCTTCAACTAATTTATAACTTTCTTTTAAACATTCATCATCGCTAGTATTTTCTACAAGTATTTTCTGCACATACATATATAATTTCAGCAAATCTTTCGCAATAGGTACTTCTAAGTTCAAATTATCCCCTAGTACATAAAGTACTTCTTTTGCATGGTGAATCGCTGCCTGCCTAGCATCTCCTTCTAGTTGCATAGCATTATTTATGTCATTTAAAAAAAGTTCATAAGTTATACATAGTAACTGTATTTCAGAAGCATTTACAACACTTGATACTGTTATCATATATGCTTTTCCTCTTTATCTTTATTTTTATCTACATTTGTATCAACTTCTTCAAAATAATCAATAAATCCTTTGACAACATCTAACAATTGGTCATTCATACAAATTTCTCCTTATGCTATTATTTCAAATTCACTATCTTCTTTTAATACCATCGCCATAGGGCTTACGCTAATTTCATCTGTCTTATAATTTTCTTTCATAATAGCGTATCCTAATTGATTTAAAATTTTAGTAAGTGCTTCTTTATCTTTTTCAAGTTTATATGTCGCATTTCTATTGTTTGCAACTATTTGATAACTAAGTTTTTCATCTTCTAAATGTAAATACGCTTTAATATTTCCAAGTTTATTTGTATCATAGCTAATTACTGCATCAATACCTGATTTATTCATTTTATTAGTTTTATTACGTTCTTTAATATATATATTAACTGTTTTTATTTCTCCATTAATAGTCATAGGTATTTGATAAAAATCTTCTTTATCCATTAATTTTTTTTGAACATTAACTATTTCTTCTATAGCTTTATTTTGTTTATAACTATTAAAATCACCACTTATCATACTTTCTTCTTTTTTTTCATATGCTTCTTCTTCAAGTTTTTTAAGAGTTTCATTTATTTCACGAAACGTTTCAGGAAATGCCATCTCTTTATTTTGCCCTTTTAGCATATTAGCAAAAATATCTGGCTGCTCATTAATTTTTTTCATCCAATAAAGATTGTTTAATGTAATAGGTATATTGTATTTTTCCATATTTGCTACTACTTCTTTATCTACAGTTTTAATATCTTCTAATTTTTCACGAACACGCTCTGGCAACAAATCCATTCCTTCATATTTTCCAAGTTCTTCTTTAAATGCTTGTTTTATCACTGAGTATAATGAATAATTTAGGTTTTCTAATTTTTCTGGCACATCTTTTATTTGCAGTTCAAATGTTTCTATTTTTTTAGCTAGTTCTAACATTCCATCTTTAGATTGTTGTCCTTTTTCAATTAACATTCTTGCCGTATCTTTTGTATATTTAAGTGATTCTAATTCTCCTGTATTATCATCTATAATTTTTTCAAAGCCTTGATTTTTATTAGTGTACCTAACTGCATCATCAAGATGTTTAATAGTTAGTGGTAAGTTATTTTTGTATATATATCCTAATATTTCTTCTTTATTATTTTTTACACTTTCTAAAATACGATAAACGCCAATAAGACTTTGTTTTTCAGACTCTGTAATTTTTCCTTTTTCTTCTAATGTAACTATTGCACTAGCAATCGTTTGACTTTTATTTTTCAGTTGATTATGCTCAATATTATTTACAATCTGCGCAACCGATACTTTGTATGGATCTATACCCTCTTTAATCCACTGCGCCGCTACATTTGGCGTAAGTTCATCTATTACTATTTGCATTTGTTCTAATAATATTTTAGCACTTTCAATATTTTCTATCGCTAATGGCATATCGTTTGTAATAAGCGCTTTAATAGCTTCTTTTGTTAATGCATCTTTTGGCATATTTTCTCTTGTCAAAAATACTTCTACTTCCTTTTCAAGTCGTTTTGCCGTTTCCCCAAAACGCTCTTCTGGCACAGTCCCCGATTGTTCATATGCATTTATTGCTTGGTGAACTGTTTCTAATAAATCATCTACATCTAACTCACCGACTACTACATCTTTTGATTGCCTAATAGCATTAGTTGCTTCCATAACCTGCTTAATCATCATTCTATTTTGTGATGTATCTTGAATATCTTCTTTTATCATAGCATCTGTAATTGTTTCATCTTGAATTTGACGAAGACCTGATGCAACTTCTGATAAAGTACTACTTTCTAAAGGCATCTTCTCACTTAACCGCATTGCACTTTCCGTAGTTAACATAGCTCTTATTTCTTTAATTTGTTCTTTAATCTGTTCTTTATTTTGTTCTTTTTCACCTTTGGTTTTTGTTCCACTTTCTAAACCTGCTACCATTGCCTCTTTTTCTACTATGTTATCTGTTTTTTGATTTTTATTTTCTAATACTTTTTCTGTATTTCGTAGCATTACTTCTCTTAAATTTTTTATCGTAACATTATCTTTTGTTTGTATAACACTATCTATAGTATCGTCATCTACTTTACGTAAATCATCTATTACTTCTTTAATAGTCATATCGTGGTACATAACTTTATCTTTTGATATAAGTGCTTTTTCATCTAACTCTTTATCTTCTTTTAACTCTTCTTGAATTTGTTTTTCTTTTTCATATACATCAAGACTTTCTATAGCTGCATAAATATTTTGTAACTTATTTATATCATGAACGTTAACATCCATTCCCCACTCTATAAGTTTTGTTGCTGCACTAATATTTTCATTCGTCACAGCTATCCCATTCATACCCAAAACACTTTTAACATCACCTTCACTAAATGCTACTGTATTTTTATATCCGTCTCCTGAAAAACTTGCTTGATACAAACTATTAATTGTAATTGTCTGTTCTTGCAAAGTTTCTCTATACATACTATCTTGATGAGTTTTTAGTTTATCTATTTTTTCTTTAATTGATTGATTTACATCATATATTTCATTTAACCTGTGGTCTTCTATATCTTGTATTTCCTTTGCTGTTAAATTTTCTACATCATATCCTTTACTGTATATATATATGTAACTATTTTCTTCTGGCAATTTTACTATGTTACTTTCTTTATCTTCTAAGTAGTTTTTTTCTTTATTTACGTCATAATAGCAATATTTTTCCCATGCATCACTATGTTCTTTCAAATTATAAACAACTTCACTATGTTTTTTAGTTTCATTGCTTTTAACTTCATTCTTTTCTTGCTTATTTATATTGGTATTATAAAACTGCTTTTTATAAATAGTATCAATCATTTATTTCACCTCTTTTAGTATCTATTTTATATTTCGGCTTTTACAATAAAAACCTTTAATTGATGTTAAGCATAACAACTACACATTTTGTGTATATTATCAGTATATGCTTTATAGTTGGTTCGCTTAGTTGCAAAAGATATTTATTTATTTTATAATGAAACTGTTACATTTTTTACGTTTAGTATATATTTTTACTTTAAGTTATTTTTGAAATATCTTGTGATTTATTTATATATTATCTTGCAAGTTATTTATTTAACATCTTGTAAATTATTCATTTTAAAATATATTACATGAAAAATTTTTATAAATTTAGGAGAGTGATTATACTTTGGATTCGGTACATTTAGTACAAATATCTATACTGCTCATATTGCTTATAGGGTCTGGATTTTTTTCAGCATCCGAAACAGCACTTATGTCTATTAGCAAAATAGATGCTAGACATATGGTAGCTCAAAATATGCCCGGAGCACAACGTGTTGCTAAACTTGTTGAAGACCCAAACAAGCTACTTGGTTCTATTTTAGTTGGTAACAATTTAGTTAATATTGGTGCATCTTCTCTTGCAACAGTTATTGCAATGTCTCTATGGCAAGATGCCGGTGCTGGTATCGCAACTGGAGTAATGACATTACTTGTTTTGATTTTTGGTGAAATTACACCAAAATCATTATCTACTCAAAACGCACAAAAAGTTGCTATCTTTGTAGCTCCAGCAATTTCTGTCGTAGTCGTTTTATTAGGACCTATTGTTAAAGTTTTAATGCGTGTTTCTAATATGCTTATTCGCTTATTTGGTGGTAGCGTTGATGCTAATAGACCATTTATCACAGAAGACGAACTTAAAACTATTGTTACTGTAAGCCACGAAGAAGGCGTTTTAGAATTTGAAGAAAAAGAAATGATTTATAATGTGTTTAGTTTTGGTGACTCCTATACAAAAGACATTATGATTCCACGTACAGACATGATTGCAATTGACGTAAATGCCTCATATGACGATATTATAGCTCTATATAAAGAAGAACAATTTTCACGTATGCCCGTTTACGGAGAAAGCTATGATAATATAATCGGCGTTATATACGTAAAAGACTTATTGCTAAAACGATTTGACCATGCAACATTTAATGCACATGAATTTTTAAGAGAAGTATACTTTGTACATGAATTTAAACGTATTGATGAACTGTTCAAAGAACTTCGTACAAAAAAAGTCGGAATGGCAATCGTTGTTGATGAATATGGCGGAACTGCCGGACTTGTTACTATGGAAGATTTAATAGAAGAAATCGTTGGTGATATTGATGATGAATACGATATTACCGAAAATGATTTTATTAAAGAATCTGAAACTGACTATTTAGTAGATGGTACATTCCGTATTAGTGAATTTAACGAAAAACTTAATTTGGATATTTGTTCAAATGAATTTGACTCAATCGGTGGTTTTATTATAGGTATATTAGACCGTTTCCCTGATGAAGGTGAGGTTGTCACTTTTGAAAATATTACATTCACCGTTGAAGACACTAACAATAACCGTATAAATAAACTTCGTATAAAAATAAATGATCAATCTACAAAACTTATCGAAACTGACACCAACTTATAAACAAAACAACCTCAACTAGGAACTGATTATCGTCCTAATTGAGGTTGTTTTATTTTTATTTACTTGTTTAAGATTTAATTGAAAAATACTTTCATATCTTCCTCTACCGTACTAATACCACTTATTTCAAAGTTTTCAACCAATACATTCACAACATTTGGTGACAAAAATGCTGGCAACGTTGGCCCTAAATAAATTTTCTTCACGCCTAAATGTAGTAATGCTAATAGTACGATAACAGCTTTTTGCTCATACCAAGCGATATTATATATGATTGGCAATTCATTTATATCTGATAATTCAAATACTTCTTTTAGTTTAAGTGCAATAAGTGCTAAAGAGTAAGAGTCGTTACATTGCCCTGCATCTAATACTCTTGGAATACCACCTATATCACCTAAATTTAATTTATTATATCTGTATTTTGCACATCCTGCCGTCAATATTATCGTATCCATTGGAAGTGCTTTAGCAAAGTCTGTATAATATTCTCTAGATTTCATACGACCATCACACCCTGCCATTACTACAAACTTTTTAATTGCACCCGATTTTACCGCTTCTACTACAGTATCTGCAAGTGAAAATACTTGCTCATGTGCAAATCCACCTACAATTTCACCTGTTTCAATCTCTGTTGGAGCTACGCATTTTTTAGCAAGTGCAATAATTTCTGAAAAATCTTTTGCACTACCTTTTTCACCTTCTATATGTTTACATCCTATAAACCCTGCCGCACCAGTTGTAAACATTCTATCTTTGTAAGTTTGTTTATCTGTTGGTGGTACAATACAGTTAGTTGTCATAAGAATTGGTCCATTGAAAGATTCAAATTCTTCTCTTTGTTTCCACCAAGCATTTCCGTAATTCCCTACTAAATTTGTATATTTTTTTAATTTTGGATAGTAATGAGCTGGTAACATTTCTGAATGAGTGTATACATCAACGCCCGTGCCTTGTGTTTGTATTAATAACTCTTCAATATCTGATAAATCATGACCTGATACTAAAATAGCTGGATTTTTACGCACACCAATATTTACTTTTGTGATTTCTGGATTTCCATAAGTTGTTGTGTTTGCCGTATCAAGTAACGCCATTCCATCAACACCCATTTTCCCAGTTTCTAGTGTTAACGCCACTAATTCATCTGCACCTAAAGAATCATCCATTAATTTTACTAATGTTTCTTGCATAAATATATCTATTAATTCATTATCATATCCTAAAGCATTAGCGTGTTTTACATATGCTGAAAGACCTTTTAATCCATAAGTAATTAATTCTCTTAATGAACGAATATCTTCATTTTCAGTTGCAAGTACTCCAACTTCTTTAGACTCTGCTTTTTCTTTTAATATCGTATTAATTTCTTCTGCTGTACTACTACCAGAAATAAGATTTTTCAGCATATCTAAAAAACTAGATTTTTTATCTTCTTCAATATCCCATGTTGCAACTTCAGATAACTTTGCATTATCAGATAATTGTTCCATTAATTCATTTTTCATTGCGAGCGTTTCTTTTACTCTTGCATAAAAAATGTCATCGTCAAAATTTGCATTTGTAATAGTTGTAAATAAATTCAAAGTAATATAACGATTTACTTCTTTAGATACTTCTATACCTTCTTTTCGTAGCACTGTTGTAACTTCTGATAAACCTTTTGTTACATAGATTAATAAATCTTGTAAATTAGCTAAATCCGAACTTTTACCACATACACCTACTTTTGTACAAGCTTTATTTCCTGCTGTTTCCTGACATTGATAACAATACATATTACAATTCATTCCCATACCTCCAAATGTATATTTTTTTTGCTGTCTTGTTTTAATGTACCCATCATACTATAATAAATACAAAAAATGTGTATCTGTAGATACAGAAAGAGTGGCTATATGCAAATAACTGATTTTTTACCTATTCTTAATGATTGTAATTTGTTTAATTCTATAAATACATCAGATATACCTCATTTATTAAACTGCTTAAATCCATCCCTAAAACAACTATCAACTGGTGATATTCTTTTTAGTTTAGGTGATTCTATAGATAATATAGGTGTCGTTCTTGATGGTTCTCTTGAAATTATAAAAGAAAACATATCAGGCAGCCGTACAATTTTATCTTTTTTAAGTCCTCCTCAATTGTTTGCCGAAGGCATAGTCTGTACGTCACACCGTCTATCACCAATTACTGTTCGTGCCCGCTCAAATTCAACAGTTCTACTAATTCCATATCACCAAGTTATTCACAGTTGCGGAACTTCTTGTCACTTTCATTCACAACTTATACACAATATGCTACGTATCCTCGGTGATAAAAACTATTACCTTAACACAAAACTAGATTTATTGCTCCTAAAAGGTATACAAGAAAAACTTATTACTTATTTACTACAAGAATCTAAACGCCAAAATAGCAACTCTTTTAAAATCACACCAAACCGCACTGAACTTGCTGATTTTTTAAACATTTCTAGACCTTCTATGTGCCGAGAATTAGCTACACTTAAACAAGAACAGCTATTAGACTATTACCAAAGCAGCTTTAAATTACTAGATATTCCATCTCTTCAGCGTAAATTATTAAAATAAAAAACTACTAATATAATATTAGACGTATCTATACTCATAATAAAAAAAGCAGCTACCTCTTATGAAGTCGCTGCTTTTTTACTTATTTTTCCTCATAATAAATTTTCTTTTAGTTCTCTGCATTATTGTAAAACTGATAAAACAACTCAGATACATCGTCCGCTCGCCCTACGCCACTACCTTGTGCATTATTTTTCTTGCCGCCACCTTTTGCATCAAACTTTTCTTTTAGTACATTTGCAAACAATCTTACATCCATTGTTTTTGATATAATTTTATATCTAAATCTCACATCTTCTTGTAAAATCGCAATGACTATAGGTCCCTCAAAATCTGATAAACACTCTCCATAAACTTTAAAATCATCTACACTTAAATCATTTTTCACAATGCTCACTGGCTTATCTTGTATTATATTTTTAATTTCAGTTTCAAATGTTTTTTTCTTAAATTCAGTAAACTGATATTCTATATTTTTTGCACGCTCTATATGTTTTTGTAACTTATCGCTTATTTTTCCTATAGGCGCTGAAAGTAATGTTCCTACTTCTTCTATTTCATGAAATCTTGCTTGATAATCATATAGTGCTCGTCTTCCACACAAAATAGTTAAGCGGCACCCACCTCTATGTTTTTCAGAATTTACAATTTTAATTACACCAACTTCACCTGTTCTACTAACATGCGTTCCGCAACAAGCACAAGTATCACACGTATCTACTGATATAATACGAACCTTATCTGGAAATTCCATTTTTGCACGAAACTCAGGTATGTTTTCATCTTTACTATATGTTTTTGCTGTAACTTCTAAATCTTTAAAAACTATATCATTTGCTTTAATTTCTAACAAATCTAGTTCTTCTTTAGTTAATTCACCATCAAAATCCGCAGTCATAATTCGTTCATTCAAATGAAATCCTACATTATTAAACCCAAACCATTTATTAATAATACCCGCAATAATATGTTCTCCCGTATGTTGAGCCATATAATCTAATCTTTTTTCAATATAAATATCTCCAACCACTTGCTTACTCACTTCTAACTCTTCTTTAACAACATGGTATATAATATCTTCTCGCTCTTCTACTTTAGAAACAAACAAACCATTTATCTCGCCATAATCCATTGGTTGACCACCGCCACCTGGATAAAAAGCCGTTTTATCCAGTACTACTTCATATCCATCACTAACTTTTGTACACGATAATACACTTCCTTCAAAGTGTGATAAATAGCTATCTTCATAATATAATTTGCGTGTCATAACAGCCTCCATTTTTATAATGTTTCACTATCATATTTCATTTTAATATGAGAAATACCCGCTTCATCATACACATCTGAAATCGGTTTAAAACCCATTTGTTTATATAATGGTACTGCATATTCTTGAGCTGAAATAACAATAGTTTTCTCTTTCCATATGTTTACTATAAAGTCTATACATTGTTCTAATAATTTTTTAGCCAAACCTTTTCCTCTAAATTTTGCATCTACAAGTACACGTCCAATAGATGCACTATCATATGCTACTCCTGGTAATAATAATCGTCCATACGCTAACACTTGTCCATCTTCTTCGTAATAAATATGAATAGCCTCAATATCTCTATCATCTATATCATTTTCACAGCAAATTTCTTGCTCTACGACAAAAACTTCATTTCTCACTTTCATAATATTATAAAGCTCTATCGCCTTCAAATTATTAAATTCCGTTATATGCCATCTTCCATTATTCATGTCTTATACCACCCTTTTATCCTTTGTTTAATTTATATATTTCTTCATCTTGATTTCTTTGTCTTTGCTTATTTGTCTTTATTTCTTTATCTTTATTTCTTTATCTTTATTTCTTTATCTTTGCTTATTTATTTCTATTTTTTTATCTTTATATATTTTTATCTAACTATTTATTCAAATAAATTTCTTATACAATCTATACTTTAGTATATCAGAAATCAAAAATACTGCCTATGCCTTTATACTTGCAAATACAGTATACTTATGTTATTAATTAATTATGCATTCAAAATACATTACTACAAACTACATCTATTAACAATATTATTTTGACTGTATATTTAAATATATTACTATTTAAAACTTATTTTCTTTTAACAGTGTATCAAAAATTTACTAATATACTAACAAAATTTTTGATTATCTAATAATCAACTAATATAAAAAAGGAGCATTTATATGAACTTAAACACTCAACCTATAATAGGTATTATCGGTGCTATGGATGAAGAGGTAGCTATTTTAAAAGAACAAATGTCTATAATTGAAACATCAACAATTGCAGGTATTACGTTTTACCAAGGTACTTTACATGATAAATCAGTAGTTCTTGCACGTTCAGGTATTGGAAAAGTAAACGCATCTATTTGTGCTCAACTTATGATTACTACATTTAATGCTACACACCTAATCAATTCTGGAGTTGCTGGAACACTTAACCCTCTAATAAACCAAGGTGACATAGTTATTTCATCTGACGCTGTTCAGCATGATTTTGATACTACAGCAATTGGCGATCCACTTGGAGAAATTGCACGACTTGGAATTACTTTTTTCAAAGCAAATGCTGACCTTATAAATTTTTCAGACCAAGCGATAAAAAACATTCAGTTAGAAAATGTTAACGTTTTTCATGGACGTATTGCTAGTGGTGACCAATTTGTTGCCGGTGGACCTATGCAAGAGCGTATACAAAGCCATTTTGCTCCTTCAGCAGTTGAAATGGAAGGTGCTGCAATTGCACACGTTGCACATTTAAATAACACTCCATTTGTTATTATACGTGCTATTTCTGACAAAGCGGATGGTGGCGCTGATTTATCATATACTGAATTTCTTCCTATTGCAGCTTACAACGTAAGTCATGTAGTAAGTGAAATTGTTCGTATATTTGCTGAGAACTAATATATATGCAAATAATAATCCAAGACCATACTTTTATTTTTCAAGTAGAATACTCAAAACGAAAAAAATTCTATCTACACATATCACCTGAAGGACATTTAACTGTAAAAGCACCTTCAAATAGTAGTGAGGAAGACATTACAACATTTTTAGAAAGCGAGTCAAAAAAACTCCTATCTCTAAAACACAAACAAGAAAACACAAAGACTATTAGTCGTTGTAAATCTTATACTGAGTGCGAAAATTTTCTCTTTTTAGGTAAAATCCAAACACTAAGTGAACTTCTTCCAGATTATGATTTAATTTCTAATGACATAGAAGCTGTTCAATTGGCACTTAAAAAAATGTATACAAAAGAAACAAAATCAATTATTGCAAAACGTGTTAAACATTACGAAAAAATTATAAATGTTAATGCAAAAACAGTTACTATAGTTGATTCTCCAAAAACTTGGGGAACATGTAACAACAACCGCGCTCTTACGTTTAACTACCGCTTATCAATGGCACCAATTCATGTTATAGACTACGTTGTTATACATGAACTATGCCATCTTTTACACTTAAATCATGACCGTTCATTTTGGCGTAAAGTTGGTATGTATGATAAAAATTACAAAGAACATGAAAATTATCTCACAAAAATAGGAGGGGTTATGACTATATAACCCCCCCTGTTTTTTTTATAAACAATACATCTTTATTAACTCTATCAAAGACTATGTTTTATGCTTTTTTTACAACAGATGATTTTAGTTTCATAGCACCAAAACCTTCTATTCTACAATCAATATCATGACCATCTGCAGCATCATAAATTAATTTTATGTTTTTTACTTTTGTACCAATTTTAATTGAAGATGAACTTCCTTTTACTTTTAAATCTTTTACAACAGTTACACTATCACCGTCTTGAAGTAAATTTCCATTTACATCTTTGATTACTTCTTCATCATTTTCCTCTGTACTTTGGTTCCATTCATAACTACACTCTGGACAAACTAGCATACTTCCATCTTCATATGTGTACTCTGACTTACATTTTGGGCAATTTGGTAAATTTTGCATTTTAATTTTCTCCTTTTGTCAATAACTCTTTACACGCTACTTTATCATAGTCTTTACTACTTCGCAATTTTTAAGCATATATTTTATTTTGTATTTTTTGACATCATACGTACAATCATAGGAAAAATTGATTTTATAAATGCAATACTTGCAACCGCTACTATTGTCCCTTTTAAAATATTAAACGGTACAAATGAATATAAAATTAATGTAATAGGGTCTTTAATTGCTGGAATAATGGCAGTCCCCATCGCAACAATTGTATCCATAGGCATAATTAACTGTGCATACATAGGTAATGTTATAAAATAATTTACCAATGCTCCTGCAACTGCTATTGCAACAACTCCTAATGAAACACCTATTGTAATATTTTTCATATCTTTTTTCTTTCGCACAATAATTGTTAACGGTAATATGTAAGCTAGTGATATTAGTAGATTAGCAAGCTCACCAACATATCCTGTAGAACTACCAAACAAAAGTGCTTTTAATACATTTTTTAATGTAACTACGATAAAACCTGCCCACGGATGTATCATGAGCGTTGCTAAAATAGCTGGTGTCTCACTCAAATCAATTTCTAAAAAACTTGGAAATAACATTGGTAATTTAATTGCTAGAAATTGCATTAAAATCAATGCTATAGCACTTAAAAAAGCCATTTTAATCATGTTTTGTGTACTTAATAACTTATTACTTTTATTTTGCATATTAATGCCGTTGCCAAAACCTTATAGAACTCTATAAAGTATGTTTAATTCCCTGTTCATCCTACTCCATTTTGCTTAAAGCTACTTTGGTTTGATATAGTAGTCCGAGGGCTTAAATTCCCATACAACGAATGGTACATATTAGTGTATTCGTTAAGTGATACT
>JBOFDK010000004.1:0-23371 GCA_051646925.1 Cellulosilyticaceae bacterium | reverse complement strand
TTTGCTCTGAATGCCTAAAAAATGATTAAGTTGTTCTTGCGAATAATATCTATAACCTGTTGGGGCTACATGATGTGGTTTAAGAATATCTTTTTTGTCCCATTCTCTTAATGTTTGTGGGTTTTTGCCTATTAGACTTGCAAAATCTCCTATAGAATAATATTTCATATTTATCACCTCTTGATTTATAATAATACGAGCATTATATAAAATCAATAAGTTTATACAAACTTCTACAAGGTTTCATTAACAGTTAATACCCTCCTTGTTAATCTAAAAAAAAGCAACCCATTCTATTAGTCGGGTTGCTTAGATTTCTCAAGTGCACTATTTATTTTATATACTATAACTATTGATAATTAGTTATAGTAATTATCATACTTATCATAAAACAAATAACACGCAACTCTTCTACCATCCAGACTGTACTGTCGGTTTTGGAATTTCACCAAATCAGTATTTTTTATTACTAAAAAACACTCGCGGACTATGACCGCCGGTCGGGAATTTCACCCTGCCCCGAAGAATAATGTTACTTTTATTTAGTTTGTGAACTCATTATATAACACTTTTTATTAGATGACAATAGTTATGCTTGTACTTTTCTACTGAAGCGCATACTTCAAATCATCAATCAAATCATCAATATTTTCAATACCTATTGATAAACGAATTAAGTTTGGACTTACACCTGCTGCTATCTGCGCCGCTTCTGATAACTGCTGATGCGTCGTACTCGCTGGATGAATCACTAGAGATTTAGCATCTGCTACATTTGCTAATAAAGAAAAAACCTCTAAACTATCAACTACTTTTTTTGCATCTTTCGCAGAGCCTTTTATTGTAAATGAAAAAATAGAACCTGTACCTTTTGGAAAATAACGCATAGCTAAATCATAGTACTGACTAGATTTTAGCGCTGGGTAATACACCTTCTCTACTTTAGGATGATTTTCCAAAAACGTTGCTATTTTTTGCGCATTCTCAACGTGGCGTTCTACTCGTAGTGAAAGAGTCTCAAGCCCTTGCAAAAGCTGAAATGAATTAAACGGACTTATACAAGCACCTGTATCTCTAAGTATTTGTGTACGCATTTTTACAATATAAGCCGCTGCCCCAACGTCTTTTGTATACGATAGTCCATGATAGCTTTCATCAGGTTCTACAAGTTCTTGAAACTTACCGCTTGCTTCCCAATCAAATTTTCCACTATCAACTACAACTCCGCCGATACTTGTACCATGTCCACCTATAAACTTAGTTGCAGAATGAATTACAATATCTGCTCCATGTTCAATTGGTCTTAATAAATATGGCGTTGCAAATGTATTATCTACAATAAGCGGTATATTGTATTTATGTGCTATACTTGCTACTGCTTCTATATCAATAATATTAATACTCGGATTACCTAGTGATTCAATAAATATAGCTTTCGTTTTTTCTGTAATAGCATTTTCAAAATTGATAACATCTTCCGGGTCAACAAATACAGTATTAATTCCTAGCCTTGGAAGTGTTTTTGCAAATAAATTATACGTACCACCATATAACGTAGATGCTGCTACTATTTCATCACCTACACCACAAATGTTAATGATAGCATAAGTGACAGCTGCCGACCCTGACGCAACGGCTAATGCACCTACGCCTCCTTCAAGCGCTGCCATACGCTCCTCAAAAACACTCGTTGTAGGATTTCCTAATCTTGTATATATATTGCCCTCTTTTGTTAATGCAAAACGTGCTTCCGCATCCTCTGTATTATCAAACACATAAGACGTCGTTTGATAAATAGGTACCGCACGTGCCCCTGTTGCACTATCTACTTGTTGACCTGCATGAACTTGTAACGTTTCAAACTTAAATTTTCTACCCACAATTTCTCCCCCTAAACCAACATTTTTATTATATATCATTCATATTTAATCTGTTTAATCTATAAATCTTACTTACTTGATTTATTAATCAAATAATCCTGTTGATAAATAACGTTCCCCTGTATCTGGCAATATTGCTACTATCGTTTTGCCTTTATTTTCTGGTCTACTAGCTAATATTGTTGCTGCCTTTAAAGCTGCACCTGATGAAATCCCAGCCAAAATACCTTCTGTTCTAGCAAGTTGTTTTGCTGTTTCAAACGCATCTTCATTTGTAATTAAAATCATTTCATCTATAATATCTTCATTTAAAATACTTGGTTTAAAACCTGCACCAATTCCTTGTATTTTATGAGGACCTGCTTCTTTTTTTGTTAAAAACGGAGATGCTTCTGGTTCGATACCTACAATTTGAATATTTGAGTTATATTCTTTTAGTGCTTCTCCTACACCAGTAATAGTACCACCCGTACCTATTCCTGCTACAAAAAAATCAATTTTTCCATCTGTATCTTTAATAATTTCTTTTGCCGTAGTTTCTTTATGTTTTCTAACGTTTGCCATATTATCAAACTGCCCTGGTATAAATGCATTTGGTAATTCCTCAGCTATTTGCCTAGCTTTTTCAATTGCACCTTTCATACCTTTTTTACCTTCTGTTAAAACAATTTCAGCGCCTAATGCTTTTAAAAGATTACGTCTTTCTACGCTCATTGTTTCTGGCATAGTTAAAATAATTCTATATCCTTTAGATGCTGCTACTGCTGCTAGTCCGATTCCTGTATTACCACTTGTTGGCTCAACAATAACATAGTCTTTTTTTAGCACTCCACGCTCTTCTGCATCTTCTACCATAGCTACCGCCACGCGGTCTTTGACAGATGATAATGGATTAAAGGATTCAATCTTAACAATTATACGTGCATTTAATTGAAGCATTTCACTATAACGACTAACCTCTAATAACGGTGTTTGTCCAACAAGTTCTGTAAAACTCTTTGCAATTTTGCTCATTGATGTATCTCCTTTAGCGTGTAATTTAGAAAATTTCTCATAACTTAGTTGAGATTATAAAGTGACTATTTTGATTTGTCAATATTTTCTCAAATAATATATTTTTTGATTAGACTAAACAAATTTCTTTAAATGATATATAATGATAAATGTTAATCTTATTAGGAGGATCATTATAGTGTTTACAACAAAATTCAAGTACGCCACATGGACTACTTTATACATTTTACTTATTTATCTAATTAATAGACAATCTTTTGAATGGAACATCTCGTCTATTATGACTGATTTAAATTCTATCCCATTAAGTTCATATATACTTTATATGATTATTGCATATATTGTCCTATCTGCTACAACTCTATACGACTTTATATTATGCCACACTTTTCATTTACCACTCAATCCAAAGCAAATTTTTAAAATTTCTTGGTTAGCTGACTTACCTATTACATTTGCTGAAGAGCAAAAAAAGCGTAAAGGTGGTCTTAGATATCTTCTTTATAAATACGCAGGCATTGAATCTGACAAAGCATCTAGCGTAAGTATTATAAAAGAAATATTTTTAACTGGTGATGAAAATCGTATACCTGAAAATTTCAAACTTACAGGTATAGTTCGTTTAAAATTAATAATGAGTTTTTTCATTAAATGGTTATCAGCTGGATTATTCTTTGTTTTTATTTACTACTCTGTAACAAAAGAAACACCTATAGTCTTATTACTTGCACTATTTACACTAGGTATGGGGATAGGTAATTTAGTAATGATGCCTGCATCATTTGGTTTTTTTGAACTAGTAGTAATATTTGGTGCATCAATATCAAATTTACCGATTCACGCTGTTTTACTAGCACTTATTCTATTTAGAATATTTTATTACGTATTACCATGGTTTACTACGTTAATCATCGTATCACGTTCTAGCCAACATCCAAATACGAAAAAACTATCTGCATCTCAAAAAAACTTTATTCATAAACTTAGTATCAAATCACTTGCAACACTTATATTTTTTGTCGGTGCTGTATTGCTATTATTTTCAGCAATTCCTACAGATACTACACGTTTGCCACTAATAACTCCTGATTCACCTACTATACTTTTATATATTGCACGAATTATAACTATAGGAATCGGATTTTTATTAATGATTTTATCAAAAGGTATTTGGGATAAAGTTCGGTCTGCATATTACATTACATTATATTTACTAATTATAGGTGCTATAGTTTCGTTATTTAAAGGTTTCCAAATAGAGCTTACAATTATACTACTACTTGGTCTATGGGCACTTATTCCTTCAAAGGAAATGTTTTATAGAATGCCAACAAAACTTACATTTAAACGTTTTGTTATATCAATGTTTATCGTCTGTTTACCTTGCGCTATTTACTTTGTATTTTTTAGTATATTATCACCTGATGAAATGTTTGTATTATTAAATCAAACAAATTTTGTTATTTGGATTGAGCTTAACATAATACTTATTTTTATCGTCATTTGTAGTATTTTATTAACACTTTTATCTGCTAGAATACCTTCTTTTCCACAAACAACTGAAGAAGATTTGGATAAACTTAAAACTTTCCTTAGCAAATACGAAGGTAACTCTATGACGCATTTAATTTTTCTAAAAGACAAAAGCTTATTTTATACTATGTCCGAACAAGTATTAATTGCATATCGTCCTTATAAAGATAAATTAATTGTTCTAGGCGACCCTATTGGTGAGACTTCACTTTTTACTCAGGCAATTAATGAATTTAGAATTTTTGCTGACCAACTTCGAATGATACCTGTTTTTTATGAAGTTAGCGAAGAACATCTTCCTATTTATCATGAAAACGGATTCAAATTTCTAAAACTTGGTGAAGAAGCAACTATGGATTTAAGTCAATTTACACTAGTTGGAAAAAAAGGTGCAGCTCTTCGTACTATTAAAAATAAAATGCTACGAGGCGAACTAACTTTTGAACTTTTAGAACCTCCTTTTTCTGATGAAATAATGTCTTCTCTCCAAAACATTTCATCATTATGGCTTGAAGATAGAAAAGAAAAAGAATTTTCACTAGGCTCTTTTGAATCTTCATACATTAACCGCACACCTGTCGGTATTGTACGTCAAAACGATGCTATAATTGCTTTTGCTACAATTATGCCTATGTATAGTAACCACAGTGTCTCAATCGATTTAATGCGTCTTATTCCAGACCCACCTAACGGTACTATGGATGCTCTATTTATCGGGTTAATAGAATGGGCTATCGAACAAAACTACAAGTATTTTGTACTAGGTAAAGCTCCTTTATCAAATGTTGGTGCAACACAGTTTTCTCCAACTAAAGAAAAAATGGTTAAATACATTTACAATTATGGAAATAAAATATATAGTTTCAAAGGCCTTCGCCGCTATAAAGAAAAATTTTATCCAAACTGGAAAGGTATTTACTTCGCTTATCCTAAACATACAAATCTATCTGTAATTTTAATACAACTTACAAAAATGATTAGTGGAAGTGATTCCTAATTTATTTTATATAACAAAAAGAGCGATACCACACCTATGTGGTTCGCTCTTTTTTATTACTATTTAATTTCTTTTCTCTAGGTTTTTGTAAGTTCGGTAACGGTACTTAGCATCTTCTTCTGCTTTAATAAATAACTTATAAGCTTTTTGTGAATTTTCTTCTTCTAACTTTATATAACGTTCTTGCCCTAGCAAAAATTCTTTAAATTCTATTTGTGGTTCTTTAGAATCTAACACAAATGGTTTTCTTCCATTTTTTCTATTTTCCGGGTTATATCTATATAAATGCCAGTATCCTGCTTTAACTGCCATATCCATACTTCTAATACTTTGACTTATACCACCTTTTACTCCATGCTTAACACATGATGAATAACAAATAACAACAGATGGTCCATCATATTCCTCGGCCTCATGTAACGCCTTAATTAATTGTTCCCTATCTGCACCTATTGCTACTTGTGCTACATATACATTACCATATGACATTAGCATCATACCAAGGTCTTTTTTACTTCCTAAGTTACCTGATAATGCACCTTTTGCAATTGCTCCAATCGGTGTTGCTTTTGACACTCGGCCTCCTGTATTTGATGACATTTCTGTATCTAATACTAGAACATTAATATTTTCGCCAGATGATACAATCTGGTCTAGTCCTCCATACCCACTATCATATGCCCATCCATCTCCACCTACTATCCAATGAGAACGTTTCATTAAATGCTCTTCACGTTTCAAAATTTCCTTTATAGCTTTTTGTGCTTTATCATCAAATTCACATTTTCCTTCTTTTTTATTCAATTCCATTTTTCTAAAAATGAATTCAACGTTGTGACTTGCTTCATAAGTTTTAGTACTATCTTCTTTCGCCTCAAGCCAACCTTTAAATGCTACCATTGCATCTTCTGGAATTGACATGTCTACAAGACTTTTCATTGCCACTTCAATTTTTTTTCTTATTTGTTTTGCTGCAACTACCATTCCGTAACCATATTCTGCACTATTTTCAAATAATGAATTTGCCCATACCGGACCATATCCTGCACTATTTGTACAATATGGTATTGATTGTGCCAAACCACCCCAAATCGCAGAACATCCCATTGCATTAGCAATAACCATTCTCTCGCCAAACAATTGGGTCAATAACTTAATATATGGTGTTTGACCACATCCTGCACATGCACCTGAAAATTCCATTAACGGCATATGGAACTGACTATCTTTAAGTGTTTTTTCTTTCGCTATACCAATTCTATCGCCAATTTCCTTCTTTCTAGTTACCATCTCCCAGTATTCAGCTTGTAGTGGCAATTGTGTTTCAATTGGTACCATTTTTATCGCTTTTTCTGGGACTGGACACATATCAACACAGTTTCCACATCCTGTACAATCTAATGGGGATACTTGCAATCTATATCTCATTCCTTTCATGTTTAGGCGATCTTCTCCTCTTTTACCCTCTTCCCCTAATTGCTCTTTAATTAGAAATTTTTGAGGGTCTACCGATTTCACGTCGCCTTGATTTATTAAAAATGGACGAATACTAGCATGAGGACAAATACTTGAACATGTATTACACTGAACACATCTATTAGCATCCCATTCTGGAATATTTAATGCTATACCACATTTTTCATGTGATGTTGTTCCTATTAAAAAAGTTCCATCTTCACGTGTATTAAATGCACTTACTGGAAGACTATTTCCATCTTGTCTTTTGATAACCTTATTTATATCTTTAATAAACGCTAGTTTCTTTTCAATTTTCTCTCTTTCCTTATTACTAATACTCATATTCTTATAAATCTTCTCATATTCATCTTCTTCAATTTCGTTATTTATAGCATTTATCCACTCTTCTGGTACTGTAACTTTAATCAATTCACTTTGACCTTTTTCTACGGCTTCATAATTCATTTTAATAATTGTTCTACGTTCTGCGTTGTATTTTTTGTCTATAACACTATTTAAATGTTTCTTAACTTCATCCATAGGAATAATATCTAACAACTTGAAAAACGCTGATTGCATAATCATATCTATACAATTTCTAAAACCAATATTTACTGCAATTTTTGTTGCATCAATTGTGTAAAATTTGATTTCATTTTTTGCAATAAAACGCTTTATATCTGCAGGTAAGTTATTTGATAGTTCTTCTACACTCCAGCCTGAGTTAAGAACAAATATCCCACCTTTTTTCAGACCTTTTAAAACATTATATTGCTTAACATAACTTTGTTTGTGACACGCAATATAATCTGCTTCATCAATTAGGTACGTTGACTTAATTAACTTATCTGAAAAACGCAAATGCGATATTGTAGTTCCATCTGTTTTTTTCAAATCTTCTTCAAAATATCCTTGAATATGTTTTTTAGTATATCGACCTATAATTTTAATAGCTTCTTTATTCGCATCAACTGTCCCATCTGAACTAGTTCCCCATAATTTACAACGAATTGTACCTGGAGATGCGGTTATAACTTCTTCTTTAGATTCAATTGATTTATTTGTTACATCATCTTTAATACCAACTGTAAAATTGTTTTTAGCATTTTCCAATTTTAAATTTTCAAATACTGCTTTAATATCCGTTGGTGTAACATCTTTTGAACCAAGACCGTAACGTCCGCCAATAATTGTTGGTTTACGATTTGATTCATAAAATGCTGAACATACATCTAAGTATAACGGCTCACCTAACGCACCTGGCTCTTTTGTTCTATCCATAACACAAATTTTTCTTACTGATGCTGGAATTGCTGCCAATAGATGTTCTACTGAAAATGGTCTATATAAATGTACTTTAACAAGACCGTATTTTTCGCCTTTTTCATTCAAGTAATTTATAGTCTCTTCAATTGTCTCTGTTACAGAACCCATTGCAATAATTATATATTCAGCATTTTTATCACCATGATAATTAAATAGCCCATAATTTCTTTTTGTAATCCTACTTATTTCATACATATACTCTTCTACAATTTTTGGAAGTGCATCGTAATATTTATTAGATGCTTCTCTAGTTTGGAAATAAATATCTGGATTTTGAGTTGTTCCTCGTGTTACTGGATGATTTGGTGATAATGCATTTTTTCTAAATGTGTCTATTGCTTCTGTATCTATTAATCTTTCATAATCTCGGTACTCAAGCACTTCTACTTTTTGAATTTCATGCGATGTTCTAAAACCATCAAAGAAATGTACGAATGGTAATCTTCCTTTTATCGCAGATAAATGTGCTATAGGTGCCATATCAGCAACTTCTTGAACAGAACCTGATGCAAGTAATGCACAACCCGTTTGTCTAACCGCCATTACGTCTTGGTGGTCTCCATATATTGATGATGCCTGCGCTGCTAATGCACTCGCACTAACATGGAATACTCCTGGAAGAAGTTCACCTGCTACTTTATACATGTTTGGTACCATACGAAGCAAACCTTGTGACGCTGTAAATGTAGTCGTTAAAGCTCCTGCTTGAAGCGCACCATGAAATGCACCCGCTGCTCCTGCGTCTGATTGCATTTCAATCACCTTAACTTCTTGATTGAAAATATTTTTTATTCCTTCTTTTGACCATTCATCAATAGCTTCTACCATATTTGACGATGGAGTAATTGGATAAATCGCAGCAATCTCTGTAAATGCATATGCTACATAGGCTGCTGCCCCATTACCATCTATAATCCTCATTTTTTTTACCATCTTTAAATTTCTCCTTTAAGTTATTTTTGATTTAATACATTTCCGCTAAATGTTTGTAAGTCTGGTAACGATACTTAGCATCTTCTTCCGCCTTTGCATACATTTCAGTAGATTTCACTATAGTTTTTTGTTCTAATGCTAAATAACGCGCTTGACCCATCAAAAATCCTTTAAAAGATCTATATGGTTCTTTAGAATCTAATATAAATGGGTTCTTTCCATTCTTTCTATTTTCTGGGTTATATCTATATAAATGCCAGTATCCCGTTCTAACTGCTTCATACATATTTCTAATACTTTGACCCATTCCACATTTTAGTCCATGAGCAATACATGGTGCATAACAAATAATAATAGATGGTCCATTATATTCCTCTGCCTCATATAACGCCTTAATTAATTGCTCTCTATCTGCACCTATTGCAACTTGTGCTACATATGCATTACCATATGACATCAGCATCATACCAAGGTCTTTTTTACGTATATTTTTAGCACCTGCTTCAAATTTTGCAGTTGCTCCTGATGGTGTTGATTTCGATGCATGACCTCCTGTATCTGAGTACATTTCTGTATCAAAAACAAGAACATTAATATTTTCACCAGATGCCATAACATGGTCTAGGCCTCCATAACCAATATCATAGGCCCATCCATCTCCGCCCACTATCCAATGAGAACGTTTAACTAAATAATCTGCACAATCTCTAATTTCTTGTACCAATTCTTCTTCTTCAACGTCAAAGTCAACTTTATTCAGAATTTTTTCAACTTGTTCACTTACTTCGCGAGTTTTGCCACTATCTTCTTTTGCTTCAATCCAAGCTGTAAATACTTCTTTTACTTTATCTGTAATTGACATATCCAGAAGGCTTTTCATTGTCCTTTCAATTCTGTCTCTCATTTGTTTTGCTACCATTGCCATTCCATAACCATACTCTGCATTATCTTCCACTAGTGAATTTGCCCATGCCGGACCATGTCCTTTACTATTTTTACAATAAGGAATTGATGTTGGCGTAGCTCCCCAAATTGAAGAACAACCTGTTGCATTTGCAATTATCATACGATCTCCAAACAATTGTGTTACTAGCTTAATGTATGGTGTTTCACCACATCCTGAACATGCATTTGAGAATTGAATATATGGAGTTTTGAACTGACTATCTTTTATTGTCTTCGCTATTGTGTAATCACTTCTATTTCGAACTTTATCTGATATTACAAAATTCCAATTATCTGCTTGTAATGGCAATTGTGTTTCAAGTGGCACCATTTTTATAGCTTTTGTTGGCGCTGGGCACATATCAACACAGTTTCCACACCCTGTACAATCTAATGGTGATACTTGAATTCTATATTGCCATCCTCTTTTACTGTAATCATAGTCCGATTCTTCATTCATTTTCCATATTACACTGTTAGTTTTAAATGTTTTTCTATTCACATTCTTTAACTCTTTTTCAGTTAATAAAAATGGACGAATACTAGCATGAGGACAAATACTTGAACACGTATTACACTGAGTACATGCTTGAGCGTCCCATTCTGGAATATTTACTGCTAAACCACGTTTTTCATATACCGTTGTTCCTTGCGGAAACGTTCCATCTTCTATTGTGTTAAATGTACTTACTGGAAGTGTATCTCCATCTTGTCTCTTCATAACATCAACAACATTTTTAATGAATTCTGGTTTATTTTCTGTATTTTCTGTATCTTCAGCATTTAACCATTCTTTTGGTACGTTAACTTCCACAAGTTTATTTTGTCCTTCGCTTACTGCCGCATAATTCATTCTAATTATTTGCAAACCTTTTTTCTTATATGTCATATCTATCGAATTATTTAAGTAGTTAGTTGCGTCTTTAATTGGAATAATATTTGTTATTTTGAAAAACGCTGATTGCATAATCATATTTATACGTTTTCCAAGACCAATGTCTACTGCAATTTTTCTCGCATCAATTGTATAGAATTTTATTTCATTTTTTGCAATAAAACGCTTCATATGTGCAGGTAAGTTATTTGTAAGTTCTTCCAAATCCCATCCTGAATTAAGAACAAATACACCACCTTTTTTCAAACCTTTTAAAACATCATATTGCTTAACATAACTTTCTCTGTGACACGCAATATAATCCGCTGCATCAATTAAATATGTTGATTTAATTTCGTCATCACCAAAACGTAAATGTGATACCGTCATTCCCTCTGATTTTTTTGAATCAGTCACAAAATATGCTTGAACATGTTTTGACGTATAATTACCTATAATTTTAATAGCTTGTTTGTTAGCACCAACTGTACCATCCGAACTAAGTCCCCAAAATTTACAATTAATCGTACCTGGGTTTGCAATTTTAAATTCTTCTTTTACTTCAATTGATTTATTTGTTACATCATCTGTAATACCAACTGTAAAGTTGTTTTTAGCATTTTCTGATTTCAAATTTTCAAACACGGCTTTAATATCTGTCGGTCTAACATCTTTTGAACCAAGACCATAACGTCCACCAATAATTTTTGGTCTACGATTTGATTGATAAAATGCCGAACATACATCTATGTATAATGGCTCGCCTAATGCACCTGGCTCTTTTGTTCTATCCATAACACAAATTTTTCTTACTGATTCTGGAATTGCCGCCAATAAATGCTCTCTTGAAAACGGTCTATATAAATGAACTTTAACAAGACCATATTTTTCTCCTTTTTCATTTAAGCTATCTATCGTTTCTTCAATTGTCTCTGTTACAGAGCCCATTGCAACAATTATATATTCAGCATTTTTATCTCCATAATAATTAAATAGCCCACAATCTCTTCCTGTAAGCTTATTTATTTCATTCATATAATCTTCTACAATTTTTGGAAGTGCATCGTAATATTTATTAGACGCTTCTCTAGTTTGGAAATAAATATCTGAATTTTGCACTGTTCCTCGTGCTACCGGATCAGTTGGTGATAACCCATTTTTTCTAAATGCGTCTAATGCTTCTGTATCTATTAATTTTTCATAATCTTTATAATCAAGCACTTCTACTTTTTGAATTTCATGTGATGTTCTAAACCCATCAAAAAAATGCACAAATGGTAATCTTCCTTTTATTGCTGCTAAATGTGCTACCGGTGCAATATCAAGAATTTCTTGAACAGAACCTGATGCAAGTAATGCACATCCTGTTTGTCTAACTGCCATTACGTCTTGGTGGTCTCCATATATCGATAATGCCTGCGCTGCTATTGCACGTGCACTAACATGAAATACTGCTGGAAGAAGTTCACCAGCTACTTTATACATATTTGGCATCATAAGTAACAACCCTTGTGACGCTGTAAATGTAGTCGCCAAAGCACCTACTTGAAGCGAACCATGTAACGCTCCCGCTGCTCCTACTTCTGATTGCATCTCAACAACATTAACTGTTTGACCAAAAATATTTTGCGCCCCTTTTGCCGCCCATCCATCCATTTCTTCACCCATATTTGACGACGGAGCAATTGGATAGATTGTTGCAACATCTGTAAATGCATAAGCTATATATGCTGCCGCTGTATTACCGTCTATAGTCATCATTTTTTTTAGCATACTAAAATTTCTCCTTAACTATAATAATAAAATAAATTTCCAACTTGTACCTGTCTATTTTTATGTTTTATTGTGTTTTTCCAGAATTTTTAATCATTGTGATAAATTTATGTATTTTTTTGAATTTACTAACATTATATGCTTTTACACTTTTAGTTATGTCCTTTTTTACTTTTGTCCTTTTTTACTTTGTACTAGTTAAACTTCTACTTAATATCCAAAACTATATTCTTTTGATATAGTCATGGCAACAAAAAAAGAGCAATCCACACCTAGCCTGTGTGGATTGCTCTTTCGTTTTCTATTTAATTATTTTCTGCTAAACGTTTGTATGTTTGATAACGATACGCAGCATCTTCTTCTGCCTTCTTAAATAACTCATCAGCTTTTTCTTGATTTTGTTGTCCTAGTGCTAAGTAACGCACTTGCCCCATCAAGAATTCTTTGAAAGGTTTACTTGGTTCTTTAGAATCTAGTACAAATGGATTTTTTCCATCTGCTCTATTTTCTGGGTTATATCTGTATAAATGCCAGTATCCTGTTAGAACTGCTTCATCCATATTTCTAATACTTTGACCCATTCCACATTTTAATCCATGACTGATACATGGTGCATAACAAATAATAATAGATGGTCCATCATATTGCTCTGCCTCATATAACGCCTTAATTAATTGGTTTTTATCAGCACCCATTGCAACTTGCGCTACATATGCGTTACCGTATGACATTAACATCATACCAAGGTCTTTTTTACGTGCCTTTTTACCTGATGCTGCAAATTTTGCAATCGCTGCAGCTGGTGTTGATTTTGACGCTTGACCTCCTGTATTTGAGTAAATTTCTGTATCAAATACAAGAATATTAACATTTTCACCTGACGCCATAACATGGTCTAGTCCGCCGTACCCAATATCATAAGCCCATCCATCTCCGCCTACTATCCATTGAGAACGTTTAACTAAATAATCTGCACGTTCTTTGATTTCTTTAACCAATTTTTGTGCTTCATCATCAAATGCAACTGTTTTCAATACCTCTTCAACTTTTTCACTTACTTCACGAGTTTTGTTACCATCTTCTTTTGCTTCAATCCAAGCTGTAAACGCTTCTTTTGCTTCCGCAGGAATTGACATACCTATAAGAGTGTCCATTGTAGTTTCAATTTTATCTCTCATTTGTTTTGTTGCAACTGCCATACCATAACCATATTCTGCATTATCTTCAAATAATGAGTTTGCCCATGCTGGACCTTGACCTTTATGGTTTGTGCAATATGGTGTTGATGGCGCTGAAGCTCCCCAAATTGAAGAACATCCTGTTGCATTAGCAATCATCATACGATCTCCAAATAATTGCGTTACTAATTTGATATATGGTGTTTCACCACATCCTGCACATGCACCTGAGAACTCAATTAACGGAGTTTTGAACTGACTATCTTTAAGTGTCTTACCTACCGCTAAATCACCTTTATAGCTAACTTTATCTGATACTGCAAAATCCCAGTTATCAGCTTGTATTGGTAATTGCGTTTCAAGTGGTACCATTTTGATAGCTTTTGCTGGTACTGGACACATATCAACACAGTTTCCACAACCTGTACAATCAAGCGGTGATACTTGCATTCTGTATTGTAATCCTTCAAACGCTTTTCCTATTGGTTTTTTAGTTTGGAATTTTTCTGTATCCACATTTTTTAGCTCTTCTTCAGTTAATAAAAACGGACGAATACTAGCGTGAGGACAAACACTTGCACATATATTACACTGAACACATGTTGTAACATCCCATTCAGGAATATCTACTGCTATACCACGTTTTTCATATACTGTTGTTCCTTGTGGAAACGTTCCATCTTCTATTGTATTAAATGCACTTACTGGAAGTGTATCTCCATCTTGTCTGTTTATAACATCAACAACATTTTTAATGAATGCTGGTTTGTTTTCTGTATTTTTTGTATCTTCCGCATTTAACCATTCTTTTGGTACGTTAACTTCAACTAATGAATCTTGACCTTTTTTTACTGACTCATAGTTCATCTCAAGAATTTTTACACCTTTTTTATTGTATGTTTTTTCTATCGAATCATTTAAGTATTTTGTTGCTTCCTCAATTGGAATAATATCTGCTAATTTGAAAAATGCTGATTGCATAATCATATTGATACGTGTTCCAAGACCAATTTCTACTGCAATTTTTGTTGCATCAACTGTATAGAATTTGATTTCATTTTTTGCAATAAAACGTTTTAAGTCTGCTGGTAAGTTATTTGTAAGTTCTTCTAAATTCCAACCTGAGTTAAGAACAAATGTACCACCTTTTTTCAGACCTTTTAAAATATCATATTGGTGAACATAACTTTGTTTGTGACAAGCAATATAATCTGCTTCGTCCACTAAATACGTTGACTTAATTGGTGCATCACCAAAACGTAAATGTGACATCGTAATTCCACCTGATTTTTTTGAATCATACGCAAAATATGCTTGAACGTATTTTTTTGTGTAGCTACCTATAATTTTAATAGCTTGTTTATTAGCACCAACTGTACCATCTGAACCAAGTCCCCAGAATTTACAACGAATCGTACCTGGATGTGTAATTTTAAGTTCTTCTTGAACTTTAATTGATTTATTTGTTACATCATCTTCAATACCAACTGTAAAGTTTTCTTTAGAATTTTCTAATTTTAAGTTCTCAAATACTGCTTTAATATCTGATGGTGTAACATCTTTTGAACCAAGACCGTATCGTCCACCAATAATTTCTGGTCTACGATTTGATTTGTAAAACGCTGAACATACATCTAAGTATAATGGCTCGCCTAATGCACCTGGCTCTTTTGTTCTATCCATAACACAGATTTTTCTTGCTGATGCTGGAATAGCTGCCAATAAATGCTCTGCTGAAAATGGTCTGTATAAATGTACTTTAACAAGACCGTATTTTTCACCTTTTTCATTTAAATAATCTATAGTTTCTTCAATTGCCTCTGTTACAGAACCCATTGCAATAATTACATATTCTGCATTTTTATCTCCATAATAATTAAATAAGCCATAATTTCTTCCTGTAAGCTTATTTATTTCATTCATATAATCTTCTACAATTTTTGGAAGTGCATCATAATATTTATTAGATGCTTCTCTAGTTTGGAAGTAAATATCTGGATTTTGCGCTGTTCCTCTTGTTACTGGATGATTTGGTGATAAAGCATTTTTTCTAAATGCATCTAACGCTTCCATATCTATTAATTTCGCATAATCGTCGTACTCAAGCACTTCTACTTTTTGAATTTCATGTGATGTTCTAAAACCATCGAAGAAATGTACAAATGGTAATCTTCCTTTTATAGACGCTAAATGCGCAATAGGTGCAATGTCAGCTACTTCTTGAACAGAACCTGATGCAAGTAATGCACAACCTGTTTGTCTAACTGCCATTACGTCTTGGTGGTCTCCAAATATTGATAATGCCTGAGCTGCTAACGCACGCGCACTAACATGGAATACTCCAGGAAGAAGTTCACCAGCTACTTTGTACATATTTGGAATCATAAGTAGCAAACCTTGTGAAGCTGTAAATGTAGTCGTTAAGGCACCTGCTTGAAGTGAACCATGGAATGCTCCTGCTGCTCCGGCTTCTGATTGCATCTCAACCACGTTAACTGCTTGACCAAAAATATTTTGCTCTCCTTTTGCCGACCATTCATCAACAGCTTCTGCCATATTTGATGATGGAGTGATTGGATAAATAGCCGCAACATCTGTAAATGCATAAGCTACATACGCTGCCGCTGTATTACCATCTATAGTCATCATTTTTTTTGCCATCTCTAAATTCCTCCTTAAATATAATAATAATAAAGTAAATTTTATTTTGTATTTTATTTATAAAAACAATTAAATCTACATTCACGATAGATTTTAGACTTAAGACTTGTGCTTGTCTCTTTTTCTATTTTAGTATACTTTGGTAAAATATTCAATCATCATAGCAAACTTATACAAGTTTTTTTTGAATTTTATTATTATTATGTAACCATGTAACTAAAGTTATGTGCATTTTTACATTTCATTGACAATTTTTATCTTTCAAATATAATTAAAATATGATTAACTAGTATTAAAACTCATAATTTTATATAACTATAAATTATATTTACAAAGGAGTACAAACTATGCATATTGGTAAGCCTGTAACAACTTCTCTTAGTTGGGTCGGTATTCAAGACCCAAAACTACGTATTTTTGATATCGTTATGGAAACAAAATTTGGGACAACCTATAACTCTTATTTGTTGAAAGCTTCTGAAAAAACAGCTTTATTTGAAACTTGTAAAGATAAATTTACAACTGAATACATTGATAACTTACAAAAAACTTTTGATATATCAACACTTGATTATATAATTATCAATCATACCGAACCTGACCATACTGGTGCACTTTACAAATTAATAGAACTTGCACCTAACGCCACAATCGTTGGTTCATTTCTTGCAATCAAATACTTATCCTCTATTCTTAACATTGATTTCAACTCTAAAGTTGTTAAAGATGGTGACTGTATATGTCTTGGAGATAAAACAATTGATTTCATAACTGTTCCTTGTCTTCACTGGCCTGATACGATGTACTCATATATACGAGAAGACCAAACACTTATCACTTGCGACTCATTCGGCGCTCACTACGCTTCCGATCATATCTTCTACAACGAACTAGATACTAAACAAAAAGATGATTATTTCGAAGCATTTAACTACTACTACTCTATGATTATGGGACCTTTCAAACCTTTTGTACTAAAAGCACTTAAACGTATCGAAAATCTAGAAATCAAAACGATTTGTCCAAGCCATGGTTTAGTATTAAACGGTGATGCTATCCAAACATTTATAACTTACTACAAAGAATGGTCAACGCCTTCTCCTAAAACAGGATGCACAATACTCATTCCATATGTTTCCGCTTACGGTTATACTGCTCAATTAGCCACATCAATATCTGAAGGCATAGCTGAAGCACTACCTAATGCAGACATAAGTCTCTATGACCTTTCATATGCAAATATGGATGAAGTAATTGCACAAGCTGCAAATTGCGACGGTCTACTTCTAGGCTCTCCAACACTACTTGCAGATACACTTCCTCAAATATGGCAAATCTTAACTTCTCTAAATCCTATTATTCATGGTGGCAAAACTGCTGCTTGCTTTGGTAGCTTTGGTTGGAGCTCTGAAGGAACAAAATTCATTATGGAACGTTACAATCAGCTGAAGTTCAAAACACCACTTGAACCTTTTACAGTATGTTTTAAACCAACTTCATGCGACCTTGAAAATGCAAAACAATTTGGACATAATTTTGGAAAACTATTTCTATAAACTATTTCTATAAACAAAAAAGTGTATCACTGAAATTTCAGTGATACACTTTTTTATTATATCGGTAAATCTTTTTTATTATATCGGTAAATCTTTTTTATCAAAAATCATAATACCTGCGCTATATAATACAGCTCCTACAACAAATAAAACAATTAATTGTATACTACAGTTTTTCATTTGTATAAGATTATTTGCATTAAACAATGTGTAAATCGTAAAGTATTTTAATGACGATAACTTTTCACCCGCATTAGCTAACATTTGTATAAGCAAAAACATTACAGGTAATCCCGCACCTAGCAAAAGTGATGTTCGGCTTTCATTAAATACACATGACGCAAAAAAACAAATACCACTAATTGCAAAATGCAATAATAATAGCCCAAAATTAAGTAACAAAAACGCTTGTATATCAAGTAGTCCCGGAAACTGCACCTCACAAAAACCTATTCCTAATAACGTTATAAAACCTATTAACACTGTAACTGATGTCATAAGAAATACGGCCTGCGTTACAACAACTTTTTTGCGACTTGTCGGCGTAGACAAAACATACGCCATAGCGCCTCTTTCAACAAGACCTGCAACAATTTTATTCGCAGTAATAATATAGTATATAAGCGGAAATGCTAACATTAAAAACCCATAATAATACGAAGCTAGAAAGCCTGTTAAACTGCTATCTACAAGGGTAAACCCCATAGCACTTAAAAGCTCAGGTGACATTTTCATCTCCGCAAGCATATTAACAATACCTAGGTCATCAGGGTCATACATACCCGCAATAATACAAAAATAAAGTGATAATATCGCCATGAAAATAAGCACTGTCTTATAGTTACTTTTCCATGTTTTTTTAAACAATGTCCACTGCATACTATTTCTCCTCTCCATAATACGTCATAAATATTTGCTCTAACGTTTGCAAAATTTCATCTAACAAAACAACTGGGTATTCATTAAGTTTTGCGATAAACTGCTTCAAATCACCTACAATTGCAACTTCTACTCTGCATCCATCTTGGCTTATAATTTCAAACGATTCTTTTGAAAATCTATTTGCCGCATTTTCATCTTCAAAAGTAACTGCATACACTTTTCGTTTTGATTTTTTTAACTTTTCAACTGTTTCTACAGCCACAAATTTCCCTTTACGAATAATTCCAACACGGTCACAAGTTCTCTCTACCTCTTCAAAACTATGCGATGACATTAGTATAGTTTTTCCTTCTGATTTTTCTTTCAAAATAAGCTGAATAAACTTATTTTGCATAAGAGGGTCAAGTCCACTTGTTGGCTCATCCAAAATTAATGTCGTTGGATTATGCATAAACGCACATACTAAACCTATCTTTTGTTTCATACCTTTACTCATTTTTTTCATACGCCCACTTGGGTCAAGCTCAAAAAAATCAATTAAATAATTCATTTTTGTAAAATCTTTCATTTGGCGCATATCAGCCATAAATTTCAAAAATTCTTTACCTGTCATTTCATCAAAAAATGTAATTTCACCTGGCAAATACCCCAAATCTTTTTGTATCAAGTGAGCATCTTTTCGGCAATCATATTCTCCTATTTTACATAGACCACTATCTGCATTTAAAAACCCTAGCAAATGTCTAATAGTTGTCGTTTTACCAGCACCATTTGGTCCTAAATACCCAAACACTTCACCTTTTTGTATTTCAAAATTTAAATCAAACACACCTTTATTATTTTTATAATCTTTTGTTAAATGTTCTACACAAATTTGTCCCATAAACGCCTCCTATTACTATGCTTTTAAATACAGTAATCCATTTTTATACAAGTTACTATTTTACAACATAAGTATATCATATATTTTTAATACTATATCATTATTTTACTTATTTAAAACCTATCAAAAAAAGCTACTATAAAATATAATATCTCATATATTTTTAGTAGCTTCTTTCTATTTTAAACTAAAATAACATTACAAATACTTTACGTTTTGCCTTTTTTCTAAATATTTAAATACCATTCCAATAACATATGAAAGCATTAAATATATAACCCCTACTATAACAAACGGCATCAAATTACCATCCCTTACAACAATATCCTTACTATTACGTAGCAAATCTTCTATTGCAATCGCTGCAACTAACGCTGTATCTTTTACTAATGTTATAGATTCATTCGCTAAAGATGGTAACACCGAACGTATACCTTGAGGCACTACAACATATATCATAGTTTGCACATACGTCATACCTAGCGCTTTAGATGCCTCTGTCTGCCCTTTATCTACCGCTTGAATTCCACCTCTGAAAATCTCCGCAAAATAAGCCGCATAGTTTAAAATAAAAGCTATCAAAGCGCAACTAAATGCCGACAAAACAGCAAACGGTCTAACCTGATAATCTCCAAACGTAAACATAATTCCTCTTAATCCAAAATAGAAAAAATATAGTTGCAATAAAAGCGGTGTTCCTCGAAATAACATCGTATAAATATCAAAACATTTACTCACTATTTTGTTTTTAATAGATATTTTTCCAACTGCAAGCATCATCCCGAATACTAGCGAAAAGCAAATAGTTATAACGTACAGCGAAAGCGTCGTACCAAGCCCCTCTAAAATTTGTAGTGTCGTTTGAATAAGCCACTCCATTATTTCGCAAACCATTTCATATAAATTTCATCTAACGTTTTATCTACATACATTTCATTTAATGTTTTGTTTATCGCATCAACTAACGTCTGATCTGATTTTCTAGCACCAATACCATACATTTCACTTCCAAAGTTTTCTTCTAACACTTTGAAATCATAATTATTTAATCTATTATAATAATTAGCTACAACCGAATCCATAACCGCTGCATCTACACCACCTATTTCAAGGTCTAATAATACTTCTAAGTTATTTTCATATCTTCTAAGATTTTTAAAACTCTTCATTGCTTCTGAATTTTTTTCAACAGCATCTTGCGCTGAACTACCTAATTGCAATCCAACATTTTTTCCTTCAAGGTCTTTTATACTTTTGATATTTGAATCATTCTTTACTACAATACATTGATCATTTGCCAAGTAATGCTCTGTAAAAAGAACAATTTCTTCTCTCTTTGGTGTAATCGTATATCCATTCCAAATCAAATCAATCTCACCACTATTTAATGTAACTTCTTTCGTATCCCAAACAATAGGCTTAAGTTCTAGTTCCAAATCAAGACGTTCACTAACCTCTTTTGCTACATCAATATCAAACCCAACAAGTTCACCTTTTTCATCTCTATATCCCATAGGCGCAAAATGATCATCAAGACCAACAACTAATTTCCCTCTTTCTCTTACACCTTCTAATCCTGTACTAGCAACTTTTGTACATCCCATCATTCCTACTGTCATACTCATAGCTAATATACTTACAATTGTAGTTTTTACAATATTTTTTAATTTCATAATCATTCTCCTTTTAAATATTCTTTATTTTCTATTAATTTCATTATACTTTATCGTAGTAAAGTTGTAAAGTGTTTTTTTAAAATTACTTTATCTATCTTTAAGATACAAAAATAATTATTGACTTATGAAAATAACTCCATATACTATGTTTATAGAACAAAACTTAACATTTATAAGACTTATGTCTATAATATTATCTAATATGTGTTATAGTCTGTAAAACATAGGCGCAAAGTTATTATTCATCCCCTAACATACATATTAAAAATAATTACCACTCGGAAAACTCTCTGGTCTTTTCCAGCAGTTACTGAAAAACTATAGAAAGGAGCATTTTACAAGGTGAATTATAAAATCCTTAGTTTTACATTGAAACAATAGGTTTTGTTCATAAAAACAATATAAGACGATATACTGTTAATCAAAAAAAACAAAAGATTAGTAATAGTATGCATTATCGTCAATATAAAATATTTTATATTATCTATATAATTAACTGGAGATACTAAATGATACTTAAAGATACAATTAGAAAAAAAATAGGAATACTCTTCTGTATATTATTCATAGCGCTATTAAGCATTACAGGATGCAATAGTAGTAATAGCATTAGTAATAGTAATATTTTTGATGGATATACACTAATAGAAGTTGATGGCGGGAATTTATCTGGTCATAGAGAACCAAACGTAGTAGTAGATATAGGCTTTGGTGATAGAGAATATTGGGCTTTCACTAACGAATACGGCCAATTAGTAAAAGTTGTGGCTGATGAAATTATATTGCAAGATGATGATAACGAACCTGTCTTATCTACAGGCAGATACTATAGAGACGAAGCAAAAGTACCTGGAACAGAATCAAAGTTTTTAGACGAAGGACACGTCATCGCAGATAGTTTAGGCGGCGTTTCAAATGCCTACAACATCACACCGCAAGAAAGCACTCTAAATAGACATGGCGATCAGGCATACATGGAAGATGCCATCAGAAAAGCTGGCGGTTGTTCAAATTTCGAAGCTATAATTACATATCCAAATACTGAAACACAAATACCAAATCATTACACTTATACATATACACTTAAAGGAAAAGTAATTACTGACTCATTCGATAATATAAATCCTGATGAAGCAAATAAAGAATTAAATAAACCTGTAGAGGAAAGCAAAAACACAAACGATAAACAACCAGAACAACTTCCAGAAGATTTTACAGAAGGAAGTATTAACATTCAAGCTCTTAACAAAATTGATGAGTATATTATCATTTCTAATGTATCAACTGTTGATATGCCTATCCAAGACTGGACTATAGTTTCGGTTACTGGAAATCAAACATTTAAATTCCCTCAGTATACATTAAAAGCAGGAACCTCTGTTAAAGTTGGCGATTCTAAAAAAAATGAAGACGTAGACTTTCATTGGTTAGAAGGAAATGGTGTTTGGAACAATAGTAGTAGTGATCCAGCTGAATTATATGATACTTCTGGAACCCTTGTTTCTAATTTCCCTGATTAAAAAAAATGCTAAGTTCGATATTTAATATATCAACTTAGCATTTTTTATTAGATAAATTTAAATAATTACTTCTTCCAACGTTTTTAACTTCAACAATTACTTTGTGTTCTTGATTTGGATAAGGGAATGGCATTGGTTTTTCTCCTGTGTCTTTGTTGTACCAATCGAAAATGTACTTAACTTGCCAGTTTTCTAACTGTGTTCCAATTGCTTCATTTCCACTATGGTAATACTTAACTTTCCCTGATACATCATAATCTCCATTATGTTTAAGTACTGGTA
>JBOFDK010000003.1:0-2976 GCA_051646925.1 Cellulosilyticaceae bacterium | reverse complement strand
AGAAGGACAGGAACAAACACTGGAACCTGGGATATATTAGATGCTAAAGATACAGTAGCTCAATCATTAGCTCAGTCAAAGAAAAGAGTATTCACAGCTCAACCTACTGCACCTTACGAGGTAGGAGATTTATGGATAACTAATCTTTCAGCAACAGCAGATTTAATGGTATGTAAGACAACCTTGGCCTCCGGGAGTTATAACTCAGCTCACTGGGTGAAAGGGACTAAATACACGGATGATACAGCGGCAAATAATGTCCAAAATAATATAAATCAAGGTAAAGTAATTATAAATGCGAACACTCAAGTAACTGGAGTTCTTACTGTTCAGAATGATACGAATGGAATTATATCATTGAATGGGGCAGGAACTAAAAGAGTATTAATTAGAGGTGGATCTATTGTGTTCCAGGAGTGGGTGTAGATGGCTTGGAAAGATATAAGGGCAGGAGCAAATATTGAAGTAGTGCACTTAAGTGCTAATAACAATTGGACTTATCATTATAAACCTGGTGAGAATAGTAGCAATATTAAGTTAATGCCTCAGATACTAAACGGGCAACTTCTTCCGCCTTTACTAAAATCTATTACTACTACAGTTTCATACGGTTCTAGTTCTGCTTCGGTAAATGTACAGTGTCAAGAGGGAGCAATAACTCAATGTATTTGTATTGAGGGTGGAAGCGATGGTGTGAGACCGCCTGATGAAGTTAATGATATAGGTGTTTCAGCGTCGAATGCTATCGGGGTAAAAGCTTATTTTACTTATAATATTAATTACAGAGATAAATGTAATGGGTTTACATATAGGCGTAATGGCTCAGATATCAAATATATAACAGCAGATGAAGGGTTTGCTGTTATGCCTGGTGTAATTGATGCAATGACTTGGAAAGAAGATTTTTATGAGATTTATAATGAACCAATTAATATCAGCTCTGTTGGAGTTAGAAGACACGTATCTGGAACTGGTAGTTCTGAGCAAGGTTTGATAGCTGATTTCCAAATATTCACATTAAGAAATTATAGAATGAACATAGATTGTATAAAAGTGAGGTTGTTCTAATGGGTTGGGTAGAGACAGGAAGAATAGTAAAAACAATGGTTTATGAAGTGTCAATCAATACTACTTTTAACATAAATATAACAGGAGCTAATTTTATTCCAGGAGCTTTTAGTGTTCAAATATTCCCAAAGGACATGCACTTTGTTAGTCCACGTGACTTTAAATATGGATATAGGTTAGATGTAGTTGGAGGACATCCGAATTATAAAGTGGTAGAAACAACTGGGGCACAAAAAGCTGGTAGTAGTGTCTATGTGTTGCTTACAGAATCTTTCTAAAGGAGGAGAAAAATGGGTTTTTCAACAGGAAAGCGATTTAATCAATATTCATTATCTTTTATACAAAAAGGTGATGGTATATATGAGTTGGTTTTCAATAGAGAAAGAAATATAAAAATAGAAGAAGAAAATATATTTAATGCTCTTTTACAAAGTGGAGAGTTAATACATACTTTAATAAGGCGAGGGATAATTCAAACTATTATTATTAGATTGTTTCCTGTAACAAATAGTGCTTTCAAAAATAGAATTGTTAAAAGCTTAGATGATTGTCTTATAGGTTTTACTTATGATAAAAAAACAGAGAAAATAAATGGAGCAACAGTTCATACCTATTCTAAATTAAAAGAAGAGGTGAAAGCGTGGCAACTTGGAGAGATATAAGTGTAATTAAAGCTTTTAAAAAAACTACGGTAGGGTATGGATCTGGAGCTATAACTTCAGCCTCAATGTTTGGTGCTCCAACAACTGATTTTAGTGGATTTGCATATCTTGATACTGGAGTAAAAAATATAAATAATATGTTTTACAATAAGGTGACAGTAACAAAAAGCGGTACTAATTTGAATTTCAACAATATAGGTTACAACATAGCTACAGGATTTATGTTTAAATATATGTCCATGGCATCATTTTTTTACGAATGGGACATTCCAGGCACTGGGAACTCTGGATATTACAATGGAACAATATCTGTAAATGGAGACAAGTTCGCAATTTGCCCTATTTTGTGTGCTGATTATAGGGTGTGGGGCAACAGTGAACAGAATTATATAAGTCATCCAATTTATATAAATGGAGCAGGAACTTCAATTAAGATTGACCATCTACCAAAAAACTCACATGTTTTTTTAAGCTTCACAATAGGTTATACAGAAGTTTCCTGGAATAGTGTTAGTTTCTCTGCAAACTTAAACGTAGATGGTGTGTTTTTAACAAGAGTAACGTTCAGTCGTAGAAGAGGTGGGTCAAACGGAACACCATGGAGTTTATTCTTCAGTGTACCAGTTCCTCTAGATGTATTAGCTAATAAGAATGCTTTTACATTAACTTTGACAAACGTATCTAGTAGCCACACAATAAACCAATCAGAGTGCTCGTTATCGTATGTAAAGCCAAGTAACGAATATTGGGGAGCAAGTGCTAAAAATGCAACAATAGTAATGGCGAAATATTGATTCTTAACTCAAGAAGAGTTAGAATATCTTCTCTCTCTTCCAGAAGCAGAAATTTTACTTTCTGAAATTAAATAAAAAACCTTTGAAAACGTGAATAGATTTAATTCACGTTTTTTCTATAGTGAAAACTTTTTTTAGGAGGTGAATAATGAAAAATACAATTGAACTAGTGAGAAAAGGAATGTACCAAACCGAGCTCTATAGATCTGGAGTAAAAATAGGGAGCATAAATTATTCTGCCGGAGAAACTGATTACTATATAGAACTTGATGATGCTTATATGCAGACAGTTATAGATGCTGAGGTTCAAGAATTGAAACAGTTATTAGTGCGCTACATAGAAGACACAAGCAAGCCTAGTATTGTAGAGTATGTGGATAAAGTCTCTAAAGTAGATATCGATAAATTTTTAGAGATCCAAACAAATCTATCCAAAGGCGAAATAAATTCTC
>JBOFDK010000002.1:0-15162 GCA_051646925.1 Cellulosilyticaceae bacterium | reverse complement strand
GAAGAATCTAAAAAGGTAGTATTTGTTTTTGAAAGTATAAGCAAGAAATATACTTTAACAATTTTTGGTGGCGATGCGACTAGGGGACACACCCGTTCCCATACCGAACACGTAGGTTAAGACCTAGTCGGCCGATGGTACTTGTCTGGAGACGGACCGGGAGAGTAGGTGGCTGCCAAATTTATAAGGCCCAGTGGTACAGTTGGTTAGTACGCCGCCCTGTCACGGCGGAGGTCGAGGGTTCGAGTCCCTTCTGGGTCGCTTTATCTAAGTGATTGGATAATAATTTAATAGTCGATTGGTCGCTTAGCTCAGCTGGGAGAGCACCTGCCTTACAAGCAGGGGGTCATAGGTTCGAGCCCTATAGCGACCATTGTATGCCCGAGTGGCGGAACTGGCAGACGCACAGGACTTAAAATCCTGCGAGCTAACCCTCGTACCGGTTCGATTCCGGTCTCGGGCATAAAAACACTTCTATGAATATAGAAGTGTTTTTTTATTTGTCCAAATTTAATAAATTGATAAATCGTATTAAAGTACATAAAACTAAAATCAAAGAGAGCATCATATAGCAAAAAAGACTATAGGTTAAAAAGTATTATAGATTAAAAAGCATTATAGATTAAAAAGCATTATAGGTTAAAAAGCATTATAGGTTAAAAAGCATTATAGGTTAAAAAGCATTATAGGTTAAAAAGCATTATAGGTTGAAAAGCATTATAGATTAAAAAGCATTATAGGTTAAAAAGCATTATAGGTTAAAAAGCATTATAGGTTAAAAAGTATTATAGGTTAAAAAAGTATTATAGGTTAGAAAGTATTATAGGTTAGAAAGTATTATAGGTTAGAAAGTGTTATAGGTTAGAAAGTGTTATAGGTTAGAAAATTTTATAGCTTAAAAAACTGATAAATTAAAAAATTAATATATATATGAGGTTATATAACTTAAAAGTATACAAAAATATGTAAAAAAACGTTATAATTAGGGGAGATTAAATAACAGATAAGAGGTAGGGGAAAAATGAAAAAATCATATATAATAGGTGTAGATGGTGGGAATACAAAAACTGATTATTTTTTATTTGATACAGAAGGGACATACATAGGAACTATTAGATCAGGAACATGTAGTCATGAACGTATGACTAATGGATATGAAGGTAGTTATACTGAAATGAATGCGCGTATTCAAGAATTATTAGTAGCACATAATGTAGATATAGAAGATGTAGTTATTGGTGTTTTTGGATTAGCAGGATTAGATACGCCTGTTCAAAAAGAGTGCTTAGAAGAGGTTATAAGACGTATAGGGTTTAAAAACTTTATAGCTGATAACGATGGATATTTAGGATTAAAAGCTGGTAGTAGTGATGGCATAGGAATTTGTTCTATTAATGGTACAGGAACAGTTACAGCAGGAATTGATGCAGAAGGTAATAGACTTCAAGTAGGTGGAATTGGCTATGTATCAGGAGATGACGGTGGTGGTGGATTCATTTCAAGAGAACTTTTTAGAGAAATTTATACTACATTATATAGATGTGGCGAATGCACAGACATGGTAGATGATGTTTTGGCATTGTTAAACATTACAGATAAGAAATATTTCATACATGCTGTTTCAGAATTTATGGAGCAAGGAAAATCACAAACGGAATTTGTAAAACTTGTTTTACGTTATGCAGATAAAGGGGATACAGTAGCATTAAAAATAGTTAATAAAGTGGCAGAAGAGTTAGCAAAATCAACAGTTGGATGCATAAGAAATTTAGAATTTAAAGAAGAAGGCAATGTAACTATTGTTTTAGGTGGATCAGTATGGACAAAGCCAAAAACAACAATTATGATAGATGCATACAAAATGAATATAGAGAAATTAACAAATTTAGAGTGTAGCTATGTAGTGTTACAAGTGCCACCAGGTATAGGGGCGGTATTATGGGCATTAGAAGTTGCCAAAGGCGAGGCATTAGATAGTAATTTAAGAAATAAAATTATAGAAGAAATGAAAAAATTTTATTAAAAAGAGGAAATGAAAAAACTTTATCAAAAAGAAAGAACATAAGAATTATATAATTCTTATGTTCTTTCTTTTTGAAATAAAAAATATAATATTATGATTCAAAGCCAACTAAAATTCCGCCTTGTTCTGCATAGTAGCTACATAATCCACTAGTAGGCATAATTTCGATAGATGCATTAGGATATTTTAGACGTATTTTATCAGCCATGTAGTTAGCATTATCTAATGCAAAACAGTGAGCCATAACAACTTTACCACCATTATAGCCTCTAGAATACATTTCTTCGACTAATTTATCAAAAACATTATGTTTGCCGCGGCATTTACCAATAGGGGCTAAAGTTCCTTCAGGGGAAGCAGTACCATAAAGTTTAATACCTAAAATTCCGGCAATACTACCAACAAGTTTACTAACGCGGCCATTTTTTACAAGATTTTCAAGTGAGCTAAGTGCAAATAATAAATTAGTGTGTGTAGAATATTCTTGAATTTGTTTACTAATTTCATCAAATGGTAAGTCAAGAGCAATTAAACTACATAATTTCTGAACAAGTAAAGTCATTTCAGGACCAGTAGATTTAGTATCTATAAGGCATATGTTACGATTTGGGTAATCTTCTTTGAATAAGTCTACAGATGTTTTTGCACTAGCATAACATCCAGACATTGCACTTGTAATTGTTAGTACAAAAATATTTTCAGATTTACTAAAAGCATTAATCCATTCTTGAGGACCAGGTGCAGCGCTACCTGTTTTGCCTTTAAAATCGTACATTTCTTTCATAAAGTTTGCAATGTCAAGGTTTTCGTTATCAATAAACTCTTTATTTCCTATATCAAGTTTTAGTGATGCACGAGAAAAATCAATTTGAGCTTGAAACTCTGGAGCAAGGTGAAGTAAATCACAACTAGAGTCTACTACGATTCCATATTTCATAAAAATCTCCTCAATATATAGTAATAAAATATAAAAAATACAATATAAAAAATCAAAGTATAGTATTATAGTAAATTGTACTATAAAGCATGTATGTGTTACAATTGACAAAAGGTAGTAATTTGTAAGTATATGGAATGAATTGGGAGGAAAAATTATGAGAAAGTCAGAAGGGGGAGCTAATTTAACTACAAGAAACCAACCTGTTCGACTATCTATTGCTAAAGCACTTATAGAACTTATGGATATGAAACGGTTAGAAGATATTACAATTATAGAACTTGTAAAAAAAGCGAATGTATCCCGAATGACATTTTATAAATATTACACGTCCAAAACAGAAGTTTTATCTGATTACATGTATGAAATTGTAAACGAATACATAGAGGATACTAAAAAGCATCCAGAAATCGGGTATGTTCATGATGAGAAGCGTATATGCCATTGCCTAAAATTTTTTAAGGACTATAGTCAATTTATTATGACATTAGTTAAATCAAATATGTATAGCGTCGTAATTAACGCTTTAAATGACTATATGGAAACGTACATAGCTCCAACTTCACAGTATTCAACATACCAATTATATTTTTATGCAGGAGCATTGTGTAATGTTTTTATACAATGGGTAGAATCAGGTATGACAGAAGAGCCAGAAAAGATTGCACGAATGATGATGAGAAGATGGAGATAAAATAAAAATCCGAACTTTACAAAAAAAATATTGAAATTTGTTCGAATGTATTGTATCATAAATTTATAATCTGTATGACTGGCGGATAAGTGAGATATAACTCATAGGGAGTACAGAATGTTTATAAAATGCCGACCGCCTGGGCGACCGTTTTTTTAGGTTACCTAGGCGGTTTTTTTGTATACAAAATAAATAAAAATACTAAATATGTAGAGGGGTATAAAAAATGATTTCATTAGAAAAAGAGTTGTTAGAAAATGCTTATCCAGGTAGAGGGATTGTAATAGGAAGAACAGAAGATGGTAAAGCGGCAGTTACAGCGTATTTTATTATGGGACGTAGTGAAAATAGCCGTAACCGTATTTTTGTAGAAGAGGGGCAAGGAATTAGAACAGAAGCGTTTGATCCATCAAAGCTAGTAGATCCAAGTTTAATTATTTATGCACCAGTTAAAGTGCTTGGTAATCGTACAATTGTTACAAATGGAGATCAAACTGATACAGTATATGATTTAATGGATAAAGAGTTTAGTTTTGAAGCAGCGCTTAAAACACGTGAATTTGAGCCAGATGCACCAAACTATACACCACGTATTTCAGGTGTAATGCACATAGAGCAACAAAAATTTGATTATGCAATGTCTATTTTAAAAAGCAATCAAGGAGATCCATCATGCTGTAATAGATACACATACACATATGACAATGCTAAAGCTGGAGAAGGTAGATTTATACACACATATAAATGTAATGAAGATCCACTTCCAAGTTTTGAAGGTGAGCCAAAAATAGTTAGTATTCCAAATGATATAGAAGCATTTACAACTACAATATGGAATGCATTAAATGAAGAAAACAAAGTATCACTATTCGTAAGATATATAAATATAGAAACAGGTCATTACGAAACACGTATAGTAAATAAAAATAAATAATAATATTACAGGAGGTATTTATAATGAAAGAACTACAATTGAAGTATGGGTGTAATCCAAATCAAGTACCATCAAAAATCGTTGCAAAAGAAGGGGAGCTTCCAATTAAAGTGTTAAATGGAAATCCAGGATACATTAACTTTATGGACGCATTTAACGGATGGCAATTAGTAAAAGAATTAAAAGAAGCTACAGGAATTCCGGCAGCAACATCATTTAAACACGTATCACCAGCGGGAGCTGCAGTAGGGTTACCATTAACAGAAGTTGAGCGTAAAATCAACTGGGTAGATGATTTAGGAGATTTAACACCACTTGCAAGTGCTTATGCAAGAGCTAGAGGTGCGGATCGTATGTCAGCATTTGGAGATTTTATTGCACTTTCAGATGTATGTGATGTTGCAACAGCAAAAATTATTGCAAGAGAAGTATCAGATGGAGTTATAGCGCCAGGGTATGAAGAAGAAGCGTTAGAATTATTAAAAGGAAAAAGACGAGGAACATACAACATCATTCAAATCGATCCAAGTTATGTGCCACATCCAATTGAAAATAAAGAAGTGTTTGGGATTGTTTTTGAACAAGGAAGAAATACTTTAAAAATAAATGAAGAATTTATTAAAAATGTAGTAACAGAAAATAAAGAAATTCCAAAAGTTGCAAAAATTGATATGATTATATCATTAATCACATTAAAATATACACAATCAAATTCAGTATGTTATGCAAAAGGTGGGCAAGCGATAGGTATTGGAGCTGGGCAACAATCAAGAATTCATTGTACAAGACTTGCGGGTACAAAAGCAGACAATTGGTTTTTACGTCAAGCACCACAAGTATTAAATTTACCATTCAAAGAAGATATTCGAAGAGCAGACCGTGACAATGCAATAGATTTATACATTGGTGAAGAGTATATGGATATATTGGGTGATGGCCAATGGGAAAATGTTTTTACAGAGAAACCAAAACAATTTACAACTGAAGAAAAATGTAACTGGTTAAAAGGAATGAAAGAAGTGACGATAGGGTCAGATGCATTCTTCCCATTTACAGATAATATAGAACGTGCTTACAAAAGCGGTGTAAAATACGTAGTACAACCAGGTGGTTCAGTAAAAGACCAAGAAGTTATAGATGTATGTAACAAACATGATATGGTGATGAGTTTTACAGGTATACGTTTATTCCATCATTAAGAAGTAATTAAAACAAATTAAAACAATAAATAACCCGATAAACCAATGTTTAAAGTTAAGTTAAAAAACAGTTTATCGGGTTAAATATTCGGTTTAATCAACTAATACATAAGTGAAAAGTTATAAAAGTGTATAAAAAACATATAAAAATAAAATATTCAAAACATAAATAATTGAAAAAGCGAACATTAAAAAAAAATATATAAAAAATGTACATTGACAATTATGTCAAGGAATGCGATAATACAAAAGAAATTTAATTCACGCAAAATCAAACAAATTGATGGAGGATAAATTAATGAAAAAACTAATTAAAAAAATAGTAGCAATTACAGCATTAGCATCTATGGTAATGGTAGTAGGTTGTAGCTCAAACAATACAACAGAAAATCAAGTAGAAAACCAAGTAGAAAATCAAGTAGAAAATCAAGTAGAAGACCAAGTAGACAACGAAGAAGCTATGAAAATTGTCATCGTAACAAGTATTACAGGTGTAGATGATGGTAACTTCAACGAAAATAACTACAATGGTATATTACAGTTTATTGAAGAAAATCCAGAAGTAACTGTACAAGCAGTTGAAGAAAAAGATGTAGCAAATGCTATTCAAGCAGTTTCAGAAGTTGTTGCAGACTATGATGTTATTATTACACCAGGATACCAATTTGCAGGAATTGCAGAAGTGGCAGAAGAAAATCCAGATAAAAAATTCATTCTAGTAGATAGTTTTCCAACTAGTCCAGCAGGGGAAGAAGTTGCTGTAGATAATATATATGCAATGCAGTTTGCAGAACAAGAAAGTGGTTTTTTTGCAGGAGTTGCAGCAGCATTAGAAACAACTACAGGAAAAGTAGCAGTTGTTAACGGAATTGCATTCCCATCAAATGTAAATTACCAATATGGATTTGAAGCGGGTGTTCAATATGCAAATGCTCAACTTGGAACAGAAGTAGAATGTGTTGAAATTGCATCATACGCAGGTGTTGATGTAACAAATGCAAATGTTGGTGGAAATTACATTGGAGATTTCAATGACCAAGCAACAGGTAAAGTATTAGGAGCAGCACTTATAGCTCAAGGTGTTGATACTATCTTCGTTTCAGCAGGTGGTTCAGGAGCGGGTGTATTTACAGCAGCTAAAGAAGCAACAGGTGTTAAAGTTATCGGATGTGATGTTGATCAATTTGCAGATGGTGTAAACGGATCAGAAAATGTTGTATTAACATCAGCATTAAAAAATATGGCACTTAACGTATACCGTCAGTTAAACGAAATTAAAGCAGAAACTTTTGTTGGTGGTAATCATGTTCTTAAAGCAGACACAGATTCAACAGGATATGTTGCAGAAGAAGGTCGCCACTTATTAAAAGATACAACAATTACAGCACTTGAAAGTATATATACAAATGTACAAGAAGGAACAATTGTCCCACCATCAAACTTTAGTGGAACAACACCAGAAGATTTTCCAGGCTTAAAATAGCTAATAAACAATCTAGGTTGCAACTCCTTGCGGATTGCAGCCTTTTTTTTTATACTAAAATAATGTAATATAGTAAGAGGTAGATTAACTGTAATATAGAGAAAGGAGCCTTGAAAATGAGTGAATATATTGTAGAATTGAAAAAAATAACGAAAAAATTTCCAGGAATAGTGGCAAATGATCAGGTTTCTTTAGGCATTAAAAAAGGTGAAATTTATGCATTGTTAGGAGAAAATGGTGCAGGAAAATCAACACTTATGAGTATGTTATTTGGAATGTATGAGCCAGATGCCGGTGAAATATATATTAGAGGTGAAAAAGTAAATATAAAATCTCCAGCTCATGCAACAGCTCTAGGGATAGGAATGGTGCATCAGCATTTTAAATTGGTTGAAAATTATACTATTACAGAAAATATTGTACTTGGGCAAGAACCTATAGAAAAGCTATTTGGAATTTTTCCGTATGTGGGGATTAAAAAAACAGATAAAAAAATAGCAGAGCTATCAAAAAAATATGGATTAGAAGTTGACCCTACAAAAAGAATCGAAGAAGTGAGTGTTTCAATTCAGCAAAGGGTAGAAATTCTTAAAATGCTATATAGAGAAGCGGAAATTTTGATTTTTGATGAGCCAACTGCGGTACTTACACCACAAGAAATTGAATTTTTATTAATTATTATAAGAGAACTGCGTGATGCAGGAAAAACTATCATTTTGATTACACATAAACTAGAAGAAATAAAAAAAGTAGCGGACCGTTGTGCTATTTTGTGCCGCGGAAAATTAGTAGATGTAAGAGATGTGCAAACGATATCTACTAAAGAGATGGCAACTTTGATGGTAGGAAGAGAAGTTAGTTTTGAAAATCAAAAAAATCCAATACAATGTGGAGAAGAAGTACTTAGTGTTGAAAATTTAACTGTACTTAATCAAGAAGGATTTCCAGTTGTAAAAAATGTTTCATTCAATATAAAAAGAGGTGAAGTTTTTGCAATTGCGGGCGTATCGGGTAACGGGCAAGTAGAAGTTGCTGATGCGATTGCAGGACTTATGGATATAAAAGAAGGTGACATAAAATTATTAGGCAAAACAATTAAAAAAGAAAGTATTCGCAGGCGTCAACAATGCGGAATTGCGTATACGCCAGAAGATAGACATACTACAGGACTTGTTTTGGATTTTAGCCTAGAAAACAATATTATGCTTAAAAAATATTACAAAGAGCCTTTTTCTAAAAAAGGAATATTAAATAAAGCAGCATGTAGGGCATATGCAGATGAAATTATCGAAAGATATGATATTAGAAGTAGCCAAGGTGCAACTACAACAGTTCGCTCAATGTCTGGTGGAAATCAGCAAAAAGCTATTATAGGTAGAGAAATAGAAGAAAAGGCATCGTTATTGATTTTTGTTCAACCAACAAGAGGCCTAGATATTGGAGCGATTGAAAAGATACATGGGCAAATATTGGAGCAAAGAGATGCGGGGCGTGCTATTTTACTTATTTCACTAGAATTAGAAGAAGTAATGAATTTAGCAGATACAATCGGTGTTATTTATAATGGTGAGTTGTTAAAAATAGCAGATGCAGATACGTTGACGCGTGAAAAGGTTGGTCAATACATGATGGGAGTGACGTCATAATGAGAAAACTTAAGCAAAGTTTTTTGAAAATATTTGGTAATGAAAAATATCAAGGGCTTTCAATTCCGTTATTAGCACTTTTTATGAGTCTAATCGTTGCAAGTCTTGTAATTTTAGCAGTAGGAAAAGATCCATTCGAGTCTTTTGTAAGCTTATTAAAAGGCTCTGGATTGTTGCCAAAAGCATCTTACGCTGCTAAAAAAAGTATGTTAACAGATTTTATGAGCTTACTAAATTCGCTAACTCCTATGATTTTTGCAGCATTATCAGTAGCAGTTGCATTTAAAACAGGGTTGTTTAATATTGGTGTGTCAGGGCAAATGCTAATTAGTGGATTTGTAGCTTCAGTATTAATTGGATATTCTGAATTACCGGCAGTAGTAGCGAAACCGGCAGTAATCTTAATAGGTATCGTAGTAGGAGCATTAGTAGGTGCTTTAATTGGATATTTAAAGCATAAATTTAATATAAATGAAGTTGTTTCAGCGATTATGATAAATTATATTTTACAGTACGGAATAAGTTTTATGATTAATATGTATTATATTAACCCAGCATCACGTCAATCACGTGCAGTTTCTAGTGCAGCAAGTTTAACTTTGCAAAATGTAGAAGTAGGCGGATTGAAAATGGACATACCACTAGGGTTTTTGCTAGTTATTCCAGTTGTTGTAGGTGTAAAGTTCTTGTTAGATAGAACAAGAATAGGGTTTGAGATGAAAACTGTTGGTATGAATAAGCACGCTGCCAAATATACAGGAATAGAAGTTGGAAAAAATATAGTACTTTCTATGACTTTATCAGGAGCATTAGCTGGACTTGCAGGAATTACATTTTACTTAGGTAATTATGTATCAATACAACCTAGAGAATTATCAGCTATAGGATTCGATGCAATTGCAGTATCGTTACTTGGTAACTCAAATCCAATAGGAATTTTAGGCTCGTCTCTATTAATTACAACTATTTCTAAAGGTAGCAATTATATGAGTTCAACAGTAGGTATTCAAGGTGAGATAGCACAAGTTATTACAGGAATTATATTGTTGTTTGCAGCATGTGGTGTATACATTAAGTACCGCATTAATAAAGCAAAAGAACAAATGAATAGTACAAAAGGAGGTAAAGTATAATGGATTTAATCATCATGGATGGTTTGGCATTTGCACTTCCACTATTTATCGTTGCAATTGGTGGTATTTATTGCGAACGAAGCGGAATTATAAACTTAGCACTAGAGGGATTATTAGGAGTAGGAGCCTTTTCAGGCTCGTTAGCGGTTATATTGCTAACAAAAGGCGGTATGGAGATTAATCCGGTTTTACTATTTTGCGTAGCAGTATGTTTTGCAGCTATAGGCGGTATGCTTTATTCAATGCTACATGGTATGCTATGTATTAAATTTAAAGCAAATCAAGTTATTAGTGGTGTAGTTATCAATATTTTAGCAATGGCACTTACAGCTTTTATGACAAGTCAGCTAAATGTTATATTGTTTGATAAACCATCAAATCGATTTCCACTTTCAATTTGTCCAAAGTTTTCGGTTCCATTACTTAGTGAACTACCGATTATAGGGGCATTCTTTAAAGACTTATATGTATTCCAACCAATCATTGTAGTAGTTGCAATAGTTATGTGGTATGTACTTTATAAGACAAGATTTGGACTTAGAATGCGCGCGTGTGGAGATAACCCACATGCAGTTGATGCTGCGGGAGCAGAGGTTTCAAAAATACGTTTTGCTTCAGTTATGATTTCAGGCGCATTAGCAGGTATTGGTGGTATTTGTTTTGCATATTCGATTGCATCAAATTTTTCAAGTACTATCTATTCAGGATATGGATATTTAGCGATAGCTGCATTAATCTTTGGAAATTGGAAAATTATGCAGACGTTAGGTGCGTGTTTATTATTTGGATTTGCACGTTCAGGAGGTTATAAACTGGCAGAAGTATTAGAACTATCAAGTGCATACTCAGATTTGATTTTAATTTTGCCATATTTATTAACACTATTATTGTTAATTGTTTTTTCTAAATCAAACCGTGCACCACGTGCACTAGGAGAAATATACGATAAAGGAAAACGATAAAGATAAAGAATTAAATATATTAAGTATCAAAAAAAGAGATTGATTCAATCTCTTTTTTTTTGTGTATTTTCACGTGATTTATTAGATTTCGTTTTTGAAAAGTTAAATTTAATATAATAATATGCACATAGATAAGTAGTTAGGAATATGATGTATTTAAGATGTATAAATGATTATTATAAAAATTGTTTAAGGAGTGAGATTATGGCGCTTTTTGATAAAGTGTTTTTTGCGGATAATAAGGAAAAGGTGAGACATTTACAGGAAATAAGTAAGCAAATAATATTACTGTTTGATCAATATCAATATGCATGGAATCAGTTGAGTGCAAAAAGTACTGCAAAAAATAAAATTCCTAAATTAAGAAAACAATTTAAATATAGTACTATAGAAGAATGTTTAGAAGAGATGACTGAGGCTAAAAAAATATTGGATACTGAAGTAGAAGAACTAAGTGGGGCGTTAGAATTAAAAAAGATATTAGAAAGAGATGATTATGGTATTGAAGAGATAGAGGATGAGTTAATAGACAATATTTTTGAAGGTGTAGAAGTGGACACTATTTACGATATAGTGATAGTTAGAGTTTTAGCTTATAAAAAGTTTATAAAGAAAGCGGAAATAGTAGCAGAAGTAGTAGAAGTGTTTACTGAGAAGTTAGATGAAATTATAATGAAAGAAGAAATAGAGTTAGAGAAAATGGACCATGAAATAAAACAATTTCATAAAGGAAAGGTACACACTGTTAAAAAAAATGCTATGGGTTTATTGGAGAAAGAAATAATTGATATTAATAAAAGATCAAAGCTACAAAAGAATCAATTAACAGAAGAGGGCAAAGGGTATATAGAAAATAAAACAACAGCGATAGTGAATTGTAAAAAAGCTTATTTAGATAAATTGGAACAATATATTAAAAAAAATATAGAAAGACTCAAAAGTAATCTTAAAACTATAGAAAATAAAATTATATATAATGAAGGTAAAGAATATTTTCAACTTGATAATCCAAAAACAAAAGAAATATTTGAAAAATTAAAAAACACTGAAGAAATAGATAATTATTTTAAAGTTCTAAAAGGAAATATAGATGCAAATAATGAAGAACAGGTTGAATATGTATATTATGAAAATGAAAAAACAGGCCATATAAAGATAGGTTCGGATGAGAGTGTTCAAGAACATTGGTATAGCAAAAAAAGTGGCAAGATAGTAAAAGAAGAAAAAATTTATACACTTAAAAGGCTACAAAGAGGAATGGAATCTATAGAAAATGAGCTTGAAATGTTGGAACATAATATAAATTTAAATGAAGAAATAGATGAATTGATAATGAAAGCTGTAAATAGAGAAATTGATATGGAAGGAATACAACGTATTCAGGATATGGGATTAGCAAATATTGAAAGTAACCAAGAGTTATATGGAGAGTATTTGGCAGAAAATCTAATAAATATAGCAATAGCAATATTCTTAAATGCAGCAATATCATTTTATAATGAAATGAATGATAATGAAAAATTAAATAAAGGAATAGAAGAAATGTACAATATGTTAGGAACATTAACTAGAATAATGAGAAATGATATTTTAGCAATTTCTTCGTTAACTCAAAGTATAGTAGATGGTATTGTAAAGTTGAGCGAAAACCATCTACTAGTAGTGGAAACAAATAAAACAAATAAAACAAATGTAAGAGTGCTAAAAGTAATAAAGTAGTATTAGGGAATTAAAATGATTTTAGCAAAATAGCACGTTCTAAACCATTATACTTTTCTTTGATGCATTGGATAGAGTAACCGCGGTCTAAAAAAGTTTTGAGACTGTAATGGTTATCGGGAGAAACTGTTGCGGTTATATATAACATTCCGATGGTCTTTGCATGGAATTCTAAAAGGTCACATAAGTAATTTTGTAAACGATTACCACGAAAATCAGAATGAACTATAGTGGTATCGATTTGCGCAGTAGAAAGAAGCTTAGTATCATTAAAACCTAAGTCATGACCATAGTTATCAGGAGATAAACCTAAACACAATAAAGAGCCGACTGCAACAAGTCGGTTATTTGTTGTTTTGTAACCTAAAACTACTCCAGTTTCATTTAGATAACTATCCCATTCGGATGAAGAGGTTGGCATAAACCAACTAGTGATAGGTAAGTTTGTAACAATGTGATTTTGTAAATCTAAAATAGCGGGCAAATCGGTAGTGTCTAGAGGTGATACGAAAAGAGGTGTACCATCTTTTGTATTCAAATTTAATGAAGGTAGTAGAGTTAATGTAATTGATGATGTTTGATGATGAACCCATAGTAAATGTGATGATAGGTCAAGTTCTATGTTAATGAAACTAGATTTTAAGCCAGAGTCTGATAATAAATGAAGTGTGATTTTTTTTGAATTTGCAGCGGTGCGAACTAAGATAGCATAAGGATATGGAAATTGAATGCGGCCCAAATAAGGGGTATCGATATAAAACATTACAGGTAAGCCATTTGTTTCTATAAAGTAATCAGTATCATCACAACGTGATATTGTGGAATATTTTAAAACAGAATCGATTTTGAGTGAATTCATATAAAACTCCTTTAAATGTTTTGGTTATTATAGCATACTTATAGAAGTTATGATAAGGCTAAAGTATTAGTTTAAGTTATAGTGATATATAATTGATTAAAGCTTTAAACTATTATCAAATAAAGATAAAATAAAGAAGGTGTAATAGTGAGAAAAATTATACATATTGATATGGATGCTTTTTTTGCAGCAATAGAAGAAAGAGATAATCCGGCGTTAAAAAACAAACCAATTGTTGTAGGAGGGACGCCTAGCGGAAGAGGTGTAGTAGCAACTTGCTCATATGAAGCCAGAAAATATGGAATTCATTCGGCAATGTCAGCGAGTGCGGCATATGGATTATGTCCAAAAGCTGTATTTATAGAAGTGAATCATAAAAAATATGAAAAAGTATCCGCCCAAATTAGAGAAATTTTTAAAAGATATACAGATTTAATAGAACCATTATCGTTAGATGAGGCGTATTTAGACGTTACAGAAAATAAAATGAATGAACCTGATACTATGAAACTTGCTAAAAACATTAAAGAAATGATAGAAAAAGAATTGCAGTTAACTGCATCAGCAGGAGTGTCATACAATAAGTTTTTGGCTAAAATTGCTTCGGATTATAATAAGCCAAATGGAGAGATGGAAATTACAGAAGACATAGCGCAAGATTTTTTGGATAAGCTACCGATTGAAAAATTTTTTGGAGTAGGAAAAGTAACAGCTAGAGATTTAAAACGAATAGGAATTCATAAAGGAAAAGATTTAAGAGGGTTAGAACATTCATTTTTGATAATGATGTTTGGTAAACGAGGACAAATGCTTTATGATTTCGCAAGAGGGATAGATAATAGGAAAGTAGAAAATCATCGTGAACGCAAATCAATAGGAAAAGAAAGCACGTTTAAAACAGATCAGTGGTTAAATGGAACAGAAGTTAATAAAGAGATTAGAGAAATGGCAGCGGAGGTAAGTAAGAGGCTTAAAGAAAATGGTAAGAAGGGAAGAACGATAACAGTTAAAGTTAAGTTTGATGACTTTACACAAATAACAAGAAGTATAACAGGAGATAACACGTTACAAGAAGCGGATGACATTTTAAAAACTACACAACTAATAATAGAAAAAATTAATTCAGAACAAGCAGTAAGATTAGTAGGGGTTACAGTTTCGCAATTAATAGATGAAACAGAAGAAGTATTTGTTAATCTTAATTTATTTGATATTATAAAATAAAGCATTTTAAATGTGGATAATAGTACCTAAATGTGGATAACAATGTGGATAACATTGAAAAGTTGTGGGTTTTGATAGAAAAAAGTGGATAACTAAAGGAAAATAAAAAAAAAGAAAGAAAGTTGAAGAAATGTGTTGACTATTACAATAGGATAGTGCATAATAAATCAAGTCAGCAGCGGACAAGCCGCAAAGACAACAGGGCCTAGCCCTTGAAACATAAAGCATACAATGAACTTTGAAAATAAAATAACAATCATTAAACCAGTCGATTCAAATGAGAATAACTTCGGTTATAATCAAAAAAATCAGTACTATTAAATAGTACGAAGTAAAAATTGTCAGCAGA
>JBOFDK010000001.1:0-3405 GCA_051646925.1 Cellulosilyticaceae bacterium | reverse complement strand
TAGACTAATATGTCAAAAATAATAGCATAATTTATTTTTTTTTGTTTAATTAGCTAAAAATTAAACAAAAAAAAGGAAATTTAATAGTTATGGAGTATTTATATTATAGTAGGGGGTGTTATGAGTGTGTCATCGTTATATTCAAGAAAAATTAGAAGATGATTTATTAAGTGTTTATGGAACAAGATCAGTTAATACACGAGGACGAGAATTCAAAGAAGAAGAATGTCTTCTAAGAACAGCCTTTCAGCGTGATAGAGACCGAATATTACATTCTAAAGCATTTAGACGATTAGCTCATAAGACACAGGTGTTTATTTCGCCAGAGGGAGACCATTATAGAACAAGGTTAACACATACGTTAGAAGTAGCTCAAATAGCAAGAACATTAGCAAGAGCGTTACAACTTAACGAAGATTTGGTTGAAGCTATTGCACTTGGACATGATTTAGGTCATACACCATTTGGACATTCTGGAGAAGAAGTTTTAAAAAAACTTACTCGAGGTTCATTTTCTCACAATGAGCAAAGTTTGCGTATTGTTGAAAAATTAGAAGACAAAGGAAGTGGACTGAATTTAACGTATGAAGTACGAGAGGGTATTTTGCACCATCAAAGCAAATCAAAAACAGAAACGCTAGAGTCTAGGATAGTACAATTATCAGATAAAATAGCGTATGTTAATCATGATATTGATGATGCGTTAAGAGGGCAAGTACTAAAAGAATCAGATTTACCTAAAGATTGTATAGAATTACTTGGAAATAGATCATCTGAACGTATTCATAATCTAATAATGGACATCATATCTTTTAGTAAAGGAAATAATTTTGTTACGATGAGCAAAGAAGTGGAAGCAGCTTTTTTAGCACTTCGAAAATTCTTGTTTCAGAATGTATATATTGATTCAGCAGCTAAACAAGAAGAAATTAAAGCGAAGCATGTGGTGGAAGAACTTTTTATATACTACATGAAATATCCAGATAAACTTCCAGCATATTTTTGGCAAGAGATATCAAATGGTGAAGCGGTGGAACGAATTGTTTGTGATTATATTGCAGGGATGACAGACCGTTTTGCAGTTCATCAGTATTGTGAGCTGTTTTTTCCAACAGCATGGAAGGTTTATTAATTATAAGTAGAGAAAAGAGGGGGATGTAAGTGCGCTATCCTGAACATGTTATTGAACAAGTGAGAGAGCAAAGTGATATTGTAGGTGTTATATCTGAATATACAGAACTAACTAAAAAAGGGCACAATCATGTAGGTTTATGTCCTTTTCACAATGAAAAAACACCATCTTTTTCTGTTAGTGATGATAAACAGATGTACTATTGCTTTGGATGTGGTGCAGGTGGTAATATTTTCACTTTTTTAATGGAAAGAGATAATATGACATTCCCCGAAGCAGTTCAATTTTTAGCAGAACGTGCACATATTACGATTGAAGAAAGTTATCATGATAATGGGCATAATGATGAAAAACAAAAGATAAAACTTTATTTAGAATTGTATACAGAAGCTGCTAAATATTATTATTACATGCTTAATGACGATGCGTATAAACATAGTTTAGAATATTTTCATGAGCGTGGTATTTCCAAAGAAACTATAAAACAATTTGGACTTGGATATGCACCATCTGAATATAATGGTCTTTATAAGTATTTAAGACAAAAAGGATATGAAGAGGATGTATTAGTACATTGTGGTCTTTGTGTTAAAAGCGAGAAAAAAGGTGTAATATATGATCGTTTTTCCGATCGTGTAATGTTCCCTATTTTTAATCTTAATAAAAAAGTAGTTGCTTTTGGAGGAAGAATTTTAAATGATGGACAACCTAAATATTTAAATTCGGCAGAAAGTATTTTGTTTGATAAGAGTAGATTGCTCTATGGGTTACATATTGCAAAACTGCAAAAATATCCATATTTTATACTTGTAGAAGGATATATGGACGTTATAGCGATGCATCAAGCTGGATTTTCACAGACTGTTGCATCGTTAGGAACAGCTTTTACTCAAGGGCATGCAAAACTTATAAAACGGTATACTAACCAACTTGTAATTTTGTATGATAGTGATGAAGCAGGCAAAAAAGCAACTCTTCGTGCTATTCCTATTTTACGTGCTGAAAATATCCATGTTAAAGTTCTTCAGCTTAAAGAAGCAAAAGACCCTGATGAATTTTTGAAAAAGCATGGAAAAGAAGAAATGCAACAATTACTAGATTCAGCGCAAAGTGATATGTGGTTTAAAATTGTAGATTTAGAAAATCAGTATCAACTTGATTTAGCAGAACAAAAAGTGGAATTTTTACAAGAAGTTTCTAAAATTATTGCGAATTTAGATAGTACAATTGAACAAAGTATATATATAGAAAAAATTGCTAATCATTATAGTATAGATCAGAAAGCTCTAGAATCTGAAATTAAAAAATATTTTGGTATGGCCAAAACGATTGCACCAAAAACAAATGTTAAAAAGCGTGAGCCTTCAGTTGTTGGACCTACAAATAAACAATTAGTATTTTTATCAGCTATTTATCATTATAGTTATGTATATGAGGCGATAAAAGAGTATGTAACAGCAGAATTGTTTGATGAGGGTGTATTACAAGCGTTGGCAACACATGTTTTAGAAGCTTTAGAGCAAAAAAAGGCTGTAGATATTCAATATTTTAACAATTACTTTGGCGAAGTTGATGAACATAAAGCAATATCAACTGTATTTATGAATAGAGATGAACGATATGAAGATCGTGATACTTTGAAAAAAATGTTAAATGAAACAATCAAAACATTAAATTTACAGTATGTAGAGAGTAAATTAAAGCAGACAAAAACGATTAGTGAAGTACAAAATCTTCTCGAAAGAAAAAAGGTGCTTGACAAACTGTATATTGAGTGCATAAATGGTTAGACTAGTAGACAGAAGAAAGGATGGATTGACTGTGAAAGATGAATCTCAAAAATTATTATTTAAACAAAAACTGGATCAACTGATGATATTAGCAAAAGATAAAAAAGGTGTACTTGAACAATCTGATATTACTGATGCTTTTGGTGAGTTAGATATGGATCCAACTAAAATAGAACAAGTCTATGAATTTTTGGAAACACAAAATATTGATGTTATTGGCAACATTGCAGAAGCAGACGAAGAAAGCGAATTAGATTTCTCATTACCGGAGGGCATTAGCATTGATGACCCTGTGCGTATGTATTTAAAAGAAATTGGTAAAGTTCCATTACTTTCAGCAGATGATGAAATCAAACTAGCTCAAAGGATGGAAAAAGGCGATATAGAAGCAAAGAAACGTTTAGCTGAAGCTAACTTACGATTAGTAGTAAGTATAGCAAAAAGATATGTAGGACGTGGAATGTTGTTTTTAGATTTAATACA